>NZ_BBVA01000007.1:0-369090 GCF_001652995.1 Micromonospora sp. NBRC 110037
ATCACCGCGATCAGACAGGCGTTCACCGCCTACGGCGTGCCGGCCATCGTGCTCAGCGACAACGGCATCGCGTTCACCAGCCGCCGCACCCGACCCGGATCAATCTCCACCTTCGTGCAGACCCTGATCGACCACGGCACCCGCCCGATCAACTCCAGCCCCTACCACCCACAAACCTGCGGCAAGGTCGAACGCCACCACCAAACCCTCAAAAAATGGCTGAGCACCCAACCCCCACCACAGACCCTCACCGCCCTGCAAACACTCCTGGACACCTACCGCCGCTACTACAACACCCAACGCCGCCACAGCGCCCTACCCCACCGCACCACACCCGCCCACGCCTGGACCCACGCACCCACCCTCGGCGGACCCACCAGCCCACCCCTGCAAACCGACGCCACCCTGCACCACTGCCCCGTCGCCAGCAACGGCGCCATCGCCGTCGCCGGACACCGCACCAGCGTCGGCACCACCCACGCCGGCACCACCGTCACCGCCATCCGCGACAACAACCACGTCACCATCTACCACCCCGACGGCCAACCCATCGGCTACCTCCACCTCAACCCCGACAAGAACTACATCCCCCTCACCCCCACCCCCACGATCCACAACCCCTGACACATCTATCGGGACTTCCCGTTGACACATGTCCCGGGACATGACAGCCCTCATGGGGGCCTTTTCGTACCAAGATCTACCGAGCCGAGCCGAGCTGCGGACCGCGGGGGTCAGGAGGCGCTGCGGGTGCGGCGCTCGGAGCGGTCCAGCTCGACGGCCTCCTCCGGGGTGGGCGCGCTGCCGCCCAGGTGGGCCGGCTGCCACCAGGTGTCGTCCGGGCCGGACGGCTGGTCCGGGTACTCTCGCTGGGCCCGGTCGACGAGCGCCGACAGCCGGGTACGCAGGTCGGCGGTCATGACTGTGGCGTCCGGGTAGGCGGCCGGGTCCATCGGATCGCCGACGATGATGGTGATCGGCGTGTGCCGGCGGGTGAGCGTGCGCGGGCGGCCCTTGGTCCACAGGCGCTGGGTGCCCCAGAGCGCGACCGGCAGCAGCGGCACGCCGGCTTCCTGCGACATCCGGGCCGCGCCGTTCTTGAGGTCCTTGACGACGAAGGAGCGGCTGATCGTCGCCTCCGGGAAGACGCCGACCACCTCGCCGCGGCGCAGCGCGCTCACCGCGGCGGCGTACGAGCCGGCGCCGGCGGCCCGGTTGACCGGGATGTGCTTCATGCCGCGCATGAGCGGCCCGGAGACGCGGTGCCGGAAGACGCTGTCCTTGGCCATGAAGCGGACCAGCCGCTTGGCCGGGTGCGCGCCGTAGCCGCAGAAGATGAAGTCGAGGTAGCTCACGTGGTTGGATGCGAGCACGGCGCCGCCGGTGGGCGGCACGTGCTCGCTGCCGGACACGTCGAGGCGCAGGTCGAGAAGCCGGAACATCGTCTTCGCGGCGGTGATCACGGGTGGGTACACGAGTTCCGACATGGCGAAACTTTACCCCGGGTAGGTTACGCGACCGTAGGGCCGACTGCCCTCGGCAGACCGGGCCCGCGTACCGGGGGCGGTGTCCGCCGCGTTCCTGGACAACGTCCTGCCCGCCGTCGCGGGCGACTAGGTTCGAGGCATGCCCGACCTCGCCGCGATCGTCATCCACTGCCGCGACCCGTACCTGCTCGCGCCGTTCTGGAGCGCGGTCACCGGGCTGCCGGTGGTCGAGGAGGACCGGGTGAAGCTCGCCGAGGGCACGCTCGCCCCGGCCGAGGCGGTGCTGCTGCGCGACCCGCACGGCCGGCGGCCGGACCTGTGGATCAGCCCCGCCGCCGAGCTGCCCGCGCCCGGCCGGATCCACCTCGACCTGGTCGGCGACGCCGAGGAGCGGGCCGCCGTGCTGGAGGCGGGCGCGACAGTGGTACGCGAGCTGCCGCGCTGGACCGTGCTGGCCGACCCGGAGGGCAACGAGTTCTGCCTGCTGCCGCCGGACGAGGCGCACACCGCGCGTCCGCCCGGGCACTGACTCATTCGGCCAGCTCGTCGAGGTCGAGCCGGCCCCGGGCGAACGCGTCCACCCGGCCCCAGCGGCCCGGGATGTCCAGCACCTCGATGCGTCCCATGCCCATCGGCAGGCGCGGGTCCACCGCCAGGTGCCCCTCGTGCGGCTCCAGGCCCAGCATGGTGCGGATCAGCAGCAGCGGCGCGCCGGTGGACCACGCCTGCGGACTGCACGCGGTCGGGTACTCCACCGGGAACTTCGTCAGCTCCCGCTGGTAGCCGCCGAATGCCTCGGGCAGTCGGCCGTCGAAGTAGGCGGCCGCGTCGAGGATGCCGTTGGCCACGGTGGCCGCCTCCTCGTTGAAGCCGTACCGGCGCAGGCCCCAGGCGACGAACGAGTTGTCGAACGGCCAGATCGTGCCGTTGTGGTAGCCGATCGGGTTGTAGCGGACCTCGCCCTCGGCCAGCGTCCGCACCCCCCAGCCGGACCAGAGCCGGGGCCCCACCAGGTGCTCGGCGACACTCGACGCCCGTTCCTCGTCCACGATCCCGCTCCACAGCAGGTGGCCGATGTTGGAGCTGAGCACGTCGCACTGGCGCCCGTCCGGGTCCAGCGCGAGCGCGTAGAAGCCGCGGTCGGCGACCCACCAGTCCTGGTTGAAGCGCCGCTTCAGCTCCGCGGCCTCGCGTTCGAGCTGGTCGGCGTACGTGTGGTCGCCCCAGAACACCCGGGCCAGCCGGGCCGCGCGCATCTTCGCGTCGTACGCGTAGCCCTGCACCTCACAGGTGGCCCGGGGAAACGGCGGCAGCGTGCCGTCGGCGTACGAGATGGAGTCCCACGAGTCCTTCCAGCACTGGTTCTCCAGGCCGGTGTCGGTGTTGCGCCGCTCGTACCAGATGTAGCCGTTGCCGATCAGGTCGGCGTACTTGTCGATCCACCTCAGCGCGGCCCGGCACTCCAGTTCCAGCTCCTTGACCAGCGCCCCGTCGCCGGTCCACCGCTCGTACTCGTCGAGCAGCACCACGAACAGCGGGGTGGCGTCCACCGAGCCGTAGTACGGCGAGTGCGGCTGCTCCTCGAACGCGGCGGTCTCGCCGTAGCGCATCTCGTGCAGGATCCGGCCCGGGTCCTCGTCCCGGAAGTCGTCGAACCGGGTGCCCTGCAGCGCGGCGAGGATCCGCAGCGTGGTCTTCGACATCTCCGGCGCGAACGGCAGCACCTGCAGGCAGGTGAGGATGCTGTCCCGGCCGAACATGGTCATGAACCAGGGCAGGCCGGCCGCGGGCAGCGTCTGCCCGCCGAGCGACAGCGGCGAGAAGCGCAGCGCAGCGAGGTCGACCAGGCTCCGCCGGTAGGTCGCGGCGAGATCTTCGTGCTCGCTGTTCAGTTTCGGGGCCCGGCTGATCCACTCCTCCAGGTCGTGCTGGAGCGCGAGCCGCTCGACGCCGTGGGCGCGCAGCCCGATCCGCAGGTCCCGGCCGCCGGGACCGATGGCGAACGTCTGCACGTCGATGACGGCGTCCCACTGCTCGTTGGGTTCCAGCCGCAGGCTCCAGGCGAAGCCGCGCTGGTCGTAGCGGGCCGGCTGGTTGGCGGAGACGACGGTCTCGCGCCGGAAGTTGCCCCGCCGGTAGCCCAGGCGCAGCCGGTCCGACTCGGCCTCGGCGTACAGCTCGCCCTTCTTGTTCAGGATCTCGTCCTTGATCTGGAAGAGGTCGGCGAAGTCGGACCCGGCGTCCATCCGGACCTCCAGGTCGACCGCCTTCTCGTCGTGGTTGAGGATGGTCAGCGTCTCCCGGAAGCTGCCGCCCACCGCCCGTTCCCGGATCACCGACAGCTTCGCGTCGATGTAGTGCGTGGCCATGCCGGGCACCAGGAAGAACCGGGCCTCGTAGTACTGCAGGTCGTCGTAGGACAGGACGTTGAGCCGCTCGCCGTTGACGGTGAGCACCCACTTCGACAGGTAGCGCGTGTCGAGCGAGAAGAGACCCGTCGGCTCGTTCGGGGTGGCCTCGATGTCGCCGCTGTCCTCGCTGACCACGAACGTGTTGCCGTCCAGGATGCGGACGGTGTTCTGCCCGGGCATCAGGCGCCCCTCCCACCGAACGTGTGACGTGGTCCCCGGGAGTCCGGCGGACCGGGGAAGACCCGCTCGACCTGCAACACCAGCCGGAGGTCGCCGACGACAGTCATGTCGCCCCGCAGCAGCGCCGCGATGGCGTTCTCCTCACCGCCGACCAGCTCGGCGAAGAGGCGCGGCTCGGTGCCGACCACGGTGTCCGCCTCGCCGTCCTCCTGCCGGACCCGCAGGTTGCCCCGTTCTATCTCCAGCAGCCAGTGCGTGGTGTGCGGGCCCTCGTGCAGGTCGAAGCGCAGCGTTCCGGATGTCTTGACCAACAGGGGCTCGAACCCCCGCCGGTCCAGGTCCTCGAAGAATCTTGTGGCCATGTCCACCATCCGGGCGACTCCTCCCGCGTTCCGCGGTCTTCCGTCCGGGATGCGGTGTCCCCACCCGTTCCGCGGTCAACCTCGCCCGATCCGGGTGACCGCCGCGCCGCCTGCGTGACGCGGAACGCCGGCCCCCGAACCGGGAGCCGGCGTCACCGCGTCGGTCAGGTCAGTTGTTGGGGTCGTCGGCGCTGATGTCCGCGAGCACCGACTGGGGTTCCCGCTCGACCGCCAGGTCACCCATGGAGATGAGGCCGATCAGCCGGCCGTCCTCGACCACCGGGAGCCGGCGGACCGCGTACGTGCGCATCAGGTCGGCGGCGGCCACCGCGTCGTCGTACTGGCTCACCGTCACCACGTCCTTGCTGGTGATCTGGTTGAGCCGGGTGGAGGTGGGATCCATGTCCTCGGCCACGCCCCGCACCGTGATGTCCCGGTCCGTGACGATACCGACCACGTTGTCGCCGTCGGTCACCACCACGTCGCCGATGGCGCTGTCGCGCATCTCCTGCGCCGCGGCGGTGAGCGTGTCGTTGCCGTCCATCGTCACCAACCGGGTCGTCATGAACTCTCCGACCGTTGTCATGGTGCTCCCCTCTCGGTGTCGGCAGGGCGGTCTACCCGCCGCCCGAGGCGGGGTAACGCGGGGCGTCACCGCCGGTGGCTCAGGCGCCGGCGCAGGTCGTAGAAGCCGTTGCTGGACAGCCCGTAGAAGATCGGCAGCAGCAGGAGCACCACGAGCGCCACCGGCACGCTCAGGAACACGCCCACCAGACCGGCGATCGCGTACGCGAGGACGCCGAGCAGCGCCCGGACGCGTTCGGCCTCGAAGAAACGGGCGGGGACGTGCGGCTCCAGCAGTTCCGGGTGCCGGCTCAGGTAGTGGTAGAGCCACAGCCAGGTGATCGACAGGATCACGCCGACCAGCCCGTACGCGGACACCGCGACCCGCTCGTCGAAGACGTCGCCCTCCTCCACGGCGCGGGAGACGAGCGCGGTGACGAACGGCAGCAGCGCCACGCTGAACAGCACGCCGAGGTTGGCCCAGTGCAGTCCCCGGTCGGCGCAGCGGACCCGGTGGAACGTCCCCTTGTGGTTCAGCCAGTTGACCGCCACGTACAGGTAGGACGTGACATAGGCGAGGTAGACCGGCCACTGGTCGAGCAGCGCGCGCAGCATTCCGCCCGGCGCCGTCTCGGGCACCCGCAGGTCGAGGACCAGCAGCGTGATGACGATGGCGAAGACCGCGTCGCTGAACCCGATCGCCCGGCCCGTGTCCGAACGCATCCCGGCGGCCTCGGTGTCCCCTTCGGCCGTCATCGGCACCTCCGCCCTGCCGGCGCGGGGCGGCCGGCGACCCGGCGGGCATACCCGCTGCGCGGATGTCCGTGCCGGGTGGCCCGGCACGGACGCCCGCGGGGTCAGCGCTCGGCGGCGACCAGCTCGGCGAGCTGCACGGCGTTCAGCGCCGCGCCCTTGCGCAGGTTGTCGTTCGCGCAGAACAGCGCGAGCCCGTGCTCGACGGTCTCGTCGGCCCGGATCCGGCCGACGTACGTCGGGTCCTGGCCGGCCGCCTCCAGCGGCGTGGGCACGTCGCGCAGCGCCACGCCGGGCGCGCCGTCGAGCAGCTCGCGGGCCCGGGCCGGGTCGATCGGGCGGGCGAACCGGGCGTTGATCTGCAACGAGTGGCCGGTGAAGACCGGGACCCGCACACACGTGCCGGAGACCTTCAGCCCGGGGATCTCCAGGATCTTGCGGCTCTCGTTGCGCAGCTTCTGCTCCTCGTCGGTCTCGAACGAGCCGTCGTCGACGATCGAGCCGGCGAGCGGGAGCACGTTGAAGGCGATCGGGCGGGCGAACGAGCGCGGCGCCGGGAACTCCACCGCACCGCCGTCGAAGGCCAGCCCGGCGGCGTCCCCGGCCACCTTGCGGACCTGCTCGTCCAGTTCCGCCACGCCGGCCAGGCCGGCCCCGGAGACCGCCTGGTAGGTGGCGACGACGAGGCTGACCAGCCCGGCCTCGTCGTGCAGCGGACGCAGCACCGGCATGGCGGCCATCGTGGTGCAGTTGGGGTTCGCCACGATGCCCTTCGGGCGGTCGGCGATCGCGTGCGGGTTGACCTCGGCGACCACCAGCGGCACCTGCGGGTCCATCCGGAACGCCGAGGAGTTGTCGATCACCACGGCGCCGGCCTCGGCGACCCGGGGAGCCAGCTCCTTCGCGGTGGCCTTGCCCGCCGAGAAGAGCACGATGTCCAGGCCGCGGTAGTCCGCGGTGGCCGCGTCCTCGACGGTGACCTCGCCGTCGCGCCACGGCAGGGTGCGCCCGGCCGACCGGGCCGAGGCGAACAGGCGCACCTGCTCCGCCGGGAACTCGCGCTCCGCCAGCACCTGCCGCATGACGCCACCGACCTGACCGGTGGCTCCCACAATGCCGATCCTCATGCCCGCGAGGCTACCCAGCCGGGCGGTGCGGGTGGGAAACGTTTCCCACCGCGCGGATGCGGGGCGACGGGAATCACAGGCCCGCCGCCCCGTCCGGTCACGTGTGGTCGACCACGTCGCCGAGACCGCTGGCGACCAGTTCGTCCCGGATGACCGCCGCGTCCCCCTCGATCACCATGGTCAGCGACTCGGGGTGCAGGTAGGTCGCCGCGGCGGCGGAAACGTCCTCGACGGTCGCCGCGAGCAGTTGCTCCCGCAGCCGCGCGTGGTAGTCGTCCGGCAGGTCGTGCACGACCAGCGTGGTCAGGGCCGCGGCGATCGCCCGGGGGCTCTGCAACTCGACCGAGAGCTGGCCGGCCCGCCAGGAACGCGCCACCTCCAGCTCCTCCTCGGTGACGCCGGTCAGCTGGGTGCGCGAGATCTCGCCCACCGACTCGACGAGCGCCGGCGCGGTCACCGCGGTCTGCACGCCGGAGCTGACCGCGAACCGCCCGAACCGCCGGGACGAGGCGAAGTCGCCCCGGATCCCGTACGTGTAGCCGCGCACCTCGCGGATCAGGTGGTTGAGCCGGGACGTGAACGCGCCGCCGAGCACGGTGCCGGCGAGCGTCATCGGCACGTGGTCCGGGTGGGCGCGGTGCGGGGACGGGTGGCCCAGCCGCAGCGTGGACTGCACCGAGCCGGGCCGGTCCACCAGAATGATCCGGCGCTGCCCGGTCAGCGGCACGTCGATCGGGCCGCCGCGTTCCACCGGGCCGCCGCCGGCGCCGGCGAACGCCGTCGCGGCGAGCGCGTCCAGGTCGATCCGCTCCAGGTCACCGGCGACGATCAGGGTGCCGGGGCGGATGAACCACTCGGAGTGGAAGACGGTGACGTCGTCCACCTCCAGCGCGGCCACGCTGTCCGGGTCGCCGTAGAGCGGGCGGCCCCACCGGTGCTCCGCGCCGAACAGCTCGGCCCGCAGCACCGCGTCGGCGCGCGGGCCCGGGTTGGCCCAGTCCATCCGCAGCGCCGTCGCCTCGTCGTCGCGGACCCGGCGCACGTCGGCCGGGTCGAGCCGGGGCGTACGGACCGCCTCGGCGAGCAGCTCCACGGCGGCGGTCAGCCGGTCCACCGGCACCTGCACGCTCACCTGGAACGAGTCCCAGTCCAGCCCGGTCGACAGCTCGGTGCCGAGCGCCTCGATGGCCAGCGCGTACGCGGTGGCGTCCCGCTGCGCGGTGCCCTCCTCCAGCGCCTTGGCCAGCACCGCGCCGAGCCCTTCCTTGCCGACCGGCTCCCGGCCCGCGCCGCCGTCGAGAAGCAGCAACGCGACGGCGAGGTTCTGCCCGGGCAGGTGCGCGGCGACCACCTGGCCGCCGGCCGCTGTCCGCCGGACCACCTGCGGGAACCGGTAGGCGCGGGCGGCGCCGGGGCCGGGACGGGTGGCGATCAGCGACATCACTTCTCCTCGGGCAGGTAGGTCAGGATCACCCGGTCGGCGGCGCCGAGCAGCTCGGCGGCCTGCTCGGCGATCTGCTCGGCGGTCACCGCGAGCCAGGCCGGCAGCCGGTCGGCCGCGCGGGCCGGGTCGCCGAACTGGGTGGCGTACCGGCCGAGCGTGTCGGCCCGCCCGTCGACAGTGGACATCTGCCGCCACCACATGGTGCTCAGCAGCGCCTTGGCGCGGTCCAGCTCGGCGGCGGTCACCGGCACCGTGGCCAGCTCGTCGACCACCTCGGCCAGCCCGTCGCGCAGCCGCTCGGCGCTCACCCCGGGGCGGGCCGTGGCGGTGGCGATCAGCGGGGCGGGCGCGTGTGCCAGGTCCACCCCGTACGCGCCGACGAGGTCCGGCTGGGCGATCCGCTCGCCGTCGGCCAGGCGCTGGTAGAGGCGGCTGCCCCGGCCGCTGCCGAGCACGGTGGCCAGCACCGTGGTCACGTCGTACCCCGGGGTGCCGAACGGGTGGGTGCGGTGCGCGACGTAGACGCGGGGGGCGGGCACGTCGGCGGTGACCGTCTCCACCGCCGGGCGGCCGGTGGCCGGCACGGTACGGCCGTCCGGCGCGGCCGGGATGTCGGCGCGCGCGGCGAGCCCGCCGAAGTACTTGTCGGCGAGCCCGAACACCTCGGCGGCGGTGGTGTCGCCGACCACGGTGAGGACGGCGTTGTTCGGCGCGTAGTAGGTGCTGTGGAACTCCTGGAAGGTGGCCAGGTCGGCGGCGTTCAGGTCGGCCATCGACCCGATCGTCGCGTGGTGGTACGGGTGCCCCGGCGGGTAGAGCAGCGGCAGCAGGCGCAGCCAGGCGTCGCCGTACGGCACGTTCTCGTAGCGCTGCCGCCGTTCGTTCTTCACCACGTCGCGCTGGTTGTCCAGCGTCTCCTGGGTCAGCGCCGGCACCAGCCCGCCCATCCGGTCGGCCTCCAGCCAGAGCGCCAGCTCCAGGTGCTCGGCCGGGACCGTCTCGAAGTAGTTGGTGCGGTCCGGGTTGGTGGTCGCGTTGAGCGAGCCGCCCGCGCCCTGGATCAGCTTCATGTGCTCGGTCTTCGCCACGTTCACCGAACCCTCGAACATGAGGTGCTCGAAGAGGTGCGCGAAGCCGGTCTGTCCGGCCGGCTCGTGGCGGGAGCCCACGTCGTACCAGAGGTTGACCGCCACGGCCGGGGCGGTGCGGTCCTCGCTCACCACCACACGCAGGCCGTTGTCCAGTCGGGTCGTCTCGATCGGCCAGGGGAAACCGCTGTCGGGCATGAGACGACGCTATCCGATCCCGGAGGCGGAAAGGTGACACGCGCGCCGGAGCATCGTCGGTGCGCGCCGGGGTACCCGTGCGGGCATGGCCGCCACCTCACCGTCCGCCGTCGAGCGCGCCGCCGCCGCGCTGGCCCGGCTCCGGCACGCCCGCCTGCTGCACCCGGCCGGGCGCACGTTCGGCGGCGAGGTCCGGATCTGGGGTACGCCGGGACCGCCGACCGGGGTGCCGCTGCTCGACCTGCCGGGCCGGTGGCCGGCCACGATCCGCCTCTCCAAGGGCGTGCCGACGCCGGGCGCCTGGCCGGACGTGCTGGGCGTGGCGGTACGGCTGCGCCGCGACCCGGAGCCGCCGGTGGACCTGCTGTTCAGTTCCAGCGGCGCAGCGCCGGTGCTGCGGAACCTGCCGCTGCCCCGGCGGCGCTTCACCGGGACGTACACGTCGATCATGCCGTTCCGGGCCGGCGGGCGACGGCTGTTCCTGGCCGTGCTGGCCGACCCGGAGTCACCCGACCTGGGTCGCGGCCTGGCCGAGGCGGGCGCGGCGGTGGCCGCCGACGAGCCCCGGCTGGTGCTGGCGGTGGCCTCGGCGGCAGGCCGGTGGCGGCCGTTCGGCGAGGTACGCCTCGAAGGCGAGCGCGGCGCCGCCGAGGACGCCGCGCTCGCCTTCGATCCGACCGGCAACGTGCCGCCGGGGTTGCGCCTGGCCGGCCCGCTGGCCCGGTTGCGGGACGACAGTTACCGGGGTTCCCGCCGGGCCCGGGGCGCGACGCTCAGTCGGGCGGCTCGACGGGGGTGACGGTCTGCTCGGAGGTGCGGTGCTCCAGCACCGTGTCGGGGGCGGCGTTCTGGTCCGCCTCGCGGATGTCGGACTCGGTGAGGATCGCGTCGGCCTGCGCCTCCGCGTCGTCGCTGCCCGCCGCCGCCTCCTCCGGCAGCAGATGCGCCCGGGACTCGATCCGTTCCTGGTCACTGGGGTCATGGCTGGTGGTCATGGCGATCACATACCCCGTGTTCCGCACTTCGGAACGACAGCGGGCTTTCCGGCGCGCGTCGGGTACGCTGGCCGATGTGACGCGGTCGTATCGATGGTTTAGGCAGCCGGCTGGAGGAGCCGGGTGACTCGACCATGAGCTGACGTCACTTACCTCTTCGAGCCGGCCGGGCAGGGATTCTTTTCCCTGCCCTTTCGTATGCGAGCAGCCGGCTCGATCCCCCGGACCCGGCACGGGGGCACGGTCGGCGGAAGGAATCCCCACCGTGACCACGTCCCAGGACGCCCATCGGGTCATCGACCAGCGCATCGACCGTGTGGTGCCGCTGACCACCCCGGCCCTGCTGCACCACCACCTGCCGCTCGAGACGCCGCTGGCCGAGGCCGTCGTGGCGGGCCGCCGTGCCGTCGGCCGGGTGCTGGACCGCGACGACGACCGGCTGCTCGTCGTCGTCGGCCCCTGCTCCGTGCACGACCCGGCCGCCGCCCTGGAGTACGCGGGCCGACTGCGCGAGGCCGCCGCCCGGGTCGCCGACGACCTGCTCGTGGTGATGCGCGTCTACTTCGAGAAGCCGCGCTCGACGGTGGGCTGGAAGGGCCTGATCAACGACCCGGCGCTGGACGGGTCCGGCGACGTGAACACCGGTCTGCGTACCGCGCGGGCGCTCCTGCTCGACGTGCTGCGGCTGGGCCTGCCGGTGGGCTGCGAGTTCCTCGACCCGATCACCCCGCAGTACATCGCGGACACGGTGGCCTGGGGCGCGATCGGCGCGCGGACGGTGGAGAGCCAGGTGCACCGGCAGCTCGCCTCCGGGCTGTCCATGCCGATCGGCATGAAGAACCGGCCCGACGGCAGCATCGCCACCGCCGTGGACGCGATCCGGGCGGCCGGGGTGCCGCACGTCTTCCCCGGCATCGACGTCTCCGGCACCCCGGCGATCATGCACACCCGGGGCAACGCGGACGGGCACCTGGTGCTGCGCGGCGGGGGCGGCCGGCCGAACTACGACGCGGAGTCGGTGGCCGGGGCGCTGGAGCTGCTGCGCGCCGCGGGCCTGCCGGAGCGGGTGGTGGTCGACGCCAGCCACGCCAACAGCGGCAAGGACCACCGCAACCAGCCGCTGGTCGCCGCCGACGTGGCCGCCCGGCTCGCCGCCGGTCAGCGCGGGATCGTCGGCATCATGCTGGAGAGCTTCCTGGTGCCCGGTCGGCAGGACCTGGACCCGACCCGGGAGCTGGCGTACGGCCAGTCGGTCACCGACGCCTGCATCGGGTGGGACACCACGGCCGAGGTCCTGGAGCACCTGGCCCAGGCCGTCCGGGCCCGCCGGGCCACGCTGCCGGCCCCGGCCTGAGCGGGGTTGGGGCGGGTTTGACCGGTTCGGCGCCGGGTAGGTGGTCGGCGTGACCGATGACGCGCCCGTGACCGAGCAGCCCGACACGCGGCCGCTCGACGACCTGCTCGACGACATCTACCACGGCCAGGAGCGGATCACCCAGGCGGACATCTACCGCCGGGCGGTGGCCGCCGAACTCCCCGCGGAGCTGCTCACCCGGATCGCCGCGCTCCCCCAGGGCGAGTACGCGGCGGACGAGGCGGCCGATCTGCTGGGCGGCACGGTCGCCTGAGCCCCCGGAAGACGAGAGGACGCGACATGACCGACCGCAACCCCGAGCACGAGCACCTGGCGGCGCTCGGCCAGCCCCCGGAGGGCGTCGACACGCTGCCGGAGCCGGACTTCGCCAACGAGCACGAGCGCACCGCTGTGGACCGGGACATCGTCACCGGGGAGGACGAGGAGGAGCGGGAGCCGGAGGCGTCGCGCGGCTGGGCCGGCGAGGACCACGGCACCACCCCCACCTGACCGTGGGAGACGCGCGAAAAGGGGGCCGGCGTGCGCCGGCCCCCTTTTCGTGTCCGCATCCCTCACGCCTCGTGGTGACCGCCCTCGGCCGCCTGCTGGGCGACCGCGTACCCCATCTGGAGGAAGTCGGAGGCGGCCACCGCGGTCAGCGCGGTGGCGACCAGCCGGGTCAGCCGGGGCGCCAGCACCAGCCCGCCGGTGAGCCCGGTGGCGACCCAGACCGCCAGGCAGAACGGGCAGCTGACCAGCTCGCCGAGCGCGTGCCGGGTGGGGCTGCCCTCGTCGCGGACCTGCTCCATCACCTCGCCGCTGCCGATCGGGTGGTCGTAGCGGGTGAACGGCGCCCGCAGCGGGCTGGTGATCGCGTCCTTGGACAGCAGCCGGCTGAGCTTGTGCGTGGCGATCGAGAGCAGCACCACGTCCGCCGGCGTGGGCCGCTCGGGCACCGGCCGTCCGGTCGCCCGGACCAGGCCGACGAGCGCGGCGGTCACGCCCGCGTACGTGCCCATCGCCTTCAGGTAGCCCTCCAGCGGCCGGTGCTCGTGCGGCGCGTACGCCTGGCGCAGGCGCGCCACCTTCTGCTTCAGGCCACTCCCGGTCAAGCCGGCCTCCTCGTGCTCGTCGTGCGGCCGGGCTCAGCCGGCGGTCAGGTTGTCGGCCACCTCGCGGTCGAGGTTGGCCAGGATCTCGTCGGCCAGGTCGTGGTCCGGGCCGGCCAGGTCGAGCCGGACCCGGGCGCCGCCCGCGTCGGCCGGTTCCACGTCGATCTCGGCGGACCAGTCCGCGGCGCTCCACCGGGCGCGCATGTCGTCGGCGTCGACGACCTCGACCCGGCAGGTGCCGGAGTTGCGCAGCCGCTCGGGCAGCCAGGCCGAGGAGCGGTCCGGATCAGTGGCGGTGTTGAACACCACCTCCGGGGGCGCGGACATGCCGCGCTCGGCGTGGCTGCCCATCAGGCGTCCCGCAAGCGGCTCGGGTCGACCTCCCGGCCGGGGTGCCGGGCCAGGTACTCCGTCTCCAGTTCGGCGGTGCGCCGCAGGTGGTTGGCGAGCGCCGAGTCGGTGGCGTGGCGCAGCGTGTCCAGCCGGGTGCGGTGCAGGCTCTGCATCTCCCGGACCAGGTCCTCGTCGCCCAGCTCCACCGGGTCCACCCCGAGCTGCTCGCCGTCGACGGTGCGGGCGTGATCGCCGTCCCACTCCGCGACCCGCTGTTCCGGGCTCGCGTCCCGGCGTACCGATTCGGTCATCGTCGCCCCCTCGTCTCGTTCGGGTTGGCACCTGTTCGGATGCCCAGCGGGCGTGCCACCAAACCACCGCCCGGACTACGACGCCGTGTCGGAGACGCCCGGGGAGTCCCGGTACTCTCGTGGGCATGGAACGGCTCTGGACACCGGCGTGGATCGTCCGCCACGTGGCCATGGTCGTGCTGGTGGCGGGTTGCCTCGGGATGGGCTGGTGGCAGGTCACCCGCGCCGCCGGGGGCAACGCGATCAGCTTCGGTTACGCGATCGAGTGGCCGGTGTTCGCCGGTTTCGTGATCTTCGTCTGGTGGCGGGAGGTCCGCCAGACGCTGCGGGCGACGCCGCCGGGCGACGCGCAGCCGACGGCCGATCCGGCGCCGTCGGCGGCCGCCGGCGCCGAGCCGGCCGTCACCACCCCGGCGGTACGCCGCCCGGTGCGCGTCGTGCGGACGCCGTCCGCCCCGGCCGACGGGGCGGACGACGCCGAGCTGGCCGCGTACAACCGCTATCTATCCTGGTTGAACGCCAATCCGGGCGCCCGGCCCGGCGACTATCCCGGCTGAGGCCGGTGCGGAAGGACGGACGACGGTGGGCGGAGCCCTTACCCGGTACCGCGTGATCGCCTGGATCGTGGGCGTGGCGCTCGTGGTGCTGGTCCTGATCGGCATGCCGCTGAAGTACGGCTTCGACAACCCGAGCGTGGTGGGCGTGGTCGGCGTGGCGCACGGCTGGCTGTACATGCTCTATCTGGCGCTCACGTTCGACCTGTCCCGCCGGGCGAACTGGCCGCTGAAGCGGATGCTGCTGGTGATGCTCGCCGGGACCGTGCCGTTCGTCTCGTTCTACGCCGAGCGGCGGGTCAGCCAGTGGGTGGCTGCCGAGCAGCAGCCGCGTACCCCGGAGCCGGTCGCGGGCTGAGCGCCGCTCACCGCGCCGGTCGCCACGGCTCGGCCGCCGGTGGGTCGGCCCAGCCGCCCATGCGCGCCGCCTCGCGGGCGCGGCGCAGCGCCCGGCTGACCTGACCGAACTGTCGTTCGTCGTCGCTGCTGAACAGCAGCACCTCGGTGCCCCGCACCCGGCCCCACAGCTCGTGCGCCGGGGGCCGCCAGCGGTCGCCGATCAGCACGAGCAGCAGCGGCACCAGCCCGACCGCGCCGAGCAGGAGGTACGCCTCGGCGGTGAGCCGGTGCAGGCCGCCGGTGAAGCCGAGCAGCAGCCCGACCGCGGCGATCATCGCGGCGGACACGGCGACGGCGCGGATCGCGAGCCGGTCGTGCGGGCCGCGATCGGTCCGCACCTGGGTGATCTCGGCCACCGGCCAGCTGTTGCGGCCGACGGTGAAGCGCTCGGCGGTGACGACGATGCCGGGGCGGGCGTAGAGCAGTTTGGGCGAGGTGGGTCGGGGCGGCTGGGTGGCGGAGCGTTCGGTCTGCACGGCGGCCTCCCGGGGACGCGGATCCCGTGCGGGAATCCCGGTTCCGGGCTTCATTGTGTTGCGGGCCCGCCACCTGACCTCGGGTTTTCGGCGATCGGCCTCCGGGTCCGCCCCGGGTGGCCCGCCGGAAAGAGGAAGCGATTTCAGTCTTTGTCATGACTTTGCGTGGCGGTGGCTGACGACATCCGCCCAGAACGACCAATCGGGCGAGCCACACCATGCTGCACCATCGTCACTTTCCGCCACTTTGCCAACTTTCGCCCCTGCTTGAACTCCCGACCACTCCGATCACGGGTTAGGTTGTGCAGGTCGGCCCGGTCGACAGCCATCCACCCGGATGGCCCCGGGCCGGTGTCGCCGGGTCGCGAACGCGCCCGGCGACCGGTGGGAGAGGAGCTTTCCGCTCTTGTCGTCCTTACGGATGCTGCTCCGCTCGCTCGCGGTGGCCGGCCTCTCGGCCGCGCTGCTCGCCCCGGCGCAGGTGGCCCGGGCCGAGCCCACACCCGCAGAGCTGACGAAGCAGATCGAGAAGTCCTCGACTGAGCTGGAGCGAATCGTCGAGTCCTACAACAAGCTCAACGAGGACATCAAGGCCAACAAGGCCACGGCGGCCACGTTGGAGGCCCGGATCGGGCCGCTGCAGGAACAGGCCGAGCGCAGCCGCGCCGAGGTGGGCGTGCTGGCGGCGACGGCGTACAAGACCGGCGGCATGCGTACCGCGGCGGCCCTGCTGGACCCGGGTGGCCAGGCCACGCTGCCGGAGCGGCTGGGCACACTGGACCAGCTCACCCGCCAGCGCCAGCGCACCCTCTCCAGCTTCACCGCCGACCAGCAGCGGCTGATCGACCAGAAGACCCGGCTGGACGCCACGCTCGCCCGGGAGGCGGCGCAGGCCAAGCAGCTCAAGTCCGCGAAGACGCGGATCGAGGGAGACCTGGCCGACCTCTACGAGATGCGGCGCAGGGCGTACGGGCGGGCCACCGAGGCGCCCGGCAACGCCGGCTCGGCGGGCAAGCCCCCGGCCGTCTCCGGCGACGCCGGCAAGGCCGTGCGGTACGCCTACGGCGCGGTCGGCAAGCCCTACGGCTATGCCCAGGACGGCCCGGGCAGCTACGACTGCTCCGGTCTGACGCTCGCCGCGTGGCGGGCCGCCGGAAAGTCGCTGCCGCACAGCGCGGCACGGCAGTGGAACGCAACCACGCGGATCAGCCGCAGCCAGCTGCAACCGGGTGACCTGGTGTTCTACTCCGGGCTCGGGCACGTCGCGCTCTACGTCGGCAACGGCCAGATCATCGACGCGCCCAGCGCCGGACGCAACGTCAGCAAACGCGGTATGAACATCATGTCGATCGCCGGCTACGGCCGGGTCTGATCGACGCGGACGGCGAACGGCCGGCGTCCCCCTGTCGGACGCCGGCCGTTCGTTGTCTCAATTACTACCAGGTCAGGCTGCCTGCAGCCCCTCCGCGCGAGCCAGCTCACGCAGCCGGCCGAGGGCCTGGATCTCCAGCTGGCGGATCCGCTCCCGGGAGAGCGAGAACCGCGACGCGACCTCGGTCAGCGAGTGCTCGCGACCGTCCTCCAGGCCGTACCGGGCCCGCATGATGCCGGCGGACCGGTCGTCGAGGTGGTTGAGCAGACCCTCGATCCGCTGCCGCTCCAGGCCGGTGAGCACGATCTCCTCGGGCGACGGCGCGTCGCTGTCGGCGACCAGGTCACCGAGGTTGGTGTCGCCGTCGTCGCCCACCGGGGTGTCCAGCGAGACGGTGTCCTGCGACCAGCGGACCAGCTCGTTGACCCGCTCGACGGTCACGCCGAGGGCAGTCGCGATCTGCTCCGGCTCCGGGTCGCTGCCCAGCTCACGGGTGAGCTGCCGGGCCACGTTGCGCATCCGGTTGACGTCCTCCACCAGGTGCACGGGCAGCCGTACGGTCCGCTCCTGCTGGGCGATCGCCCGGCTGATGGCCTGGCGGATCCACCAGGTCGCGTAGGTGGAGAACTTGAAACCCCGCTCGTAGTCGAACTTCTCGACCGCCCGGACGAGGCCGGTGTTGCCCTCCTGGATCAGGTCCAGCATGGGCATCCCGGAGCGCACGTAGCGCCGGGCGATGGACACGACCAGTCGCAGGTTCGCGCGGATGAACAGGTCCTTCGCGCGCTCACCCTCGACGACCAGCCGCTCCAGGTCCTCCCGGTCGACGCCCTCGGGGATCCGGTCTTCGTCGAGCAGGTGCTCGGCGTAGAGGCCCGCCTCGATCGCCTTGGAGAGGTCGACCTCCCGGGCGGCGTCGAGCAGCGGCGTCCGGGAGATCTCGTGCAGGTAGACGCCGACCAGGTCCCGCTCCTCGGCGACCTCGTCGGTACGCATGCCGATGTTCTTGTCCACGATTGCCACGGTCCCCTCGCTCGCGCCGGTTGCCCGGTTCCTTGCCATCCCCACGTTCATCAGCCCTCCCCGTAACCTCCGCTGTGCCCGTAGGTGCTGACACCTACACAACAGATGTGACGCTTCGGGGATTCCATGTCGTGAGTCGAAACTGTCACGAATGCCTGAGTACTAGCTGAGAGCCCGGTCCATGTTTCCTGTTACCGGCCCGGTTCGGACGGCTTCCGGACACGGCTTTTGGGGCCCGCCGGAGCTGCTGAATCGCTATTCGCCCATGGAATGGCACCATTGCCTGTTCCATGAACACAGCGAGCCGCGTCACCGGGTCGTTGCGATCCTGGTCACTGCGAGATACGCGCTCGTGGACCGGTCGGTTCAGCCACGCTCAGGATTACCCTCCGCCTCGTTGAACAATCCGTACGGGCGGGAACGTCCCCCTCCCGCACGTGATACGTGTCGCACCCGCCGGACGGATGCGCCGGGCGGGTGGATCGCCGGGAGAAGGGGTGAGCGGGGGCGGTCAGGAGGCGAGCAGGGCGAGCGCGCCGCGCACCTGGTGGGCGGAGCGGGCCAGCGCGGCCCGGGCGGCCGGCACCTCCGCGCCGGAGACCAGCGCGACGAGCGCGGTCTTGAGGTCGCCGTCGGCCTCCCGCAGCGCGACCCGGCAGACCTCCTCGGCGCAACCGGTGGCCTCCACGAGGATCGAGATCATGCGACCGCGCAGTTTGGCGTTGGTGGCCACCATGTCGATCATCAGGTTCGAGTAGACACGGCCCAGACGCACCATGACGGCCGTGGAGAACGTGTTGAGCACCAGCTTCTGCGCGGTGCCGGCCTTCATCCGGGTCGACCCGGTGACCACCTCCGGCCCGGTGTCCACGCCGATGAAGACGTCCACCGACGCGGCGGCCGGGGCCTCCGGATTCGCGCAGAGCAGCACCGTAGCGGCCCCCCGCTCCCGGGACGCGGCGAGCGCCCCGAGGACGTACGGGGTGCGTCCGCTGGCCGCCAGGCCGACCACCAGGTCGCCCGGGCGCACGCACTCGGCGGCCTCGGCGGCGCCGCCGCGCTCGTCGTCCTCGGCGTCCTCGACCGCCCGCCACATGGCGTCCGGGCCACCGGCGAGGTGCGAGCAGAACCAGTGCCGGGGCGAGTTGAACGTGGGGGCCAGCTCGGCCGCGTCCAGCACGCCCAGGCGGCCGGAGGTGCCGGCGCCGAAGTAGTGCACGCGGTGTCCGTCGCGCAGCGCGGCCACCGCGAGGTCGACGGTCTCGGCGATCTCGTCCAGCACCGCGGCGACGGCGGCCGGCACCCGCCGGTCCGCCTCGTTGATCACGGTGAGCACGTCCCGGGTGGACATCAGGTCGAGGTCGAAGCTGTGCGGGTTGCGCCGCTCGGTCGGCGCGCCGACGCGCACCACCGGCCGGATCGCCGCCACGCCGTCGCGCTCCGCCCGGCCCGCCGTCATCCCCGCCTCCGCCCGGGACCGACCCGGTGCGACTGGACCGCCTCGGCCGTGGCTTCGAGCGCCTTCTTGGTCCGGGCCCGGCTGCGCGCGGCCACCCCGACGAAGAGGCAGTCGACGACGGTGAGCTGGGCCAGCCGGCTGGCCGTCGCGCCGGAGCGGTAGGTCGTCTCCCGGGCGGCTGTGGTGAGCACGTGGTCGGCGACCTCGGTGATCGGCGAGCGCGGGAAGTTGGTGAGCGCCACGGTGGTGGCTCCCCGGGCCCGCGCCTGCTCCAGCACCTCGATGACGTCGGACGTGGTGCCGGTGTGCGAGATGCCGACCGCGACGTCGCCGCGCCCGAGCAGGGCGGCGGAGGTGAGCGCGGTGTGCACGTCCGGGAAGTAGAACGCGATGCGGCCGATGCGGTGCAGCTTCTGCTGGAAGTCGGAGGCGACGAAGCCGCTGGCGCCCGCGCCGTAGACGTCGATCCGGCCGGCCGCGCCGATCGCCTCGACCACCTGCTCGCAGACGGCCGGGTCGAGCTGCTCGGCGGTCTCCTCGACGGCTCGGGCGTCGTTGAAGGCGATGGTGGCGATGATCTGGGCCAGGTCCGCGCCCGGCGGGATGTCGCCACCGACCACCCGCGCGTCCGGCGGCTCGACCCGGCGGGCGGCCTCGGCGGCGAGGCGGATACGCAACTGGGGGTAGCCGTCCATGCCGACCGAGCGGCAGAAGCGGATCACTGTCGCCTCGGACGTCTCGGCGGCGGTGGCGAGGTCGGTGATCGTGCGCCGGGCCGCGTCCGCCGGATCGGCGACGACCAGCCGGGCCACCCGCTGTTCGGCCGGGGACAGCGAGGGCAGCAGGCCGCTGATGTGGACGATCAGTCCACCGGGCTCGTGACTCGCAGAAATCTTCGGACTCTTCGCCACGGATGAAACTTACTTTCAGAGCGCGTGAGCGTCAACCATGACACCGCGTATCGGGAAATTTACCGTCTTCCGTGCCCGCCCCCGGGCCAAGGATCCCATTGTCGCAGCCCCACCGCCTCAACCGGTCCGGTCGAGTCACTCCTGCCGCCCGACGTGCCGGTCCGCCGTCGCGCGGCAGGGCCTGCCTGGTCGGCCTCGGCCGGACGGTCCGGACGGCCCGTGCGGGTCACCGGTCGGTCGGCACGACGGTTGACTAGCGTGTGTGTCCATGACGGAACGCACGGTGCTGGTCACCGGAGGCACGGGTGGGCTGGGCGGCGCGGTCACCGCCGCCTTCCTCGACGCAGGCTGGCGGGTGGTCGTACCTCAGCGGGAGGCCGGGACGGACGACGGCCCGGTCCGGGTCGTGGCCGACCTGCTGACCCCCGAGGGGGCCGCGCGGGCGGTCGAGGTCGCGACCGCCGAGCCGGCCGCGCCACTGCGCGCGGTGGTCAACCTGGTCGGCGGGTACGCCGCGGGCGGCCTGGTGCACGAGACCCCGGTCGAGGAGTTCGAGCGGATGCTGCGGCTCAACCTGCGCCCGACCTACCTGGTGACCCGGGCGGCACTGCCGCACCTCGTGGCAACCGGTGACGGCGCCGTGGTCTGCGTCTCCGCGCGGGCGGCGGTGTCGCCGTTCCCGGGCGCCTCGGGCTACGTCACCGCCAAGGCCGCGGTGCGGGCGTTCGCCGACGCGGTCGCGGTCGAGTACCGCCAGCGCGGGGTGCGGTGCAACACGGTGCTGCCGAGCGTCATCGACACCCCGGCCAACCGGGCCGCCCAGCCCGACGCCGACCACCGGCGCTGGGTGCCTCCGGCGCAGATCGCCGGCGTGATCCGGTTCCTGGCCTCCCCCGAGTCGGCGCCCACGAGCGGCGCCGGCATCCCGGTCTACGGCCGGGCCTGAACCGGCACCGGGCCGTCGCGGCCCGCCCCGCCGGCCGGACGTGGAGGGCCGCCCGGAGCCGGGCCGGGACCGGCGGACGGATCGTCGGGCAGCCACTCGCTCAGGTGCGCCCGGATCCGGCGGGCCACCTCCTCCGGTGGGCCGTTGCCGTCCACCACCACGAAGCCGCCGTACTCCGGCAGCCTCCGGTAGGCGGTGTCCGCGTCGGTCAGCCAGGCCATGCTCTCGTGGTCGGTGCCGCGCCGCTCGATCCGGCGGTACGCCTCGGCCGGGTCGACGGTGAGCAGGAACGTGACAGCGGGCGCCGGGAAGACCCGGTAGCCGGCCCGGACCAGCCGCTCCCACCGCTGCCCGCCGTGCGCCCGGATGCTCGCGTACTGGCAGTACGACCAGCGGTCCATCACCGCGGTACGGCCAGTGACCAGGCAGCTCAGCAGCGCGAGCGCGATGGCCAGCCAGCGCAGCGCCGACTCGACCACGAGCAGGCCGTCACGCCCGACGAGCCGCTGCGCGTCCGGACGGCCGATCCGTTGGGCGACGCGGCCGAGCCAGCGGCGGCCACCGGCGTTGCGGTGGTACGTCGCGGGGTGGCCGGCGGCGGTGAGGGCCTGGGCGAGCCGGTGCGCCTGGGTGGTCTTGCCTGAGCCGTCGATGCCGATCAGGGCGACGGCACGCAGTCGGGCCCTGCCCCGCCGCGTCCGCAGTGAACTGGCCACCCTCCCGAGGTTATCCGACCGACGCCCACACCGGCCTGTATGTCGCTTTCCTGCCCTGGCGGGCCGATCGCGCCGCAACAGGTGTGACCGGAGCGTCCGCCGGGTACGCAACGTGATCCCACCGCCCATGACGACGAGGGAGCCGCAGATGGCCGAGCGCGGGGACGAGACCCTGGTGCACACGCTGAAGAAGGTCGCCGCCGTGCTCAAACAGTCCGAGATCCCGTTCGCGCTGGGTGGCAGCTTCGCGGTGTACGCGCACGGCGGCCACTCCAGCGACCACGACGTGGACTTCCTGCTCCGCGAGGCGGACGTCGACCGGGCCCTGGAGGCGCTCGTCGAGGCCGGCTTCACCGCCGAGCGCCCGCCGGAGGACTGGCTGGTCAAGGTCTACGACGAGGACCGGATGGTGGACCTGATCCACCGGCCGGTGGAGACGCCGGTGACCGAGGAGACGTTCGCCGACACGATCGTGCGCCCGGTCGACGCCATCCACATGCCGGTGCTCTCGGCCAGCCAGCTCATGGTGCACAAGCTGCTGAGCTTCTCGCAGCACTACTGCGACTTCGCCCGCGCCCTGCCGCTGGCCCGCTCGCTGCGGGAACAGATCGACTGGGAACGGGTACGGAAGGAGACGCAGCACTCGCCGTACGCGGAGGCGTTCCTGGTGCTGCTCGACCGGCTGGACGTGCTGCCCGGCGGCGCGCCCGGCGGAAGGGAGACCCTGTGACCGGACTGTCCGGCGACGTTCCCCCCGACGAGTACGTCGAGGCGGAGATCCAGAGCATGCTGGCCGAGGACCCGACGGTGGCCGAGCAGGGCATCACCGTGGTGCGGCGGGAGAACGGGCTGGTGCTCTACGGCGAGGTGGAGAGCCCGCACCGGCGGGAGGAGATCCTGCGCCGGGTGGCCGAGCGCTTCCCGGACACCCACGTGACGAGCGACATCGGGGTGATCCGCACGCAGGCGCCCACCCAGGTCGAGGAGCTGCCGTGAGGGAGGTTCGATGGTGATCCGGATCGCCGCCGTCGGCGACGTGCATCTGGACGAGGACGTGGTGGGCCGGTTCCGTCCGGCGCTGGAGGAGCTGCCCGGCTCCGCCGACGCGCTGCTGCTCGCCGGTGACCTGACCCGGCACGGCACCGAGGCCGAGGCGCGCTGCGTGGCCCGGGAGTTCGGCGATCTCGGCGTACCGGTGATCACCGTGCTCGGCAACCACGACCACCAGTGCGACCAGGTGCCGCAGGTGGTGAAGGTGCTGGAGGACGCCGGGATCACGGTGCTGGAGGGCACCGGCGTCGTGGTGGACACGCCGGGCGGGCGGCTCGGGGTGGCCGGCGTCAAGGGGTTCGGCGGCGGGTTCGCCGGGCGCTGCGCCAGCGACTTCGGCGAGCCGGAGATGAAGGCGTTCGTACGGACCACCCGGGAGAGCGCCGACGCACTCGCCGACGCGCTGCTCTCGCTGGACTGCGACGCGCTCGTCGCGCTCACCCACTACTCCCCCGTGCCGGACACGCTCGCCGGCGAGCCGCTGGAGATCTACCCGTTCCTCGGCTGCTACCAGCTCGGGCAGGCGATCGACGCCGCGCCCACCGCGCTGGCGCTGCACGGGCACGCCCACCACGGCACCGAGCGCGGCACCACGCCGGGCGGGGTGCGGGTCCGCAACGTGGCGCACCCGGTGATCAAGCAGGCGTACAGCGTCTTCCACCTGGGCGGTGACCAGCTCGACTGACCGGGAGGTTTCCGGGATCGGGCGCACGGGTATTCAGCCGACATGGAGCTGATTCTCTGGATTCTCGCAGTCGTACTGGTGGTCGCCGGAATTCTCGCCCTGTTCCGCCGGCAGATCCTCTGGGGCATCGTCCTCATCGTCGTCGGCCTCCTGGTCGGCCCGGGTGGCGTCAGCATCTTCAACACGTAACAGCGGTTCTCGTACCCGCCGGGGTCGCCGGGCCCGGGTGTTCCGTCCTGCCGGACCGGAACACCCGGGCCGGGTGACTCCGGCTTTTCCGCGTCCGGGCCGGCGTTTGCCGGGCCGGTCGAGCGGAAACATCTCGACCATGGAGACGTCGCAGAGTGTCACCCGGCGCACCACCGGCGCCCGGAAGTGGTGGGCGCTGCTCGGCTTCGGCGCCGCCACCTTCGCCGCGGCCGCGATCGGCGGGCTGGGTGTGCAGGGCACCTCCGCCGAGTACCAGAGCCTGGAGCAACCCGCGTGGGCGCCGCCGTCGTGGCTGTTCGGCCCGGTCTGGACGGTCCTCTACGCGCTGATCGCGATCGCCGGCTGGCTGGTCTGGCGCCGGGCCGGGTTCGGCCCCGCCCTCTGGGCCTGGGTGGTGCAGCTCGTGCTGAACGCGATCTGGACCCCGCTGTTCTTCGGCGCCGGGGCGTACGGGCTGGCGTTCGCCGAGATCGTGCTGATGTGGCTGGCGATCGGCGTGACCGTGGTCCTGTTCCGGCGCGTCTCCCGGCCGGCCACGCTGCTGATGCTGCCGTACTGGGCGTGGGTGACGTTCGCGTCCGCGCTGAACTTCGCGGTGTGGCGGCTGAACTCCTGACCGGTACGGGCGCGAGGGCCGGTCGCCCCCGCGCCCGCCGGGCTCAGCAGCGGGGTACGCCGGGGATGTAGCCGTCGTAGCCGGTGTAGACGTAGGCGTCGGAGATGAACCGGCCGGAGCCGATCCGGTCCCAGATCGAGCTGGTGCCGTAGGTGCCGCTGACGCTGGTGCCACTGGTCTGGCACTGGATGGTCACCTTCGCCCCGTCGGCGACCGTGCCGACCGAGCTGTAGCCGGTGCCGGGGCCGGAGCGGACCGTCAGCGGGGAGCCGGCCGTGTTCACGGTGCCCTGGCCGGTGTTCGTCCCGCCGCAGCCGTTGTCGCTGGTGTAGGTCTTGGTGCCCCAGTAGAGCGCCTGGACGCCGTTGAACTTGATCTTCACCGAGCTGCCGTCGATGCGCTGCTCGTAGTGCAGGTGCGGGCCGGTGGAGCCGCCGGTCGTGCCGACGTACCCGATCACCCGGCCGTAGCCGACGGTCTGCCCGACGGAGACGTTGAAGGCGCTCAGGTGGGCGTAGTAGGTGGTGTGGCCGCCGCCGTGGTTGATCCGGACGTACTTGCCGTAGCTGGTGTCGCCGAGGTTGGTGACCACGTCGACGGTGCCGGGCGCGCTGGCGACGACCGGGTCGCCGGCGTCGTCGGTGCGGTTGAAGTCGATGGCGTTCGCCGGGCTGTGGTTGGTCCGGGTCTGACCGGACCAGGACTGGTTGCAGGGGAACGGGACCTTGAACGTCGGCGCGGCCATCGCCGGCGCGGCCGGCACGAGGGTCGCCGCCAGGACCGTCGCGCTCGCCCCGAGGGCGAGCCATCGCTTACGCATCCACTGCCTCCAATGTTGAAAGTCTTCAATGTGATGCGGACATCCTGACAGAAAGTTCCGTTCCCGGGAAGATTCGTGGGAGCGCACCCAAGCCCCTGGCCAGGGTTTCGGGATTGTTACCGGGCCGTGTCCGGCCAGGGGTGGACCCGACACGATGCAAGCGCTTACATGTGAGGACGACCATCGGACCGGCGCGGGTTCGATCCCCCCACGCGCCGGCAAGGAAGGAGATCGGCATGGCGTTTGCCAGATCGCGCCAGACGCTCGCGGTCGCCGGCGTCCTGGGGCTGGCGCTCGGTGTCGCCGCCTGCGGCACCGGCGATGACAAGAAGAGCGACAAGGCCGGATCGGCCGAATGCGCCGCATACGAGAAGTACGAAGGTCACGACGGCAAGAAGGTGACCATCTACTCCTCCATCCGGGAGATCGAGGCCGACCGCCTCAACGAGTCCTGGAAGCAGTTCGAGGACTGCACCGGCATCGAGATCGACCACGAGGGCAACGCCGAGTTCGAGGCGCAGCTCCCGGTCCGGGTCGACGGCGGCAACGCCCCCGACCTCGCCTTCATCCCGCAGCCGGGCCTGCTGAAGCGCTTCGTCGACTCGGGCAAGCTCAAGCCGGTCGGCGCCGACACCAAGGCGATGGCCGAGCAGAACTACTCCCCCGACTGGCTGAAGTACAGCACCGTCAACGGCCAGCTCTACGGCGCCCCGCTCGGCTCGAACGTGAAGTCCTTCGTGTGGTACTCGCCGAAGACCTTCAAGGAGAAGGGCTGGACCGTCCCCACCACGTGGGACGACCTGATCAAGCTCTCCGACCAGATCGCGGCCAGCGGCACCAAGCCGTGGTGCGCCGGCATCGAGTCCGGTGACGCCACCGGCTGGCCGGCCACCGACTGGATCGAGGACGTGCTGCTGCGTACCGGTGGCCCGGAGGTCTACGACAAGTGGACCACCCACCAGATCCCGTTCAACGACCCGCAGGTGGCTGACGCGCTCAACCGGGCCGGCACCATCCTGAAGAACGAGAAGTACATGAACGGCGGCTTCGGCGGCGTCAAGAGCATCTCCACCACCGCCTTCCAGGAGGGCGGCACGCCGATCACCACCGGCAAGTGCGCGATGCACCGCCAGGCGTCCTTCTACGCCAACCAGTGGCCCGAGGGCACCAAGGTGGCCGAGGACGGCGACGTCTTCGCGTTCTACTTCCCGGCCATCGACCCGGCCAAGGGCAAGCCGGTGCTGGGTGGCGGCGAGTTCGTCGGCGCGTTCGCCGACCGTCCCGAGGTCCAGGCGGTGCAGACCTACCTGGCCTCCGGCGAGTACGCCAACAGCCGCGCCAAGATCGGTGACTGGGTGTCCGCGAACAAGAAGCTGGACATCAACAACGTGCCGAACCCGGTGGACAAGCTCTCCGTGGGCATCCTCCAGGACGAGAAGACGGTCTTCCGCTTCGACGGCTCGGACCTGATGCCGGCCGCGGTCGGCGCCGGCACCTTCTGGAAGGGCATGGTGGCCTGGATCAACGGCAAGGACACCAACTCCGTCCTGAACGACATCGAGGGCAGCTGGAAGTGATCTAGCAGGTGGCCCGGTCCGGTTCCCCGGACCGGGCCACCTCTGCTAGCCGAACCCTTGAAGGAGGGTCGATGGAGTTCGACTTCGCGGCGGAGCAGCCGAAGTTCCTCATGCTGATGTACGGGCTGATCGCCTTCGTCGCGGTGGTGGGCGGGCTGCTCCTGCTCCTCGACGTGGTGCCGTCGTACTTCGCCCGGCGCCGGGAGGCGCAACTGGTCGCCGCCTCGGTGAGCGGCACGCCGCTGCCCCGCCGGCCCAAGCAGCGCGAGGGCGCGTTCGCGTTCTTCTTCCTGTTGCCGACGCTGCTGCTGCTCGCCGTCGGACTGGTGGTGCCGGCCATCCGCACCACGCTGCTCTCCTTCATGGACTCCAGCAGCAGCAACTGGGTGGGACTGGACAACTACCGCTGGATGTTCGCCGAGGACTCGATCGTCCGGGTCCTGGTCAACACGCTGATCTGGGTGCTGCTGGTGCCGCTGGTGGCCACCGCGTTCGGCCTGATCTACGCGGTCCTGGTGGACAAGGCACGGTTCGAGGCGGTCGCCAAGTCCCTGATCTTCCTGCCGATGGCGATCTCGTTCGTCGGCGCCTCCATCATCTGGCGCTTCGTCTACGCCTACCGGGGCGAGGGCGACCAGATCGGCCTGCTCAACCAGATCGTGGTGAGCCTCGGCGGAGAACCGAAGCAGTGGCTGCTGGACTCGCCGCTGAACACGTTCCTGCTCATCGTGATCATGGTGTGGATCCAGGCCGGTTTCGCGATGGTGGTGCTCTCCGCCGCGATCAAGGCCATCCCGGCCGACATCGTCGAGGCGGCCCGGCTCGACGGCACCACCGCGTGGCAGATGTTCTGGCGGATCACCATTCCGAGCATCCGGCCGGCGCTGATCGTCGTGGTGGTGACGATCTCCATCGCCACGCTCAAGGTCTTCGACATCGTCCGCACCGCCACCAACGGCAACTACGACACGAACGTGATCGCGACCGAGATGTACAACCAGGCGTTCCGCTACCAGGAGAACGGGCAGGGCTCGGCGCTGGCGGTGTTCCTGTTCGTCCTGGTGATCCCGATCGTGATCTACCAGATCCGCAACCTGCGCAAGCAGCGGGAGGGCTGAGATGACCACCACCACGCCCACCGTCGGAGTCGGCGCCCAGGCCACCGAACCGACCACCCGGGGCGCCCGGGTGCGCAAGCGTCTGAACAGCCGTACCGCCACGCTCGTGTCGGTCGTCATCGCGATGCTCTGGACGATCCCGACCTTCGGCCTGTTCATCTCCTCGCTCCGGCCGGAGAACGAGATCAAGACCACCGGATGGTGGACGTTCTTCAGCGACCCGCAGATCACGCTGGAGAACTACCAGGAGGTGCTGTTCAGCTCCGGCTCGTCCGGGCAGCTGGCCAGCTACTTCATCAACTCGCTGGCGATCACCATCCCCTCGGTGCTCTTCCCGCTCGCGTTCGCGTCGCTCGCGGCGTACGCGCTGGCGTGGATGAACTTCAAGGGGCGGGACTGGGTCTACATCGGCATCTTCGCACTGCAGATCGTGCCGCTGCAGATGGCCCTGGTGCCGCTACTGCGGTTCTTCTCCACCGGCGTCACGATCGCCGGCGTGCAGATCCTGCCCGCGTGGGACCTGGTCGACGAGCAGAAGTTCGCCCAGGTGTGGTTCGCGCACACCTGTTTCGCGCTTCCGTTCGCCGTGTTCCTGCTGCACAACTTCATCTCGCAGCTTCCCGGCGACCTGATGGAGGCGGCCCGGGTCGACGGGGCCACCCACCCGAAGATCTTCCGCACCATCGTGCTGCCGCTGATCATGCCCGCGCTGGCGGCGTTCGGCATCTTCCAGTTCCTCTGGGTCTGGAACGACCTGCTGGTCGCGCTGATCTTCGCCGGTGGCGGCGACGAGACCGCCCCGCTGACGGTCCGGCTCGCGGAACTGGCCGGCACCCGGGGCAACGAGTGGCAGCGGCTGACGGCCGGCGCATTCGTGTCGATCGTCGTACCGCTGATCGTGTTCCTGTCCCTCCAGCGCTTCTTCGTGCGAGGCCTGCTCGCCGGCAGCGTCAAGGGTTGATCCGCGCCCCGCCGCCGGCACGGCCGGCGGCGGGGCCCGGGTCACGGCGGGGAGCCCACACGATGACCAGAATTGACGACGTCGCCCGGCTGGCCGGGGTCTCCACGGCCACCGTCTCCCGGGCGCTGCGGGGCCTGCCGACGGTCTCGGCCGCGACCCGGCGCCGGGTGCTCGCCGCCGCCGAACAACTCCAGTACGCGGTGTCACCGAGCGCCAGCCGGCTGGCCGGCGGCCGGACCGGCACGGTCGCGGTGGTGGTGCCCCGGATCACCAGGTGGTTCTTCGGCACGGTGGTCGAGGCGGTCGAGGAGTTCCTCCAGGACAGCGGCTACGACCTGCTGCTCTACAACCTCGGCGGCCGGGAGCAGACCCGCCAGCGGGTGCTGCGCACGGCGAGCCTGCACAAGCGCGTGGACGCGATCATCCTGGTCGCCACCCCGCTGCGCGCGGCGGACGTGCACGCGCTGACGAACCTGGACCTGCCCGGCGTGACGATCAGCTCCGGCAGCGAGGTGCCCGGGTGGCCCTGCGTCCGGATCGACGACGTGGCCGCCGCCCGGACCGCCACCCGCCACCTGCTCGACCTCGGCCACACCCGGATCGCGCACATCTCCGGCGACCCGGACGACGAACTGGCCTTCACCACGCACCTGGACCGGCGGCGCGGCTACCAGGAGGCGTTGCGGGCCGCCGGACTGCGGCCCGACCCGAGCCTCGACGTCGAGTCGCGATTCACCATCGACGGGGGTACCCGGGCCACCGCCGAACTGCTGGCCCGGGGCGAACCGCCGACGGCCATCTTCGCCGCCTGCGACGAGATGGCGATGGGCGCGGTCACCGCGCTGCGCGACGCCGGGCTACGGGTGCCGCAGGACGTGAGCGTGATCGGCATCGACGACCACGACCTCGCCGGTGTGCTCGGGCTCTCCACGATCGCCCAGCCCGCCGCCGACCAGGGACTGCTCGCCGCCCGCATCCTGCTCGACCCGCTCGGCGTACGGGCCACCGAGCCGTACCCCGGCCTGGTGCCCGCGCCGCGCGGCGCCGGCACCGACGACGGGACGCCACCCCCGGTGATCCTGCCCACTCGCCTGGTGGTGCGCGAATCGACAGCGCCGCCGCGGGCACACTGAACCAACTTGCTCGTCCCCGCACCACCCAGACAGGAGTAAGGCGCTGAACACCGACGCGACGCAGCAGGCCCCGGGCACCGGCTGGTGGACCGAGGCGGTGATCTACCAGGTCTACCCGCGCTCGTTCGCCGACTCCGACGGCGACGGCATCGGCGACCTGCCGGGCATCACCTCCCGGCTCGACCACCTCGCCGAGCTGGGAGTCGACGCGCTCTGGCTGTCCCCGTTCTATCCGTCCCCGCAGGCCGACGCCGGGTACGACGTGGCCGACTACCGCGACGTCGACCCGCTGTTCGGCACGCTCGCCGACGCCGACAAGCTGATCGCCGAGGCGAAGGCGCGCGGGCTACGGGTGATCGTCGACCTGGTGCCCAACCACACCTCGTCCGCGCACCGCTGGTTCACCGAAGCGGTGGCGGCCGCCCCGGGCAGCCCGGAGCGGCAGCGTTACGTCATCCGCGACGGCAAGGGCCCGGACGGCGCCGAGCCGCCGAACGACTGGGTGAGCGTCTTCGGCGGCCCCGCCTGGACGCGGCTGCCGGACGGACAGTGGTACCTGCACCTGTTCGACTCCGGCCAGCCCGACCTCAACTGGGACAACCCGGAGGTGCGCGCGGAGTTCCTCGACGTGCTGCGCTTCTGGCTGGACCGGGGCGTGGACGGCTTCCGGGTGGACGTGGCGCACGGCCTGATCAAGCAGGCCGACCTGGCCGACTGGCAGGAGCCGCAGGAGATCCTCTCCGGCAGCGAGGTGGACAAGCCGCGCCCGCCGATGTGGGACCAGGACGGCGTGCACGAGATCTACCGGGAGTGGCGGCGGGTCCTCGACTCGTACCCCGGTGAGCGGATCCTGGTCGCCGAGGCGTGGGTGGAGCCGGCCGAGCGGCTGGCCCGGTACGTGCGCCCGGACGAGATGCACCAGGCGTTCAACTTCGAGTACCTGCTGGCCGCCTGGACCGCGCCGGCCCAGTACGCGGTGATCACCCGCTCGCTGGAGGCCACCGACTCCGTCGGCGCGCCCACCACCTGGGTCCTGTCCAACCACGACGTGGTCCGGCACGCCTCCCGGCTGGGGCTGGGCACCGCCGGTGGCCGGGCCAACGGCGTCGGCGTGGACGACCCGCAGCCGGACGCCGCGCTGGGTCTGCGCCGGGCCCGGGCGGCCAGCCTGCTGATGCTCGCGCTGCCCGGCTCCGCCTACCTCTACCAGGGCGAGGAACTGGGGCTGCCGGAGCACACCACGCTGCCCGACGAGGCCCGCCAGGACCCGACCTGGGCGCGCAGCGGGCACACCGAGCGCGGCCGGGACGGCTGCCGGGTGCCGATCCCGTGGGAGGCCGACGCCCCGTCGTACGGCTTCGGGCCGACCGACGCGAGCTGGCTGCCCCAGCCGTCGACCTGGGCCGAGTACGCGCTGGACCGGCAGCGCGGCGTGCCCGGGTCGACGTACGAGCTGTACCGGACCGCGCTGCGGCTGCGCCGCGAGCACGCGCTGGCCCGGGGCCCGCTGCGGTTCCTGTCCTCCGGCGACGAGGTGCTCACGTTCACCAACGGCGACCTCACCGTGCTGACGAACTTCGGGGCCGACCCGGCGCCGCTGCCGGCCGGCGCGCAGGTGCTGGTGTCGAGCGCGCCGCTGGACGACGCCACGGTCCCGACGGACGTCACCGTCTGGTTCCGGGTGGTGTAAGGAAGGGCCCCTTGTTAACGCCTCCGGTATAGGAAGGGCCCCTTATTAACACTCACCGTTAAGAAGGGGCCCTTCCTTCCAGGCGGTCGGCGCGGGCGTGCAGCAGGTCGTGCACCTGCGCTATGTCCCGCGGCGACGTACGCGCGGCCAGCCAGTACATGATCCCGGTCGGGATGAAGAAGAGCTGGAACGCGGCCAGCCCGACCGCGTAGTTCAACGGCGGCGGGAAGGCCGTACGCAGCGCGGCGAACACCACCCCGACCAGCCCGTTGCCGGCCGCCCGCCCGACGCCGTTGACGAGGTTGCCCAGGCTGTAGACGGTGCCCCGGTGCTCGGGCGGGTTGACGTCGGCGATCAGCGCGAACCAGTTCGGCGAGTTCGCCGACGTCAGCGCCAGCGCCACCACGGCGGTGAGCAGGCTCAGCCCCACCGTCGGCTCGGTCAGCACGCTGGACAGCACCGCCGTCACCACCGCGCCCGCCCCGGCGCCGTCGGGCACGTCGATGCGGATCGGCACGAAGAACAGGACCAGGTAGAACGGCAGCGCCGCGAGGATGCCGACGGCCGCGACGGTGGCCCGGCCGCTGGGCGTACGCCGTTGCAGCGCGTCGCCGACCAGGCCGCCCACGATCGAGAACACCCCGCCGAGCTGGAACAGGGTGGCGAAGACGCTGCCCACCACCACGGCCGTCGCCGGCGAGTAACCCTGCGCCTCGGCCCGCTGGCTGAACAGCACCGGCAGCCAGACCAGCGAGCCGAACGCGGCCTGGGCGGTCAGCCCCTGCAGGATCAGCCAGCGGTTGGTCCGGCGGGCCAGGATCCGGGGCAGGTCGGCGCGGCTGATCCGGTAGTCGTACTCGTTCCCGGCGTCGATCGCCCCGGCCAGCTCCGGTTCGCTCTGCCCGCGCCGGATGTCGTAGGTGAACAGGTACGCCACCGTGGCGGCCAGACCCACGCCGGTCAGCAGCAGGAACGGCCGCCGCCAGTCGGTCGCCCCGAGCACGCCGCCGAGCAGCGTCCCGGCCAGCGTGCCGACGCCCTGGGACAGCCCCCAGAAGCTCATCACCAGGCCGCGTCGGCGCGGCGAGATCAGGTCGGTGACCACGGAGAAGCCGACCGAGCCCACCGCGCCCAGCCCGACCGCGCCGACGAACTGCGCGGCCAGGAACGTCGCGTACCCCCCGGCGAGCGCGCTGCCGGCGGTGCCGGCGGCCCAGAGCAGCGTGCCGACCATGAGCAGCGGCTTGCGGTTGGTGCGGTCCCCCACGTACGCCCAGCCCACCGCCGCCACCGCGCTGACCAGGAAGCTGACGGCGGTGACCAGGCCGAGCATCCGCTGGGGTACGTCGAGGGCGGTGGAGATCGGCCCGTACAGCGGGGGCACCAGGCCGATCGCCACGTTGTCCAGCGAGGCGAGCACCACGAAGACGACGACGCTGTAGAACCGGTGTGCCGCGTTCCCGCGCCGGGAGACCTTCGTGCCCGTCATGCAGGGCAGCCAATCAGGTGCGGGCGGGTTCCGGGACACCGCCCCCGGCCGACGCGCATGTTAAGAAGGGGCCCCTCCTCTACCGCAGGCGTTAAGAAGGGGCCCTTCCTTACCCCCGGGCGTGGGCGTAGCGCTCGCGGATGGCGGGGACCGCCTCGCCGGTGTACTCCTCGGTGTCGCCGACCGACCAGGTGGGCGGGGTGTCGCCACCCAGCGCGACCCAGGCGGCCTGCCGGGCCGCGCCGTCGGCCACGTACTCGCCGGGCGGCGGCACCACCACCGGGCGGCCGAAGACCTGCGGCGCGATCCGCCGTACCGCGGCGGACCGGGCGCCGCCGCCGACCAGGATGATCCGGTCGGCGCGGGCGCCCTGGGCGAGCAGCGCGTCGAGACCGTCGGCCAGCCCGCAGAGCATCCCCTCGACCGCGGCCCGGGCCAGGTGCGCCGGGGTCGAGGTGCGCAGTGTCAGGCCCTTCAGCTCGCCGGTGGCGTGCGGTCGGTCCGGCGTCCGCTCCCCCTCCAGGTACGGCACCAGGACCAGCCCGTCGGCGCCGGGAAGCGCGGACAGGGCCAGCTCACCGAGCGTGTCGAGGTCGACGCCGAGCAGGGTCGCGGTGGCGTCGAGCACCCGGGCCGCGTTGAGCGTGCACACCAGCGGCAGGAACCGGCCGGTGGCGTCGGCGAACCCGGCCACCGCGCCGCTCGGGTCGGCGGCCGGGTTGTCCGCGACCGCGAAGACGGTGCCGGAGGTGCCGATCGAGACGACCACGTCGCCCGGACCGGCGCCGGCACCGAGCGCCGCGGCGGCGTTGTCCCCGGTGCCCGGCCCGAGGAGCACCGGGCCGGCGGCACCGGTTCCCGGGGTTCCGGCCGTACCGGACGCCGCGCCGTCGCCGAGCACCGCCGGGTCGAGGTGCCCGGCCGCCTCGGCCGGGCCGAGCACGACCGGCACCGTCACGCGCCGGCCGAAGGCCCGCTCCAGCAGGTCCAGCCGGTACTCGCCGGTGCGCGGCGACCAGTAGCCGGTGCCGCTGGCGTCACCCCGGTCGGTGCGCAGCGCGTCCAGGCCGGGCGCGCCGGCGAGCCGCCAGGTGAGCCAGTCGTGCGGCAGGCACACGGCGGCCACCCGGTCGGCGTTGTCCGGCTCGTGCCGGGCCAGCCAGCGCAGCTTCGTCGCGGTGAAGCTGGCCACCGGCACCGCGCCGGTCGCCTCGGCCCAGAACCGGCGGCCGGTCTCCCCGCCGCCGGCCTCCTCGACCAGGTCCCGGGCCGCGTCGGCGGACCGGGTGTCGTTCCACAGCAGCGCCGGCCGGACCACCTCACCGGAGGCGTCCAGGCAGACCATGCCGTGCTGCTGGCCGCCGACCGAGACGGCTGCCACGTCGGCCAGGCCGCCGGCCTCGGCCACCGCCGCCCGCAGGGCCTCCCACCAGGCGTACGGGTCGACCTCGGTGCCGGGCGGGTGCGGCGCGCGGCCCTGCCGGACCAGCGCGCCGGTCTCCGCGTCCCGGACCACCACCTTGCAGGACTGGGTCGACGAGTCGACCCCCGCGACGAGCGGCATGGCGGCCCGCCTCAGCGCGCGCCGAGCACGTGCTCGACGGCGAGCTGGTTGAGCCGGACGAAGCCGAAGCCCTTCGCCCCGGCGGCCTCCGGGTCGAACTCCTCGAACGCGGTCCGGTCGGCGAGCAGCTCGCGGTAGCCCTCACCGGGGTTCAGCGTCGGCGTGGCCAGCTCGGCCACGCGGGCGGCGGCGAGCGCCTCGACCACCTCCGGGTCGGCGCGGAACGCCGCGGCCCGCTCCTTGAGCAGCAGGTACGTGCGCATGTTCGCCTCGGCGGAGGCCCACACGCCGGCGATGTCCTCGGTGCGGGACGGCTTGTAGTCGAAGTGGCGCGGGCCGTCGTAGGCCGGGCCGCCGTTCGGGCCGCCGTGCTCCAGCAGGTCGACCAGGGCGAACGCGTTGAGCAGGTCGCCGTGGCCGAAGACCAGGTCCTGGTCGTACTTGATGCCGCGCTGGCCGTTGAGGTCGATGTGGAACAGCTTGCCCTGCCAGAGCGCCTGGGCGATGCCGTGGGCGAAGTTCAGCCCGGCCATCTGCTCGTGCCCGACCTCCGGGTTCAGCCCGACCATCTCCGGGCGGGCCAGGGTGGAGATGAAGCCGAGCGCGTGGCCGACGGTGGGCAGCAGGATGTCGCCCCGGGGCTCGTTCGGCTTCGGCTCCAGCGCGAAGCGCAGGTCGTAGCCGTTGTCGACGACGTACTCGCAGAGCAGGTCGACCGCTTCGCGGTAGCGGTCCAGCGCGGCCTGGACGTCCTTCGCGACGTCGTACTCGGCGCCCTCCCGGCCGCCCCACATGACGAACGTCTTCGCGCCCATCTCGGCGGCCAGGTCGATGTTGCGCAGCACCTTGCGCAGCGCGTACCGCCGCACGTCGCGGTCGTTGCTGGTGAAGCCGCCGTCCTTGAACACCGGGTGGTTGAACAGGTTGGTGGTGACCATCGGCACGACCAGGCCGGTCTCGTCGAGCGCCTTGCGGAAGCGGCTGAGCCGGGCGTCGCGGGTGGCGGCGTCCGCGCCGAACGGGACCAGGTCGTCGTCGTGGAAGGTGATGCCGTACGCGCCCAGCTCGGCGAGCCGGTGCACGGCCTCGACGGCGTCCAGCTCGGGACGGGTCGCGTCGCCGAACGGGTCACGGGCCGGCCAGCCCACCGTCCAGAGGCCGAAGGAGAACTTGTCCGCGGGGGTGGGACGGGGTGCCATGGCAGACCTCCAGTGGTGGTGTCGTCCGCGATTTGTTCAGCGGTTGAATTAAATGGCGGCGATGTGGCAGTGTCAAGAGGTGACAAGCGCCAGCACGGCCGGGGCGGTCCGGCAGGGCAGCCTGCGCGAGTTGAACCTCGCAGTGGTGCTCCGGCGGATCGCCGCCGCCGACCGCCCGCCCTCGCGGGCCGGGATCGCCGCCGACACCGGCCTGACCCGGGCCACCGTCTCCGCCGTGGTCGACGACCTGATCGCCGGCCGGCTGGTCGCCGAGGCGGAGCCGGAGCCGCGTACCGGTGCGGGCCGGCCGGCCCGGGGGCTGGTGCTCGCCTCTGACGGCCCGGCCGGGCTCGGCCTGGAGGTGAACGTCGACTACCTGGCGGCCTGCGTCGTCGACCTGACCGGCACGGTCCGGCACCACCTGGTCCGCCGCGCCGACCTGCGCCCGGTCTCCCCCGCCGACGCGCTCGCCCGGCTCGCCGCGCTGGCCGCCGAGGCGCGCGCCGCCGCCGTACGCGACGGACTGACCCTGGCCGGCGCGGCGCTCGCCGTGCCCGGCCTGGTCGGCGACGGCGGCCTGGTCCGGCTCGCGCCGAACCTCGGCTGGCGGGACGTGGACGTGCCGGCACTGCTGGCTGGGCATTCGCTGGCCGAGCCGGTCTACGGGGTGCCACCGCTCGTGGTCGACAACGAGGCCAACCTGGCGGCGCTCGGCGAGCTGTACGCCCGACCGGCCGGCCCCCGCAGCTTCCTGCACATCACCGGCGAGATCGGCATCGGCGCCGGAATCGTGCTGGACGGCTCGCTCTACCGGGGCGCGCGCGGCTGGAGCGGAGAGATCGGTCACTTCCCGGTCCAGCCGCAGGGGCGGCCGTGCCGCTGCGGCGGCCAGGGCTGTCTGGAGCGGTACGCGGGCCAGGAGGCGATCCTGGCCGCCGCCGGGCTGCCCGGCGCGGAACTGCCCGCCGACACCGCCGCCACCCGGCTCGCCGACCTGGCCGACGCCGGTGACCCGGCCACGCTGACCGCACTGGCCGACGCCGGCGCCGCCCTCGGGGTCGCCGTGGCGGGCGTGGTGAACCTGCTGGACCTGGACACGGTGGTGCTCGGCGGCGGATACGCCCCGCTCGCCCCCTGGCTGCGGCCGCCTGTGGTGGCGGAGATCTCCCGGCGGGTGCTGACCGCCGCCTGGGCACCGGTCGAGGTGCGCCCGGCCGTGCTCGGGGCGCAGTCCGCGGCGGTCGGCGGAGCCGGCTCGGTGGTCCGCCGGATCGTCGACCGGCCGGTGGGCTGGCTGGCCCGCAGCGCCTGATCCGGCCGTTCCTGGACGGGCATTACGTGCCCGCGCTCGGTACGCTTGCCGCCAGGCAACCTGTCCGCCGAGCGAGGAGTGCACCGACAGCATGCGCAGGGGTCGACTGACCGAAGCGCCCGGCCACCTGAGGTGACAGCCGCGCGCCGGGGCGGTGTCGCGGGGCCGGTCAGCGGCGGGGGGCACGCCTGGAGGAAGCGACCCCGGCGGGTGGCCGGGGCCGCGCTCCCGGCTGACGACCGGCTCGCCCAGGAGCTGCTGGACGGGCTCGCCGAAGCGGTCGTGACAGTCGACCCGGCCGGCGTGGTGGCCCTGATCAACGCGATGGCCATCGACCTGCTCCCGGAGCTGACCCCCGGCGTCGACCTGGCGGGGTGCCAGGTGCCGGCGCTGGCCGAGGCGGCGCGCACCGGATCGGACACGTTCGAGACCGAGCACCACGGCCGGCGGTTGCGCGGGCTGCGGCGCCCGCTGGCCGCCGAGCGCGGCGCCTGGTACGTCCGAGACGTCACGGAGGAGCATGCACGCACCGACGCGCTGCTCGCCGAACGCTCCCGGACCGCGTTCCTCGCCCGGGCCGGCAGCCGGCTCGGGCTGTCCCTGCACCGGGACCAGACGCTGCGCGCCGCGGTCACGCTGCCGGTGCCCTACCTGGCCGATGTCGCCGTGGTGGTGCACCGCCCGGCCCCGCCCGCCGAGGACGCGCCGCACTGGATCCGGTACGCCACCGGCGACTCCGGCCCGGTCACCGGCGTGACCGGCTGGCGCACGGTGGAGTCCGTCCCCGGGCTGGTCGAGGCGCTCGACGGCGACCGCACCGAGCCCAGTCCCTGGCTCGACGCCGAACTGGCCGACCTGGCCGAGGTGCTGCCCACCGGCTTCGGCCGGCCGGGCACCGTGCTGATCAGCCCGATGCCCAGCGCCGGCGGCCCGGCCGGCGCGCTGGTGCTGGCCCGCCGCCCCGAACGGCCCGGCTTCGACCAGCGGGAGATCGCACTGGCCCGGGAGTTCGCCGGGCGGGCCGGCGCCGCGCTGGCCGCCGCCGAGCTGTACGGCGAGCAGGCCCACCTGGCGCGCGTGCTGCAGAACAGCCTGCTCCCGCCGGAACTGCCGCGCCTGCCCGGGATGACGCTCGCCGGCGGTTACCGCGCCGCCGGGGACAGCCTGCGCATCGGCGGGGACTTCTACGACGTGTTCCCCACCGGCGAGGGCGGCCTCCTCGCGCTCGGCGACGTCTGCGGCAAGGGCGTCGGCGCGGCAGTGCTGACCGGCCGGGTACGCCAGTCGCTGCAGACGCTGCGCCTCGTCGAGCAGCGTCCCCGGGAACTGCTGGAGCTGCTCAACCGGGCGCTGCTGGACGCGCCGGACGCCGCCCGCCGGGCCCAGTTCACGACGCTCCTGCTCGGCGCGGTCCGCCGCGAGCCCGGCGGCGGGCTGCGGGTCCGGGTGGCCGGCGGCGGGCACCCCGCCCCGCTCGTCGCCCGCGCCGGCGGCGGGATCGAGACCGTCCGGGTGGGCGGCATGCCGGTGGGCGCGCTCACCGACGCGCGGTTCGTCGACGCCGAGGTACGGCTGGCGCCGGGCGACCTGCTGCTGGCGTACACCGACGGGGTGACCGAGGCCCGGGGCGGCCCGACCGAGCTGGCCATGTTCGGCGAGGACCGGTTGCGCCAGGCGGTCGCCTCCGGTGCCGGGCTCCCGCCGGCCGCGCTCGTGGAGCGGGTGCTCCAGCTCGTCGACGAGTGGCTGGACGGGCAGCCGCACGACGACATCGCCATGCTGGCGCTGGCCGCCGGGTGAGCCCGGAGCGCCGGATCGGGCCGGAGACGCTCGCCGCGTATCTCGATCACCTGGACCGGGCCGACCGGGCCGGCGCGATCGCGCTGGCGCAGGAACTGCTCGCCGACGGCGTGCCGGTCGCGGACATCCTGGTGGACCTCGTCGCGGTGGCGCAGCAGGAGATCGGCCGCCGCTGGCTCACCGGTTCCTGGAGCGTGGCCCAGGAGCACGCCGCCACCCATGTCAGCGAACTCGTGGTCGGCGCGGTGGGCGCGACGATCGGCGCACCGCGACGTGGGCACGTGGTGATGGCCTGCGTCGAGGGTGAGTGGCACGCGCTGGCCGCCCGGATCGTCGCCGAGGTGGTCCGGGCGGCCGGCTGGCGGGTGACGTTCCTGGGCGCCAGCGTGCCGGCCCGGCACCTGGTCTCCTACCTGCACCAGACCGGCCCGGACGCGGTACTGCTGAGCTGCGTGCAGCCGAACCGGCTGGTCCGGGCGGCGCGGATGGTGGAGGCGAGCCGCACGGCCGGGGTGCCGGTACTGGCGGGCGGCCCCGGCTTCGGGCCGGAGGGCCGGTGGGCCGCCACGATCGGCGCGGCGGCCTGGGGCGCCAGCGCCCGGGACGCCGTCGCGCTGCTGGACCGGCCGCTGTCCGCGGGCACGCACATCGGCGCGCCACCACCGCCGCCCGACGACTCGTACGTCGCCCTGCTGCACCGGCGGCGGGAGCTGGTCCGGCTCGCGCTGACCGCGGTGGACCCGCCCGAGGAGACCGCCGAGGACGCCGCCACCGGCATCGCGCACCTGGTGGACGCGCTGATCGCGGCCGTGCGGGTGGACGACGACCGGCTGCTGCGGGACTTCGTCGAGTGGCAGGCGGAGGCGCTGACGTCCCGGGGCGGGCGGGCGCTGCTGGACGAGGTGCTCGGCACGCTGGAGCGGGCGCTGACCGAGCATCCCCGGGTGGTGGCCCGGCTACGGGCCGTCCGCGGGTGAAGTCAGGCGGTACGGGCCACCGGCGGCTCGCCGGACGGGCGGACCGGGTCACCGATCCGCTCCCCGGAGGGCTGCAGCACCGGCCAGCCCTCGGCCGCTGTCGCCTCCCCGCGCCGGCCGACCACGTCGAACTCGCGCATGCCCTGCAGCAGTGCCACCCGGCCCTCCGAGCTCATTCCGTCCAGGATCCGCTCCAGCCGGCGCCGCCGGTCGGTGCGCAGTTCGGCGAGGAGCCGCAGGGCCTCCGGAGTGAGGTGCAGGGAGATCTCCCGCCGGTCGTAGCGGCCCGGCTCGCGTTCCAGCATGCCGGCCGCGACCAGCCGGTCGCAGAGCCGGCTGGCGGAGGAGAGCAGCATGTCGGTGAGGGTGGCGAGCCGGCGGAGGTTGATGCCGTCATACTGCTCGACGACCATGATCGCGCGTAACTGGGCACTGGACAGCCGGCTGGTGGTGCGCTCCCGGGCCGCCTCCCAGACGGCGAGCAAGGTGCCTGCCGCCTCGTCCAGGGCGGCGGACATACTCGTGTCAGGTCCCTGGGGACCAGGCTCTTCGGTCATGGTGGGCCCGAGACTACCCCCCGGATCTGCCCGGCGACCTGTGCAAAGGAGCAAAGATGAGCGGAGCGGAGGGCCGCGCGCGCCGGGTCCTGACCGAGGCGCCGACGGATCTCATCGTGGACCGGCTCGCCGCCGAGCTGGCGCGCACGTACGGAATCACCCGCACCGAGCTCTACCAGGTCGACTACCGGCTCGCCGAGCTGCTGCCGCTGGGTGACGGCGAGGCGCTCGCCCGCCCCGGTCACCCGGCCTGGCGCGCCTTCGACCATCAGGAGCCGGTGATCGCCGACGAGGTGGGCTGGTTCCCGGTGGGCATGCGCGGCGAGCGCCGGGGCGTCCTCCGGGTCTCTCCGGTACCGGCCGACCCGGACGCGCGCCGCGAGCTGGACACCATCGCCACGGTGCTCGGGCACGAGCTGAGCGCGGTCATGGCGACCACCGACATCTACCGGACCGCCCGGCGCAGCCGGCGCCTCACGCTGGCCGCCGAGATGCAGTGGGAGCTGCTGCCCGGGCGCAGCCGGATCCGGCCGTCGTTCAGCCTGGCCGGGCAGCTGGAACCGGCGTACGCGGTGCGCGGGGACAGCTTCGACTGGTCCGACGACGGCCACCGGCTCTGGCTGGCGGTGCTGAACGGCTTCGGTGAGGGGGTGGCCGCGGCGCTGCTCGCCTCGCTGGCCACGTACGCGCTGCGCAACGCGCGCCGGGCCGGGCTCCCCCTGGCCGATCAGGCCGCGCTGGCCGACCAGGCGATCTACGCGCAGCACCGGGGCCAGCAGCATGTCTCGGTGCTGCTCGTCGAACTGGACCTGGCCACCGGCACGCTGGCCGTGGTCGACGCCGGTTCGCCCCGTCTGCTGCGGCTGCGGGCCGGCGAGATCAGCGAGCAGGCGCTGGACGAGCAGTTCCCGCTCGGCATGTTCGAGGGCACCGACTACCGGGAGCAGACGTTCCAGTTGGAGCGCGGTGACCGGCTCTTCGTGGTCAGCGACGGCGTCATCGACGCCACCACCGAGCAGGGGCGCTACGGCGAGGCGGCGCTGGACCGGTTCCTGCGCCGGACCGGGCCGATGGAGCCGCTGGACGCGGTCCGGTCGCTGATCGGCGACCTGCGGGCCTTCGTCGCCGGCGATCTGGTGGACGACGCGGTGGTGGTGTGCCTGGACTGGCTGGGCCCGCAGCCCTGACCCGGCCCGCTCAGTACGCGCCGCGGCTGTTGATCACGGCGCCGAACGTCTTCCAGAGGATGGTCAGGTCGGCGGCCAGCGACCAGTTCTCCACGTAGTAGAGGTCGAGCCGGATGCCGTCCTCCCAGCTCAGGTCGGACCGGCCGCTGACCTGCCAGAGGCCGGTCATGCCGGGCTTGACCAGGAGGCGTCGCGCCACGTCGCCGTCGTAGCGGGCCACCTCGGACGGCAGCGGCGGGCGCGGGCCGACCAGGCTCATCTGGCCGAGCAGCACGTTGACGAGCTGGGGCAGCTCGTCCAGCGACCACTTGCGCAGCAGCCGGCCCACCCGGGTCACCCGCGGGTCGTCGCGCATCTTGAACATCAGGCCGTCGGTCTCGTTGCGCGCGGCCAGCTCGGCGAGCAGGGCGTCGGCGTTGACCACCATGGTGCGGAACTTGAAGACGCCGAACTCCTCGCCGCCCTGACCGACCCGGGTCTGCCGGAACAGCACCGGACCCCGGCTGTCGATCTTGATGGCGAGCGCGATCACGATCAGCAGCGGCGCCAGCACGAGCAGCGCGATCAGCGAGATCGACCGGTCCACGAAGCCCTTGACCAGCTTGCGGGCGCCACGGAACTCGGGCGCCTCGACGTGGATCAGCGGCAGGCCGGCGACCGGGCGGGTGTGGATGCGAGGGCCGGCGACGTCGGTCAGCGCCGGTGCCACCACCAGGTCGACCCCGGTGCCCTCCAGCTGCCAGCCCAGGCGGCGAAGCCGGGTCGCGGTCAGCTCACCGGAGGCGGTGACCGCCACCGTGTCGGCGCCGATCGCCGTGGCCGCCTCCGGGATGCCCCGGAAGGAGCCGACCACCGGCACGTCACCCAGCCGCTGCGGCACCGGGGCGAGCAGCGCGTCCGGAATGCACGCGCCGACCACCTGGTAGCCCGCGTACGGCTCCCGGCGCAGCGTGTGCACCAGCTCCAGCACGTGTGCCGTGTCGCCCACCACGAGCACCTTGCGCGACCAGCCGGCGCCCCGGTCGCGGGCCCGGTGCAGCCGCTTGCGGGCCGCGAACCGCGCCACCTCCAGGCCGACGGTGCCGACGGCGAAGGAGATGGCCAGGAAGCCCCGGGAGACGCCGACGTCGGCGATGTACCCGGCGATCGCGATACCGCCGGCCAGCCGCATGCTCGCCGCGCTGACCCGGCGGTACTCGTCCGCGCCGTACCCGAGCACCTGGTCGTCGTAGCACCGCATCGCCTTGAGCGAGACGAGCCAGACCAGCAGCAGCGCCGGGGCTACCACGACGTACGGGATCTCGGACCCGGTCGGCTCCTCGTCGCCGAACCGGGCCAGGTAACCGACCAGGATGGCCACCGCCAGCACGGTGGTGTCCAGCACCACCAGGACCCGGATGTAGGCCCGCTCCGCGGCTCGTGTCGTCTTGCCCGGGCGTTCACCACCGGGTCGCGACGACGTGGCAGGGGTCAACAGCGTCGCCGAGGTCACCGGCCCTCCCCACTTCGCTCAGGACCGCCCCGTCCCCGCCCGGCTCCGGTGTGGAGCCCGCGGTCGAGGCACCCGGTCATCATGCCTGGACAATTATGGTTACCGATTGATTCGGACGCATTACCGTCAGTTCTCATCCCGCGTCTTGACCCGGGAAGCCTTCCGCCGTACCGGATTTGCCGGTACGGCGGAAGACTAGCGCTGAGCTTCAGGTCAGCGCGGGGCGGGCGGCCGGAGCGCGATCGCCCGGAGGAAGATCTCGCCGATCTTGCTGGGGTCGGTGGTGACGAACGCGCCGCCGCCGGTGACCTTGGTGATCGACTCCAGCTCGGCCCGGTTCACCTCGGTGCCGATGCCGATGATGACCACCTGGACCGGCTGCTCGTCGTCCTTCAGTTTCTTCAGCTGGTCCAGCAGCTCCTTCTGCGAGATGCCGTTGTCGTCCTCGTTCTTGCCGTCGGTGAACAGCACGATCGAGTTGACCTTGCCCGGCTCCCAGTCCTGCTGCACCTTCTTGTACGCCGCGAGCATGGTGTCGTACAGGCCGGTGTCGCCGCTGGAGGGCTTGATCGAGGCGAGGCCGCGCTGCAGCGCCCCCCGGTTGCTCGACAACGGCTTTATCCCGACCAGCTCGCTCCAGTCCTGCGAGCCCTGAAGGTTCGTGGAGAACGTCCACAGGCCGATCGACCAGGAGTCGTCGAAGAGCCCGAGGCCCTGGCTCGCGGCCGCCACCGTGACCTGCTCCCGGCTGGCGCCGTTCGCCGTCGCGACCGGCTTCTTCATCGAGCCGGAGACGTCGATGACGCAGAGCATCCGGCCCGACTGCGTGGCCACCGACCAGGTGGTGGTCGCCGTCGAGATGGCGCCCGGGTCGAGGTCGGCCGCGCCGCCCTGACCGGACGGCGGCACCTGGCTCGCGCCGCCGTTCGCCGGGCTCGGCGCGCCCGTCGGGGCCTGGAAGCCGCGCCCCCAGTTGCCGTCCGGCGCGCGCAGCGCCTGCGCGGCCAGCCGGTCCTTGAAGTCCGGCGTACGCAGCACCTCGAAGAGCACCCGGGCGGCGGACGCCTTGGCCGGCTCGATGCCGGGCAGCACCGCGAACGGGTAGTCGAGCGGGATCGGCACCGGCTCCAGGTAGAGCGCGGCCAGCCGGATCGGCGGCTTCGTGCTGTTGTAGGCGATCACGTCCTCCTCGGACAGCGCCGCCGCGCCCAGCCCGTTGGCGATCGCCGTCGGGTCCGACGAGCGCGGGAACCGCGCGAGGAGGTCCTGCCGCAGCGAGGAGCGGTTCGTGGCGAGGGCCCGCAGCGCCCCGACCATCGCCTCCTGCGCCTTCGGCGAGCCGGAATCGCCGGTGGAGCTGGCGGCGGCGGTGAGCGACAGCAGCCCGGACAGGCCGGCCGCGTCCTGGGTCGGCTCGACGATCCCGGCCCGCAGCGGCTTACTCGCGGTGACCTGGGTCAGCAGGTCGGACCAGCGGAGCTTCTTGTCCGGCCACCCTATGCGCGAGGCCACCGGCTCGGGCAGCGCCACCACCACCGGGCTGCGCGCGATCGAGGCGCCGTTCGTCGGCGCGAAGGCGCTGGCTCCGCCGCTCTTGAGCCGGACCAGCCAGGTCGAGGAGTCCGGCACCCAGACGTCCGGGGTGACAGCGGTGCCGCTGGCCTGCCCGACTCCGGCGAGCGTGGCGCCGTGCTTGCTGGCCACCGCGGCGGCCACCTCGACCGACTCCGAGGAGGAGACGTTGACGGCGATGCAGGTGCCGCCCACCGCGGCGCCGTCGGCGACCCACTGGTCGGCGGCGCCGCGCACCGCGGGGGCGATCTCCGGGGCGGTCGCCACCGACAGCTCGATCCGGCCCGAACAGTTCGGGCCGGCCAGCTGCTGGTAGCCGAACCAGGAGCCGCCCACGACGGCGACCAGGGCTACCGCCACAGCGGCGGCGCCTGCTCCACGGAGGTTGGAACGCATGCGATGGCGGCCAGACACGGTGACCATCTTGCGTACCTCGTGGGGTTACCACCACAACCGTTCGGACGAAAGTTACGCAGCAGAAACAGTTGATCACCTAACTCATACGCTAAGTTACTGGTCAGTCATTTCAGAGTGATGAAGTCCACTGCGGACGGTCGTTTCGGTGACCGTCCGCTCACGGCAGGAAGCAGGTCGGGCTCGCCACCGGCACCGGCTCCCCCATCACCTCGGGCACGCCGCTGACCGGATCGACCCGGAAGATCCTGATCATGTCGGCCCGCTCGTCGGCGACGTACAGGTGCTCACCGGCGAACGCGAAGTGCCGGGGCCACTCACCGCCGGTGTCGACCTCGGCCACCAGCTCCGGCGCTTCGCCGTCGAGCGCGAAGACCGCCACCGTGCCGACGCCCCGGTTGCCCACGTAGAGGAAACGCCCACCCGGTCCCACGCTCACCTCGGACGGCTGGACATGCCCGGCCCGCCCGCTGGCGTCGACGCGCGCCCGCTCCCGCGGCCCGTCCGGCGTCAGGTCGTACGCGGTGACAGTGGCGTCCAGCTCGCCGACCAGCCACGCGCGCCGCCCGTCCGGGTGCCGGGCCAGATGGCGGGGCCCGGTGCCGGGCGGAGTGCTCACCCGGGGCTCCCGGGGCGTCAGCCGGCCGGATCCGGCGTCGACGTCGTACCGGTAGACCGAGTCGGTGCCCAGGTCGACGGCGAGCAGCGCGCCGCCGGCCGGATCCGGCGACACCATGTGACAGTGCGCGTGCTCCTGCCGGTCGGTGTCCGGGCCGTGCCCCTCGTGCCGGACCAGGTCGGCGCGCTCCCCCGGCACGCCCTCGGCGTCCAGGCCGAACACCGCCACGCTGCCGCCGCCGTAGTTCGCCACGAACAGGTGCCGACCGTCCGGGGCCACCGCCACGTGACAGGGCTCGGCCCCGCCGGACGGGCGCTCGCCCAGCGGCGTGAGGTCGCCGTCCGGCGCCACCCGGAACGCGCCGACCCGGCCGTCCGGCAGCTCGTTGCACGCGTACAGCACCGGCAGCGCCGGATGCCGGGCCAGGAACGACGGCGACGGGGTGACCGCCACGACACCCAGCGGCGTCAGCCCGCCGGTCGCCCGGTCCCGCCGGGCCGCGACGACGCCCTCACCCCGCCCGCCCGTCTCCGCCGTGTAGCCGCCGATGTGGACGATCTCGTCCTGCCCGGTCACCGCTCCCACCTTCCGTCGGTCCTGTCTCCGCCAGATCCAACCAGAGGCTTCCCGGTCAGGCGTCCGATCAGTCCCGCGACGGCCGACGAGATTCGCGGCGGGCGGCTCAGCCCACCGGCACCGGCTCGCCGCGCTGCCGCGCCACGTGCTCGACCAGCGAGATCAGCACCAGCTTGCCGGACTGCCGGTCCCGGGCGTCGCAGAGCACGAGCGGGACGTCCGGGTCCAGGTCGAGGGCGTCGCGCACCGCCTCCAGGCCGAACCGCCGGGAGCCCTCGAAGCAGTTGACGCCCACCACGAACGGGATGCCCCGCTGCTCGAAGTAGTCGATGGAGGGAAAGCAGTCGGCCAGCCGCCGGGTGTCGGCGAGCACCACCGCGCCGAGCGCGCCGAACGCCAGCTCGTCCCAGAGGAACCAGAACCGGTCCTGACCCGGGGTGCCGAACAGGTAGACCTGCAGGTCGTCGTTGATGGTGATCCGGCCGAAGTCCATCGCCACCGTGGTGGTCGCCTTCTGCTCCACCCCGGAGACGTCGTCGGTGTCGAGCCCGGCGCCGGTGAGGACCTCCTCGGTCTGCAACGGCCGGACCTCGCTCAACGCGCTGACCAGCGTCGTCTTGCCGGCGCCGAAGCCACCGGCGATGAGGATCTTCAGAGCCAGCGGCACCTGGGGCGCCCCCGGCTCCCGGTCATAACGCACGGAGTCCACTGACCACCGCCTTGAGGATGTTGTCGTCGGGCAGGTACGCGGTGGCCGGTGGCCGGTGCACCGCGACGAAGCCATGGGCGAGGAGGTCGCCGAGCAGCACCCGCACCACGCCCACGGCGAGGTCCAGGTCGGCGGCGAGGTCGGCCACGGCCTTCGGCCGGCGGGCCAGTTCGATCAGCCGGCGATGCTCCGGCTGGAGGCCGGGCGTGCCGGCCGGCTCGGCGTCCGGCGTGGCGAGCACGAAAGCCAGCAGGTCGAAGCCGTCCACCGGCGGGCGCACCCGGCCCCCGGTGAGCGTGTACGGGCGCACCACCGGACCGGCGTCGGCGTCCAGCCACTCGTGCTGCGGCCCCGGCGAGTCAGCGCGCATCGGCCGGCCCCCCGCCGCTGCGGACCGGCGCGGCCAGGTTCTCCCCGACCCGGATCACCAGCATCGCCATCTCGTACGCCACCAGGCCGATGTCGGCGTCGGCGTCGCTCGCCACCGCCAGGCAGGCGCCCTGTCCGGCGGCGGTCACGAAGAGATAGGCCGACTCCATCTCCACCACGGTCTGGCGGACCGCGCCGCCGCCCAGGTGCCGGGTGGCGCCCTTGGCCAGGCCGGAGAAGCCGGACGCCAGCGCGCACAGGTGCTCCGCTTCGCTGCGGTCCTGGTCGCCGGAGGCGCCGAGCAGGAGCCCGTCCGCCGAGAGCACCACCGCCCGGCGTGCGGCGGGCACCCGCTCCACCAGGTCGTCGAGCAGCCAGTCGAGATCGGCGTTCTGCCGCGTCGTGTACACCACTAGGCGTCCCTCTCAGTCGCGGTTCGGTCCTCCGCCACCGGCAGGGCGGGCTCCACGGCCGGCCCCGACGTGGCGGACGGCGTACCGGTGTCAGGCTTTTCGGTGGTGGCCGGATCGGCGTCACCGGCCGGGTCGGTGGCGCGGGCGCCGTCCCGGCGACCCCGCGCGGTGCCCGCCTGCAACGCCGACATGGCCCGGCGTGCCTCCTCCGGCGTGCGGTACGCCGGGGCGTCCACGACCGCCGCGCGCGGACGCGCGGACGCGCCGCGCCGCCGGATCCGGCGTGGCAGGCCGTCGCCGTCGGTGGGAGGCTCCACGGTCGAGGCGCGCGCGGACTGCAACGGGACCACGGTGCTCTCCGACCGGTCCCGTCCCGGCCGGTTCGGGCGCCCCGGACGCGGCACCGTCGTCAACCGGGTCACCTTGGCCAGGCGCCGCCGCTCCGGCCCGGCGGGGCCGTCCGTGCCCACCGGCGGCTCGTCGGTGATCAGATCCGACGGTACGAACACCGCGGCGACGATCCCGGCCGGACGGGCCGGCCGCAGCTCCACCCGCACGCCGTGCCGTGCGGCCAGGCGCGCCACCACGAACAGCCCCAGCCGGGCGCTGCCGGCCGGGTCGAACTCGGGCGGCTCGGCCAGCTTGCGGTTGGCGGCGGCCAGGGCCGGCGCGGACATGCCCAGCCCCCGGTCGGTGATCTCGATGGTGTAGCCGCCCGGCACGGTCCGGCCGGTGACGTCCACCCGGGTACCCGGCGGGGAGTACGCGGTGGCGTTCTCGATCAGCTCGGCGAGCAGGTGGATCACGTCGCCGACGGCCCGGCCGAGCACCCCGGCCGACGCCACCTCACCCACGTCGACCCGGTCGTACGCCTCGACCTCGGAGATCGCGCCGCGCATCACGTCGACCGCGGCGACCGGCCGGCGCCAGCCCCGCCCGGGCGCGGCGCCGGCGAGGATGACCAGGTCCTCGGCGTGCCGCCGGAGCCGGGTCGCCAGGTGGTCGACCTGGAACAGTCCGGCCAGCTCGTCCGGGTCCTCGGTACGCCGTTCCAGCCGGTCCAGCAGCGCCAACTGCCGGTGCACCAGGCCCTGGCTGCGCCGGGCGAGGTTGAGGATCACCTCGTTGAACCCCCGGCGCAGGGTGACCTCGTCGATCGCGGCGCGCACCGCGGTACGCCGCACCTCGTTGAACGCGCGCGCCACCTGGCCGATCTCGTCGCCGCCGTGGTCCAGTTCGGGCGCCTCCCGGGCGACGTCGACCTCCTCGCCGCGGCGCAGCCGGGCGACCACGTCGGGCAGCCGCTGCTCGGCGACCTCGGTCGCGGCGGTGCGTACGCCGGTCAGCCGCCGGGCCAGCGACCGGCCGACCCGCAGCGCCACCAGCACGCAGACGACGATCGCGACGAGACCCAGCACACCGGCGGCGGCGAGCTGGACGAGGATCCGGGTGGCCATCGGCACCGACCGCTCGGCCAGGGCGTCCGCGCCGCGCAGCTCGAAGTCGCGCAGGCTCTGCCACACCTCGGCGTGGCCGGCCTCCCAGCCGGCCATGTCGAACCGGGCCGGCAACGCGGACGAGCGGATCAGGGTGTCCTGGAGCGCGCGCAGCTTGACGAACCCGGCGCCCTCGGTCAACCGCTGGTACGAGGTCCGTTCCTCGGAAGGCAGCTCGGCGACCGCCGTCTCCGCCAGGAAACGCTGGTTCTCCAGGGTCCGGACCAGCTGCTCGTGCTCGCCGTCGGCGTACCGGCCCGCGATGACCGCGCCGGCCAGCAGCGCGTCGGCCTGGCCGAGCAGCTCGCGGGAGCGGCCCAGCGCGGTGAGCGCCGTCGCCTCCCGGTTGAGCTGGGCGTCGGGCAGCGCTGCCATCGCGCCGAACGCCTGGAACGCCGAACCGATCATCCCGCTGTAGAGGCCGACGGCGCCGGACCGGTCCACCTTCCGGTCGTCGATGAAGGCGCGTCCGGCGGGCAGCGCGTCCAGTGCCGAGACCAGCTGGTCGAGGCGGCCGTCGAGCTGCTCGTCGGCGACGTCGCGCAGGGCCTTGCCGTCGACCTTGCGGCGCAGCTCGACGATCGCGTCGTCGGTGCGTACGCGCTGTTCCGCCAGGGCCGGCAGGGCGCTGCGGCCGGCGAGCTGGACCACCGACAGCCGTCGCTCCCGTTGCAGCTCCGCCACCACGCGCTCGCCGGGACGGCCGAGGTCGTAGAGAAGGGTACGGGCGGAGAGCAGATCGAGCGCGGGCCCGAAGGTGAGCGTGGTGGCGAAGATCCACAACGCCAGCAGCCCGGTCACCGGGCCGATGACCAGCGCGGTCAGCTTGGCGCGGATCGGCCAGTCACGGGTGTTCAATCAGACCTCGCCCGGGAAGGTGTCGCTCGGTGGCGCCGGCAGCGGCCGTCACGTTCGCCGGCCACGACGCCGGGCCCCGGCCCGGACGCCTTGGGCAGGATACGTAATCCGGGGCGGATGCACTACCGGCCGTCTCGGCTCTCACTACGGTCCGAGACGGGCACGGCGGGCGCAGTCGGACACCGGACCGGCACCGGACGGCGGTCGCGACACCGCTCCTATTTCCCGACCGGGGCGGAAAGTGCCGCGCAACGGGATTGGCGATCACCCGCATGAGGGAATACCAGCGGGCGAAGGAGGAGCCATGTCGTCCACCCAGGTAATCGTCATAGTCATCGTCGTCCTCGTCATCGCCGCGCTCGCCGCGTTCGCCGTGGTCGCCAGCCGCCGCCGGGCGCTGCGGGAGCGTTTCGGCCCGGAGTACGACCGGGTCGTCGCCGAGCAGGACAGCCGCGGCGCGGCCGAACGCGAGCTGCGTGAGCGCGAGCGCCGGCACGCCGAACTGGAGCTGACCCCGCTGAGCCCGGAGTCCCGGGCCCGCTACGCCGCCGCCTGGGAAGAGCTGCAGGTGCGCTTCGTCGACTCGCCCGCCGAGACCGTCGGCGAGGCGGACGAGCTGGTCAGCCGCCTGATCGCCGAGCGCGGATACCCCACCGGGGACTTCTCGGACCAGATCGCCCACCTCTCCGTCGAGCACGCCCGCACGCTCACCCACTACCGCGACGCCCACGAGATCCGGCAGCGCAACGAGCGCGGTGAGGCCGGCACCGAGGACCTCCGGCAGGCGCTCGTGCACTACCGGGCCCTCTTCGCCGACCTGCTCGGTGAGGACCCGGTGCCCACGTGGACGCCGCAGCCGGAGCAGCGGGAGCAGCCGGAGCAGCGCCACCCCGACCACGACCACGACGTCACGAGCCGCTGAGGAGGCCGCCGCCATGCGCCAGGAAGAGCAGCAGGTCACGCAGGACCACCCCGAGGCCGTCCGGTCCGCGCCGGTACCGGTGCCACAGCCGGGCGACCACGCCGGCCCCGGCCGGCACGACGCCGACCGGGCCGACGTGCCCGAGGACGCGCTCGACGACCGGGGCACCTTCGACGACCCGGCCGTCGCCGACGACCGGCGCGAACTCGGCGCCGACGACCGGCGCCACGACGGAATCGACGACCGGGGAGACGAGGTCGACGAGACCCGCGCGTACGACGCCGGCGAACTGAGCGACGCGGCCGACCGTACCGACGACGGGCGCGACGACGACGGGCGTCCGCCGTTCCACGAGCCGGCGCCGCTGCCGACGGCGTTCGGCGCGGCCACGGTGGGCGACGCGGTCGCCGCGTCGGCGCTGGCGAGCGGCCGTCCGCAGGACGAGCGCGACGCCCGCGACGAGGACACGGCCGTGCCGGGCGACGGCGCGCCGGGCCGGACCGACCCGCTGGACGACGAGCGGGCCGATCCGACGGCCGGGGACCGACTGCACGACCGCGACCGCTGGGACGCCGAGCACGCCGACGGCGACGCGGCGGCCGACGGCGACGCGCGGGCCAACGGTGTCGTCCGGGACGACGCGGCGGCCGACGGCGCGGTCGGGTACGGCAGCGCCGAGCCGGGCCTGGTCGACCCCGACGCCGAGCCGGTCCCCGCGGCCGACGAGGACGCCGACCGGCGCCACGACCACGTCGACGCGGGCACCGCGGCGGCGGGCGCGGCAGCGGCCGGCACGGCCCTGGGCGGGGCGGACCGGCCCACGCCGGGCGCGGTACCGGCCGACGCCGCGACGCTGTTCGCGCCGGAGGCGGCGCAGGGCTTCCGGGACCGCTGGCGCGACGTGCAGCTGCGCTTCGTGGACGACCCGCGCGCCGCGGTCGGCGAGGCCGAGTCGCTCGTCGAGGAGGCGATCGAGGCGCTCTCCACCGCCCTGCGCGAGCAGCGCACCCGGCTCGGCGCGTGGCAGGAGTCCGGCTCCACCGACACCGAGCAGCTCCGGGTGGCCGTGCGCGGCTACCGCGACTTCCTGGACCGCGTACTGGGGCGCTGAGGCCCGCCGCAGGACCCCACCGAGCCCCGGCCGGCGACCCGGCCGGGGCTCCGTCGTGCCCGGACCGGCCAGCAGGCATGAAACTTCGCAAACGGGGTACGTGCGGGCAGCGGTGCACACGAGGGGAGCACGGGCATGGGCGGCGGCGGCCTGCGTCTGGACATGAACGCGGTGGACTACCTGATCCTCGCGCTCTATTTCGTCACTGTGCTCGGCGTCGGTTTCGCCGCCCGGCGCGCGATCCGCACCAGCGTGGACTTCTTCCTCTCCGGCCGATCGCTGCCCGCCTGGGTCACCGGCCTGGCGTTCGTCTCGGCGAACCTGGGCGCGCTGGAGATCATCGGCATGGCCGCCAACGGCGCCCAGTACGGCATCATGACCGTGCACTACTACTGGATCGGCGCCGTACCGGCGATGGTCTTCCTCGGCATCGTGATGATGCCGTTCTACTACGGCTCCAAGGTCCGCAGCGTTCCCGAGTACCTGCGGCTGCGCTTCAACCGCCCCACCCACCTGCTCAACGCGATCAGCTTCGCGGTAGCCCAGGTGCTGATCGCGGGCGTGAACCTCTACGCGCTGGCGCTGATCATGCAGGCGCTGCTCGGCTGGCCGCTCTGGTTCGCGATCATCGTCGGCGCGGTGATCGTGCTGGCGTACATCACCGTCGGCGGGCTCTCCGGCGCGATCTACAACGAGGTGCTCCAGTTCTTCGTGATCATCGCCGGTCTGGTGCCGATCACGGTCATCGGCCTGGTCAAGGTCGGCGGCGTCAGCGGCCTGATGGACGCGGTCCGCGACTCCAGGCTCGGCGAGGCCGGCCTGCACGCCTGGGAGGGCACCGGCAGCACCGGCAACCCGCTCGGCGCGCACTGGCTGGGCATCGTGTTCGGCCTCGGCTTCGTGCTCTCCTTCGGCTACTGGACCACGAACTTCGCCGAGGTGCAGCGCGCGCTGTCCGCACGGAACATGAGCGCCGCCCGGCGTACGCCGATCATCGCCGCGTACCCGAAGCTGCTCATCCCCGCGGTCACCGTGATCCCCGGCCTGATCGCCCTGGTCACCGTCAAAGGTCTGGGCGCCGACGACGGCGACCTGGTCTACAACAACGCGATCCCGCTGCTCATGCGCGACCTGCTGCCCAACGGCGTGCTGGGTATCGCGGTCACCGGCCTGGTGGCCTCGTTCATGGCCGGCATGGCGGCCAACGTCAGCGGGTTCAACACCGTCTTCACGTACGACATCTGGCAGGCGTACTTCCGGCGCAACGAGTCGGACGAGCACTACGTGAAGGTGGGCCGGCTCGCCACAGTCGGCGCGGTGGTGATCGGCATCGGCACCGCGTTCATCGCGGCCGGGTTCAGCAACATCATGAACTACATCCAGGCGCTCTTCTCGGTGTTCAACGCCCCGCTCTTCGGCACCTTCATCATCGGCATGTTCTGGCGGCGGATGACGCCGCTGGCCGGGTTCTGGTCGCTGCTGTCCGGCACCGTCGTGGCCACCGCCACGTACCTGCTCTACAAGGGCGGCGTGATCAGCTTCAACTCGGACCTGGAGGAGAGCTTCTGGGGCGCGGGCCTGGCCTTCGCCACCGTCGCGGTGGTGGCCGCGATCGTCACGCCGCTGACCCGGCCGAAGACCGACGACCAGCTGACCGGGCTGGTGTACGGCCTCAGCGACACCGCGCTCGCCGACGACTCGCTGGCCGGCGACGCCGCCTGGTACCGCTCCCCGGTGCTGCTCGGCGTCGTCGCCGTGATCCTCGCCGCCCTGTTCTACATCCCGGTCTTCTAGAGGAGGGGACGCACGCCATGACAGACGACGCGGACCGCAACTACCAGGGCGGCGAGGCGCACGACCCGCTCGTCGACGAGACCGAGGACGCCCGCGAGGCCCGCTCGGCGGCGGCCCGGCTGTTCGACATCCGCCGGGTCATCGGCGGCCTGTTCGTCGCGTACGGGCTGATCGTCGGCCTGATGGGGCTCTTCGACACGTCCGCCGAGATCGACAAGGCACAGGGCCTGCGGATCAACCTGTGGGCCGGCGCGGCGATGCTGGTGTTCGGCCTGCTGATGCTGCTCTGGCAACGGCTGAGCCCGACCGAGACGCCGGAGCCCGGCCACGACGACGCCTGACCGTCCGCATGGCGCGGCCCCCACCGGGTACGCCCAGGGGATCACGCGAAGCGACAGGAGGGCAGCAGCATGACCGATCGTGACCGCGGTGGCGAGCGGCCGCTCGAGGAGACCCCCGAGGTGGCCGCGGCGGTGGACGACGACAGCACGGTGCCCCAGTTGCGCGCCGGCGGCGTCGACCCGGACAACCCCACCTTCACCGAGCCCGACGGCGCGGTGGCCGACACCGGCTCGCCGAACATCATCGGTGACCCGTACGCGGCCGGGACCGGCGCGACCGGCACCGGCACGGGCGCGGCGCCGGACGGCATCCGTACCGGCGCCGAGCAGCCCTGGGACCCGGAGGACCTGGTGATGGCCCGGGGCCAGGACATGACGCCGGAGAACCTGGAACGGGCCCGCCACGACCTGCACGAGCTGGGCCGGGCCGCGATCGAGCGTACGGTTCCCTGACCCGGACGCCCGAGGGCCCCTGGTCGACGTGGGCGTCGACCAGGGGCCCGGGGAACCCGCGCGGGCGGTGCCTCACTCCCGCCGCCGCGGGTGGTACGGCCGCGGCTCAGGAGAGCGGCGGGTACGCGTTCTGCATCAGCTGCTGGAACTGGGCGGCGAACCACGCGCCGGAGATCGGCGCGTCCGGCAGGGCACCGGACATGCTGTTGCCGTTGCGGGCGTTACCGGTGTAGGTCGGGTCGCACATCCGGTCGAAGCCCTTGCCCTCGTTGTTCGGGATCTCCTTGCTGGAGCCGTCCGACTCACCCGGGGGCTTCACCCAGACGTAGGCGTCGATCCCGGGCTCCGGGTTGGCCTGCGGCCGCTCGCCGAGACCCGCGCCGGCCTGGTTGCACCAGTTGCCGGTGTGGAAGCGGCGGTCGACCCGGCCACCGTCGACGTAGGCGTCCACGCTGGTCGACGGGCCGGGGCCGGTCGGCCGGGCGGAGCCGCCCCAACCGTTGCGGGAGGTGTCGATCAGCATGCCGATGTTGCTGTCGAAGCCGATCGAGACCAGCTTCTGCCGGAACGCCTGGGCGAACGACAGCTCGTCGAGGTACTGGTTCCAGTCGGCCCACTTGGACTGCCGCACGGTCTGGCCGTTCACCGTGTCGGTGATCTTGACGTACGGCTCCTTCAGCGCGGAGTAGTTCGCCGTGTTGACGATGAAGCCCGCCACGTTGGCGACGGTGCTGCCGGACGCCACAGCGGCGGCCTTGAGCTGGTCGGCGACCGGGCCGAAGTTGCTGTCCCAGCCGATCCAGCCGTGGTGGGCGGCGTCGATGTAGTTGTAGACGTTGCCGATCGCACCCAGCTTCGCCAGGGCGTAGCCGACACCGTTCACGTACGCGCCGTTGGCCTTCACCGTGTCACACATGACCGTGCCGCCCGCGTTGCCCGAGGTGTTGGTCACCAGGTTGGGCAGCGAGTCGATCTCGATGATGTTGACGATGCGCAGGTTCCGGTACTTCGAGTCGCCCTGGATCGCGGCGATCGGGTCGATGTACTCGGCCTTGTAGCGGGGCAGCTCGTCCGGGCCCAGCTCGCCGTTCGAGGCGAGCGCCGAGCAGTCGCGGCCGGGCAGGTTGTAGATGACGAACTGGATGTAGCCGGCGCCCTGGGCGAGCGCGGCGTCCAGGTGGTCACGGACGCCCATCGCGCCGTTGGAGCTGCTGTCCGGCGTGCCGTTGATGGCGGCGATCCGGTCGATCCAGACCGCGGTCGGGTTGTTCGACACCCGGTTGCCGCCGGACACCGACTCGGCCTTGGCCTTCCACTCGGGGTTCACGTACCCCTTCACCCCGGCGTACGGGTTGTCGACCCGCTGCCCGGGCGGCGGCTGCGACGTCGGCGGGGTCGACGTCGGCGGCGTGCTCGTGGGCGGGGTGCTGGTCGGCGGCGTGCTGGTGGGCGGCGTGCTCGTCGGCGGGGTGCTGGTGGTCGGCGTGCCGCCGTTGCAGACCGTGCCGTTGAGCGTGAACTGGGTCGGCTTGGGGTTGCTGCCGCTCCAGGAGCCGTTGAAGCCGATGGTGGTGCTGGCGCCGCTGGCGAGCGCCCCGTTGTACGACTCGTTCTGCGCGGTGACGTTCTGGCCGCTCTGGGACCACCGCGCGGACCAGCCGTTCACCACCCGCTGCGAGCTGTTCGGGAAGGTGAAGCCGAGGTTCCACGAGGTGAGCGCGTCACCGATGTTCTTGATGGTCACGGTGCCGGTGAATCCACCGGGCCAGTCGCTGGTCGTGTAGGTCACGCTGCACTGGGTGGCGGCCTGCGCCGCGGTGACCGGGAGGGTCACCAGTCCACCGGCTACCAGGACGCCGGCGCTGGTCAGCGCGAGCGCCCGGTTCCGGCCGGACAGCCTTCTCCACAGATTCATGCCACTGATCTCCTTGGGCGAGACCGGATCCGCGTACGGCCCGGCGCAAATGGCGGCGGCGGTCGCCCTGCGGGAACGACCGTGCGCGCCACTGGTTACTTCGGGGGACGCCCGACCCGGACGGGCGTTGGGGGTGGTGGTGCCGACCGGTCCGCAGGACCGGCCGATGGAGCCGGACGTCGGCCGGTCAACCGGCTGCCCTCGACGTCTGAGCTCGCGGTGTGGCTCCCCGAACCGCGTGCAGCGATTCTTGCATGGGAGCGCTTCCATGGCAATGCCTCGATGCGCCTCGCGGCCCACCCTACCGCCCGCCCCGACCCCGCCCCGCTCACCGCGCGCCCGGACCCCGCTACACCAGCCGGGCTCGCCGCCAACCACCCGCGGGCACCACCTCGCCGCGCTCCCCCTCACGCCGGGCGGCGGACCGTCCCGCCTCCGCCTCGGCCGGGTGGAACGCCATGGGTGTCAAAACGGCCAAATGACACCCATGGCGTTCCACCCACCGGCGGAGGCGAGACCGTCGGAACCGTACGAGCGGGATCCGGGTCGCGGGGTCGCCGAAGTCGGGCCGATCGGCGCGCGGAGGCGGGGACAGCGCGGACACGCCCGATCTCGACAAACTCCTAAAAGCGAATCTTTCCCCGAATAAGTCGCGAAAAGGTCTAGCGTCGGCCTTAGCTCGACTGACGTCGGGCTCAGGACGAACAGGGATGGAGACGCTGGTCATGGCTAAGAAGATGCTCGGGAAGGTGGTCGCGGGCGCTGCCCTCGGCGGCGCCGGCCTTCTCGTGTTCACCCCGGGAATGGCCTACGCGGGAGGGCACGACGAGGGCAAGGTCATCGCCAAGCCGCACGTGGTGAAGGCGGGGGACACCGTCGAACTGCTCGCGATCTGCTCCGAGCCGCAGCAGCACGCCACCGTCTGGTCGAAGGTGACCGGCAAGGTCGACCTGCGCCCGGCCCGCGACGGCGAGCACGGCGACTGGGCCGACCGGGGCGGTGACTGGGGCGGCGACCAGGACTGGGGCTGGGACGACAAGGGCCCGGACGGCAAGGACGAGCACGGCAAGGGCCCGGACGGCAAGGACGACCACGGCAAGGGCCCGGACGGCCGCGGCGAGCCGGGCGGGGACGGACACGGGCCGGGCGGAAATGGGCCTGACGGCAACGGGCCGGGCGGCAATGGCCCGGGTGGCAACGGCCCGGGTGGCAACGGGCCGGGTGGCAACGGGCCCGGCGGCAACGGCATGCCGCAGCCCCCGGCGGACCAGCCCCAGCCGCCGGCCGGCCAGCCGGAAGGGCAGCCGCAGCCGGGCGGCGCGGGGGCCGGCGCGGCCGTCGACCCCGGCGACTGGCAGGGGCACGACGAGTACGGCCAGGACGCCGAGCCGGGCTGGGAGAAGGAGAAGCCGGGCGGGCCGGACTGGACCAAGGACGCGCACGGCCCCGACGGCAAGGAACAGCACGGCAAGGACGCCAAGGACGAGCACGGCAAGGACGACCGTGGCGGCCGGCCGGACGACAAGGGCAAGGACGGCAAGGACGAGCACGGCTCCTGGCCGGGCGGCAAGAACGACTGGCAGGAAGGTGAGAACGACTGGCCGGGCGACAAGAGCGACTGGCCGGGCGGCAAGGACGACTGGCAGGCGAGCGGAGGCGCCTGGCAGGACGACAAGGGCGACTACGGCAAGGACGCCGAGCGCGACTACGGCAAGGACGGTAAGGACGGCTGGGAGCACGGGAAGGACTTCGTCTACTACGGCGAGGCCACCGTCTCGCACGACGCCCGGCCGGGCCGGTACGAGTTGCGGGGCTCCTGCGGTGAGGGCGAGCTGGTGGTCCTGCCGCGCGGTGGGGTCGACGGCGGCGACGGCGGCATGACGACCACCGGCGTGGACCGTACCCTCGCCACCGGTGGCGCGGGCATGATCGGCGCCGCGGCACTGGGCGGCCTGGTGCTGCTGCGCCGGCGGCGGGCCGGTGACCTGGTCTGACCGGACGACGACCCGGGCCGGCGGCCGTCACGGAAGTCCGTGGCGTGCCGCCGGCACGGCCGTCGTCGTCCTGCTCGCCATGGCCGGGGCCGGTCTGATCGGCGCGTCCGTCCGGACCGTCCCGCCACCGTCCCCGCCGCAGCCGCTCGGGCAGGCGGCCCCGGTCACCACCGGCCCCCAAGCAGACCCGGACGCCGAGGGCCAACCGGGGCCGGACGCCGAGGGTCAGCTGACGCCGGACGCCTCCGGCCTGCCGACGGCGGACGCCGCCGGGGGCGCCGTCGGCCCCGCGACGCCCGGCCCGACGACCGGCCCACCCGGCGCCGCCCCGGGCACCGCAGCCGCCCCGGGCACCGCAGCCGCCCCGGGGGCCGCAGCGGTCCCGGGCGCTCCGGCAGCAACGGGCCCAGCGGGCGCGACGAGCCCGAACGGCGCCGCCCCGGCTCCACTGCCCCGGTCCGCGCCGACGACCATCTCGATCCCCCGTATCGGGGTGCGGGCCGAGATCATGTCGCTCGGCACGAACCCGGACGGCACGGTCCAGGTGCCCCCGCTGGACCAGGCCATGAAGGCCGGGTGGTACTCCCCCGGCGCCAGCCCGGGCGAGGCCGGCAACGCGGTGATCGTGGGCCACGTCGACTCCGCCCAGCTCGGCCCGGCGGTGTTCTTCAACCTCGGCGCGCTGGTGGCCGGCGACACGATAGTGGTCACCCGGCAGGACGGCAGGTCCGCCACGTTCACGGTGCGCGAGGTCGGATCGTACCCGAAGACCGCCTTTCCCGCCGCGCAGGTCTACGGTCCGTCGGCCGTGCCCGCCCTGCGCGTGGTGACCTGCGGTGGGGTGTTCGACAAGACGGCCGGAAGCTACCTCAACAACATCGTCGTCTACGCCCCGATGACGAGCTGAGGGCGGAAACGGCGGTGGCCCGGTGGTCGGTTCCCCGACCACCGGGCCACGCGCGCGTCTGCGGTCAGGCCGCCGCCGAGGTCCGGACCAGGGTACGGATCTGGCGCAGCAGCACCGACAGCGCGGACAGGTCGGCGCGGGACTCGTCGAACTCCCCCATCGCCCGGTGCGCCCGGTGGATCGAGGTGGCGTTCGCCTGCTCCCACTCCTGCACCCGCTCCACCGGCGGCACGTCGTCCGGGGTGGAGCCGAGCACCTCGGCGGTGAGCGCGGCCAGCGCGGCGTACAGGTCGTAGCGCAGCGCCATCCGGGCCAGCGTCTGCCACCGGTCCTCGCGCGGCAGCAGGGAGATCTTCGACAGCAGCGCGTCCACCCGGAACCGGTCGGAGAGCACGAAGTAGACCGAGGCCACCTCGCCCACGTCCCGCCGGGTCGCCTGCGCCGTCTCGACGATGTCGAGCAGGCCGAAGCTGTACATCAGGCGGGTCGCCTGCTCGGCCAGGTCACGCGGCAGCCCGCGCTCGACCAGCGACTCGATGTGCGCCGCGATGGCCTCCCGCTCGGTGCCCCAGAACCGGTGCTCCAGGTCCGGCAGGAGCTGGGCCACACCGTCGCGCAGCCGGTCGATCTCCGCCGGCACGTCGATCGGCGACCGGCGGTTGGTGACCAGCCAGCGCACCGCGCGGTCGAGCAGCCGCCGGGTGTCCAGGTAGACGGCGGTCTGCAACTCGGGCGAGACCTTGTTGTCCAGCGCCTCGACCGCGTCCCAGAGGTCACGCAGGCCGAACACCTCGCGGACCACCACGTACGCCCGGAGCACGTCCGCCGCGGAGGCGGCCGTCTCCTCGACCACCCGGAAGACGAACGAGATGCCGCCCCGGTTGATCGCCTCGTTGACCAGGACAGTGGTGACGATGTCCCGGCGCAGCCGGTGCCGGCCCATCCGGTCGGCGAAGCGCTGCCGCAACGGCGTCGGGAAGTAGTTGACCAGGATGTCGGTCGTCCACTCCTCGTCCGCCAGGCCTTCGCCGACGATCTCGCGCTCCAGCACGATCTTGACGTACGCGAGCAGCACCGCGAACTCCGGCGCGGTCAGCCCGCTCTCGGTGCGGACCGCCAGCTCCTCGTCCGACGGCAGCGCCTCCAGGGCCCGGTCCAGCGCGCCGGACCGCTCCAGGTCGTTGATCATCCGCCGGTGCACCGGGAGCAGCGAGGCGGCCTGGGCCTGGGCGTTGTTCAGCGCCCGCGCCTGGTCGTAGTTGTCCCGCAGCACCAGCTCGGCGACCTCGTCGGTCATCCGGGCCAGCAGCTCGTCACGCTCCGGCCGGTCCAGCTCCCCGTCGGCCACCGCCGTGTTGAGCAGGATCTTGATGTTGACCTCGTGGTCGGAGCAGTCCACACCGGCCGCGTTGTCGATGAAGTCGGTGTAGATGCGGCCGCCGGTCGACGCGTACTCGATCCGGCCCTGCTGGGTGAAGCCCAGGTTGCCGCCCTCGCCGACCACCCGGCAGCGCAGGCTCTTGCCGTCCACCCGGATGGCGTCGTTGGACTTGTCCCCGACCTCGGCGTTGGTCTGGCTGGACGCCTTGACGTAGGTGCCGATGCCGCCGTTCCAGAACAGGTCCACCGGCGCGGTGAGGATCGCCTTCATCAGCTCCTGCGGGCTGAGCTGCGTGACGTCCTCGTCGAGGCCGAGCACCGCGCGGACCTGCGGCGAGATCGGCACCGACTTCGCCGTACGCGAGTGGACGCCGCCGCCTTCGGAGATCAGCTCGCGGTCGTAGTCCTCCCACGACGAGCGCGGCATGTCGAACAGCCGCTTACGCTCCTCCCACGACCGGGCCGAGTCCGGATCCGGGTCCAGGAAGATGTGCCGGTGGTCGAACGCGGCCACCAGCCGGATGTGCTTCGACAGCAGCATCCCGTTGCCGAACACGTCGCCGGACATGTCACCGACGCCGACCACAGTGAAGTCCTGCGTCTGGGTGTCGTGCCCCAGCTCCCGGAAGTGCCGCTTGACCGACTCCCAGGCGCCCCGGGCGGTGATGCCCATCTTCTTGTGGTCGTAGCCGGCCGAGCCGCCGGAGGCGAACGCGTCGCCCAGCCAGAAGCTGTGCGCCTCGGAGATCTCGTTGGCGATGTCGGAGAACGTCGCGGTGCCCTTGTCGGCGGCCACCACCATGTACGGATCGTCGCCGTCGTGCCGGACCACGTCCTCGGGCGGCACGATCTCGCCGCTGACGATGTTGTCGGTGACGTCCAGCAGCGCGGAGATGAACTCCTTGTAGCAGATCACCGCCTCGTCCCGGTCGCCCGGCTTCTGCTTGAGCACGAAGCCGCCCTTGGCGCCGACCGGCACGATCACCGCGTTCTTCACCATCTGCGCCTTGACCAGGCCGAGCACCTCGGTCCGGAAGTCCTCGCGCCGGTCGGACCAGCGCAGGCCGCCGCGGGCCACCGGCCCGTAGCGCAGGTGCACGCCCTCGAACCGGGGCGAGTAGACGAAGATCTCGAACTTGGGCCGCGGCGCGGGCAGGTCCGGGATGGCCTGCGGGTCCAGCTTGAACGCCACGTACGGCTTGGGCCGCCCGCCCACCGGCTTCTGGTAGAAGCTGGTGCGCAGCGTGGCCTGGATCAGCGTCAGGTAGGCCCGCAGGATGCGGTCCTGGTCGAGGCTGGCCACCTCGTCCAGCGCCTCGCCGATCGCGTCGACCAGCTCACCGCTGCGCTGCCGCCGCTCGTCGAGCGTGGTGGCGCCCGGGGCGAACCGGGTCTCGAACAGCTTCACCAGCAGTTCGGCGATCTGCGGGTACGCGATGAACGTCTGCTCCATGTACTCCTGGGAGAACACGGTGCCGGCCTGGCGCAGGTACTTCGCGTACGCGCGCAGCACGACGACCTGCCGCCAGGTGAGCCCGGCCCGGAGCACCAGCTCGTTGAAGCCGTCCACCTCGGCCTCGCCCCGCCAGGCGGCGGCGAAGGCGTTCTCCACGTGCGGACGTACCTCGGCCAGGTCCTGGTGCCGCTCGGGCAGCTCCAGACCGAAGTCGTAGAGCCAGATCCGGCCGTCGACGCGCTCCACCTCGTACGGGTGCTCGTCGACCACCTTCACACCGAGCGAGTGCAGCACCGGCAGCACGGCGGAGAGCATCATCGGCTCGCCGTACCGGTAGACCTTGAACCGCACGTCCATCGCCTCGTCGGCGTCGGCGGCGCGGGCGGCGTACGGACGCGGCGGCGCCTGCTTGCGGAACAGGTGCATCTCCAGCTGGCCGGGCTCCTCCAGCAACTCCAGCTTCGCCAGGTCCTTCATCGCCTCGTACGGCGTGTGCCCGTCCTTGTAGCCCTCCGGGAACGCGTCGGCGTACCGGGCGAACAGGTGCTTGGCCTGCTCGTCGCCGAGCTTGCGCTCCAGCACCAGCCGGTAGTCGTCGTCCCAGAGGCGGGTCGCGTCGGCCAGCTCCTCGGCGAGCAGGTCGGCGTCGATGTCACCGGGCGGGTTGTTCGGGTCGGTCCGCACGATGAAGTGCACGCGGGCCAGCATCGACTCGGTCACCCGGGTGGTGTAGTCGACGCCGACGCCGTTCAGCTCGCGCAGCAGGATGTCCTGCATGCGCAGCCGGTTCTGCGTGGTGAACCGGTCCCGCGGCAGGTAGATCAGGCAGGAGATGAACCGCCCGTACGCGTCGCGGCGCAGGAACACCCGCAGCTGCCGGCGGCCCGCCATCCGCAGCACGCCGATCACCGCGTGGTAGAGGTCGTCGGTCTTGATCTGGAACAGCTCGTCGCGCGGGTACGTCTCCAGGATCTGCAACAGGTCCTTGCCGGAGTGGCTGCGCAGGCTCAGGCCCGAGCGGTCGAGCACCTCGGCGACCTTGCGCCGGACCACCGGCAGCTCCTGCACGCTGGTCCGGTACGCGGCGGTGGAGAACAGGCCCAGGAAGCGCCGCTCCCCGACCACCTCGCCGGCCTCGTTGAAGATCTTGAAGCCGATGTAGTCGAGGTACGCCGAGCGGTGCACGGTGGCACGCGAGTTGGCCTTGGTGATGATGAGCAGGCGCTTCTCCAGCACCTTCTCGTGCGCCTCGGGCGTCATCGAGTTCAGCGACCGGGCCTCCGGCGAGTCGGAGCGCAGGATGCCCAGGCCGGTGCCGAGCACCGCCTCCAGGGCCTGCCCGCCGCCGCGCGCGCCGTCGGCGTCGACCAGGCGGTACTCGCGGTAGCCGAGGAACGTGAAGTGGTCGTGCGCCAGCCAGCGCAGCAGCTCCACCGAGTCGGTGATGTCCTTTTCCGGCACCGGCGGGCGGTTGTCCGACGTCCGGGCGGCGGCCAGCTCGTCGGCGAGCGCGAGGGCCCGCTGCCGCATCTTCGGCCAGTCCTCGACCGCCTCGCGCACGTCGGTGAGCACCCGCTGCAACTCGCGGCGCAGCGCCTCCCGCTCGGCCGGGTCGCGGACCGGGTCGATCTCGATCCGCATCCAGCTCTCGACCAGGTCACCGGCGATGGCGTCGTCCGGCTCCACGTCCGCCGAGACCTCGGTGAGCCGGCCCAGCGGCTCGCGCCGCACCACGACCAGCGGGTGCACCAGCAGGTGCACGTCGAGGTGACGGGAGTTGAGCAGGGCGGTCACCGAGTCGACCAGGAACGGCATGTCGTCGGTGACGATCTCGACGACCGTGTGGTGCTGCTCGGCGTCCGGCTCGTGGATGCGCAGCTTCAGCTCGCCCGGAACCCGCTGCTGGGCCAGGTCCCGGTGGGCCCGGGCCGCCTCCAGCATCTCCTCGGCGGTGAAGCCGATCAGCTCCTCGTCCGGCGCGAACCGCCAGAAGCGGTCCACGAGTGTGGCCGCGTCGTGGTCGTCGCCGGCCAGCGCGACCGCCTGGGCGACCAGCCGCTCCGCGTTGGGAACGGGCTCGTCCAGCTCGGCGTCCTCCGACTCGTCGGCCAGTGCCTGCGTGGGCAGGCCCAGGTCGTAGAGGGTGTCGATGCTGGAACCGGTCATCCCGGTCACTCCTGTGTCGAGACGGCTGAAACCGTCCCCGTCGGTCGCCGAATCGAAGCTGTCGTCGTCCCGGCCGGTGTCAGCCTGCCGGAGGTCGGGTCCCGGTTTGATCGCCGGACGCCGGTCCATCGGTGCCACTCCCCTCGACCCACCGCACTGTGGGTCACTCTGCCGCCCAGCCTAGGCCCTACCGCGTGGTACCTCCCGCGGCGGACCACCGGCCGGACGTCCGGATCGGGACTCTGTCCTTTCACCCGTTGCGGGTTCGTGGTCGGCCGCCCGCGGAGTACCCCGACTGGCGATGTTCATCACACTGCCACACGGGGCTTTCCGCGCTGCCGGAGGCCGTGGCGGGGCGGTGGCGAGCGCCGGGCCGTACTAGCGTGCAGGGCAGTTGAGCACCGGAGGGACCGCTTCATGCCCGTGTCGTACCCCGTCCGCCCCAGCCGTCACACCCGTCGTCGCCTCCTCGCGGGGCTGGCCGCCGCCCTGGTCACAGCGGGCGCGCTGACCGGCTGCTCCGGCGACGACGGCCCGGAGGCGGCCGTCGAGGCGTTCCTCGGCGGCTGGCGCTCCGGCGACCTGCAGGCGGTCGGCTTCATCCAGCCGGCCGGCGGGCGGGTGGCGGCCGGCGAGGTGACCAAGCAGCTCCAGGCGCTCGCCGGTGAGCTGGCCGCCAACCCGCCGGAGTTGACGCGCACCGGCGAGATCACCACCAAGGGCGACGTCGCCACCGCCCGGGTCAAGGTGAGCTGGGCGCTGCCCGGCGGCGCCCGTTGGGCCTACGAGAACCCGGTACGCCTCAAGCGCGGCGGCGACGACCAGTGGCAGGTGATCTGGGAACCGGCTGTGGTGCACGAGAAGCTGGAGAGCGGCGACCGGATCGCGCTGCGGCGGGAGCCGGCGCAGCGCGCCGGCGTGCTGGACGCCGCCGGCCAGCCGATCGTCGCGCCGCGCCCGGTGGTCCGGGTGCAGGTCGTTCCCGGCGAGGTCACCGACGTGCCCGGCCTGGTCAAGAAGCTGGACGCCGCGTTCAAGGCGATCCGGCCCGCGCTCAGCCCGCCGGTCGACCTGGGCGACCTGCCCAAGCGGCTCAAGGAGGCGAAGCCGGACGGGCTCGTCGAGGTGGTGACGCTGCGTGAGGACGCATACCGGCAGATCAAGCCACGCATCTACGAGCTGCCCGGCACCCGGTTCGCGACCGACCAGCTCATGCTGGCCCCGACGCGCGAGTTCGCCCGGGCGCTGCTCGGCTCGGTCGACCAGGCCACCGCCGACGACCTGCAGGCCCACCCCGAGCGGTACGCGCGCGGCGACCTGGTCGGCCACGGCGGCCTCCAGGGCCGGTACGACGAGCGGCTGCGTGGCGTCACCGGCGTCACCGTGATCACCGAGCGGACCACCCCGGACGGCAAGGTCGAGCCGACCGGCACGGAGCTGTACCGCGCCGACCCGAAGCCCGGTCAGCCGGTGAAGACCACCATCGACGTGGCGACCCAGAACGCTGCCGACGCCGCGTTGCGCGGGCAGACCCGCCGCTCCGCGCTGGTGGCGCTGCGGATCAGCGACGGCGCGGTGCTGGCCGCCGCGAACGGTCCCGGGGCGGCCGGCGAGAACCTCGCGTTCACCGCCCAGGTGCCGCCCGGCTCGACGTTCAAGATGGTCAGCGCGCTCGGCCTGCTCGACCGGGGCGCGGTGACCCCGCAGACCACTGTGAACTGCCCGAAGACGGCGACGGTCGAGGGCCGCAGCTTCAAGAACTCGGACAATTTCGAGCTGGGCGCGGTGCCGTTCGCCACCGACTTCGCCAAGTCCTGCAACACCGCGTTCGTGGCGCTGGCGCCGAAGCTCGGCCCGGACGGGCTGGCGCAGGCCGGCCGTACGCTCGGCCTGGAGGCCGCGTGGGATCTCGGCGCGGACGCGTTCACCGGCAAGGTCTCCGCCAACGGCCCGGCCACCGAGCAGGCCGCCGCCGCGATCGGCCAGGGCACCACGCTGGTGAGCCCGCTGGCCATGGCGAGCGCCACCGCGGCCGTGGCCCGGGGCAAGTTCGAGCAGCCCAAGCTGCTGCTCGACCCGGCGCCGGCCAAGCCCGCGCCGGCCGGCGAGGCGCTCAAGCCGGAGTCGGTGACGGCGCTGAAGTCGCTGATGCGCGGGGTGGTCACAGCGGGCAGTGGCAGCGCGCTGGCGGATGTGCCCGGCGAGCCGGTGCACGGCAAGACCGGCACCGCGGAGTACGACAACAACCCGGCGAACACGCACGCCTGGTTCGTCGGGTGGCAGGGTGACGTGGCCTTCGCCGTCTTCGTCGAGCAGGGCGGGGCGGGCTCGAAGGTGGCGGCGCCGATCGCCGAGAAGTTCCTGCGCGGCCTCGCCCGCTAGCCCGCCTGCCCCGCCGTACGCGCACCGGGCGCAGCACTGTCGGATGTCCGGCATTCACTTGCGGTGGGGAAGCGGCGGCCGACGCGGCGACGAAACTCCGACACACCCTCGCAAATCCCTTGCGCTTTTTCTCGGACAGTCGTCGATCGGGTCATTACCGCAACCGACGGCCATCGACTCCCGTCATGACGGGTGGTGAACATCAAGACAGCGCTGTACGGTGCCGACACGCGCCCACAGGCGGCGATCCGCCCATCATCGCTGTGGAGATGAATTGGCACACCCAGTAGCAGCGCTCTCGGGAAAATCCCTGTCCGAATCCATCGACCGCGCCTTGTCCTGCCTTCGGGTCAACTTCCGGTCGCCCGAGGGCACGGCTGGTTGGTATCACTTCCTGGACGATCCCAATCCGGGAATCACCGCCTCCGCCGTCGGGCTGTTCACCTTCCGCATCGCGGGTCAGGAGTTCGAACGGGCTGACGAGATCATCAAATACCTGGTCGACCAGCAGATCGTCGATCCGGACGGCGGAGCGGGTGGCTGGGCCGTGAGAACCACCAACGGCTTCCCGATCATCGAGGCCACCGCGTGGGTGGTACGCGCGCTGAGCCCTCCCGGCACGGGTCGGCTCGCCGCGTCCGACGCATTGCGGGGTGGCGTGCGCTTCCTGGAAGAGAACCAGAACACCGACTTCGGTTGGGCCTCATACGCCGGTCAACCCTCACGAGTCTTCCACACCGCGCTGTGCATGCTGGCGCTCCAGGAGTGCGGCGGCCCGCCGCACGTCATCGACAACGCCAAGAAGTGGCTGATCGGGGCGCAGAGCCCCGACGCGCCGGCCTGGGGCCCGTTGCCCGGCGCTCCGCCCACCCTCCTGCACACCAGCTTCGCACTGCTCGCCCTCTCCCAACTCGAGGGCGCGCTGAGCGTCAACACGATCAGCAAGACGACCGACTGGATCCTCGAACGGCTGGAGGCGGGCGAGCACGTCGAGCGGTCGTCGACGGTGGAGGAGTTCGACGTCCCGTACCCGGACGGGGACCGCCAGACGGTGTTCCAGAATGTCCTGCCGCACTTCGCCGGCCCGATCGCCGTCACCGCTCTCCTGGCGGCCGGCGTCGACCCGCTGCAACCCAAACTGTTCACGGCGGCTTCCGCGATCATGCGGGATCAGGGTCCGACCGGCGCCTGGGAACTGCCACGCAGCCCGTTACGGGAGTCCATCTGGGCGATCTGGCCCTTCGTCTCGGCCCTGTCGAAGATGCGGGAGGCGGTGTTCCCCGGACGGACCGGCGAGGCTCAGCTCCTCTACCCGGGTTGCGCCCTGGTACAGACACAGGTGAGCGCGAGGAGGCTGACCAGCGCCCTGTTGATGCGCAACTTCCTGCTGAACTGGGTACGCCGACGCAAGGTGACGCTCGCACTGTGGTCGATCGGGGTCGTCTATTCGATCGGCGCGGTGGTCCTCTACCTGACCAGAGCCGTCGATCGCACCGAGTTTCTGGTCGGTCTCATCCTCCCCGCGCTGCTGCTGATCTTCCAACTGATCTGGGGGGCACGCCGGCGGCGCGGAGGGCAAGGGCAGTGACGGGCGGACCGGCCGACAGCTGCGAGATGTGCCGGGAGGTCAGGCGCAACACCGTTGGCGCGTCCGGCCTCGACGATCCCTCGCCGCCCCGGCTCGTCATGCGGTGGTCGGGCCTCGACGTCATGGCCGGACTCGGCTCCCTGACTCCGGGCTACGCCCTGGTCGTACCGCACCGTCACGCGCCGAGCAGCGGCGACCTCCCCGCCGGGGAACGGTCCCGGCTGCACGTCCTGGCCCGCGCCGTCGCCGCCCAGATCGAGCGCGTCTTCGCCTGCCGGGTGACTCTGGTCGAACACGGCTCGTCGGGCAAGGAGGCCGGTCACCGCGGCGGCGGCTGCATCACCCACTGTCACATCCATTTGTTTCCGCTCCCGCCGGAGGCGGATGCCCGCGCGCTGGTTCCACCCGGCGCCCACCCCGTCGACGGCCTCGGCCCATTGATCAAGGCGGCCGACGCCCGCAGGAACTACTACTACTGCTCGTGGGCACCGTCCTTCCACTATCTGACCCTCGAACCTCCTGCGGTTTCGCAGTACGCGCGACGTGTCTGGGCCGAAATCGTGGGCCTGCCGGACACCTGGGACTGGGCCGCTTTTCCCTATATTGAGAACTGCCACATCACCATTAGGGAACTCCGACGGGACGAGGCGCGGATGAACGAGACGATTGGTGCCGAGGTCCTGGACGAGACGCTGGCCACCTACGAGAACAACGCCGCGCGCTACGCGGCGGACACCGAACAGTTCGCGGACGACTCCGCGCTTCCCCACCAGATCGACCACCTGCTCGATGCGACCACCGGTCCGGTACTGGACGCCGGGGCGGGCGCGGGTCGGGACGCACACTACATGGCGGCCAGGGGCCGTCCCGTCGTCGCCATGGACGCCTCTGCCTCCCTGCTCACCCAGGTCAAGTGGAGCGCCCCGTTCTCACGGCTGGTGGCCGACATCAGGGACATCCCACTGGCCGACTGCTCCGTCGGCGCGATCTGGTGTTCGGCGGTCCTGCTGCATCTCGGCGGTGCGGACGTACGACGGTCGCTCGACGAGCTGCACCGGGTGCTGAGACCCGGGGGCATCATGCAGATCTCGGTCAAGGAGGGCCGAGGGCTCGTCAGCGAGCAGCTGGGCGAATCGGGCGAGGTCCGGCACTTTTTCCTGTACGAGCTGCCCGAGCTGCGCGCTCTGGTAGAGGAGGCCGGCTTCGAGGTGACCCGGGCCTGGACCGAGGAGGAGAGCAACTCGGGCCGATCCGCGCAGAGCTGGGTAAAGGTGCTGGCTACGAGGAGGTACTGACCGTGCTGCCCCACCTCCATCTGCACCTCGAACCCCAGCAGCGCAAACGTCTACAGGTGGGCCTGACTCCCGCCGAGCATCGCCGGGATCCGGCGGCCTTCTTCGCCGCGCACGACGTCGGCAATCGCGGACGGCTCCCGGTGTCGGCGGACGACTTGCGATCGTTCATCCGGCAGATGCACGAGGAGCAGCGCCGGGAAGGGGTGGATCACGTCGAACTCCGGCTCTCGCCGCGGCGGTTCGTGTGGGACGGCATGCCACTGGCCGCGTTCCTCCGCGTCGCGCACACCACAATGGAGTCGCTGGAGCGCCCGTCGGTCCGGGGGATTCTCCTGATCAACCGGGACAGCGACGAGGAGTTCGTTCGCGCCTGCACGGGCGCGCTGGCCGACCTTCCGGCCACCTTCGTGGGCATCGACCTCGCCGGCGACGAGAGCAGGTACGACGACACGGCTCCGTTCCGGGGCCTGTTCCGCGCCGCCCGCGAGTCGGGGCTCGGCGTCACGGTGCACGCCGGGGAGTTCGGGCACCTGGATGGCGTATGGCGTGCCCTGGACGAACTCGGCGCGCAGCGTTTGGGCCACGCGGTCGCCGCCGCCCGCAGCCCGTCGCTGCTCAAGCGGTTGGGAAACGACGGTGTGCTCGTCGAGGTGTCGATCTCATCGAATCTGGCCCTGGGCGCGGTCGACGCGGCCCACGCCCACCCGGTGCGGACCTTCCTCGACGCGGGTGTGCCGGTCTGCTTCAACACGGACGTCCCGTTGGAGAGCGGGGCTACGCTTCCGGAGGAGATGGCGTCGGCGGCGAGGCTGCTCCATCTGAGCGTCGCCGAGGTGACCGCCGTGCAGCGGAAGGCGGCGGCGTTCGTGTTCCGACGGCCGGGCTGAACTGCCGCGCGATCAGTCGATGCCCGCGGACGACGGCGGGGTGTCCTTCGGTGCGTCCTCGTCGGTCTGGGGCACCCGACGCAGCAGCCCGGAGGAGACCGCGGCGGCTGGCCCGATCGGCTCAACGGCGACGGCCGGCACCGGCGTCTCCAACGACGCCGAGGCGAGCCCTCCGGACGTCGGCGCTGAGGCGAGATCCGGCTCGTCCGCCGCCAGGCCGGAGCCGAGCCCGGCGGTCCCGGCCGCCGGATCCGCGTCCCGCTCTGCGGCGTCGCCGTTCGGCGATAGGAAGCTGCCCGCCCGGGTTGCCTCCGCGTACCGTGCGCGCTGGGGCGGCGGGCCGGGCGGCAGCAGACGGGGCGGAACGGCGCCCGGCGCTACGACCGGGGCGAGCCCGGCCACCACCGTGTTCACGATCTCGGCCGCGTACGCCCCGTCCGGGTCGTAGTCGGGGTCGAAGACGGTCAGCTCGACGCCGAGGCAATGGGGGGTGTCGACCAGCCCGGCCAGCAGGATCTCCAGCTCGGCGAAGGCGATGCCACCGGGGTCGGGCGCGTCCACGGCGGGCATCACCGCCGGGTCGAGCACGTCGACGTCGATGTGCACCCAGTAGCCGGCGCAGTCGACGAGCTGCTCGTGCGCCCACTGGGCGGTCCGGGCCGCGCCCTCGGCGCGCAGCGCCGGCACCGGCCGGGTGGTGATGCCGGCGGCCTGCAGGTCGAGGCGGTACTCGTCCTGCGCGCGGATGCCGAGCACCACCACGTCGATGTCCCGGAAGTAGGGCCGCCGCCCCTCGATGGCCGCCAGGTCGGGCTGCCCCCGCCCGGTGACCAGCGCCAGGTCCTCCCCGGCCGCCGCGCCGACGTAGGAGGCGTTGCCGGGGTGCCGGAAGTCGGAGTGGCCGTCGACGAAGACCAGGCCGATCCGCCCGCCGACCGCCTCACCGAGGCGGTGCATGGCCAGCCCGGAGCCGAGCAGCACCGAGCAGTCGCCGCCGAGCACCAGCGGGAACTCGCCCCGGTCGATGATCGCGCCGATCCGGTCGGCGAGCGCCAGCGAGTACGCGGAGATCTCCGGCGCGTGGCAGACGCCGTCGCCGGGTCGCCAGTCCCCCGGGTCGTACCGGGGCGGGGTCAGGCAGCCGGCGTCTCGGGCCCGCAGCCGGGCGAGCAGGCCGTGGTCGCGCAGCGCGCCCGGTGCCTTGGCGCATCCGGGCACGGAGCTGGCGGTGGGTGGGCGCAGCCCGAGGTTCGTCGGCGCGTCGAGGACGGCGATCCGGCGCATCATGGGCTCCCGTCCTCGGTGGTCGGGCGGGCCGGCGGTGCGCCGGCCCGCGCGGGTTGACTCAGAACAGCGCGCTGGCCAGGGCGCGTCGGGCGGAGGCCACGGCGGGGTCGTCCGGGCCGGCGATGGTGAACAGGCCGAGCAGGTGCTGGCGTACCCGGTCCCGGTCGTCCCCGGCGGTGCGCCGGACCAGGCCGACGAGCCGCTGGTACGCCTGGTCGGCGAGGCCGCTGAGCACCTCGATGTCGGCGGCCAGCAGTTGGGCGTCCACGTCGTCGGGGGCGGCGGCCGCGGCGTCCAGCGCGCCCTGCGGGTCGGCGCCGGCGACCCGGCGGGCCAGCCCGACCTGCGCCAGGCCCGCCTCCGCCGCCGCGTCGGCCGGGGACTCGGCGAGGATCTTCCGGTACGCCGCCTCGGCCGCGTCGAGGTCACCGCTCATCAGCGCGTCGTCGGCGGCGTCGAGGCGCGGGTCCTCCGGTTCGGCGACGGTGACGCCACCGGCCTTGAGCACGGCCTGGAGCCACTGTCGCAACTGCGACTCGGGCACCGGGCCGGGGAAGGCGTCGATCGGGCGGCCACCGACGATGGCGTACGTGGTGGGCAGCGCCTGGAGCTGGAACATCTGCGCGAGCCGCGGCTGCTGCTGCACGTCGACCCGGGCCAGCAGCCACGCTCCGCCGCCCTCGGCGGCCAGCTTCTCCAGCACCGGGGCGAACTGGTCGCTCTCCGGGTAACCGGCGGCGCCGAAGAAGACCACTACCGGTGTGGTGAGCGAGCGTTCGAGCACCTCGGACTGGATGTTCGCCTCGGTCACGTCGATCACGGCGGCGGAGCCGGCGGGGCTGCCCGGCAGCCCGGCGGGCGTGCCGCCCGGAGACGGTGTGGCGGTGGAGGTGTCGGCAGGTGCGGGGGTGCGCAGCGCGCTGAGGTCGACCGCGCCGCGGGTGAAGATCGACGAGGTGATCCGTGGGTCGCTCATGGTTGTCTAGTCTCGCACGTACGCGACGGATCTCCGACCAGCCGCGACGGCGACAGTCACCACTCTCCCCCAGCTCAGCCCGCCCGCAAGGAAGGGCCCCTTGTTAACGCCTGCGGTAGAGGAAGGGCCCCTTGTTAACAGCAGCTGTTAACAAGGGGCCCTTCCTTACAAAGCGGCGGTCAGAAGCGGGCGGGCTCGCGGTAGACGCCCCACTCGGTGCGGAGGGCGTCGCAGATCTCGCCGAGGGTGGCCTCGGCGCGGACCGCGTCGAGCATGGCGGGGATCATGTTCTCGCCGCTGCGGGCCACCTCGACCATCCGCGCCACGGCGGCGGTGACGGCGGCGTCGTCGCGGGCCGACTTGCGCTCGGCCAGCACCCGGCGCTGCTCCAACTCCACCTCGTGCGAGATGCGCAGGATCTCCAGGTCCTTGGCGACGGTGCCGGTGTGGCAGTTGACGCCGACGATCTTCTTGTCGCCCTTCTCCAGCGCCTGCTGGTAGGCGAACGCCGACTCGGCGATGTGCCCGGTGAACCAGCCGTCCTCGATGCCGCGCAGGATGCCGGAGGTCATCGGGCCGATCGCGTGCGGGCCCTCGCCGCCGAGCTGCTTGATCCGGGCGAAGATCTCCTCCGCCTCGGCCTCGATCCGGTCGGTGAGCGCCTCGACGTACCAGGCGCCGCCGAGCGGGTCGGCCACATTGGTCACCCCGGTCTCCTCCATCAGCACCTGCTGGGTACGCAGGGCGATCTCGGCCGACTCGTCGGTGGGCAGGGCGAGCGTCTCGTCGAGGGCGTTGGTGTGCAGCGAGTTGGTGCCGCCGAGCACCGCGGCCAGGGCCTCCACGGCGGTCCGTACCACGTTGTTGACCGGCTGCTGCGCGGTGAGCGACACTCCGGCGGTCTGCGTGTGGAACCGCAGCCACTGCGCCTTCTCGCTGGTGGCGCCGTACACGTCGCGCAGCCAGCGGGCCCAGATCCGGCGGGCGGCGCGGAACTTGGCGATCTCCTCGAAGAAGTCCACATGGGAGTCGAAGAAGAAGCTCAGGCCGGGGGCGAACGTGTTCACGTCGAGCCCGCGCGACAGGCCCAGCTCGACGTACCCGAACCCGTCGGCGAGCGTGTACGCCAGCTCCTGCGCGGCGGTCGAGCCGGCCTCGCGGATGTGGTAGCCGGAGACGGACAGCGGCTTGTACCGGGGGATCTCCCGGGCGCAGTACTCCATCAGGTCGCCGATGAGGCGCAGGTGCGGCTCGGGGTCGAACAGCCACTCCTTCTGCGCGATGTACTCCTTGAAGATGTCCGTCTGGAGCGTTCCGTCCAGTGTGGACAGATCGGCGCCCTGCCGTTCGGCGGCGACCAGGTACATGCAGAAGACCGGCACGGCCGGGCCGGAGATGGTCATCGAGGTGGTCACGCCGGCCAGGTCGATGCCGTCGAACAGCACCTCCATGTCGGCGGCCGAGTCGACGGCGACACCGCAGTGGCCGACCTCGCCGAGCGACTGCGGGTCGTCGGAGTCGCGTCCCATCAGCGTCGGCATGTCGAAGGCGACGGAGAGCCCGCCGCCACCGGCGCCGAGGATCATCTTGTACCGCTCGTTGGTCTGCCGGGCGTTGCCGAAACCGGCGAACTGCCGGATGGTCCAGGTCCGCCCGCGGTAGCCGGTCGGGTACAGACCCCTGGTGTACGGGAACTCGCCCGGCCAGCCGATCCGGTCGAAGCCCGGGTACGCCGCGCCCTCCGGCGGGCCGTACACCGGTTCGACACTCATGCCGGACAGCGTGGTGAAGTCCGCGTCGCGCTTGCGGGCGGCGTCGTAGCGGGCCTGCCAGCGGGCCCGACCGGCGGCGATCTCGTCAGCGTCCATGCGCGGAGCTCCTTCTCAAGTCGTCGTCCCAAGCCCGAGTGTAGAGCGAGATCCTGAACGATCCTTAAGTGCATGCGTACCGGCTGGTAACTCGCAGGCGCCCGGCGCGAAGCCCCACCACGATCGTCGATCCGCAGGTCAGAGCGCTGTCTCACGTGCCGGACGGCTTGCCGCCGGAGCCTCCCCGGCGGCCCGGAGACGTGCCACACTCCCCGCCGTGGGCATGCACATCGCGATCGGGCCGATTACCTAGGCGGCGTACGCCTTCGCGTGCGTCGCCGGCCAAGCCACCCTGTCGGCTCGACACTGTGAGGCTCCCGTGACCACGTTCCCGTTTCCCCCCGACACCGTCGATCGCCGGCTTCCCGGCCCGGCCGTCCGGCCGCACGACGACTCCCCCGCCGGCGCGTGCACGATGGTGGTGCACCTCGGCCCCGGGCACTCCACCACCGGCCTGCTCAAGGTGCTGTCCGTCCTGCACTCACGCCGGGTCGCGGTGACGCACGTCCAGTACGTGCAGTGCCCGGACCGGTCGGCGGTGATGATCGTGGAGTGCTCCCCCGCCACGGCGTCGCTGGAGACGGTACGCAAGAGCGTCGCGAGGGCGATCCCGGTCGTCAGCGTCAGCGTGCACACCTCGCCCACCCGCGACGGTGTGCGGCGCCCCCGGGCCCGTCGCGGCAGGTGACAGTCAGCCCGCGGCACCGGAGATGCCGCCGCCGCGCATGACGTCGCGGGCGGTGAGCGCCACGTGCAGCGACAGGCGCCGCTCGCTCGAATCCAGGTCGACGCCGAGCACCCGCTCGATCAACTGCAACCGCTGGTACAGCGCGGAGCGGGACAGCGACATCTCCTCCGCCGCACGCCGCTTGTTGCGCCCCTCGACCAGGTACGCCTCCAGCAGCGCCACGTGGTTCGTGCCGTGCCGCTCGTCGTAGGAGAGCAGCGGGCCCAGTTCGCGCTCGACGAACGTCTGCAGACGCACGTCGTCGCGCAGCAGGTACAGCAGGCCCCGGAGGCGGACGTCGAGGAGCCGGTAGAAGGGCCGGGGCTCGGCGGTGTGCGCCGTGGCGTCGGCCACCTGGGCCGCCTCGATCAGCGAGCGCCGCGCCAGGTCCAGCGACCTGACCACTGATCCGGCGGCGACCACGACGTCCGACCCGGCCCGCAGGCCCGCCCGGGTGAGCGCGGTGGACAGGCCGAGCAACGCGGCCTCGTCGGACTCGGCGTCGGTGAGGGCGACGAGCACGGTGACCTCCGCACCATCGAGCCCGTCGACGTCCCCGGCCAGCGCCGACAGCCCGCAGTCGCGCACCGCCGTCTCCACCGCGTCCAGCAGTTCCCGGCGGCGCGCGTTCATCTCGGCGCCGGGCCCCGGGCCCGGCCGGCGCCGGCGGACCACCACCCCGAGCAGCCGCCGCTGTTCCAGCGGCACACCGAGTCCGCGCGCCCGCAGCGCCACGTCCCGGGTCGGCGCGGAGTGGTTGACGATGCTCCACAGCAGGCTGCTGCGCGCCTGCCGTTCGACAGACGAGTCGTCCCGCGCGACGAGCTGGTTCAGCGCGATGGTGGACGCGGCGCGCTCCAGCAGGACGCTCGTCCGGGCCGGCGGCTCCTGGTCGCACAGCAGCACCAGCCGCCCCCACCTGTTGCCCCGCGCCTCCACCCCGGTCACCAGCCAGCCCGAACGCGGCTCGTAGCCGGTGCCGGACGGGACCTCGACCGCGCGTGAGCGGGTCTCCCAGCGGTCGAGCAGCTCCTCGGCCGACAGCGGGCCGGTCTCGTACGCCAGCACCTGGTGGGAGAGGTTCTCCAGCACCACGGGACGCCGGGACAGACGGGTGACCTCGCGGAGCACCTGCCGGGGCTCCGCGCCCTCCACCGACAGCTCGGTGAAGATCCGGTGGATCTCGTCCTTCGCGAGCAGCTCGGCGGTCTGCTCCTCGACGATCACCGAGTGGACCACCTCGGTCACCGCCACGAACCGCATCTCCCGCTGGAGCGCGACGAGCGGCAGGTTCCGGCTGCGGGCCTGCTCGACGAGCGCGGCCGGCAGCGTCCCGCCGAACCGGCGGCCCAGCTCGACCACGACCCCGGCCGCGCCGACCGCCGCCAGGCCGTCGATCCACCGGCGCAGCCCGTCGTCGTCCGGCGGCAGGCCGATACCGGTGGTCAGCACCAGCTCCCCGCCGCGGAGCAGGTCGGCGATCTCCGGGATCTCGGCCACGTGCACCCAGCGCACCGGAGCGTCCAGGCGGTCCCGCCCGGCCATGACACGCGGCCCGGCCTGCTGCAACGCCGGCAGTTCGAGCACGTCGCGAACCGTCATCGGCATCAGACCGTCTCCCTCCTCGCTCCGGCGCACAGTATGTGTGCTTCTCCCGGGCTGGAACGACACAGTGCCCATTGCCCGGGCCTGGGGAAGCGCAGATGATCCGGGCATGACCCAGACAGCACCCGGCACCGTGCCCGCTCCCGTCCCGCTGGAGCGGGTGACCCACTGGATCGACGGCAAGGCGTTCGCCGGCGTCACCGAGCGTACGGCCCCAGTCTACGATCCGGCGCTGGGCACGGTCCGGACGGAGGTGCCGCTGGCCTCCGCCGACGAGGTGGACCAGGCGGTCGCCTCCGCCGCCGCCGCGTTCGCCTCCTGGCGGAACTCGTCGCTGACCAAGCGCACCCAGGTGCTGTTCGCGTTCCGGGAGCTGGTGAACCAGCACAAGCAGGAACTGGCCGAGCTGATCACGGCCGAGCACGGCAAGGTCGTCTCGGACGCACTGGGCGAGGTCACCCGCGGCCTGGAGGTCGTCGAGTTCGCCTGCGGCATCCCGCACCTGCTCAAGGGCGGCTACTCCGAGGGCGTGTCCACGAACGTGGACGTCTACTCCATCCGGCAGCCGGTCGGCGTCTGCGCCGTCATCTCCCCGTTCAACTTCCCGGTGATGGTCCCGATGTGGTTCGTGCCGATCGCCATCGCGGCCGGCAACGCCGTCGTGCTCAAGCCCAGCGAGAAGGACCCGTCCGCGTCGCTGCTCGTCGCCCGGCTCTGGGAGCAGGCCGGCCTGCCCGCCGGTGTGTTCAACGTGGTGCACGGCGACAAGGTCGCTGTCGACCGGCTGCTGGAGCACCCCGAGGTCAAGGCCGTGTCGTTCGTCGGCTCCACCCCGATCGCCCGGTACGTGTACGAGACCGGCACCCGCAACGGCAAGCGCGTACAGGCCCTCGGCGGCGCGAAGAACCACATGGTGGTGCTGCCGGACGCCGACCTCGACCTGGCCGCCGACGCGGCGGTCAACGCCGGGTTCGGCTCGGCCGGCGAGCGGTGCATGGCGATCTCCGCCCTGGTGGTCGTCGAGCCCGTCGCCGACGACCTGGTGGCGCGCATCCGCGAGCGCATCGCCGGCCTGAAGATCGGTGACGGCCGCCGCTCCTGCGACATGGGGCCGCTGGTCACCCGGGAGCACCGCGACCGGGTCGCGTCGTACCTGGACGCGGGCGTCGAGGCCGGCGCCGAACTGGTGGTGGACGGGCGGAAGGTGCAGGTCGACGGCGACGAGTCCGGGTTCTGGCTCGGGCCGAGCCTGCTGGACCGGGTCTCGCCGGAGATGAGCGTCTACACCGACGAGATCTTCGGGCCGGTGCTGTCCGTGGTGCGGGTCGGCAGCTACGACGAGGCGCTCAAGCTGGTGAACTCCAACCCGTACGGCAACGGGACCGCCATCTTCACCAACGACGGCGGCGCGGCCCGCCGGTACCAGAACGAGGTCGAGGTCGGCATGGTCGGCGTCAACGTGCCGATCCCGGTGCCGATGGCCTACTACTCGTTCGGCGGCTGGAAGGACAGCCTCTTCGGCGACTCCCACGCCCACGGCGCCGAGGGCGTGCACTTCTTCACCCGCGGCAAGGTCGTCACCTCCCGCTGGCTCGACCCCAGCCACGGCGGAATCAACCTCGGCTTCCCCGAGAACGTCTGAGCAGCGGGAGAGACGCGACAATGAGCACCAGCGCACGCCGCACCTACGAACTCGACCGCGCCCACGTCTTCCACTCCTGGTCGGCCCAGGCCCTGCTCGACCCGATGGTCGTCGAGCGCGCCGAGGGCTCGTACTTCTGGGACGGCGACGGGAACCGCTACCTGGACTTCTCCTCCCAGCTCGTCAACACCAACATCGGCCACCAGCACCCGGCGGTCGTGGCGGCGATCCAGGAGCAGGCCGCCAAGCTGTGCACCATCGCGCCGTCGTACGCCAACGACGCCCGCAGCGAGGCGGCCCGGCTGATCGCCGAGCGGACCCCGGCGGGCCTGGAGAAGGTGTTCTTCACAAACGGCGGCGCGGACGCGATCGAGCACGCCGTCCGGATGGCCCGGCTGCACACCGGCCGGCCGAAGGTGCTGTCCCAGTACCGCAGCTACCACGGCGGCACCCAGACCGCGGTGAACCTGACCGGCGACCCGCGTCGCTGGCCCAGCGACAACGGCACCGCCGGGGTCGTGCACTTCTTCGGCCCGTTCCTGTACCGGTCGGAGTTCGGCGCCACGACCGAGGAGGAGGAGAGCCGGCTCGCGCTGCGCCACCTCGAACGCGTCGTGGAGATGGAGGGCCCGTCCACCATCGCCGCGATCGTGCTGGAGACCGTGCCGGGCACCGCCGGCATCATGCCGCCGCCGCCGGGCTTCCTGGCCGGCGTACGCGAGCTGTGCAACAGGCACGGCATCCTCTACATCGCCGACGAGGTGATGGCGGGGTTCGGGCGTACCGGCGCCTGGTTCGCCATCGACCACTACGGCGTGACGCCCGACCTGATCACCTTCGCCAAGGGCGTGAACTCCGGTTACGTGCCGCTCGGCGGGGTGGTGATCGCCGACCACGTCGCCGGCACGTTCGCCACCCGCCCCTACCCCGGCGGGCTGACCTACTCCGGCCACCCGCTGGCCACCGCCGCCGCCGTCGCGACCATCAACGCGATGCGGGACGAGGGCATCGTCGAGAACGCCGCCCGGATCGGCGCGGACGTGCTCGGCCCGGGGCTGCGCGAGATCGCCGAGCGGCACCCGAGCGTCGGGGACGTACGCGGGCTCGGCGTCTTCTGGGCGCTGGAACTGGTCCGCGACCGCGAGACCCGGGAGCCGCTGGCGCCGTACGGGGCCTCGTCGCCGGAGATGAACGACGTGCTGGCCGAGTGCAAGCGGGGCGGCCTGGTGGTGTTCGCCAACTTCAACCGGATCCACGTGGTGCCGCCCTGCACCGTGTCGGAGACGGAGGCCAAGGCGGGACTGGCGGTCCTCGACGAGGCGCTGACACTCGCCGACCGGCACACGGTCTAGACGTACGCCCATCACCGCCCGCCGGGTCCACCCCGGCGGGCGGTCCCATATCCGAGATCCGCGAGACGGCCGGCGACCCCGGTGACGCGGAGACCGACGCACCCAGAAGGTGACGAATGACTACCGTAGATCTCGCCGACCCACCGGTCACCAACCCCTTCACCGGCACCACCGACCTTCCGCGCGCCGCCGAGGGCTGGACCCAGCTCGTCACCCCGGACGGACGCCTGCACCCGGACGTGGACGTCGACCGAGACGCCCTCGGCCGCCTCACCCGCGACCTGTACCGGGGGATGCGGCTGGCCCGCCGCCTCGACGACGAGGCGTTCGCGTTGCAGCGACAGGGCGAGCTGGGCCTGTGGCTGCAGTGCCGTGGCCAGGAGGCCGCACAGGTCGGCTCCGTCGCGGCGGTACGCGCCGACGACTACGTCTTCCCGAGCTACCGCGAGCACGCGGCGGCGCTGTGGCGCGGCATCGGCCCGGCCGACCTGCTCCGGCAGTGGCGCGGCGTCGCGCACAGCGGCTGGGACCCGGAGCCGTACTCGTTCCACATCTACACGCTGGTGCTGGCCGCGCAGCTGCTGCACGCCACCGGGTACGCGCTCGGCGTGCAGCGCGACGGCAGCGACACGGTGGTCGTGACGTACTTCGGTGACGGCGCGGCCAGTGAGGGCGACGCGAGCGAGGCCATGAACATCGCCGCCGTCAACGCCGCCCCGATGGTGTTCTTCTGCCAGAACAACCAGTGGGCCATCTCCACGCCGACCGCGTCGCAGACGCGTACCCCGATCCACCGGCGCGGCGCCGGGTTCGGCCTGCGCAGCGAGTGGGTCGACGGCAACGACGTGCTGGCGGTGTACGCGGTGACGTCAGCGGTGACCGAGCACGCCCGCGCCGGCGCCGGCCCCGCGATCGTCGAGGCCACCACGTACCGGATGGGCGGGCACAGCACGTCCGACGACCCGACCCGGTACCGCACCGACGACGAGTTGGAAGCCTGGCGGGCGCGGGACCCGCTGGCCCGGGTCGAGGCGCTGATGCGCGCCGAGGGCTGGAGCGACGAGACGTTCCTCGGCCAGATCCAGGCCGAGGCGGACGAACTCGCCGACCGGACCCGCCGGGAGTGCCTGGCCCTGACGGCGCCGGACCTCGCGGACGCCTTCGCCACGGTGCTGTCCGACGTGCCCCAGCTTCTGCGGGAGGAGCGCGACGCGTTCGTCGCCTACCGCGGCTCCTTCCTCGACTGACGTCCGCCCCGATCGGAGAACTCGTTCATGCTCACTCTCTGTCAGGCACTGAACAGCGGCCTGCGCCGCGCCATGGAGGACGACGACAAGGTCCTCCTGATGGGCGAGGACGTCGGCCGGCTCGGCGGCGTCTTCCGGGTCACCGACGGTCTGCAGAAGGACTTCGGCGAGGCCCGGGTGGTGGACACCACCCTCGCCGAGTCCGGGATCATCGGCACCGCCATCGGGCTGGCGCTGCGCGGGTACCGCCCGGTCTGCGAGATCCAGTTCGACGGCTTCGTCTACCCCGCGTTCAACCAGATCGTCTCCCAGCTCGCCAAGATGCGGGCCCGCACCGGCGGCCGTACCGCCCTGCCGGTGGTGGTGCGCATCCCGGTCGGCGGCGGCATCGGCGCGGTGGAGCACCACAGCGAGTCGAACGAGGCGTACTTCGCGCACACCGCCGGGCTGCGGGTCGTCTACTGCGCCAGCCCGGACGACGCGCACTGGATGATCCGCCAGGCCATCGCCGGTGACGACCCGGTGATCTTCTACGAGCCGAAGCGCCGCTACTGGGTCAAGGGCGAGGTGACACCGGAGGACGCCGGGCCGCCGATGCCGCTTCACCGCGCCCGCGTCGTGCGCCCCGGTGCCGACGTCACGCTGCTGACGTACGGCGGCACCGTCGCCACCTGCGTCGCCGCCGCCGAGGCCGCGGCGCAGGAGGGCCGCGACATCGAGGTGATCGACCTGCGGTCCATCTCCCCGCTGGACGTGGCGACCATCGAGGAGTCGGTCCGCCGTACCGGGCGGGCGGTGGTGGTCCACGAGGCCCCCACCTTCGCCGGGTTCGGCGCCGAGGTCGTCGCGCAGGTGACGAGCCGGTGCTTCTACTCGCTGGAGGCGCCGGTCGAGCGGGTCGGCGGGTTCAACCTGCCGTACCCGCCGGCCAAGGTCGAGGAGGAGTACCTGCCCGACCTGGACCGGATCCTCGACGCCGTCGACCGCGTCCTGGCCGCGTGAAGGGAGAGGTACCAGTGAGCGTTCAGCAGTTCCGCCTGCCCGACGTCGGCGAGGGCCTCACGGAGGCCGAGATCGTCACCTGGCGGGTCGCTCCGGGCGATCCGGTCGGCCTCAACGACATCCTGGTGGACATCGAGACGGCAAAGGCCGTCGTCGAGCTGCCCAGCCCGTACGCCGGGGTGGTGGACCGCCTGCTCGCCGAGGAGGGGCAGACCGTCGAGGTCGGCTCGCCGATCATCGCGATCCGGGTGCCGGGCGACGGCCCGGCGACGCCCGCCGACGAGCCCGCGGCCGCACCGCCGACCGCTGACGAACCGGCCGTTGACGAGCCGGCGGCGGAACGTACCGCGGTGCTCGTGGGCTACGGGGTGTCCGCCCAGGCGCGGACCCGCCGGCCCCGCCGCGCCACGCCGTCGGTCCGCCCGGCCGAGCCGGCCCGCCGGCCGCACACGTCCCGGCCGCCGGTGCTCACCAAGCCGCCGCTGCGCAAGCTCGCCAAGGACCTCGGCGTGGAACTGGCCGACGTGCGCGGCAGCGGCCCCGGCGGTCGGATCACGCGCCAGGACCTGCTCGACCACACCACCGGCCCCGCGCCGGCGACCGACGTCCGGCGGGACGAGCGCCTGCCGGTACGCGGGGTGCGCAAGGCGACGGCCGCCGCCATGGTCGCCAGCGCGTTCACCGCGCCGCACGTCACGGAGTTCCTCACCGTCGACATGACCGGCACCGTCGAGTTCGTGGACCGGCTGAAGCAGGACCCGTCCTTCCAGGGCATCAAGGTCAGCCCGCTGCTCGTGGCGTCGCTGGCGCTGCTGGACGCGATCCGCCGGCACCCGGACGTCAACGCCCGGTGGGACGAGGAGAACCAGGAGATCGTCCGGTTCGCCGACGTCAACCTCGGCATCGCCGCCGCGACGCCGCGCGGCCTGCTGGTGCCGAACGTCAAGGCCGCGCAGACCCTTCCGGTACGGGACCTCGCGGTCGCGCTGAACGAGCTGGCAGCCACCGCGCGGGAGGGCCGCACCCGTCCCGCCGACCTGGCCGGCGGCACCGTCACCATCACCAACATCGGGGTGTTCGGAGTGGACGCGGGCACCCCGATCCTCAACCCCGGTGAGGCGGCGATCCTCTGCCTCGGCGCGCTGCGCCGCATGCCGTGGGTCGTCGACGAGCAGGTCGTTCCCCGGTGGACGGTGCAGTTGTCGCTGTCGTTCGACCACCGGCTCGTGGACGGGGAGCTGGGCAGCCGGGTGCTCGCCCACGTCGGGCGGTTCCTGGAGGACCCGCTGTGGGGCCTGGCCCTGCGCTGAGGCCCCCGCAGACAGACGGCGCGTGGACGGACAACGAGGTCCGTCCACGCGCCGTCGCCGTACGCGCCGCGCGCGTCAGTCCACGACCTCGAACCCCACGCCGGCCGACGGTCGCGGCGCGACGTCGTCCGCCGCCGCGATGGGCTCGCCGACCTCCTCGGACGCGGCCAGCCGGAACCGCACGTACTCCAGCTCGCCGGAGAACTCGTGCCGGGCCGGGTAGCTCGGCGACACCGGCGAGTGGATGCTGCGCCCGATGTCCATGCCGGCGAACCCGTGGAAGAACGGCAGCAACCGCGGGAACAGCGCCGCGCCCGCCGCCTCGCCGTCCACGTACAGCCGGCCGACGCCCTGGCAGTCGGCGGTCTTGGTCAGCTCGAAGGTCAGCTCCACCGGGCCCAGCGGCAGCTCGCCCTCGGACCGCAGCACGTGGTGCTCGCCGAGGTAGTTGTACTCGTACACCAGGCGGTTGTCCTTGATGTGCAGCACGTAGCCGCCGCTGACGTTGCCGAGCGCCACGATCACGCCGCCCTGCGCCGCGTCGGTGCGGCGCACCCGCGCGGTGATGGCGTGCGAGCGGTTCATCGTCGGCGGCACCGCCGCGCCGGACACAGTCGGTACGCCCGCCAGGTAGGTGAACACCAGCCGGTCCCGCACCGACCCGGGGCGTGGCACCCGGGCCCGGACCGCGAATCCCCTGTCGTCCAGCGGCAGCACGTCGTAGCGGGCCGCCTCGATCCAGAACTCCTCGATGAGACGCCGCAGCACCTCCGGGTACTCGGCGGCGAGGTCCCGGCTCTCGGTCGGGTCCTCGTCGATCCGGTACAGCTCCCAGCGGTCCTCGTCCCACGAGGTGCCGCGCTCGTGGAACGCGACAGCCTTCCAGCCCTGGTGGTAGATGCCCCGGTGGCCGAACATCTCGAAGTACTGGCGGTCCCGCGACGGCGGCGCCGCCGGGTCGCGCAGCCCGTCGCGGAAGCTGCGGCCGTGCAGCGGCATCTGCGGTACGCCCCGGCGCACCGCGGGCGGCTGCACCCCGACCAGGTCGAGCACCGTCGCGGTGACGTCGATGCTGTGCTGGAACTGCGTGCGCACCTGCCCGCCGGGCACGTCACCGGCCGGCCAGCTCAGCACGAACGGCACCCGGACCCCGCCCTCGTGGGTGTGCTGCTTGTAACGGCGGAACGGGGTGTTGCTGACCTGCGCCCAGCCCAGCGGGTAGTTGCTCTGCGCCCGCGGGCCGCCGATCTCGTCGATCCGGTCCAGGCTGTCCTGGAGGTTCTCCGGCACCCGGTTCTGGAAGGCGGTGGGGTTGAGCGTGCCGAGCGGCGTGCCCTCGGGGCTGGCCCCGTTGTCCGACATGAGGACGAAGATCGTGTTGTCGAGGCGGCCGATCCGCTCCAGGAAGTCGACCAGGCGCCCGAGCTGGGCGTCAGTGTGGTCGACCATCGCCGCGTACGCCTCCTGCATGCGGGCGAACAGGCGGCGCTGCTCCGGCGGCACGTCGTCCCACGGCACGACGCCGGGGTTGTGCGGTGGCAGCGGCGCGTCCGGCGGGATGATGCCCAGCCCGATCTGCCGCCGGTGCCGGTCCGCGCGGACGACGTCCCAGCCGGCGTCGTAGCGGCCCCGGTACTTCGCCAGGTACTCCGGCGGGGCCTGGTGCGGGGCGTGCGCCGCGGCGTACGCCAGATAGAGGAAGAACGGCTTCTCCGGGGTGAACGACGTCTGGTCCCGGACGAACCCGATGGCCCGGTCGGTCAGGTCCTCGGTGAGGTGGTAACCCTCCTCCGGGGTGGCCGGCGGGTCCACCTGGTGGTTGTCGTGGACCAGCTCCGGATAGAAGTTGTCGGTCTCCGCCTCCAGGAAGCCGTAGTACCGCTCGAAGCCGCGCCCCAGCGGCCACTGGTCGTACGGCCCGGACGGCGTGGTGTGCTCCAGCGGCGCGACGTGCCACTTGCCGACCGCCATGGTGTTGAACCCGGCGTCGGCGAGCATCTCCGCGACGGTGGCGGCGGCGTGGGTGATCCGGCCCCGGCCGCTGGGGAAGCCGCTGTCGAAGTTGGACAGCATGCGCATGCCGACGCTGTGGTGGTTGCGGCCGGTGAGCACGCTGGCCCGGGTCGGCGAGCACAGCGGCGAGGTGTGGAAGTTGGTGTACCGCAGCCCGGACGCGGCCAGCCGGTCGATCGTCGGGGTGTCGATCTCGGCGCCGAAGCAGCCGAAGTCGGCGAACCCGACGTCGTCCAGCAGCACGTACACCACGTTCGGGGTGCCCGGGGCGGCCGACGGCGGCGCGCTCCAGTGCTCCGTCGAGTCGTGGTAGGTGCGTCCGATCGTGCCCTCGTACGGAGGGTCCGCCAGCGAACTGGTCACGGTACGCCTCAGCCGGCCGTCGTGCCGCCGTCGAGGACGAGCGTGTGGCCCGTGACCATCCGCGCCTCCTCGCTGGCGAGGAACACCACCGCGTCGGCGGAGTCCCGTGGCGTCGCCATGCGGCCCAGCGGGATCGACGCGCGGAAGTTCTCCCGGGCGCTGTCCGGCACGTCGCCCATGCCACCGAGGAACGCCGACAGCATCGGCGTCTCGGTCGCCGCCGGGGCGATCGCGTTGACCCGGATGCCGTGCGGCGCGAGTTCCAGCGCCAGCGCCTTCATCAGGCCGATGACGCCGTGCTTGGCGGCGGTGTACGGCGCGTACCGGGGGCGGGCGATGACGGCCTGCAGGGACGCGGTGAACACGATCGAGCCGCCGCCGGCCTCGATCAGCGCGGGCACGGCCGCCTGCGCGGTCCAGAACGCGCCCTTGAGGTTGACGTCGATCACGCGGTCCAGCGTCGCCTGGTCCACCTCGTCGACCGGTCCGGTGAACGGCGTACCGGCGTTCGCGTGCATGAGGTCGAGCCGCCCGAACCGCTCGACGGCGGTCTCGACGGCGGCGCGGCAGTCCTGCGCCCGGGTGATGTCGCAGGCCACGCCGACGACGGCGGACCCGAAGCCGGCGGCCGCCTCGGCGGCGCGGTCGCCGTCGAGGTCGGCGATGACGACGCGCGCGCCCTCCTCGACCAGCCGGCCGACGGTGGCCAGTCCGATGCCGCTGGCGCCTCCGGTGACGACGGCGACGCGGTCAACCAACCTCATGTGCTGCTCCTGTTGAATCGGTCCAGGAGGTCGCCGCTCAGGGTGGGCACCGCGGACAGCAGCCTCTGGGTGTAGGGGTGCTGAGGGTCGGAGTAGATCGATTCGGTGTCACCCGTCTCGACGATCCGGCCCTGGTTCATCACCGCGATCCGGTCGCAGAGGTACCGGACCACGGACAGGTCGTGGGAGACCAGGATCAGGGTCAGCTTGAACTGCTCGGCCAGGTCGGTGAGCAGGTTGAGGATCTGCGCGCGCACCGACACGTCGAGCGCGCTGACCGGCTCGTCCCCGACGATGACCTTCGGCCCGGCCGCGAGGGCGCGGGCGATCGCGATGCGCTGCCGCTGACCGCCGGAGAACTGGTGCGGGTAGCGGGTCACCGCCTCCTCGGGCAGGCCGACGGAGTGCATCAGCTCGGCCACCCGGGCCCGGTGGTCGCCGGGCAGGCGCAGCGCGCGCATCGGCTCCGCGATGATGTCCGCGACGCGCATCCGCGGGTTCAGCGACGACATCGGGTCCTGGAGCACCATCTGCACGTCGCGCCGCAGGAACGCGAGCTTCCGCTCCGGTACGCCACTGATGCGCTGGCCGTTGTAGAACGCGGTGCCCGACGTCGGCTGGTCGAGGGCCATGAGGATGCGCGACAGCGTCGACTTGCCGGAGCCGCTCTCCCCCACGATGCCGAACGCCTCGCCCTCGTGGACCTGCACGCTCACGCCGTCGAGCGCGCGGATCGGCTGGCCCGGCGTACGCAGCGACCGCCGCGGGGCGCGGTACTCGCGCACCACGTCGACGGCTTCCAGCAACGGGGTGGTGGTCATGCGCTGGCCTTCCCGCTTCCTAGGGGCTGGTCGCTCTCGATCGGGTGGTGGCAGGCGGCCCGCTGGGTGCTGCCGGGCGGCGCTGTCAGCAGCGGCACGGTGCCGCAGACGTCGTCGGCGCGCGGGCAGCGGTTGCGGTACACGCAGCCGGTGGGGAACGACCCGAGCGACGGCACGCGGCCCGGGATGGTCGACAGTCGGCCGCTGCCGTCGGTGCTCTCCAGCACCGTCGACGCCCGCAGGCCCGCCGTGTACGGGTGCCGGGGCGAGTCGAAGACCGTCGTCACGTCGCCGTGCTCGACGATCGAGCCGCCGTACATGACGAGCAGTTCCTCGCAGATGCTGGCGACCACCGGCAGGTCGTGCGTGATGAGCAGCAGCGACGCGCCCTCCTCGCGCACCAGCGTGTCCATCAGCCGCAGCATCTCCGCCTGCACCGTGACGTCCAGCGCGGTGGTGGGCTCGTCCGCGACCAGCACGGCCGGGTCGCACGCCAGCGCGATGGCCAGCACGACCCGCTGGCGCTGACCGCCGGAGAGCTGGTGCGGGTACTTGCGCGCGGTCCGGTCGGGCTCGGGCAGCTGGACCCGTTCGAGCAGTTCGACGGCGCGGGCGGAGGCCGCCGCGCGGCTCATCCCCTTGTGCAGCCGCAGCGACTCGGCGACCTGGTTGCCGACCCGCATCAGCGGGTTCAGCGCCGTCATCGGCTCCTGGAACACCATGGCGATGTCGTTGCCGCGGACCGCGCACATCTGCTTGTCGGACAGGTCGAGCAGGTTCCGCCCGTTGAGCAGCACCCGGCCGGACGCGGTCACACCGTGCGGCAGCAGGCCCATCAGCGCGAGCGCGGTCAGGGACTTGCCGCAGCCGGACTCGCCGATGAGCCCCATCCGCCGGCCCCGCCCGATCTCGAACGAGACGCCCTTGACGGCCTGGATGTCGTGGACCTTGACGACGAGGTCCTCCACCACGAGCCCGCTCACGCCGGTCACCGTCCTCTCAGCCGCGGGTCGAGGGCGTCGCGCAGCCCGTCGCCCATGAGGTTGAACCCGAGCACCGACAGGGCGATGGCCAGACCGGGCCAGACGGCCAGCATCGGCTGCACGACGAAGTAGTTCTGGGCCTCCTGGAGCATCCGGCCCCAGGTGGGGGTCGGCGGCGGGGTGCCGTACCCGAGGTAGGACAGCGCCGCCTCGGCGAGCACCGCGTGCGCGAACGACACCGACGCCTGCACGATCAGCAGGGCCGCGATGTTGGGCAGCACGTACCGGACCATGAGCACCACGCCCCGGCGGCCGTAGCTGCGCGCGGCCAGCACGAAGTCGCTCTGCAGCACCTGCATCGCGCCGGCCCGGGTGAGGCGGCCGAACACCGGGACGTTGGCGACGCCGATCGCGATCATGCCGGTGAGCGTGGAGGCGCCGAAGCCGGCGGCCAGGATGATCGCCAGCAGGATGGCCGGGAACGCGAACACGATGTCCAGCGCCCGCATCACCGGCTCGCTGAGCCAGCGGTGCCCGGTGGCGGCGAGCAGACCCAGCGGTACGCCGACGACGGCCGCGATCGCCACCGCGACGACGCCGACGAACAGTGTGGTCCGCGCGCCGACGAGGAGCTGGCTGACGATGTCCCGGCCGAAGTGGTCGGTGCCGAGCCAGTGGTCGCCGCCCGGGGAGAGCAGCGTCTGCGACGGGTCGACCCGGGTGGGGTCGTACGGCGTCCAGAGGAACGACACCAGCGCGGTGAGGACGACCAGGCCCACCAGGCCGGCGCCGATCACCAGCGTGAGGTTCCAGCGGCGGCGCGGCTTGACCGGGCCGGCCGCGACGACGTCGGCGGTGGCGTCCGGTGGGGCGTCGGCGACTGATGTCATGCCTTGCTCCTCAGCCTGGGGTCGACCGCGTGGTACACCACGTCGACGACGAAGTTGATCAGAAGCACCGCGGCGGTCAGCACCATCACCGTGCCCTGCACCTTCAGCAGGTCGCGGTTGCCCACGTCCTGCAGCAGCATCCGGCCGAGACCGGGCAGGCCGAAGACGTTCTCGATCACGACGGTGCCGATGAGCAGCGTCGCGAGTTGCAGACCGAGGACGGTGATGACCGGAACGGCCGCGTTGCGCAGCGCGTGCCGGGTCAGCGCCTGCGAGCGGCTGAGTCCCTTGGCCCGCGCGGTCTGGATGAAGTCCTCCTGCATGACCTCGACCACCGCGGACCGGACGTAGCGCATCAGGATCGCGCCCTGGGCCACGCCGAGGACCAGCGCCGGCATCAGCAGGGCCCGCACGGCGCCGCCGAAGTCGTCCCATCCGGTGAACCCGCCGGCGGGCAGCCACTGCAGCTTCACCGCGAACACGGTGATGAGCAGGATGCCGAGCCAGAACGACGGAACGGCGATGCCGACCTGGCTCAGCGCGGACAGCGCCGTGCCGATCGCGGTCCGGCTCTTCACCGCGGCGAGGATGCCCAGCGGTACGGCGATGAGCAGCGCCAGCGTCATCCCGGCCAGGATCAGCGGCACCGTGACGCCGAGCTTGTCGCCGATCTCCGAGCCGACCGACACCCCGCTCAGCGGCGAGATGCCGAAGTCACCGCGGATCAGGCCGCCGGCCCAGTCGAGGTACCGCTCGGTGAAGGGGCGGTTCGTCCCGAACTGCTCCCGCAGCGCCTCCAGCGCCTCCGGGGTGGCGTTCACGCCGAGCATCGCCTGCGCCTGGTCGCCCGGCAGCAGCGACAGCATCGTGAAGACGAGGATCGACGCGGCGAACAGGGATACCGCGAGGATGGCCAGCCGCCGGACGAAGTAGATCACCATGCCTGTGTGCTCCCACTCCGAATCATGGCCTGATCATCACCATCTTGGTCACGGTCAGCTCCTCCATGGCGAAGCGCGGTCCCTCCCGGCCGATGCCGGAGTCCTTGACGCCGCCGTACGGCATGTTGTCGGCGCGGAAGCCGGGCACCTCGTTGACGAGCACGCCACCGACGTCGAGGCGGCGCACCACGTCGAGGGCCACCGCCAGGTCGCGGGTGAAGACGGCGGCCTGGAGCCCGTAGCGGGACCGGTTGACCAGCTCGACTGCCGCGTCCATGTCCGGCACCGACCGGACGCAGACCACCGGCCCGAAGATCTCCTCCGCCCAGCACTCGGCGCCCTCGGGGACGTCGACGAGCACCGTCGGCTGCAGCACCCGGCCCTGCGCCGTACCGCCGGCCAGGCAGCGCGCCCCGGCGGCGACCGCGCGGTCCACCCACGAGTGGACCCGCTCGGTGGACGCCTCGTCCACCAGGGCGGACACGCGGGTGTCGGCGGACCGGGGATCACCTGTGGTGACGTTCGCCAGCAGCGGCCGGAGGCGGTCCAGCAGCGCCTCGCGGACCGGCTCCTCGACGATCACCCGCTGCACACTGATGCACGCCTGGCCGGAGGCGTAGAACCCGCCGCGTACGACCGCTTCCGCGGCCCGGTCGAGGTCGGCGTCGCGGCCGACGACGAGCGCCGCGTTGGACCCGAGTTCCAGCAGCACCTTGCGCGGGGCCGCGGCGCGGGCGATCTGGTGGCCGACCTGCGCGGACCCGGTGAACGACACGGCGGCGACGCGCGGGTGGGTGGTCAGGAGCTTGCCGACCTCGACACCGCCGGTGACGAGCTGGACGCCGGCGGCCGGGCAGCCCGCCCGGCGGAACAGGTCGATCAGCACCAGCGTGGCCAGCGGCGTGTTCGGCGCCGGCTTGACGATCACCGGGCAGCCCGCCGCCACCGACGGCGCGACCTTGTGCGCGGCCAGCAGCAGCGGGTAGTTGAACCCGGTGATGCCGACGACGACGCCGACCGGTCGGCGTACCCAGAAGCCGAGCATGCCCTCGCCGGCCGGCTGCATGTCCAGTGCCACCGTCTCGCCGGTGAGGTGTCCGACCTCCTCGGCCGCCGTCTCCAGCGTGACGAGCGTGCGGGCGACCTCGACCCGGCAGTCGACAAGCGGCTTGCCGGTCTCCAGGACCAGCAGTTCGGCGAGGTCGTCGGCGCGGGCGCGGACCTCGGCGGCGACTGTCGTGAGGATGGCGCGCCGCCGGTGACCGGGCAGGCCGGCCATCTCCGCGGCGACCTCGTGCGCGGCGTCGACAGCCGCTTCCGCGTCGGCGGTGTCACCCCAGGGCGCCTGGGTCACGGTGCTGCCGTCGTACGGGAAGCGGACCGGCGCGGTCTGCGCGGTGGCGGCCCAGCCGGCGCCGATCGGCAGTCCGGCGGGCAGCGCGCCCAGCAGCTCCTGCGCGGTCACGACGCCGCACCCGTCGCGGCGCCGGTGAGGAAGGCCAGCGCCGCCTCGGCGTAGACCCTGGTCTTGCGGACGATGTCGTCGACCTCGACGTACTCGTCGGGCTGGTGGGCGATCCACTTCGGGCCGGGGCCGTACACCACGTTCGGGATGCCGCTGTCGCGCCACAGGATGGTGCCGTCGGTCGCGCCGGGCACACCGCCGAAGACCGGCGCCGTGCCGGTGACGGCGCTGTGCGCCTGCGCCACCGCCAGGGAGATCGGGTGGTCCTCCGGGGTGACCGCGCACGGCCGGTCGTCGACGACCTCGACGGCGAAGCTGACGCCGTGCCGGGCGCCGATTTCGTCGGCGTCGGAGCGCACGCGCGCGGCGAGCGCGGCGTGGTCGACGCCGGGGACGGTCCGGCAGTCCACGCCGAGCACGGCGCGGCCGGGGATGACGTTGAGCTGGTCGGCGGAGCCGGCGTCCAGGACCGTGGGGGTCAGGAACGTCAGGCCGAGGTGCTCGTGCTCCCCCGGGTCGGCCTGCAGCTCCTTCTGGTACCGGCCGAGCGCGGCCACCAGTTCCGCCACCGCCGGTACGGGGTTGCGGCCGTGCTGCGGCATCGCGCCGTGCGCCATCTTGCCGGTGCAGGTGACCAGCAGGCGGACCGCGCCCTTGGCGACCGCGCAGATCTCCTCCGCCTCCGGCTCGCAGATGATCGCGGCGTCCACCTCGCGGGCCAGCGCGGTGGTGGTGAAGTGCTTCGCGCCGAGCATCTGGCCCTCCTCGTCCACCAGGGCCGCCACCACGATCCGGCCCGGGAACGGTCCGGCCAGCTCGACGGCCCGGGCCGCGTGGATCATCGCGGCGACGCCGGCCTTCATGTCGGCGGAGCCGCGACCGTACAGCCGCCCGTCGACGATGTCGCCGCCGAACGGGTCGACCGTCCACTCCTCGGGAGAACCCTCGGTGACGACGTCGGTGTGCCCCTCGAACATCAGCGTCGGACCGGGCAGGCCGCCCTCCACCACCGCCACCACGTTGGGCCGCCCGGGAACGACCTCGGTGACCTCCGGCCGCCAGCCGAAGCCCCGCATGACCTGCGCGACGAGCTCCGCCACTGGCTGCTCGCTCCGCCCCTGCGCGGCGTCCCAGGTCGAGGGGATGCGGACCAGGTCCTGGGTGAGCGACACGACGGCTTGCTCGTCCACGAGATGGCCGGCGCGGAGGGAGGCATGGGTGTCCGACGTCATGGCGTCGGAGGTTACGAACTCCGACCCCGGAGGGGAACGTCCAGTTTCCGGGTCGGTGGGGGTACCAGCCGTGGCCGGACCTGGTCTTCTACGGCCGCGGCGACCCGCCGGACCCCCTCGTCGATCCGGTCCAGCGGCATCACCTGGTACCCCAGCCGCAAGTGGTGACGCGGGGTGGGGCGGGTGGTCCAGTACGGCTCGCCCGGGTCGAGCAGGACACCCTGGCGGCGCAGGTCGACGGCGAGCTGCCCGGCGTCCAGACCGGGCGGGCCGGTGATCCACCGGGCCAGGCCGCCGCGCGGCACCGGCTGCGGCCCCCAGCGCACGTGGCGCTCGATCGCGCGCGTCATCTCCTCGTACAGCCCCTGGTAGTGGGCGCGGATACGCCGCACGTGGCGGGCGAGGTCCCGGCTGGCGATCATCCGGGCCAGGGCGCGCTGCATCGGTCCGGGCGGGTGGCGCAGCACGTAGCGGGAGCGGGCCCGCATCGCCTCCACCAGCGCCGGGGACGCCACCACGTAACCGAGCCGCAGGCCCGGCGCCAGCAGCTTGCTGAAGCTGCCGAGGTAGACCACGCGGTCCTCGTCGTCCAGCGCCCGCACCGCGACCGCCGGGATGCCCCGGAACGTCATCTCCGGGTCGTAGTCGTCCTCGATCACCACCGCGTCCGCCGCGCCGGCCCGGCGCAGCAGCTCCTCACGCCGGGACGCCGACATCGTCGCGCCGGTCGGGTACTGGTGGCTCGGCGTGACGTACACCAGCTCCGCGCCGTGCAGGTCGGCCGGCAGGTCCTCCACGACGAGGCCGTCCTCGTCCACCCGGCCGGGCACCACGTCGGCGCCCGCCATCTGCATGATCGTCCGCGCGTCGGGGTAGCCCGGGTCCTCCACCAGCACGACGCTGCCCGGCCGGACCAGGACGCTCGCCAGCAGGTGCAGCGCGTGCGTCGAGCCCAGCGTGATCATCACCTGGTTCGGCTCGGCCGAGATGCCACGCGACGGCAGCACGTGCTCACAGAGCTGGCGGACGAGCTGCGGGTCGTCGGCCTGGCCGGCGTCCCCGATCACCCGGGACAGCCCGTCCTGCCGTACCGCCTCGCGCTGCGCCCGCTCCCACGCGCCGGTGGGGAACATGCCGGGATCCGGCTGGCCGACGACGAAGGGGAACGGCGCCCGCGACCACGCCGGGTCCCGGTGTACGGGGGTGGGCGGCGGCTCGGGCAGCCGTGCCTCCCAGTCGATGGGCCGTGTCGCGGAGCGGGAGGTCCGGCGCGCGGCCCGCATCCGGACCACCGCCTCGGAGGAGACGTAGAGGCCGCGCCGGGGAATCGTCGCGATCAGGCCCTGCTCCATGAGCCGGTCGTACGCGGTCAGCACCGTGTTCCGGGAGACGCCCAGCGCCTCGGCCAGACGGCGGGTGCTGGGCAGCGGGCCGTCGTCGTACTGCCCCGCGAGGATCGCGTCCTCGAGCCCCGTGATGATCTGCTCGTAGAGCGGAACCGAGCTCTGCGGGTTGACCGGCAGCAGAAAATCCGCCATCTCGACCTCCCCACCTCTCGCGGGGATCTCGCCTCGTCCCGTCGTCGCACTCCTGCGCACACCATCCGCATCCCGCTGGTACCAGCCTAGCCGGAGACCTGGACCTGTTGCGGAGGGCCCGATCCCGCCACTCTTGGCCGACGATGGCAGGTGAGGGTCTCCTGCACGCGGACAGAGGTGGACTAATGAGCGCCCAGCGAATCGCGCTGGTGCCCGGCGACGGCATCGGACCGGAGGTCACCGCGCAGGCGGTCAAGGCGTGCGACGCCGCCGCCCAGCGGTTCGGGCTGGACCTGGTCTGGGAAGACTACGAACTCGGCGCGGACTACTGGCGGATCACCGGCCAGGTCGTGCCGCCGGACGTGGAGCGGGAACTGGCCAAGGCGGACGCCATTCTCTTCGGCGCCGTCGGCGACCCCTCGGTGCCACCCGGGGTGCTGGAACGCGGCCTGGTCATCCATCTGCGGACCGCTTTCGACCAGTACGTCAACCTGCGGCCGGTCAAGCTGCTACCAGGTGTGCCCTCGCCCATCGGCGGGCTGCGTCCGGAGCAGTGCGACCTGGTGATCCTGCGGGAGAACACCGAGGGCGCCTACGTCGGTGCCGGCGGTTTCATCCACCGGGGCGGGCCGGACGAGATCGCCACCCAGGAGTCGGTCAACACGCGCAAGGGGGTCGAACGCCTCATCCGGCACGGTTTCCGGCTGGCCCTGACCCGCCGCAAGCACGTGACCCTGGTGCACAAGGCGAACATCCTCACGTACGCCGGCGACCTGTGGCAGCGGACCTTCGAGGAGGTCGCGGCGGAGTACCCGGAGATCTCGGTGGAGTACGTGCACGTCGACGCGATGTGCCTCTACCTGGTCACCCAGCCGGAGCGGTTCGACGTCGTGGTCACCGACAACCTGTTCGGCGACATCATCACCGACCTCGGCGCGGCCGTGCAGGGCGGTCTCGGCCTGGCCGCGAGCGGCAACCTCAACCCGACCGGGTCGGCGCCGAGCATGTTCGAGCCGGTGCACGGCTCCGCGCCCGACATCGCGGGCCGGGGCTGGGCCAACCCCGCCGGGTCGATCCTCAGCGCCGCGCTGATGCTGGAGCACCTGGGCCACCCGGAGGCGGCCCGCAGCCTGGAGGACGGGGTGAAGGCGGTGCTGCCGCGCCTGGGCGCGATGCGCGGGCCGGAGATGGGCATGTCGACGGAGGACTTCGGGGACGCCGTCGCCGCCGCCATCAGCGAGGACGCGTACCAGGCGGACGCCCTGCCGGCGTAGCGCGGATGTGAGCACCGAATCGGCTGAACCGGACGACGGCGGAGGAAGCCCTCCGCCGTCGCCGTGTTGCGCGCCGAAACGCCCGCCCGCCGCCGCCGGATCGACGGCCGGCCCCAGTGCCGTCCGCGCCGGCCCCGCCGGTACGGACGACCTGATCGCGCTGCCCGGCGGTACCTTCCTCATGGGCACCGACGATCCGGAGGGCTTCCCGGAGGACCTGGAAGGGCCGGTCCGCCCGGTCACCGTGGCCCCGTTCGAGATCGCCGCGACACCGGTGACGAACCGGCAGTTCGCCCGCTTCGTCGAGGCCACCGGCTACCGCACCGACGCGGAACGGTACGGCTGGTCCTTCGTCTTCCACCTGCTGCTCGCCCCGTCCGCGCACCCGTGGGTGCTCGACGCCACGGTGCCGGGCGCGCCCTGGTGGCTGGCGGTCGAGGGGGTGCGCTGGGCGGCCCCGGACGGGCCCGGCTCGGGCCTGTCCGGACGCGAGCGGCATCCGGTCGTCCACGTCTCCCACCGGGACGCCGAGGCGTACTGCGAGTGGTCGGGGACGCGGCTGGCGGCCGAGGCCGAGTGGGAGTACGCGGCACGCGGCGGGCTGTCCCAGGCCCGCTACGCCTGGGGCGACGAGCTGACCCCGGGCGGGCGGCACCTGTGCAACATCTGGCAGGGCGCCTTTCCCGCTGTCAACACGGCGGACGACGGGTTCGTGGGCACCTCTCCGGTGACCGCGTTTCCGCCGAACGGCTACGGCCTGTACGACGTCGCGGGCAACGTTTGGGAACTCACGGCCGAACCCTGGCGCGACCGCCGAGGACACGTCTCACCAGGTGAGAGCGTCATCAGGGGTGGTTCGTACCTCTGCCACGACTCTTATTGCAACCGTTACCGCGTGGCCGCACGGAGTCGGACCACCGTTGACTCCTCAAGTGGCAACACCGGATTCCGGGTGGCCCGGTAGTCAGACGCCGATTGGTACCTGCCGACCCCGCTGAACTGGCCCTTTTGCATCGGGTACCACACTCCTAGTGTCCCGCCTCACAGGCTACGAGCGCCCTTGGCGTTCTTCGCGATGGGACACACGAATGAATCGGCTGAAGATAACGCTGCCCGCCGTGCTGCTCGCCACGGCGCTGGCTCTGACCGCGTGCAGTAGCGATGGTGACTCCGAGACCACCACCGGCGGTGGCGGTTCCGGCAACGGTACGGTCACCCTCGGTGCCTACCTCGAGCCGGTGAGCCTCGACCTGACCGCCGAGGCCGGCGCCGCGATCCCGCAGGTCCTGCTCTACAACGTGTACGAGGGCCTGGTGCGCCAGAACGCGGACACCGGTGAGGTGGAGCCGCTGCTGGCCAGCGAATGGAAGATGTCCGACGACGGCACCAAGTACACGTTCAAGCTCCGCGACGGCGTGACCTTCCACGACGGCCAGAAGCTCACCGCGCAGGACGTGGTGTGGAGCTTCAAGCGGGTGACCGCGGAGGGCTCGACGAACCCGTTCAAGTCCCAGATGACGGTCGTGAAGACCGTCGAGGCGCCGGATGCGTCCACCGTGGAGGTGACGCTGTCGCGGCCGAGCCAGAGCTGGCTGTTCGACGTCGCCGGCCGCGTCGGCGTGGTGCTCAAGGAGAACGCCACCGACCTGGGGACCAAGCCGAACGGCACCGGCCCGTTCAAGTTCGACAAGTGGAACCGGGGCGACAGCATCACCCTGGTGCGCAACGACGGCTACTGGGGTGAGAAGGCGAAGGTCGCCACCGCCGTCTTCCGCTACATCACCGACGCGAACGCGCTGAACAACGCGATGCTCTCCGGCCAGCTCGACATCGTGGCGAACATCCAGGCGCCGCAGCTGCTCGAGGTGTTCAAGGGCAACAAGCAGTTCCAGGTGATCGAGGGCAAGACGACCGGTGAGGTCGTCCTGTCGATGAACAACAGCAAGGGCCCGCTGGCCGACGTCCGGGTGCGCCAGGCGATCCGCCACGCGATCGACCACGACGCGCTGATCAAGACGGTGTGGTCCGGCTACGGCACGAAGATCGGCAGCATGGTGCCGCCGAGCGACCCGTGGTACGAGGACCGCACCGGTGACTTCCCGCACGACCCCGCCAAGGCCAAGCAGCTGCTCGCCGACGCCGGTCACGCGAACGGGCTCACCCTGACCATGGACGTCCCGCCGCCCGGCTACGCCCGCGCCTCCGCGCAGTTCGTCGCCTCGCAGCTCGCCGAGGTCGGCATCAAGGTGACCCAGAACAACGTCGAGATGCCGCAGTGGCTGGACAAGGTGCTCGGCAAGGCCAACTACGACATGTCGATCATCGCCCACGTCGAGCCCCGTGACCTGGTCCGCTACGGCCAGCCGGAGTACTACTACCGGTACAAGAACCCGGCCGTCACGCAGCTCATGAACGAGGCCGACACGGCCCTGGACGCGGCCACCCGGGACAAGAAGTTCGCCGAGGCCGCGAAGGTCATCTCGCAGGAGGCGGCCAGCGACTGGCTGTTCCTGCTGCCGAACCTGGCGGTGATCCGCGACGGCGTCGAGGGCTACCCGAAGGACGCGGTGACCCAGTCGTTCGACGTCACCAAGGTCTCCAAGAAGTAACCAGCACCACGACGTAGAAGGACCTGGTGGGCTCCGCCCACCAGGTCCTTCTACGTGTGCCTGCACCCGCGAGGAGGTCGAGGTGATGGTGCAGGCGTGCCTCGGGTCGCCCCGACACCGGCTGGCCCGGCAGCGGCTCGGGCCGGCCGACGGCCTCTAGGGCAACGCCCGGGGCACCGGCACGAGCATCGCCGAGCCGGGTTCGCGTTGCCCGGACGCGGGACGTCGACGATCGTCGCCGAGCCGGGGCTGAACTGCGTACGCCCGGCCCTGGAGTCCGGCGACAGCGCTGCGCAGCAACCCGCCGAGGCGGCGCGCTCCCCACGCCTGGCCGGCTGCGTCCGGGGCGCCCAGCATCTGCCCTGCTTCGAGGTGCGCGGGCCGTGACGGCCCACTCCGCCGATCTTGGAGTTGTGGCGCCCAGGATGCCCGAGTGGCGACTTTCGTGAGCCACCACAAGTCCAAGATCGGCAAGGCGCACGCCGGGCGCACGCCGGGCGCGCCGCGCGGGGCGGGTGGGGTGAGGAACGCAGCGAGGCGGGTCCCGTCCGGAGTGGACGGAACCCGCCTCGATCGTTCACATGCGCCTAGCTACCGGCGCGAGGGTGAGACGGCGTGCGTGTCAGGCGAGCTGGTCGGACGCCTGCCCCCGGCGGCGACCCCGCAGGTGCATGCCCAGCAGGCCGACGCCCAGGATGCCGGCGGCCAGCAGGCCCGTGGTCACGCCCGTGGAGAGCGCGGGACCGCCGGTGTTGTCGGAGGCGAGGACCATGCCGTTCTGCGACTCCTGCTGCGTGGTGTTGCCCGCCGGAGCGGCCTTCGGCTTGGGCTTGGGCTTGCCGTTGTCGGCACCGGCCGGCGCGGGGACCGGGGTCTGCGCCAGCGCCTGCGTGGCCTGGGCGAAGGTCTCCGGGGTCACGTCCGGGGCGTTGCCCTGCGTACGCCACTGCTTGAGCTGCTTCATGCCCTTGCAGGCCGAGGGGTAGCGGTCGCAGTAGCTGGTGGTGTTGCCGATGCTCTCGGACGAGAGAACGGCCTTGGCGATGGCACGGGCCAGCGTGCTGGCGCCGGCGTTGAAGATGGCGTTCAGCTGACGGGTGTCGGCCGGGTCGTTGATCTGCAGCGCCTCGCCCTTGCCGGTGGAGACGGCGAAGACGGTGTCACCGTCGCCCAGGGTGTGGATCGGGCTGATCGCGCGGGCCATGCCGTCGTGCGCGTTGCCGGACATCCGCTGGGCAGCGGCCTTCTCCAGCGGCGCGTTGGTGGCGACCACGGCGATCGTGGTGTTCGCCGGCTGCTGCGCGGCGGTGCTCGGCGGGTTGCACTCCTGCTTCTTCGGAGCCTTGTAGCCGGCGAACTCGTTGCCGATGCCGAACTTGACGCCGTACAGGGTGCAGTCGGCCGGGTCGACCGGGGAGCCGGCCGGGTTGACGATCACCATCGCGCCGACGTAGATGCCGTCGCCGAGGTGGACGCTGGCGGTGCCGACGCCGCCGCGCAGGCCGCCGCCGCGGGCGCCGGTGCCGCCGCCGACGCCGCCCTGACGGACCGGACCGTCCGAAGTGGCCTGCGCCGCGAGGTAGCCCCACTCGGCGGAGGTGCGCGCCTTCGGGTCACCGCCGCGGCCGAGGTCGAAGATGTCCGCGGCCGGGACGATCGGGGCCACACCGCCGGCGCCGACGCGTACGCCCTCGCCGCGGTCCTCCAGCCAGCGGATGATGCCGTTGGTGGCGGACAGCCCGTACATGCTGCTGCCACCGAGCTGGATCGCGTTGACGCCCGGGTTCGAGTTGAGCGGGCTGAGCAGGTCGGTCTCCTTGGTGGCGGGGGCGCCGCCACGCTGGTCCACACTCGCCACAGACATCTGCGGCATGTACACGACGGAGGTGCCGGTCAGGTACGGGGCGGTGTCGGACTGAACCTGGCCGACCTGGATTCCGGGAACGTCGGTGATGGCGTTGTGGGCGCCCGGGGCGCCGGCGGCGGGGTTGGCCGACGCGGGCGACCCGACGAGCACGAGTCCCGGACAGACCAGGGCTGCCGCGGCGATCGCGGCGAATCTGGACGACTTCATGCAGCTTCTCCCATGTGAAGCGGTGCGACCTCCGCCCCAATCCGGGGCGGTCGATGCATTGGGCAACTGGTGGTCCCCCGTGGTACACGACGAGATGTGGGGGAGGCTACTGGTCAGACCAGTTGAAGGGAAGAGCCTGCTCAGCTGATGGCCGACTCTCATAATCCGAGGTCAGGCCACATCAGGCGGATTCAGAGCAATACGTCCACCATCGAGCGGCGCGCCTCCGGCACGTACTCGGCGTAGTAGCGGTGCAGTTCCTCGCGGGTCAGCCGGGTGACCTCGTCGGCCTCACCGGCGCGCATCGCGTCGAGAACGCGGCGGTGGTGGGCCAGGGTGCGCTCCATCAGGGCCTCGCGGTCCGGCGACTCGGCGAGCTTGGTGGAGATCAGGTCCAGCACCATGCTCCGGACCGCGTCGAGGCAGAGCACGAGCAACTCGTTCCCGGACAGCCGGGCGACGTGCTCGTGGAAGCGCACGTCGGCCGCGCTGAACGCCTCGTAGCCGTCGGCCACCGCGTCCCGCATGCCCGCCAACGCCTGCTCCAGTTCGTCCAGCTCGGACGGTGACGCCATCCGGGCGGCGACGGAACCGGCCGCCGACTCGATGATCATCCGGAACTGGAGCAACTCCGCCACGCCGAGCCGCCGGCTGTCCACGACCCGGGCGAACAGCTTGCGCATCGCCGAGGCCGTCGAGGCGATCACCTGCGGCCCGAGCGGGTCACCGGGACGCGAACGGATCAGGCCGCTGCTCTCCAGCACGCGCAGCGCCTCACGCACAGTGGACCGGCTGACGTCGAACTGCGTCGTCAGTTCGCGCTCGCTCGGCAGCCGGTCCCCCGGCCGCAGAACCCCGGCGGCGATCCGCTCCTCGACCTGCCGGACGATCCCCTCGTACGCCCTCACGGTTCGCACTGGAGCGAACGAGACACCCTTCGGCATGGCGAACCTCCCGACGCACGGCGGCCTCGCGCCGCTGGGAACAACGGTACGGTGCATCGACCCGTGCGGCGGTCAGCCCCCGCCCGTCGCGACGAGTGCGCAGGCCGGGCGGCGGGTCACCGGAGCGGCCGGCGGGCGCACGGGCCGTCGTGGTCGGCCCGCAGCAGGCAGCGCCGGCCGTCGCCCATCCGCAGATCACAGAAGACCCGATGGCGTACGCCCTGCTCGTCCTCGGCCGAGACGGTGGTCTCGCCCGGGTCGGCCTGGGCGAGCACGCCCGACCAGCGGGCCACGACCCGGGCCAGGCGTACGGCGCCGGCCAGGTCACCGGCGACGACCGGCAGGTGGATGACGAACCGCTCGCGGGGACTCATCGACGGTACGCTCCCGCGTTCATCCGCATCTGCGCCTGCTCGGACTGCCAGCGCCGCAGCGCGTTCCGGACCCGCGCGGTCTCCTCCCGGCTGACGCCGAGCGCCCGGTAGACGTCGGCCAGGTCGAGCGCCACCCGGTCGAGGAACTCGTGCACCTCGGCCGGGTCGAGCCCGCGCCGGCCCAGCCGCGTCGTCCGGAACCGCCGTTCCCGCACCTGCCAGGGGCGCAACGGCGTGTAGTTGGCCGCCCGGTAGCAGCCCGGCTGGGTGGTGCCGCGACCGGCTCGCGCGCGCCGACCGGGCCACCGGATGTTCCACCGCACGAACGCCTGCCTCTCGTGGTCGAAGGGACTGGAAGGGCGGGACCACCCGCCCGCCGCGCGCGGGCGGACCCGCCCGCCCCGCCACCGCAGCGTCACTTCGCGGTACGGCACCGGGGCAGTCGAGATTGAGCGCACTCGAAGGAGTCATGTCCGCCGGTTACCGCGCGAACACGCTCCGACCATAGCAAGAATCCAACATGGCTACAATCCATCATTGCCATAAAGCCTTGATGGGTCAGATCTATCGGGGCACAAGGCTTACGTCATGACCATCGATCCGCGCTCGCACACGCCGGTCTACGTCCAGCTCGCCGACCTGATCCGGGAGCAGATCGAATCGGGCGCGCTGCCGCCCGGGGCGAGTGTCGGCAGCGAGTCGCGGCTCAGCCAGGAACACCAGATCGGCCGCGACGCGGTCCGGATGGCGATTTCGCTGCTGCGATCGGAAGGGCTCGTCACCACCAGCCGTCCGCTCGGCACGCGGGTCCGGGAGACGCCGCAACGCAGGCAGGTGGAGCTGGCCGCGGGCGCGAGAGTCGTCGCGCGGATGCCTACCGGCGCCGAGCGCCGGAACATGCTGCTGGACGAGGGCGTACCGGTGCTCGAGATCCACGGCCCGGAGGGCGACGTGGAGTTGCTGCCGGGCGACGAGGTGGAGCTGACCCGCCCGGCACACGACTGAGCCGGGCGGCGCTCGTCAGACGGTGGGCGTACCCATCGCCACGTCGTCGACCCGGATGTTGATCTCGGCGGCGCGCAGTCCGTACGCCTCGATCGCGGACGCCACAGCGGCCCGCACCTCGTTCGTCACCTGCGGCACCGGGTGGCCGGCATCGATCACGAGGACGAGGTTGACCACTGCCGACCCGTCGGTGACGTGCGCCGAGCAGCCGCGCCGCGCGTCCCCGACCTGGTCCAGCCCGACCCGGTCCAGCACGGCGTTGAAGAAGCGGGCGATGTCGCCGCCCAGCTCGGCCACCCCGGGCACCGACTTCGCGGCGGCCACCGCGATCTTCTCGACCACCTCGTCCGACACCGAAGTGCTCCCGCCCGCGACCACGCCAGGTGTCACCGGCAGCTCCTGAGTAGCGTCGTGCTCCACGCGTCCCACCCTCCCTCGTCCGGGGGAGCGTACATCGACCGTCGATCATGGAGTTGCGGCCCCGACAGAAGCCGCGAAGCAGGCGCCTCCGGGGCCGCAACTGCAAGATCGCGGGGTTGTGGGGTGGCGTGGGCCCGAGGTTCGGCGAGCGCCTCCCGTCACGCGAGATCGGCGTTCCGCCAGGTGGGAGCGGTGGAGATCTTGGTACGAAAGGGCCCCTATGGGGGCCGTTTCATACCAAGATCTCGGCGGGAGCGGGGCGGGGCGGGGCGGGGCGGGGCGGGGCGGGGCGGGGCGGGTCAGGAGCCTAGCTGGGCCAGCAGCTCGTCGGCCGCCGCGTACGGGTCGATGGCGCCCTCGGCCACCTTGGCGGCGAGCGTCGGGAGCTGCGTACCGTCGCGCAGCGAGCCGATCCGCGCGCGCAGGACGCCCAGCGCGATCGCCTCGATCTCGGCGGCGGCCCGCGTCTCCCGGCGGCGGCGCAGCTCGCCGTGGCGCTCCAGCCAGTCGCGGTGCTTGTCGATCGCGGCGGCGATGTCGTCGATGCCCTCGGCGCGGGCGGCGATCGAGCGCACCACCTGCGGACGCCACTCCCCCGGCCCGCGCTCGCCGAGCGCGATCATGCCCTGGATGTCGCGGACCGTGGCGTCGGCGCCGTCCCGGTCGGCCTTGTTGACCACGAAGACGTCGGCGATCTCCAGGATGCCGGCCTTGACCGCCTGGATCGCGTCGCCCATGCCCGGCGCGAGCAGCACCAGCGTGGTGTCGGCGAGCGAGGCCACCTCCACCTCGGCCTGCCCGACGCCGACGGTCTCGACCAGCACCACGTCGCAGCCCGCGCCCTCCAGCACCCGCACCGCCTGCGGCGTGGCCGCGGAGAGCCCGCCCAGGTGGCCCCGGCTGGACATCGAGCGGATGTAGACGCCCGGGTCGGTCGCGTGGTCCTGCATCCGGACCCGGTCGCCGAGGATGGCGCCGCCGGTGAACGGGCTGGACGGGTCGATCGCCAGCACGCCGACCCGGTGACCGCGCGCCCGCAACGCCCGGACCAGCTCGTTCGTGGTGGTCGACTTGCCCACCCCGGGCGAGCCGGTCAGGCCGACGACCTGGGCCTGCCCGGCGTACGGCGCGAGCGCCGCCGCGACCTGCGGCAGCACCTCGTCGCCGGACTCGACCAGGGTGATCAGCCGGGCCACCGCGCGGGGGTCGCCCGCGCGGGCCCGCTCGACAAGCATGGGTACGTCCCGGCTGCGGCGCACCGGGCCGGTGGCCGCCGCCGGGGCGTTCTGTACGTCACTCACAGGTATCAGCTATCAGCTCTCGTCACCGGTCGGCACGTGGATGATCAGCGCGTCGCCCTGCCCGCCACCGCCGCAGAGCGCCGCCGCGCCGGTGCCGCCGCCCCGGCGCTTCAGCTCCATCGCCAGCGTGAGCACGAGCCGGGCGCCGGACATGCCGATCGGGTGGCCGAGCGCGATCGCGCCGCCGTTGACGTTCACCTTGTCGGCATCGACGCCGAGGTCACGGGCGGACTGGATACCGACCGCCGCGAACGCCTCGTTGATCTCGATGAGGTCGAGGTCGTCGATGCTCAGGCCGCCCTTCTTCAGGGCGTGGTTGATCGCGTTGGACGGCTGCGAGTGCAGGGAGTTGTCCGGGCCGGCCACGTTGCCGTGGGCGCCGATCTCGGCCAGCCAGGTGAGCCCCAGCTCCTTGGCCTTGGCCTTGCTCATCACCACGACCGCGGCGGCGCCGTCGGAGATCGGCGAGGAGCTGCCGGCGGTGATGGTCCCGTCCTTGGTGAAGGCGGGGCGCAGCTTCCCGAGCGACTCGGCGGTGGTGTCCGGCCGGATGCCCTCGTCCTCGCTGATCACCAGCGGCTCGCCCTTGCGCTGCGGGATGACCACCGGGGTGATCTCGTCGGCGAAGTGGCCGTTCTTCTGCGCGGCGGCGGCGCGCTGGTGGCTGGCCGCGGCGAACGCGTCCTGCTCCTCGCGGGTGATGCCGTGCTTCGCGCCGTGCCGCTCGGTGGACTCGCCCATCGAGCAGCAGTCCCAGGCGTCGGTGAGGCCGTCCAGCGCCATGTGGTCCTTGACCGCCACGTCGCCGTACTTGTAGCCCGAGCGCTGGCCGAGCAGCAGGTGCGGGGCGTTGGTCATCGACTCCATGCCGCCGGCCACCACGACGTCGAACTCGCCGGCCCGGATGAGCTGGTCGGCCAGCGCGATCGCGTCCAGCCCGGAGAGGCAGACCTTGTTGATGGTCAGCGCCGGGGTGGACATCGGGATGCCGGCCTCGACGGCGGCCTGCCGGGCCGGGATCTGCCCGGCGCCGGCCTGGAGCACCTGCCCCATGATCACGTACTGGACCTGCTCGGGCGCGACGCCGGCGCGCTCCAGCGCCGCCTTGATCGCGATGCCACCGAGCTTGGTCGCGGGGAGGTCCTTGAGGTTGCCCAGCAGGCGCCCCATCGGGGTCCGCGCGCCGCTGACGATCACCGAAGCCATTGCCTGCCTCCGAGGGGGTGCCGACCTGTACGCCTTAACGATTGTTCGGTCAGACTAGCGTCATGGCTGAGAACTCCCCCGTCGAGCCCGCTGCCGAGTTTGTCACAGACATCGGGCTGCGCCGCATCGACCACGTCGGGATCGCCGTCGGCGACCTGGACGCCGCGATCGACTTCTACCAGCGCACCTTCGGCATGCGCTGCGTGCACACCGAGACGAACGAGGAGCAGGGCGTACGCGAAGCGATGCTGGCGGTCGGGCCGGACGCGTCCGGCGGCATGGTGCAGCTGCTCGCGCCGCTGTCCCCGGACACCACGATCGGCAAGTTCCTGGACAAGCGCGGCCCGGGCATCCAGCAGGTCGCGTACACGGTGGCGGACATCGACGTGGCCTGCGCGGCGCTGCGCGAGCGTGGCGTGCGGCTGCTCTACGACGCTCCGCGGCGCGGCACGTCGAACTCCCGGGTCAACTTCGTGCACCCGAAGGACGCCGGTGGCGTGCTGATCGAGCTGGTCCAGCCCGCCTGACGCGCAAGGAAGGGCCCCTTCTTAACAGACGTCTGTTAAGAAGGGGCCCTTCCTAACAAGTGGGAACGCGCGCGGCAGTGCGCGCTTGCACGTTCCCACGTACACCTCCACGCATCGGCCGATGCAGTTTTTCACAGAGGGGTTCCTGCTTTAGCTACCGTTAAGTAACGTCCGCCCGAACAGCAGCGGCGACCGGTGCCGAATGTGTCGATTGCCGACATGGCGGTCCCGTCGCACCGGCGCCGACGATGGCAGCACCCCTGCCCGCGGTGTGCGGGTGCGGACAAACGGGAGGTCACCGTGCAGGACATCCTCGAAGCGATCATGGCGGCGGAGGGTTCGTCGCAGCCGGAGCGGGAGCTCGCCGGGCTCGCCGGCCTGCCCGTGCCGGAGAGCTACCGGGGCGTGGTGGTGCGCGCCGAGGACACCCGCATGTTCGAGGGCATGGCCACCCGCGACAAGGACCCGCGCAAGGCGCTGCACGTGCAGGAGGTGCCCACCCCCGAGCTGGGCCCGGGTGAGGCGCTCGTCGCGGTGATGGCCAGCGCGATCAACTACAACACGGTGTGGACGAGCATCTTCGAGCCGCTGCCCACGTTCAAGTTCCTCCAGCGCTACGGCCGGCTCTCCGAGCTGACCCGCCGCCACGACCTGCCGTACCACGTGGTCGGCTCGGACGCCGCCGGCGTCGTGCTGCGCACCGGGCCGGGCGTGACCAAGTGGAAGGCCGGCGACGAGGTGGTCGCGCACTGCCTGTCGGTCGAGCTGGAGGACTCCGCCGGTCACGACGACACGATGCTCGACCCGCAGCAGCGGATCTGGGGCTTCGAGACCAACTTCGGCGGCCTGGCCGAGCTGGCGATCGTCAAGGCCAACCAGCTGATGCCGAAGCCGCGCCACCTGAGCTGGGAGGAGGCGGCCAGCCCGGGGCTGGTCAACTCCACCGCGTACCGGCAGCTCGTCTCGCACCACGGCGCGAACATGAAGCAGGGCGACGTGGTGCTGATCTGGGGCGCGTCCGGCGGCCTCGGCGGGTACGCCACCCAGATGGCGCTCAACGGCGGCGCGATCCCGGTCTGCGTGGTCTCCTCGCCGGAGAAGGCCGAGCTGTGCCGCAAGATGGGCGCCGAGCTGGTCATCGACCGTACCGCCGAGGGGTTCAAGTTCTGGTCCGACGAGCAGACCCAGGACCAGGACGAGTGGCGCCGCTTCGGTGAGCGCATCCGCGAGCTGACCGGCGGCGAGGACCCGGACATCGTCTTCGAGCACCCGGGCCGGGAGACGTTCGGCGCCAGCGTCTACGTCGCCAAGAAGGGCGGCACGATCGTCACCTGCGCCTCCACCAGCGGCTACATGCACCAGTACGACAACCGCTACCTGTGGATGCACCTCAAGCGGATCGTCGGCAGCCACTTCGCCAACTACCACGAGGCGTGGCAGGCCAACCGGCTGGTCGCGCTCGGCAAGGTGCACCCGACCGTGTCGAAGACGTACGCGCTGGAGCAGACCGGCCAGGCCGCGTACGAGGTGCACCGCAACGCGCACCAGGGCAAGGTCGGCGTGCGGTGCCTCGCCCCCGCCGACGGACTGGGCGTCCGGGACACCGAGATGCGCGCGCGGCACGAAAGCGCGATCAACCGCTTCCGCGGTCACTGACCGTACGGTCGTCCCGGATTGCCTTTCGGACGACCCGGGCGCCATTCGACCGGCGTACGCACAAAGGGCCGTGGGTGCCGAACCCGCGGCCCTTTTCGCGCCGCCTTCCCCGCAGAAGCCCGACCCGCCCGACCCGCCCGGGAGCTGCCAAGATCGCCTATTGGTCCGGTCCCGCCGGGCGGCCGAGTTGACCATGTAAACAGGACGCGAAAGGTGCCGACCGCTCTTGCGAACCACCCTGGGGCGTCTGCCAGTATGTCCCAATGCCCCAGCAGCAGTCCTCCCCTCTTGCGTTCTTCGATAACGCGAACTCACAGCCCGATTTCACCGTTGGCCTGCGCGGTTACAACACCAACCAGGTGGACGACTTCATCGGCCGCCTCACCGCCGCCCTGAGCCAGTCCGAGCAGGCCCGCGCCGAGGCCGAGCAGCGGATGAACGACGCTCAGCGCCGGCTGCGGCAGGCCGAGCAGCGCCAGAGCGCGCTCGAGCAGAAGCTCACCGAGACCAACAAGCAGCTCGAGGAGAACAGCCGGCCGACCCTGTCCGGCCTGGGCACTCGCGTCGAGCAGATCCTGCGGCTGGCCGAGGAGCAGGCCAACGACCACCGCAACGAGGCCAAGCGCGAGTCGGAGGGCATCCTCTCCGCCGCCCGCCTCGAGGCGCGTGAGATCACCGACAAGGCCCGCGCCGAGGCCGCCGCCATGAAGGCGACCGCCGAGCGCGAGGCCGGCAGCGTCCGTACCGCCGCCGAGCGCGAGGCCGCCGAGGTCCGGGTGCAGGCCCGCCGCGAGGCCGACACGCTGCGCGCCGACGCCGACCGCGAGACCAAGCAGCTGCGTACGGTCACCGCGCACGAGGTGGCCGAGCTGAAGTCGACTGTCGAGCGCGAGGTCGCCACGCTGCGCGCCACCGCCGAGCGGGAGATCACCCAGCAGCGGGCCAAGGCCGCCCGGGAGGCCGAGGAGAAGCGCGCCGAGGCGACCAAGCTGCTCACCGACGCGCGCGACAAGCGCGACAAGGACCTGCAGGCGCTGGAGCTCCAGCTCGCCGAGCGGCGGGAGAAGGCCGAGCGCGAGGAGTCGGAGCGGCACGCCGCCCAGGTCGCGCAGACCCAGAAGCTGGTGAACGAGGCCGAGCAGCGCGCCCGCGCCGCGCAGGAGCGGGCCAAGGAGATCGAGCAGCGGGCCGAGGCCCGCCGGGTCGAGTCCGAGCGCACCGCCAACGAGACCGTCGACAAGGCCAAGGCGCTGGCCGACAAGACGCTCAACGAGGCGCGCGCCGAGGCGCAGCGGGTGCTCAACGAGGCCCGTACCGAGGCCGAGCTGACCACGCAGGCGGCCCGCCGCGAGGTCGAGGACCTCACCCGCCAGAAGGACGCGGTCACCTCGCAGCTCGGGCAGATGCTGTCCGGCCTGGCCGGCATCGTGCCGGGCGTGCCGGCCGGCGGCAAGGGCGACACCCCGAAGGCCGACGCCTCCGGGCAGAAGGTGACGGCCGAGTCGGCCGGCTGACCGTTACACCCGCTGTCGGGGGCATGAGCCACGGCGCGGGGTGACACCGGGTGACCGGTGTCGCCTCGCGCCGTCATGCTGTGCGGGCCCGTTTCGCCGGGAGGGTGAAGTAGCTCCCAGAAGGGGCGTCCGTATCGCCCCAGCAGAGCCGGATGCGTGTGAGGATGGGGTCATGTCGCACGGCGAGGAACTGTTCGCGCTCGGCGGGGACGTGACGACGGAGCCCAGCTTCGAGTCCGCCCTGCGGGGGTACGAGAAACGGCAGGTCGACCGCTACGTCGCTCGCGCGGAGCACGAGATCGCGGCGCTGACGACCGAGCGGGAACAGGCGTACACGCAGATCCACAAGCTGGCCGGTCAGGTCGAGGTGCTCCAGCGCGACCTGGCCCAGGTGCGCAAGCAGGCGGCGGTGGTGGACCGGGCGTCGTTCCGGCACCTGGGCCCGCGTGTCGAGCAGATCCTCACCATGGCCGAGGAGCAGGCCGACGACATCCTCGCCGCCGCCAACGAGGAGATCGAGGCCCGCCGGGCCGCCGCCGAGCACATCGTCGAGGAGGCCCGGGAGCAGGCCGCCCAGGCGTTGAAGGACTTCGAGATCGCGCTGGCCGCCCGCCGGAGCGAGGAGGAGCGGCACACCGCCGCCCGCAAGGCCGAGGCCGAGGCCACGCTGAAGGCCGCGAAGGACGAGTCGGCGACGCTGCGCAAGAGCGCGCAGGACGAGTCGGAGAAGATGCGCGCCGCCGCCCGGGACGAGGCGGAGAAGCTGCGCCGGACCGCCCAGGACGCGCTGGCGAAGGCCCAGCAGGAGGCCACTCAGCTCCGCGACACCGCCAAGGAGATCCACTCCCGGGCACAGCAGGAGGCCGCCCGGCTGCGCGAGACGGCCAAGGAGGCGCTGGCGAAGGCCCAGCAGGAGGCGAACCAGCTCCGCGAGGCGGCCAAGGAGGTGCACGCCAAGGGCCAGCAGGAGGCCAAGCGGCTCACCGACGCCGCCGCCGAGGCCGGCCGGGCCACGCACGCCAAGGCGCTCGCCGAGGCCAAGAAGATCGTGGACGACGCGGAGGAGGCGGCCAAGGCCACCCGCGGCCGGGCCCGCACCGAGGCCAACCGGCTCACCACCGAGGCCGCCGAGGCCGGCAAGCGCAACCGCGCCGAGGTCGAGGCGTACGTGCAGCGCATGCGCACCGAGACCGAGGCGTACGTGCAGCAGTCCCGCGCCCAGACCCAGCAGGAGCTGGGCGCCTGGCGGGCCGGGGTGGAGAAGGAGGTCGCCGAGCGGCGGGACAGCGCCGAGAAGGAGCTGGCCCAGCGCCGGGCCGCCACCGAGCAGGAGTTCGCCAAGCGCCGCGACGAGCTGGACAAGCAGCACGCCAAGCGGCAGGAGGAGCTGGAACAGGCGTACACCACGCGCCGCGACGAGATCGAGCGCACCGCCGCCGACGTCCGGCAGGCCGCCGAGGCCGACGCGCTGAGCATGCGGCAGCAGGCCGAGCTGGAGGCCGCCGAGCTGCTGCGCCGGGCCGAGGCGGACGCCGGCGCGCAGCGCCGCAAGGCCGACGAGCACGTCGCGGCCTCGCGCCGCCAGTTCGAGGAGTACGCGGCCACCACCCAGCAGCACCTCGCCACCACCCAGCAGCACCTGGCCGCGACCCAGCAGGAGGTGGCCGCCGGCCGGCAGCAGCTCGCCGGTGTGATGCTGGAGATCGCCAAGGCGCAGCAGGAGCTGGCCGACCTGCGTACCGAGACGTGGAAGTCGCGGCAGGAGTCCGACGACCTGCAGCGGCAGCTCGCGGATCTGCGGCGCGACGCCGACTCGGCCGGCATCACGGCCACCCCGGTCGACCCGGACGACCTCGCCGCCGCCTCCACCGGCCGGTCCACGGACGACGGCACGCCGGCCGCCGAGGGCACGTTGGTCACCAGCGGCGCGGAGAGCGCCGGCGACACCCCGGCCGGCGGAGGTGCGCCGGTGGCCGCGAAGGGCACCGCCACCGCGGTCCCCAACGGCGCCGGGCCGGCCACTGGTGACGGCGAGCCCGCCGAGGCGGGCAAGGCGAAGCCGGTCGGCGAGCCGGTGACCACGATGGACTCCCCCGGCGGGGCGGGCGTCGACGGCGAGCCCACTGTTGCCGCCGTGCCGGGTGAGGGCGGGCGGGGCGCCACCCCCACGAAGATCACCAGCACCGGTGAGAACGGCAAGCGCCCGACCAAGCCGACCACCGACGAGCGCAGCGCCAAGCCCAGCACGGTGACGGTCGACAAGGACTGACCCACCCGCCGCACCCGGCGGGACGGCCCGGCCGGAAGCGGTGGTGGGATGGTCGGGGCGGACGGCGAGGACTACCCTGCGGGCAGAGGGCCGCGCGTCGGCCGTGGACGGCACCGGCGGGCGAGCCGGCAGCGCGGAAGCCGGGAGGCACGGGTGTCGCAGGAGGTCTCCGCCGCCCCTGATGACGAGGCGGCGGCCGTGAACCCTACCGGCGAGGCGGAACCCGCGCGCGACGCCACGACCGCCGTCGGCAACCCGCGAGCCGGCACGGACATGGGCAGCGAGCGGCCGACCGACGTCGAGCCGGCCGAGTTCGAGCCGAGCGGCCGGTTCGGCGTGCCGGGGCGCCCGCTACGGCGCAGCGCCTTCCTGATCGGCTTCACCGGCGCGCTCGGCGTGCTGCTGGCGTACGCGCTGTTCCTGGGCGTGCGGAACGCGGCCGGCATCCTGGTGCTCGTGGTGATCGCGCTGTTCCTCGCGGTCGGCCTGCACCCGGCGGTGGTCCGGCTGCGCAACTGGGGCCTGCCGCGCGGGCTGGCGGTGGCGGTCGTGACACTCACCCTGCTGCTGCTGATCGTCGCCGGGCTGCTGGCGCTGGTGCCGCCGGTGGTGACCCAGTCCGGCCAGTTCATCCAGCAGCTACCCGGGTACGTCGAGGAGCTGCGCCGCAACCCCACTGTCAACGACCTGGTGATCCGCTACGACGTGATGGAGCGGGTCCAGGCGGCGGCGAACGCGGACAACGTCGGGCGGGCGCTCGGCGGTGTGCTCGGCGGCGCGCAACTGATCTTCGGGACGCTCTTCCGCCTGCTCACCGTGCTGGTGCTGACGATCTACTTCCTGGCGTACTTCGACCGGCTGCGCGAACTCGGGTACGCGCTGGTGCCGCGCTCGCGCCGGGAGCGGGTCCGGCTGATCGGCGACGAGATCCTGACCCGGGTCGGCGCGTACATGGTGGGCGCGCTCGCCATCGCGGTGCTGGCCGGGGTCAGCACGTTCGTGTTCGCGCTGGCGGTCGGCCTGCCGTACCCGTTCGCCCTGGCCGTGGTGGTCGCGGTGACCGACCTGATCCCGCAGATCGGCGCGACGCTGGGCGCGGTGGTGGTGACGCTCGTCGGGCTCGCCACCGACCTGCCTGTGGGCATCGCCTGCCTGGTGTTCTTCGTGGTCTACCAGCAGGTGGAGAACTACCTGATCTACCCGAAGATCATGCGCCGGGCGGTCTCGGTGAACGAGGTGGCCGCGTTGCTGGCCGCGCTGCTCGGGGTGGCGCTGCTGGGCGTGGTGGGCGCGCTCATCGCGATTCCCACGGTGGCCGCGTTGCAGCTGATCCTGCGCGAGGTGGTGCTACCCCGCCAGGACGCCCGCTGAGCCGTTACTCGGCGCGCCGCTGGGCCGGGCCGGGCACCGGGGTGTCGGCGAACGCGGCGACAGTGCGGTCCGCGTACGCGCTGACGTCGCCGGTCTCCATCGGGCCGTCCCAGGTGGTGGGCAGCGGCAGCGGTACGCCCGGGGCGACCCGCCGGACGATCTCGTCCAGCACCTTCTCCGCGTCGCCGACCCAGAGGTGCTTGGCGCCGTCCACGCCGACCACCTCGGCCTGCGGGACGGCGGCGAACCGCTGCCCGGCCTCCTCCGGCCGCAGGTAGTCGTCGAACTCGGGGACCAGCGCGGTGAGCGGCTTGCCCGTCTCGGCCCAGACCGCCAGGTCCTCCGGGGCGGAGTAGCGCAGCGGCGGGGAGAGCAGGATCGCGCCGGCCACCGCCGGGTCGCAGCCGTACTTCAGCGCCAGGTCGGTGCCGAACGACCACCCGACCAACCAGATGTTCGGCAGTTCGTGGAACTCGGCGTACTCGATCGCGGCGGCCACGTCGAACTTCTCGCCGACGGCGCCGTCGAAGGCGCCCTCGCTGGTGCCGCGGACGCTGCTGGTGCCCCGGGTGTTGAACCGGAGCACGGCCAGGCCGGCCAGCGCGGGCAGCCGCCACGCCGCCTTGCGGAACACGTGGCTGTCCATCATCCCGCCGTGGGTGGGCAGCGGGTGCAGGCAGACCAGGGTGGCGGACGGCTCACCCTCCAGCGGCCGGGCCAGCTCACCGACGAGCGTCAGCCCGTCGGCGGTGTGCAGCTCGATGTCCTCCCGGCGGCCGGGCAGGATCGACGACGCGCGAATCGGAGTGCTCACGCCTGCCAGTCTCCCGCGTCGGCGGCCCGGCCGCCCAGTGGGACGGGAACCGGGTGATCCAGATCGCTCAGCCGTAGCGCGGGGCGCCCCGGCCGCGCTGGAGGTTCGGGCCGCGCCGGTCCCGGGCCCGCCAGCAGCCGGAGTGCCAGTGCCGGCGGTCGGTCAGGTCGCCCCGGTCGTCGGCCGGCCAGGCCACCAGGTGCGCCACGCCCGGCCGGATCTCCTGGTCACAGCCGGGACAACGGTACGTCTTGACCGATGCGCCGCCGCTGATCGCGCGTACCTGCCAGTCGCCGTCGCGCCACTGCTGCACTGTCGGTACGCCGTGGCGGGCACGCTCGCCGTCCAAGGCGGCGATCTCGTCCCGGCGGGGGCGGTTGCGACGGGGGCTCACGGTCACCAAGCGTACGGGCCGCCGGCCGGACCGGCCCGAGCGATCTTGGTACGGGTACGCCCTTCCAAGGGCCGTTCCGTACCAAGATCGCTCGGGTGGCCGGTCAGGGCCAGGTCTGCGAACGGGTGAGGTCTGCCGCCACCTTCGCTCCGGTCAGCACGGTCGCCGCGTCGGCCTCGGTGAAGTTCACCTGCCCCGGGGGTCCCTCGCCGGGGAAGGGCCAGGCGAAGTCGACTGTCAAGCGCACCTTGGGCAGGCCGAGCAGTTCCAGGCGGTTGCCGTTCGGATAGCGGAAGCCCGGGCGGCCACCCAGGTCACGGTTGCTGGCGCGGCCCTTGTCCTCCCCCATCTCCGCCCCGTAGATCAGCCGCAACCACATGGTCGAGGAGGGCGCCCGGGCGACGGTGAGCTGAACCGTGAGGCTCTTCGGAAAGGCGGCCGCGTCCACCGCGCATGCCGTCACCGCCGCGTTCGCCGGCAACGTGGCCAGCCGCACCGGCCCGGTGCATCGCCGGGCCTCGTCCCAGCGCACCAGGCCGGCGACCCGGTCCAAGGCGGCCACGTCACCGCGAAGCGTGGCGGCCCGGGCGTAGAGACCGGGGAAGGGCTGCCATGACTTGACCAGACCGTCGGTACCGGCGACGCGCAGCACGCCACCGTCGAATTTCAGCCGGCCGCTGACGGCCTGCACCGGGAAACCCTCGATCGAGGTGTCGTCGAGCGCCTTCGCCATCGGGCTCACCTCGAGCAGGACCGGCTGTCCGCCGTCGGCGCTGAACCGGATCGACTCGACCGCGTTCGAGCTGTGGACGGACCAGCCCAGATAGCGGGCCCGGGTGGTGTCGACGCCCAGGTGCAGCACCTGCGGATCGGTACCGACCAGATCGGGACGCTGAAGCGCCCCGGGCACCCCGTCGGCGAGCGGCGGCACCGGGGGTGGCGCCACCTCCGGCGTCGCGGCCGTCCAGGGCATCCGCTCGGCCAGCCCGCCCACGTCCGCGCGTACCACGCCGACGAAGCCGAGCACGCCGACCAGGGCGAGCGCGGTGCCGGCGGTGAGTCGGCGGCGTACCTGCCGGCGCCGGCCGAGCGCGCGCGAGCGGCGCAGCAGGCGTCCGGTGTCTGTCTCCCCCTCGGCGTGCTCCCGCAACACCGAGACGATTCGCTGGTCGAGGTCGGTCACAGCCGGCTCCCCTTTGTCATCGGGACGCCGCAGCGCTCCCGGAGGTGGGCGAGCGCCCGCATCGCGTGGGTGCGGACGGTGACCGGGGAGCAGTCGAGGATCTGGGCGATCGTGGCGTCGTCCAGGTCCTCGTAGTAGCGCAGCACCAGTACGGCGCGCTGGCGGTCCGGGAGGGCGCGGATCAGCCCCCACATCTCGTCCCGGTCCGCCGCCTCGCCGCCGAGGTCGCCGCGTTCGGGCCGGTCGGCGAACGTGTCGACGGCCAGCTCATGGCTGGACCGCCGCCGCCACCAGGACGTGTTGGCGTTGACGAGCATCCGGCGCACGTACACGTCGGGCCGGTCGGCCCGGGCGATCTTGCGCCAGTGCACGTACGCGCGGGCCAGCACGTCCTGGGTCAGGTCCTCGGCGCGGTGCGCGTCGCCGGTCAGCAGCCGGGCCAGACGCAACAGAGCCGGGCCGCGGCTGCCGACGTACTCCTCGAAGGTCACACCTCGAAGACGCCGTCACCGGGCCCGGCTGTTGACGACGGTCAGCGCCGGGTGTGGTCGCGGAACCCGCGGCCGGACTTGCGGCCCAGGTAGCCGGCCGTCACCAGGTGCTCCAGCAGCGGCGCCGGGGCGAAGCCGGGCTCGCGCAGCTCCAGGTACAGCTCCCGCTGGATGGCCAGCGAGACGTCCAGGCCGACCACGTCGAGCAGCTCGAACGGGCCCATCGGGTAACCGCAGCCGAGCTTCATCGCGTAGTCGATGTCGTCGGCGGTCGAGTAGCTGGCCTCCAGCATCCGCACCGCGTCGTTCAGGTACGGGAAGAGCAGCGCGTTGACGATGAAGCCGGACCGGTCGCCGCAGACCACGCCGGTCTTGCCGAGCGTCGCGCAGACCGCGCGGGCGGTGGCCGACGTCTCGGCGGAGGTGCGGATGGTCCGCACGATCTCCACCAGCGGCATGATCGGCGCCGGGTTGAAGAAGTGCAGGCCGATCACGTCGGCCGGGCGCTGGGTCGCCATCGCCACGTCGATCACCGGCAGCGACGAGGTGGTGGTGGCGAGCACGACGCCCGGCTTGCAGATCTCGTCGAGGCTGGCGAACAGCGCCTTCTTGACGCTCAGCTCCTCGATCACGGCCTCGACCACCAGGTCGACGTCGGCCAGGTGGTCCAGCGTCGCGGACCAGGTGATCCGGCCCAGCGCGGCGTCCCGGTCGGTCTCGCTGAGCTTGCCCCGCACCACGCCCTTGTTGAGCGAGGTCTTCACCGTTTCGCAGACCTTCGCGGACTTCTCCGCGCCCCGGGTCACCGAGATGACCTCGTAGCCGGCCTTCGCGAAGACCTCGATGATGCCGGTGGCCATGGTGCCGGAGCCGACCACGCCGACCTTCGCGATGGCGCGGGCGCCGTCGGCGAGCGCGGCGTCACCGGCCGGCGGCGTGTACTCGTCGGGTACGACCTTCGGCGAGCCCGGCCGCTCGTAGGTGTAGAAGCCGCGACCGGACTTCCGGCCGAGCAGCCCGGCGGTGACCATCTGCTTGAGCAGCGGGGCCGGGGCGTGCCGGCGGTCCCGGCCGCCGCGCCGGTACATCGTGTCGAGGATCTCGTACGCGGTGTCCAGACCGATCAGGTCCATCAGCGCCAGCGGGCCCATCGGCAGGCCGCAGCCGAGCTTCATGGCGGCGTCGATGTCCTCGCGGGTGGCGTAGCGGGCCTCGAACATGCCGACCGCGTGGTTCAGGTAGCCGAACAGCAGCGCGTTGGCGATGAAGCCGGCCCGGTCGCTGATCGTCACGTCGACCTTGCCGAGCCGCTCGCAGAGCGCCTCCACGTCGGCGACCACGTCGGCCGAGGTGACCACCGTGCGGACCACCTCGACCAGCTTCATCACCGGGGCCGGGTTGAAGAAGTGGATGCCGATGACCTGGTTGGGCCGGGAGGTGGCGACGGAGATCTCGGTGACGCTCAGCGAGGACGTGTTGGTGGCCAGGATCGCCTCGGGCTTGCAGACCCGGTCCAGCTCGGCGAAGATCCGCTGCTTGAGGTCCAGGTGCTCGGGCACCGCCTCGATCACCAGGTCCACGTCGTGCAGCGCGTCCAGCCCGACCCGGAAGTCGACGCGCGCCAGCAGCGCGTCCCGCTCGGCCTCGGCGAGCTTGCCCTTGGCGACGGCCCGGTCGGTGGAGCCGGTCAGCGTGACCCGCCCCCGCTCCAGGGCGGCCTCGGAGATCTCGACGGCTGTGACGTCGAGGCCGTTGCGGGCGAACACCTCCACGATGCCGGCACCCATGGTGCCCAGACCCACCACGCCCACCCTGGTGAACTCCCGCGCCACGACCGGCCTCCCCTGGCTCGACTCCGCCGTCCGCGACATGAACGGCCGCTAAGGTTATGCGCCGGAGTCTGCCACGTGACGCTGTGTTGTCGAGACGCCGTGGGATATTTCACGCACCGCGCCTCAGCCGGTGGCGTTCTCCCCGGCCAGCGCCAGCAGTTCGGCGACGAACTCCGCCGGCCGCTCCAGGTGCGGACTGTGCCCGCACCCGGGCAGCACCACCTCACGGTACGTCCCGCCGGCCGCCGCGTACCGGTCCAGCACCGCGCGGGTCTGCCCCACCATCGGCTGCGGCGGGCACTCCTGCGGGCCCGGCCAGCCGGGCACCACGCCGAGCTGACCGAGGTACGCCAGGTCGAACAGCGAGGTGTCCGAGACGATCACGTCGGCGTCTCCGCGTACCCAGGTCACCGGCGGCTTGACCGGCACGGCGACCAGCTCGTCGGCGAGCCGGAAGTGGGCCGGGGCCAACGCGTTGAGGACGCCGCGCGGCCCGGCGGCGGTCCCCGGCCAGTGCGCCGAGGCCACCGCGGTGCCCGGGTAGTTGTCGTCCCCGGTGGCGGTGGTCAGCATGCTGTCCAGCAGCAGGTCCTCGTGCTCGCCCAGCGAGGCCGGGTCGGCCACGTACGCGGCGCGCAGCACCGCCCGCGGGCTGGTCGGGCCGTCGGCGCTCCGGTCACCGGCGGCGAGCCGCGCCACGAAGTCCGGGTTCGCGCCTCCGGCGCCGGTCCCGGCGAAGTCGGGCGTGGTGGGGTTGCCGTCGAGGTCCCGGGTGCCGCCGAAGCCGTACGGGGACACCGGCGCCTCCAGCAGCAGCCCGGATACCCGCTCGGGGTGGCCGACGAGCAGCCGCATCGCCACGCCGCCGCCGAGCGAGTGCCCGGCCACCACCGGCCGGGCGCCGGGCGGGAACAGCCCCGGGACGTCCAGCAACGCGGCCACGTCGTCGGCGAAGTCGTCGAGCCCCCTGGTGGCGTCAATGGGTGCGGTGTCGGTCTCGCCGTAGCCGCGCAGGTCGGGGGCGACCACCCGGAGCGTGTCCGGCAGCCGGGCGAGCAGCGGTTCCCAGAAGGCGGAGGAGGAGACGTTGCCGTGCACCAGCAGGACCGGTACGCCGTCCGGCGGACCGGCCACGCGGACCGCCTGGGTGATGCCGTTGGCCTGGACCGTGAGCCGTGCGCTGCGCATCCGCGCATGCTGGCACGCCCGCCCGCCCCCGGTCCATGTCCCCCACCCCCACACCGCCCCACCCGACCATGGCGCGCACCCCCGCCCTGCCACCGCGTCGATCATGAAGTTGGCGGCGACAAATCGGACGCAGAACACCGCCAACTTCATGATCGACCGGGCCTGGGAGCGCCAACCCGCCCCAGCCCACCCTCCGCCGGTCGCGGCGCGGCGGTCGCGGCGCGGCGGTCGCGGCGCGGCGGTGATCAAGGAGTTTGCGTCACCGCGGGAGCCGTTTCCGTACCCAAACTCCTTGATCACCGCGAGTGGGTGGGGCGGGGAGGGTGGGGAGGTGGCGGGTGGTGGGTGGTGGGTGGTGGGTGCGCGGCCGGGGGCGGCGCGGGCGTGAGGGGTCAGCGGGGCCCGGGAATCGGCGGCACTCAGTGGCCCCCGGGTCCAGCGGATGCCCGAGGTCTAACTCACGTCGGCCGGCTGCGCCTCGCGCGCCTCGATCGGCCGGCGGGGCGCCGGGACCGGCAGCGGCAGGGTGGGACGCTGGTCGCGGCGCAGCGCGCCGAAGCTCATCCCGACCGGGTCGGTGCGGGCCACGCCCGGGTCGTAGAGGCGCAAATCCGTGCGGCCGAGCCGGACCACGTCGCCGTCGGCGATCGCCACGCTGCCGGTGACCCGGGTGTCGTTGAGCCAGGTGCCGTTGGTCGAGCCGAGGTCGGTGAGCAGCACCCCCTCGGGGGTGGCCCGGACGGTGGCGTGCCGCCGGCTCAGATGCGGATCGGCGAGCACGATGTCGGCGGTCGGCGCCCGGCCGATCACCTGCGCGTCCTGGCCGACCCGGAACGTGAGCCCCCGCATCGCCCCGCCGGACACCGTCAGCAACGGCATCAGCTCAGGATGCTCCTCCATGGACAGTCGACCTCCACCCCACATCGCCCCGCGGCGTCAGCCTGCCACCTCACCGTAGTGGCTTGCACCACCGCGCGGTCACCCCCGCGACCCCGGCCGGTCATCTCCCGTTCGCCGTTTCGGACGGCATCTCCGTCGATGCGAGGGCTGATCGTCCGCGCAGCGTACGGCGCGTGCGACACCTACCGGCGAGTAATCCTCGGGTCTAGACTTCGGCCATGACCGCTGTGCATGTGCCGGGCGCCCCGCTCATCTCCGAGGGTCGGCTGGTGTCGACCAGCCCGGCCACCGGCGCCGAGGCAGGCAGTTTCCCGCTGGCCTCCGAGGCGGACGTGCGTGCCGCGGTCGACCGCGCCCGCGCGGCCGGCGACTGGTGGGCCGGGCTCGGCTTCGCCGGCCGGCGCGACCGTCTCCAGCGCTGGCGTGGCGTGCTCGCGCGGCGGATCGAGGAACTGGCCGACCTGATGCACACCGAGGGCGGCAAGCCGGTCGGTGACGCCGTCGTGGAGATCCTCACCGCGCTGGAGCACATCGACTGGGCGGCCCGCAACGCGCAGCGGGTGCTCGGGCCGCGCCGGGTCCGTTCCCGGCTGGTCCTCGCCGAGTTCTCCGGCCACCTGGAATACCAGCCGTACGGCGTGGTGGGCGTGATCGGCCCGTGGAACTACCCGGTCTTCACCCCGATCGGCTCCGCCGCGTACGCGCTCGCGGCCGGCAACGCGGTGGTCTTCAAGCCGAGCGAGTACACCCCGGCGGTCGGTCAGTGGCTGGTCGACAGGTTCGCCGAGGTGGTGCCGGAGCAGCCGGTGTTCCAGGTGGTGCACGGGTTCGGCGCGGTCGGCGCGGCGCTGTGCCGCTCCGGCGTCGGCAAGGTCGCGTTCACCGGCTCGACCGCCACCGCGAAGCGGGTGATGGCCGCCTGCGCGGAGACGCTCACCCCGGTGCTGCTGGAGGCCGGCGGCAAGGACGCGATGATCGTGGACAGCGACGCCGACCTGGACGCCGCCGCTGACGCGTGCGTGTGGGGCGGCATGACCAACGCCGGCCAGACGTGCATCGGCATCGAGCGGGTCTACGCCGTCGACCAGGTCTACGACGCCTTCGTCGAGAAGGTGGTGGCGAAGGCCGGGCGGCTGACTGTCGGCCCCGACGGGACCGACCTCGGCCCGATCACCATGCCGTCGCAGATCGACATCATCCGCCGGCACATCGACGACGCGCTCAGCCGGGGCGGCCGGGCGGTGCTGGGCGGCCCGGAGGCGGTCCAGCCGCCGTACGTGCACCCGACCGTGCTGGTCGACGTGCCGGAGGATTCGGCCGCCGTGCAGGAGGAGACGTTCGGCCCGACGCTCGTCGTCAATCGCGTCCGGGACGTGGACGAGGCGGTCGAGCGGGCCAACGCGCTGCCGTACGGGCTCGGGGGTTCGGTCTTCGGCCGGGCGCGGGCGGTGGCGGTGGCGCGGCGGCTGCGTTCCGGGATGGCCTCGGTCAACTCGGCGCTGACCTTCGCCGGCATGTCGACGCTGCCGTTCGGCGGCGTCGGCGAGTCCGGCATCGGCCGCATCCACGGCGAGGAGGGGCTGCGCGAGTTCGGCCGGCCCAAGTCGGTCACCCGCCGCCGGGCCCGGTCGCTGCTGCCGGCGATGACGTTCGAGCGCACCCCGGCCGACATCGCCCGCATCGTCAAGATCGCCAAGCTGATGTACGGCCGGGGCCGCTGAGGCGGCGCCTCAGAACAGCGTCAGCTCGTCGCGTTCGATGCCGCGCAGCTTGTCGTAGTCGACCACCACGCAGCGGATACCGCGGTCGGTGGCGAGCACCCGGGCCTGCGGCTTGATCTCCTGCGCGGCGAACACACCGGCCACCGGCGCGAGCAGCGGGTCCCGGTTCATCAGCTCCAGGTAGCGGGTGAGCTGCTCCACGCCGTCGATCTCGCCGCGCCGCTTCACCTCCACCGCCACCGCGCCGCCGACCGCGTCGCGGCAGAGCAGGTCGACCGGCCCGATCGCGGTCATGTACTCGCGGCGGACCAGCGTGAAGCCCTCCCCCAGCGTCTCCGGGTTCGCGGCGAGCAGCTCCTGCAGGTGCGCCTCGACGCCGTCCTTGCGCAGGCCCGGGTCCACGCCCAGCTCGTACGAGGTGTCCTGGAAGATCTCCTCCAGCGTGATGCGCAGCTCCTCGCCGGCCTTGTTGACCACCCGCCAGACGCCTGGCGCCTCCTCCAGCCGGCAGGGCGGGCTCATCCAGTTCAACGGCTTGTAGGCCCGGTCGTCCGCGTGGATCGACACCGAGCCGTCCGCCTTCACCATCAGCAACCGGGTCGCCGGGGGCAGGTGGGCCGAGAGCCGTCCGACGTAGTCCACTGAGCACTTCGCAATCACCAACCGCACCCGCCGAGGGTAGCCGAGGCCCCGGCGGACGCCGACGAGCGCCACTGGCGTACCGGTGCCATATTGAGATCGTGCTCGAAGTCCTCACCGGTTCCGGTCTGGCCGCCTCGGCGGGCCTGAACGCCTACATCCCGCTGCTGCTGATGGGGCTGCTGTCCCGCTACACCGACCTGGTCGAGCTGCCCAGCGGCTGGCAGTGGCTCGGCAACGGCTGGGTGGTGCTGATCCTCGCCGTCCTGCTCGCGGTCGAGGTGGTGGCCGACAAGGTGCCTGTGGTCGACCACGTAAACGACGTGGTGCAGACGGTGGTCCGGCCGACCGCCGGCGGGCTCGCGTTCGGCGCGGGCGCCGGCTCGGAGACCGTCACCGTCAGCGACCCGGACACGTTCTTCTCCTCGCACCAGTGGGTGCCGGTCGTGGTCGGCGTGCTCATCGCGCTCGGCGTGCACCTGCTCAAGGCCGCCGCCCGGCCGGTCATCAACGCGACCACCGCCGGGGTGGGCGCGCCGGTGGCCAGCACCGCCGAGGACGCGACGAGCGTGGTCATGTCGGTGGTGGCGCTGCTGCTACCGGTGCTGGTCCTGGTGTTCCTGCTCGGCCTGGTGTTCTTCGTACCGTGGCTGTTCCGCCGCCGCCGGGAGCGGCGACGGGAACGCGCCGCGGCCCGCGCGGCCGGCTTCCGCGTCTGACCCGCGCGGGCTCCCGAAACCTCTAAAATCGGGGCAAGAAACCCAAGGAGGTACGGGAGATGACCGCGTCGTTGGAGATGCCCCGGGTCCAGGAGTGCGCCGTCCGGTCCTGCGCCTACAACCACACGAACGACTGCCACGCGTTCGCCATCACGATCGGCAGCAGCGACCACGCCCACTGCCACACGTTCGTGGAGATGCCGGTGCGCGGCGGCCTCGACCAGTTGGTCGCCCAGGTCGGCGCGTGTTCGCGCGCCGACTGCCGGCACAACGCCGACCTGGAGTGCCACGCCCCGGCCATCACCGTCGGTCCCGACATGGACATGGCCGACTGCATGACCTACCAGAGCCGCTGACCCACCCGTCCGGAGGCGCCGTCCGCATGGAGGCGCCGCTCTCGCGCGCGGGTGTTAAGAAGGGGCCCCTTCCCTACCGGAGGCGTTAATAAGGGGCCCTTCCTTTCACGACAGGGCGTTGGCCTCGCGGATCACCGTCACCAGCTCGTCGATGATGCCGGTGAGCGCGAAGTCCTTCGGCGTGAACACCCGGGCCACCCCGGCGGCCCGCAGCGCCTCGGCGTCGGCGGCCGGGATGATCCCGCCCACCACCACCGGCAGGTCGCCCCGACCGGCCGCGCGCAGCCCGTCCAGCACCGCCGGCACGGCGGCCAGATGCGAGCCGGACAGCACGGAGAGCCCGACCAGGTCGACGTCCTCCTCCACGGCGGCCGCCACGATCTGCCCGGCGGTCAGCCGGATGCCCTGGTAGACCACCTCGAACCCGGCGTCGCGGGCGCGTACCGCGATCTGCTCCGCGCCGTTGGAGTGCCCGTCCAGCCCCGGCTTGCCGACCAGCAGCCGCAGCCGGCCGCTGCCCAGCTCCCGCGCGGTGGCGGCGACCCGCTCCCGCACCCCGGCGAGGGTCGCGTCACCGGCCGTCCCGACCGCCCCGGCCAGGCCGGTCGGCGCGCGGTACTCGCCGTACACCTGGCGCAGCGCGCCCGCCCACTCGCCGGTGGTGACCCCGGCCCGTACACAGGTAAGCGTCGCCGGCATCAGGTTCGCCGTGGTGGCGGCGTTGGCGCGCAGCCGGTCCAGCGCCGCCTCGACAGCCGCCGCGTCCCGGTCGGCCCGCCACCGGCGTACGCCGTCGGTGGCCGCCTCCTCGACGGCCGGGTCCACCTGCTCGATCGCCTCGGCGCCCGCCGCGGTGAGCGGCGACGGCTCGGTCTCGGTGAACCGGTTGACGCCGACCACCACGTCCGAACCGGACTCCATCCGGCGACGGCGCTCGGCGAGCGAGGCCACCAGCGCGCTCTTGAGGTAGCCGGACTCGACGGCGGTGACCACGCCGCCCATCTCCAGCACCTTCTCCAGCTCGACGCGGGCGCCGGAGACGATGTCGTCGACCAGCGCGGTCATCACGTGCGAACCGGCGAACAGGTCCGGGTACTCCAGCAGGTCCGACTCGTACGCCAGCACCTGCTGCATGCGCAGCGACCACTGCTGGTCCCACGGGCGGGGCAGGCCCAGCGCCTCGTTCCAGGCGGGCAGCTGCACGGCCCGGGCGCGGGCGTCGCGGGACAGCGTGACGCCCAGCATCTCCAGCACGATGCGCTGGATGTTGTTCTCCGGCTGCGCCTCGGTCAGGCCCAGCGAGTTGACCTGGACGCCGTAGCGGAACCGGCGCTGCTTCGGGTCCGCCACGCCGTAGCGGTCGCGGGTGATCTCGTCCCAGAGCGCGCCGAACGCGCGCATCTTGGCGATCTCCTCGACGAAGCGCACCCCGGCGTTGACGAAGAACGAGATCCGCTGGACCACGTCGCCCATCCGCTCGGGCGGCACCTGGCCGGAGTCGCGCACGGTGTCGAGCACGGCGACGGCGGTGGCCAGCGCGAAGCCGACCTCCTGCACCGGCGTCGCCCCGGCCTCCTGGAGGTGGTACGAGCAGATGTTCACCGGGTTCCACCGGGGCATCTCGCGCAGCGTGTACGCGATCACGTCGGCGGTCAGCCGCAGCGACGCCGCCGGCGGGAAGATGTACGTCCCCCGGGACAGGTACTCCTTGATGATGTCGTTCTGCGTGGTGCCGGCGCAGCGGCTCAGCTCCGCGCCCTGCTCGGCGGCGACGGTGCCGTAGAGGCCGAGCAGCCACATCGCCGGGGCGTTGATGGTCATCGAGGTGTTCATCTCGGCGAGCGGGATGCCCTCGAACAGCGCCCGCATGTCGCCCAGGTGCGCCACCGGCACGCCGACCCGGCCCACCTCACCGGAGGCCAGCTCGTGGTCCGGGTCGTACCCGGTCTGGGTGGGCAGGTCGAAGGCGACCGACAGGCCGGTCTGCCCCTTCGCCAGGTTGCGGCGGAAGAGCGCGTTGGTGGCCGCGGCGGAGGAGTGCCCGGCGTACGTGCGCATCACCCACGGGCGGTCCCGCTCGGGCAGCCGTCCCGGCATCGCGTCGTCCATGGCCGGAGTTTAAGTTACCGTTTAGTAAAAGAGAGTGTGGAAAACCACACAACCCCAGGCCCGCGACGGTGGGCCGGCCGCACACACCGGCCCACCGTACGAGTCATTCGCTGCGGGCGGTCTCCGGGCCGGTGATCCGTTCCAGCAGCGGCAGCGTGGCCGCGATGACCGCGAGGCAGCCCAGCACGCCGAGGGCCACCACAGCGGCGAACCCGATCCCCGGTACGCGCAGGTCGTACTGCATCTGGGCGCGCAGGAACAGGTGCGCGGCGACCAGTCCCATCCCGACCGCCACCACGGCGACGGTCAGCAGCGGCACCACGCTCTCCAGGGCCACCACCCGGCGCAGCAGCCGAACCGGGGCGCCGCTGAGCCGCAGCAGGCTGAACGGCCGCTTCCGTTCGCTGAGGCCGGCCGCCACGGCCACGGCCAGGCTGCACCCGGCGAGCACGAGACCGGCCACCACGACGATGTCGGCCAGCCGCTGCCAGCCCCGCATGGTGTCGGCGAAGTCGGCCTCGAAGTCGCCGGGCACGTTCGGCGCCACGTAGAACGTCGGGAACGCGGCTTCGAGGACCGTCCGGGCCCGCTCCACCGCGACCGGATCCTCCGCCTCGACCGCCACCGAACCCGCCGGGAGTCCCGCGAGGGCAGCCGGGTCCACCGGGGACGACGGCCAGATCCGGTCGGCCGAGGCGGACTCCCGCCAGGGGATCAGGTCCGGCGGCACCTCGGCGACGTTCGCCCCGGCGGCACACCGCCCGTACGCGGGCGGGATGTCCGCGCAGGCGATCACCCCGGAGTCGCGGCCGTCACCGCGTACCGGGTTCTCCCGGACGAGCACCGGGTTGCGGACGCCGGGAGTCGCGGCGAGGTCGGCCAGCAGCGTGCCCGGCACGGGCGGGTCGTCAGTGAGCACCATCGACAGCCGGCCGGCCTCCAGGGAACCCCGGGGCGCCGGACCGCGCTCGTACGTGATCGTCCCCATCACGCCCACGGCGACCGTGGTGACGAACAGCGCGAGCATCACCCCGCTGACCGCCCGGAAACCGGCTGCCGGGTTGTCGGCGAGCCGGCGCGCGGCGATCAGCGCGGCCGGGCGGCCGGCCCGGGCGGCCAGCACCTTGGCGCCGACCATGGTCAGCCAGGGGCCGCCGGTGATCAGCCCGACCATGACCAGCAGCAGCGCGGGCAGGAACAGCGCGGTCTGACCGTCCGACGTGGGCGGCCGGTACACCAGGGCGAAGCCGAGCCCGGCCAGGCCGAGCGCGAGCGGGATCAGCCGGTACGCCCGGGGCGGCCGGGGCGTGACGCGGCGGGTGACGCCGAGCGGGGAGATCCGGACCCGGCGCAGCGCGACCCAGGCCGCGGCCGCCGCGCCCGCCGGCACGCCGAGGGCCACCAGGAGGGCCTCCGGCGCACCGATGGCCATGTCCCCGGGAAAGAACGGCATGCCGGTGAACGGGATGCCGGCTAGCTGGCTGCGGAACGCGAAGAACACCGCGAAGCCGACCGACGCGCCGGCCGCCGCCGCGAGCGCGGCCTCGACGGCCGCGACCGCCGAGATCTGCCGGGGCGTGGCCCCGACCAGCCGCATCGCGGCGAACCGCTGCTCCCGGCGGGCGGCGCCGAGCCGGGTCGCCGTGCCGATGAAGACGAGTACGGGGAACAGCAGTCCGCCCGCCACCACGCCGAGGATGAGGTCGACCGCGGCCCCGGGCAGCGGAGCGCTGTTGCCGTCGAGCCGGGTGACCTTCCTGACCTGGTCCAGCTTCCCGACCTGCTCCGGGGTGCCGCCGACCAGAACGAGCAGGGTGTCCGGTGAGGTGAGCGCCGCCGGCCCGATCTCGCCGAGGTCCCGGCCCGGGTAGCGGTCGGCGAGCTGGTCGGCGGGGGTGGTGGCCAGCAGCTTGCGCAGCGCCGGGGAGGCGTAGAACTCGCCGGGCCCCGGCGCGCGGGGAACGCCGACCGGCGTGGGCGCGTCCGGACCGGTCGCGGCGACGTCGACGCGGACGATCTGGTCGCCCCGGAAGTAGTCAAACCGGGTCGACCACAGCAACGGGTCGGCGGACCCGCCCGCCGTCTCCTGCGGGTACATCGACGCGTAGCGGGTGAGCTGGGCGTCGGTGGCGTTCACACCGGCGAGCGTGGTGAGCAGCAGGCCGGTGCCGACCGCGACGGCGGCGGCGATGGCGACCAGCCGGACCAGCGCCTCCCGGCCACCGGCGACGGCGAGCCGGAGCGCGAGCCCGATCACGAGGCGACCCCGGCGGGGGCGTTGACCCGGCCGTCCCGCACCATGACCTCGCGGTCGGCGTACGCGGCGATGCGCGCCTCGTGCGTCACCAGCACGACTGTGGTGCCCTTCTCGCGGGCGGCGTCCACCAGCAGCGTCATCACCTCCTCGCCGGTGAGCGAGTCGAGCGCGCCGGTGGGCTCGTCGGCGAACAGCACCCGGGGCTCCGCGACCAGGCCGCGGGCCAGCGCGACCCGCTGGGCCTGCCCGCCGGACAGTTCGCCCGAGCGGCGGTGCTCCATGCCGGCCAGGCCGAGCCGCTCGAACCAGCCCCGCGCGGCGCGCAGCGCCGGGGTGCGGCGGACACCGCGCAGCAGCAGCGGCAGCGCCACGTTCTCGGCCGCGGTGAGTTCCGGCACGAGCTGCCCGAACTGGAAGACGAAGCCGAAGCTGTCGCGGCGCAGCGTGCTCCGGTCGGCCTCGCCGAGCGTGTCGATCCGGGCGCCGTCGAACCGGACCTCGCCGGAGTCGGGGCGCAGGATGCCGGCCAGGCAGTGCAGCAGCGTCGACTTGCCGGAGCCGCTCGGTCCCATCACGGCGACCACCTCGCCGGCGGCCACGGCGAGGTTCGCGCCGCGCAGGGCGGGTGTCTCGCCGAACGCGTACGTGACGTCACGTGCCTCGATCATCGGGCTCATGGCCGTACCGCCTTTCTCAGGGCGTCCAGCCGGGCGCCCGTCGTCTCGATCCACCGCAGGTCCGCCTCGAGGTGGTAGAGGCCGTGGTCGGCCAGCATCACGTCGACGAGTTCGCCGCTGCGCTTGATCTCGGTGAGTTCGCGCATCCGGCGCAGGTGCGCGGCGCGCTGGGTGTCCAGGTACTCCTCGGCCGGGCGGTCGAGCATCAGCGCGAGCACGACCTTGGTGAACAGCAGGGTCTGCAGGTGCGGCTCCGGCTCGACCGGCTCGGTCAGCCAGTGCTCCACCTCGGTGGCGCCCAGGTCGGTGATCACGTAGCGCTTGCGGTCCGGCCCCGCGCCGGGAGCCACGTCGCCGACCACCACCTTGCCGTCGCGGGCCAGCCGGCTCAGCGTCGAGTAGACCTGCCCGTACGGCAGCGGCTTGCCGCGCCCGAAGAAGGTGTCGTAGTCGCGCTTGAGGTCGTAGCCGTGGCTCGATTCGCGTTCGAGCAGCCCGAGCAGGGTAAGGGGAACCGTCATGAGCAGAGACTACACCGAGTGTATACCTCGCGTATATAGCTGACCCGGCAGCGGAACGGGCCACCGCACGACGCACACTTGACGGCATGGAGAACGAGCTCGCGATTTCCGTGCGAGGGCTGCGCAAGGCGTACGGCGACAACGTCGCCGTGGCCGGGGTGGACCTGGACGTCCACCGGGGCGAGGTGTTCGCCCTGCTCGGCCCGAACGGCGCCGGCAAGACCACAACGGTCGAGATCCTGGAGGGCTACCGGCAGCGCGACGCCGGCGAGGTGCGCGTCCTCGGCGCCGACCCCGCCCACCCCGACGCCGCCTGGCGCTCCCGGGTCGGCATCGTGCTCCAGGGCACCGGCGAGTTCGACGAGCTCAGCGTCATCGAGGTGGTCCGGCACTTCTCCGGCTTCTACCCGGGCGCGGACGACCCGGACAAGGTGGTCGAGCGGGTCGGGCTGGGCGCCAAGGCCAAGGCCCGTACGCACACGCTCTCCGGCGGGCAGAAGCGCCGCCTGGACGTGGCGCTGGGCATCATCGGCCGCCCCGAGCTGCTCTTCCTCGACGAGCCGACCACCGGCTTCGACCCGGAAGCCCGGCGTGAGTTCTGGGAGCTGATCCGGGACCTGTCCGCCGCCGGCACCACGATCGTGCTCACCACCCACTACCTGGACGAGGCCGAGGCGCTCGCCGACCGGGTCGGCGTGATCGCCGCCGGGCGGGTGATCGAGGTCGCGCCGCCCAACCGGCTGGGCAACCGGCAGGAGTCGCTCGCGACCGTCTCCTGGCGTACCCCCGACGGGACATTGGCCTCGGCGGAGACCGCGACGCCGACGGCGCTGGTGTACGACCTGGCCGCGCGCTTCGGCGGCGAGGTGCCCGGCCTCACCGTGACCCGGCCGACCCTGGAAGACGTCTACCTGCGGATGATCGGACACTCATGACCACCACGACGAACCCCGCGGCCCCGGTCACCGCCGCCGCGGCCCGGCGACCCGGCGCGGGCGCGCTGGCGCTGCGCCAGGGGCGGCTGGAGATCACCCAGTTCCTGCGCAGCCGGGAGTCCGTCGTGTTCACGATGGGCTTCCCGATCATCATGATTCTGATCTTCGCGGCGATCTTCAGCGACGAGATCGCGCCCGGGGTCAGCTACACCCAGTACTTCATCACCGGCATGATCGCGACCGGCCTGATGACAGTCAGCTTCCAGAACCTCGGCATCTGGATCCCGATCGAGCGCGACCGGGGCGTGCTCAAGCGCTACCGCGGTACGCCGATGCCGAAGTGGGTCTGGTTCGCCGGCAAGGTGATCATGGTGGTGGTCATCGGCATCGCCGAGACCGTGCTGCTGCTCGCCGTCTCGGTGGCGATGTTCGACCTGGACCTGCCGCAGACCACCGCCAAGTGGCTGACGTTCGCCTGGGTCTCCGTCCTCGGCGTCACCGCCTGCACGCTCTGCGGCATCGCCATCTCGTCGCTGGCCCGTACCGCCCGCAGCGGCTCGGCGGTGGTCACCCCGGTCGCGCTGGTGCTCCAGTTCATCTCCGGCGTGTTCTTCGTCTTCACCAGCCTGCCCACCTGGATGCAGCAGGTCGCGGCGATCTTCCCGCTCAAGTGGATGTGCCAGGGGCTGCGCTCGGTGTTCCTGCCGGACAGCTTCGGCGCGCGGGAGCCGGGCGGGTCGTTCGAGCTGGGCACCGTCGCGCTGGTGCTGGGCGCCTGGTGCGTCATCGGCCTGGTGCTCTGCCTGACCACGTTCCGCTGGACCACCAAACGCGACGGCTGAGGTGTAAGGAAGGGCCCCCTTTTAACGCCTCCGGTAGAGAAAGGGCCCCTTCTTAACACGCGCCCGGCGGTGGCACACTCGCCGGCATGGCACCCACGCTGACCCGGCGTACCCTGCTCGGCGCCGCCGCCGGCGTGGCCGGCGCCGCGGTGGTCGGCGGTCTGGCCGCCCGGCAACTGGCCGGCCCCCGCCCGGGACCGGCCCCGGCCCTGCCGGACGCCCCGGCCGGCGACGAACGTCTGATCCGCATCGCCTCCGGCGCGCGCGGCCGCGAGGTCGACTTCTGGACGGCGGTGCCCGACGGGTACGGCGACGGCCGCGGCCTGCCCGTATGCCTGGTGCTGCACGGCGCGTCGGCCACCCCGCGCGACTACGGCCGGTTCGGCCTGGCCCGCTTCCTCACCGACGCGGTACGCCGGGGCGCCCCGCCGTTCGCGCTCGCGGGCGCCACCGGCGGGCGGCTGTCCTGGCGCGCCTCCGGTGACGACGACCCGCAGCGGATGGTGCGCGAGGAGGTGCCCACCTGGTGCGCCCGGCGCGGGTTCGACAGCAGCCGGCTGGCCGTGTGGGGCTGGTCGATGGGCGGCTTCGGCGCGTTGCTGCTCGCCGAGACGTACCCGAAATGGCTGCGGATGGCGGCGGCCTTCTCCCCCGCGGTGAGCCCCGGCGACGCGGTCTTCACCGGTGTGGACAAACTGCGCGGCACGCCGGTCGGGCTCTGGTGCGGGCGGCAGGACAACTTCCTCAAGGATGTCCGTGCGCTGGCCCGGGCGCTGCCGGAGGAGCCGGTACGCGCCGCCTGGGCCGACGGGCGGCACAACTTCGGCTACTGGGGCACTGTCATCCCGGACGCGTTCGCGCTGGTCGGCGCCGCGCTCAGCCCGCCCCGGACGTGAACCGCCCCCGGCCGCTCGGGCCGGGGGCGGGACGGGCCGGTCAGTACGAGTAGAAGCCCTGGCCGGTCTTGCGGCCCAGGTCGCCGGCGGTGGCCATGCGCTGGAGCAGCTCCGGCGGGAAGAACTTCTCGTCGGCGGTGTCGGTGTAGATGTTGCGGGTGGCGTTGAGCAGCACGTCCACGCCGGTCAGGTCAACGGTGGCGAGCGGGCCCATGGCGTGGCCGAAGCCCAGCTTGCAGGCGGTGTCCAGGTCCTCGGCGGAGATCACGCCGGCCTCGACGAGCTTGACCGCCTCCATCGCCAGCGCGCAGATCAGCCGGGTGGTGACGAAACCGGCGATGTCCCGGTTGACCACCACCACCGTCTTGCCGATCCCCTCGGCGAACGACTTGACCGTGTCCATGGTCGCGTCGCTGGTCTTGTAGCCGCGTACCAGCTCGCAGAGCTTCATCATCGGCACCGGCGAGAAGAAGTGCGTGCCGACGACCGACTCCGGGCGCTCGGTGGCGGTCGCGATCTGGGTCACCGGGATGGCCGACGTGTTCGTGGCCAGCACCGCGTCCGCCTTGCAGATCTTGTCCAGCGCGCGGAACACCTCGTGCTTGATCTCGATCTTCTCGAAGACCGCCTCGACCACGATGTCCGCGTCGGCGGCGGCCTCCAGCTCGGTGGTCGGGGTGATCCGGCCCAGCGTCGCCTCGACGTCGGACGCCTCGATCTTGCCCTTCTCGGCGAACTTCGTCAGCGACTTCCGGATGCCGTCCACACCGCGCTTCGTGGCCGCGTCGTCGATGTCGCGCAGCGTCACCTGCCAGCCCGCCTGCGCCGCCACCTGGGCGATGCCCGAGCCCATCAGCCCGGCACCGACGACCGCGAGTCGACCCGCCATCTGCTTCTCCCTCGCCGTGTTCTGCAACGTCTGCCAGAACCCTACTTAACGACGGATAAGCACCGGCTGTCAGATGGCCAGGTCCGGTTCCTCCGGCGCGGTCCCGCGTTCCACCTCGACGCCGAGCGCCCGCAGGTCCGCCACGAAGTCCGGGTAGCCCCGGTCGACGTGGTGCACGTGCGACACCTCGGTCAACCCGTCGGCGCAGAGCCCGGCGATGATCAGGCCGGCGCCGGCCCGGATGTCCGTCGCGCGTACCGGGGCGCCGGACAGCCGCTCCCGGCCGCACACCAGCGCGTGGTGGCCATCGGTACGGATCTCCGCGCCCAGCCGCATCATCTCGTTGGCGAACATGAACCGGCCGTCGAAGATGTTCTCGGTGATCAGCGAGCCGCCCTCGCTGACCGCCGCCAGCCCGATCGCCATCGGCAGCAGGTCGGTGGCGAAACCCGGGTACGGCAGCGTCACCACGTCCACCGCCTTCGGGCGGTCGTCCATGCGTACCCGGAAGGCGTCACCCCGCGTCTCGACCAGGCCGCCGGCCGCGACCAGCTTGTCCAGCGCGACCTCCAGGTACGCCGGGTCCAGGCCGGTCACCGTCACGTCGCCGCGGGTCATCGCGGCGGCGAACGCCCACGTCCCGGCCACGATCCGGTCCCCCACCGTGGCGTGCCGGACCGGCTGCAACCCGGGTACGCCGACGATGTGCAGCGTCGACGTGCCGGCCCCCTCGATCCGGGCGCCCATCCGGTTCAGCATGGTGCAGATGTCGACGATCTCCGGCTCCCGGGCCGCGTTGTCGATAGTCGTGGCGCCACGGGCCAGCACCGCCGCCATCACCAGGTTCTCGGTCGCGCCCACGCTCGGGAAGTCCAGCACGATGTCCGCGCCGTGCAGCCCGTCCGGGGCCTCGGCGATGACGAAGCCGTGCTCACCGGAGATCTCCGCGCCCATCCGGGCCAGCCCGGCGATGTGCATGTCCAGGCCGCGTGAGCCGATCGCGTCGCCGCCCGGGTGCGCCACCCGCACGTACCCCCGGCGGGCCAGCAGCGGACCGAGCACGCAGATCGACGCGCGCAGCCGCCGCACCAGGTCGTAGTCGGCCTCCGCGCCCGGCCGTTCCGGCACGTCGATGAGCACCGAGCGGGACCGCTCCACACCGCCGTGGGCCACCATCGGGTCGACCGGGTCGTCCGGCCCGAAACGTACGCCGCAGCCGAGCCGCCGCAGCACCTCGCCCATGATCGCGATGTCGGTGATCCGGGGCACATTGGTGATCAGGCTGCGGCCGGGCGCGAGCAGCGCCGCCGCCATCAGCTTCAGCGCGGAGTTCTTCGCACCCACCACGTGCACGGTGCCGTCGAGCCGGGCGTCACCGCGTACCCGGATGACGTCGACGTCGCTGACCGCCGGATCGCTCGCGTCCCCCGGCCCAACCGGACTCGGCCGGGCCGGGATGGTCAGGTCCGGTATCCGTAGGCTGTGCGTCATGGCCGTCCACCTCACGCGCATCTACACCAAGGCCGGCGACGCCGGCATGACCAGGCTGAGCAACAACGAGCAGGTGCCGAAGACCGATCCGCGCATCGCCGCGTACGCGGACGTGGACGAGTGCAACGCCTCGATCGGCGTGGCGCTCGCCCTGGGGCAGCTCTCCGACGAGCTGCGGGCCGTGCTGGAGTCCGTGCAGAACGACATGTTCGACGTCGGCGCGGACCTGGCGACGCCGGTCGAGCCGGACCCGAAGTACCCGCCGCTGCGGGTGACCGAGGAGTACGTCGAGCGCCTCGAGGGCTGGTGCGACGAGTACAACGCGCGCCTGAGCAAGCTCGACTCCTTCATCCTCCCCGGCGGCACCGCTGGTGCGGCACTGCTGCACGTGGCACGGACGACCGCCCGGCGCGCCGAGCGTGCGGCATGGGCGCTGGTCGCACACGACCCCGATCGGACCAGTCCCCTCCCGGCAAAGTATCTCAACCGGCTCTCCGATTTGCTCTTTATCCTGTCAAGAACGGCAAATCCGAACGGCGACGTGCTATGGGTTCCGGGCGGGAAACGCTGACCATCGGCGGCCTCCATCACGTGGAGGTGTGGGTACCCGACCTGGCGGCGGCCAGTCGTTCGTGGGGCTGGCTTCTCGGCGAGCTGGGCTGGACGCTCTACCAGGACTGGCCCGCCGGCCGCTCCTGGCGGCTCGGCGCGACCTACATCGTGCTGGAGGAGTCACCCGCGCTCACCGGCCGCACCCACGACAGGCGCGCGCCCGGCCTGAACCACCTGGCCTTCCACGCCGGCCCGCCGGCCGCCGTCGAGCGGCTGGTCACTGCCGCCGGAGAGTACGGCTGGACGCTGCTGTTCCCGGACCGGCACCCGCACGCGGGCGGCCCGGACAGCTACGCCGCCTACCTCACCGACGGGCAGGGGTACGAGGTCGAGCTGGTAGCGGAGACGTGAAAAGGCCGGCACCCCGTTGGTTCGGGGTGCCGGCCTTTCGCTGTGTCTTACCTCGTCTTAGCTGTTCCAGTGCTTGGCGACGAGGTCGGCGGCCTGCTGTTCCCACTGGGCGTAGTGGTCCGGGTAGGCGGAGACCTGGACGGTCTGGGCGGCCTTGGTCAGGGGCATGTCCTGCCAGCCGTCGACCTGCTTCAGACCCTTCAGGAACGCGGTCGTGGAGTACTCGGGGTCGGTGATCTGCTCCACCGTGCCCCAACCGGAGGAGGGGCGCTGCTGGAACAGGCCCTGCGAGTCGTGGTCGTTACGGTCACCGAGGTGGCCGAGGTTCTCCAGCTTCGACTCCTGCAGGGCGGTAGCGATCGACACGACCGCGGCACGCTCGTCCATGCCGGCCTTCTTCGTCGCCGCGATGATCGCCTTCACGTTCTTGGTCTGCTCGTCATTGAGGTCGATGCGGGACTGGTCGCCCTGCACGCCGTGCGGGATCAGCTTGTCGGACTGCACCGTGGCGGTGACCGGCTTGGCGGCGTGGGTGGTGTCGGCCGCGTGGGCGGCGACCGGGCCGGCGAACACGCCACCGGTGAAAGCCAGACCAGCAATACCCAGGATGCTCTTACGCAGAATCGTGTTCATGATGGGGGCTCCATTCGGGGGTCGACACACCCCCCGGGGGGACCGGGGGTGCGTGGGCACCGTCAGGCGCTCAAGAAAGTCTCAAGGGGGATCTCGGCTGCTCGCGGGGGCTGGTGGGCCTCTCCGCGGCGCCGGAAGGATGTCCAACGACCGTCGACCCGGCATCATTCCCGGGCCAGCTCGCCGCCGGGGGCGGCGGGGGTTCACGTCGTCGGAACCGTGTTCAACGACCAGCCGAGCGGGATGATTCCCCGCGGCTCACGCCGCCGCACGTACTCAACGGCCTGAGGTCTGTTCCCACAGCCGACGCGCTCGGGGGCGCGGCCTTGCTCGGTCGTTCACCCGGTTACAACGCCACCGGCCCGCCCACGATTCCACCACCAGAGTGCCGCCCACCACCCCCGAACCCGACACCCCCGCCCACACACGCCAAACCCCCTCCGCGCCCCGGCCCGGCCGCCTCGCTCTGCGCCCAGTGATCAAGGAGTTTGCGGCCCTTTCCGGCACCCACGAGGACACAAACCCCTTGATCACCCTCGAAGAAGCCTCCCCGGGCACCCGCCACAGGGTTGATCATGAGGTTGGCGGCGACATAACGGACACCAAGTGCCGCCAAGTTCATGATCGACGCTATCGGAGGGGGGCTGACCCGAGGCGGCCGCCCCGCCGCAGGTCCGCACGCGCGATCTTGCACTTTGAGCCCTCGGAACACCCGATTCGCCGGATTTATGGGGCACCTAAGTGCAAGATCGCGCGGGGCATCAGGAGCTAGGGGGCGGCAACCCGTCCCGAACTCCTGGGGACTTCGGCGATCTTGGAGTTGTGGTGCCTCGCATACCTCGTCAAACGGGCATCGTGGGCGCCACAACTCCAAGATCGATGGCGAGGTGAGGGCTGTCGTGCGGGGGCAGCCGGACTGGGCGAACCGGGTGCCGGATTCAGCCCGGCCAAGGTGTGCGGGGGTGCCGCCACTTCGGGGAAGTGGAGTCGATCAAGCGGCCGAGGTCAGGCGGCGGGCCAGTCCTGGGAGGCCAGACGCGGCGAGACCGCCCCGGGTGGGGCGGCCTCGAGCCAGGACAGGAATCCGGTGACCGTGGAACGCGCCATGGCGATCTCGATCGGCGCGTGGTGGCTGGTACAGCGCAGGATCACCCACTCGGCCGGCATGGACATGCGCTCCTGGCCCTCGGGAAGCCGGCGTCGCTCGACCGCAAGCCCCTCGCGGGAGAGTACCCGCTTGGGGCGCAGCGCGAAGCTGAACATGCGGTACCAGCGGAGTTCGTCGCCGACGAAGCGACCGAACCCGGGTGACCAGCCGCGACCGTCGAGGATCGTGGAGACCCGCACGCTCAGCCGGATGGTGCCACCGCTACGTGTGAACAGGGCCCGCCGGATGAAGAGGATCAGAATGGCGACGACGACTACCGCTACGCCGATTCCGAACCCTTCGACGATCTCCATCGGCGGGTCTGCTCAGCGGGCCGGGGTGGCGGGGGTCGCGCTCTCGGCGAGCACCGTGACGCCCTCGCTGGTCACCGACAGGAAGCCGCCGGGCACGTCGAAGACGACCTGCTGGCCACCGGCCTGCTTGATGCGTACCTGGCTGGGCTCCGCGAGCTGGCCGAGCAGCGGCGCGTGCCCCGGCAACACACCGAGCTCACCCTCGGTCGTCCGCGCGACGACCATTTCGGCCTCGCCGGTCCAGACCTTCTCCTCGACGGCTACGAGCTCGACGTGAAGCTGCTGTGCCACGCTGTCTCCTTGCTGCGGCGGCGGATTGCCGAAAGTCTAGTCGCGCCCCCGCGGCCCACCCAACGCGGGTGGTGAGAGCCGGACCACCACGGCCCCGCACCCGCCCAGGCTACTTGGTTTTCTGAATGAAATCGGGGTGCTCCAGCAGGAAGGCATCGAGCTGTTCGGTGCGCAGGGCGGTGAAGAAGTCCTCCGCCGGTTCGAGCAGCCGCTCACCCCGGTACGCGCTGCCGGCGCCGATCGCCCCGCCGGGCAGCTTGATCGTCTCGATCGCGTTCGGACGGATGTCCTTCAGCGCCAGCCCGAAGTCCACCACGCTGTTGCCGCGCCCGTTGAAGACGAGCGACTTGCCGGCGGCCCGCAGCACCCGGTCGAGCTTGACCGGGTTGGTCACCACGTCGGCGCTGACCGCCTGGCTCGCCATCGCCTTGACGAACTGCTGCTGGTGCCGCTGCCGGCCGTAGTCGCCGTCCGGCACGCCGTTCTTCGGGTAGCGCTGCCGGACGTAGTCCAGCGCCTGCCAGCCTTCGAGGTGGGCGTTGCCCTTCTTGTACACCGCCTGCGGTCCGAGGTAGCCGCCGCCACCGGGCCGGAGCTGGCGGGGCGTACCGTCCGGCTGGAGGTGTTCGGACCGGACCTCCCGCTCGATGTACATGTCCACGCCGCCCATGGCGTCGACGATCTTCTTGAAGCCGCTGAAGTTGATGATCGCGCCGGCGTCGAAGCGCTTGATGCCGGTGACGTCCTGCACGGTCTTGGCGAGCAGTTCGAAGCCCTGCGCGGTGCTGGGATTCTGCCCCGGTACGTTGCTGCCGTGCGACATGGCGGCGTTGAGCCGGTCGTTGCCGCCGGAGTAGTCGGCCTTGGCGAAGGCCGGGATGTCCACCCGCAGGTCGCGCGGGAGCGAGAAGAGGTAACCCCGGTCCATGCTGGCGGGCACGTGCAGCACCATGATCGAGTCGGCGAGCGGCCGGGCGGTCGACGTACGCGGGTCGACGCCGACGAGCAGGATGTTGAGCGGACCCTTGATGTCGCTCTTCTTCTCGTTGGCGCCGGCGGCCTGGTCACCGAAGAGGTCGGCCTTGCCGACCGAGCCCTCGTAGCGGGCGACGAGGGCGCGGGAGCCGAGCAGCACGGAGCCGCTGAGCACCACCATGACGATGCCCAGGATCGTGCACACGCGGGCCCACCGGGGCACGCCTCGCCACATGGACCGCTTGCCGCGGTCCGTGCCGCCCTTACCGCCCACGAGCATCTCCAATCGTCACGCCCACGGGTAGGAAGACGGGCGCGGGGGTCCGTTTGGTTGCAGAGATCAACGGCCGGGATGTGAAAGTCGTGTCAGGAACGGTACCGCGCGATTCGGCGAACTGCTTGCCGGAGATCCGGGCATCTGGTAGTGCAATGGTCGGAAACGGCGAGGGCCGCCCCGGCTTTCGCCGGGACGGCCCTCCCCTGTGTGAGCGGGCTCTCAGCCCTCCTCACCCATCAGTTCCTTGGCCTTGGCCTTGAGGTCCTCCAGGCCGCCGCACATGAAGAACGCCTGCTCCGGGAAGTGGTCGAACTCCCCCTCGCTGATCCGGCGGAAGGCGTCGATGGTCTCGGCGATCGGGACCGTCGAGCCGGGGACGCCGGTGAACTGCTCCGCCGCGTACGTGTTCTGCGAGAGGAACCGCTCGATCCGGCGGGCACGGCCGACGGTGAGCTTGTCCTCCTCGGAGAGCTCCTCGATACCGAGGATGGCGATGATGTCCTGCAGGTCCTTGTAGCGCTGCAGGATCCGCTTCACCTCGGTGGCGACGGCGAAGTGCTCCTCGCCGACGAACTCCGGGGCGAGAATCCGGGACGAGGACGCCAGCGGGTCCACGGCCGGGTAGATGCCCTTGTCGGAGATCGACCGCTCCAGGTTGGTGGTCGCGTCGAGGTGGGCGAACGTGGTGGCCGGCGCCGGGTCGGTGTAGTCGTCGGCGGGCACGTAGATCGCCTGCATCGAGGTGATGGCCTGGCCCCGGACGGAGGTGATCCGCTCCTGGAGCTCGCCCATCTCGTCGGCCAGGGTCGGCTGGTAACCCACGGCGCTCGGCATACGGCCGAGCAGCGTGGACACCTCGGAACCGGCCTGGGTGAAGCGGAAGATGTTGTCGATGAAGAGCAGCACCTCCTGCTTCTTCACGTCGCGGAAGTACTCCGCCATGGTGAGCGCGGAGAGCGCGACCCGCAGACGGGTGCCCGGCGGCTCGTCCATCTGGCCGTACACGAGCGCGGTCTTGTCGATGACGCCCGACTCGGTCATCTCGGCGATGAGGTCGTTGCCCTCGCGGGTGCGCTCACCCACGCCGGCGAAGACCGAGGTACCACCGAAGTTCCGGGCCACCCGGGTGATCATCTCCTGGATGAGCACCGTCTTGCCCACGCCGGCGCCGCCGAACAGGCCGATCTTGCCGCCCTTGACGTACGGGGCGAGCAGGTCGATGACCTTGATGCCGGTCTCCAGCATCTCGGTCTTCGGCTCCAGGTCCGCGAAGGCCGGGGCCTTGCGGTGGATGCCCCACCGGTCGTCGGCCTCGATCGTCTCGCCCTCGGTGAGGTTGAGGCACTCGCCGATCGCGTTGAACACGTGGCCCTTGACCGCGTCGCCCACCGGCACGCTGATCGGCGCCCCGGTGTCACGCACGTCGGCGCCGCGGACCAGACCGTCGGTCGGCTGCATCGAGATGGCACGGACCAGGTTGTCACCCAGGTGCTGGGCGACCTCCAGGGTCAGCGTCTTCTCACCACCCGAAAGGGTCACGTCGACATGCAGAGCGTTGAACAGCTCCGGCATGGCGTCGCGCGGGAACTCGGCGTCGACGACCGGGCCGATGACCCGGACCACGCGACCCGTGGCCGTCTTGGTCTCAACTGCGGATACAGTCATCACACTTCACTTCCCGACGCGGCCAGCGCGTTCGCGCCGCCGACGATCTCACTGATCTCCTGGGTGATCCCGGCCTGACGGGCCGAGTTCATCTCGCGCGTGTACTTCTCGATCATCTCTTCGGCGTTGTCGGTGGCGCTCTTCATCGCCCGCCGGCGGGCGGCCGACTCGCTCGCCGCCGACTCCAGCAACGCCGCGAAGATCCGCGTGTTGATGTACTTCGGCAGCAGGGCGTCGAGCAGCGACTCCGGCTCCGGCTCGAACTCGTACGCCGGCAGCGCGCCCTCGGTCCGAGGCCGGTCCTCGACCTGCATCGGGCCGATGATCCGGGTCACCGGGTTCTGCGTCATCAGGGACTTGAACTCGGTGTAGACGATGTGCAGCTCGTCCACGCCGAGGATCCCGTCGGCGCCGGCATCCCCGTCCACGTCGTCCGCGCCGGCGGTGAACGCCTTGATCAGCGTGTCACCGACCTCGCGGGCGTCGGCGAACGTCGGCTGCTCCGAGAAGCCGGTCCAGCTTCCGGCGATCTGCCGACTGCGGAACCGGTAGTACGCCACGCCCTTACGGCCGATGACGTAGAGCACCGGCTCCTTGCCGTCGGCGCGCAGCCGGGCGATCAGCGACTCGGCGGTCCGGATCGCGTTCGAGCTGTAGCCGCCGGCCAGACCCCGGTCGGCCGTCACCAGCAGGACGCCCGCCCGCCGCACCCGCTCGCGCGGGGTGAGCAGCGGGTGGTCGATCCGCGCGTTCGAGGCCAGCGCCGTCAGCACGCCGGTGATCGCCTCGGCGTACGGCAGCGAGGCCGCCACCTTGGCCTGGGCCTTGGCGATGCGGCTCGTCGCGACGAGCTCCATCGCCTTGGTGATCTTCTTCATCCCCTTGGCGGAACGGATCCGCTGCCGGAGAACGCGTACCTGGGCGGCCATCGGATCAGCTCTCGGCCGGGCGGTCGGCGCCGTCGCGCAGGCGGGTCACCGTCTCGCGGGACTGCTCACCCTCCAGCGGCTTGGCCGGCGCCTCGTTGATCCGGACCTCCTCCTCCTTGCCCAGGAAGAGCTGCTTGAACTCGGTGATCGCCGAGTCGAGCGAGGCGATGATGTCGTCGTCCCACTTGTGGTCCGCGATCGAGGCCAGGACGCCCTCGTGCTTGTGCCGCAGGTACTGCAGGAACTCCGACTCGAAGCGGCGGACCTCGCCGACCGGAACGTCGTCCAGCTTGCCCTCGGTGCCGGCCCAGACGGAGACGACCTGCTCCTGCACCGGGTACGGCGAGTAGTTCGGCTGCTTGAGCAGCTCGACCAGGCGGGAACCGCGGTCCAGCTGGGCGCGGGAGGCCCGGTCCAGGTCGGAGGCGAAGGCGGCGAACGCCTCCAGCTCGCGGTACTGGGCCAGGTTCAGCCGCAGCGAGCCGGCGACCTTCTTCATCGGCTTCACCTGCGCGGCGCCACCGACCCGGGAGACCGAGGTGCCGACGTTGATGGCCGGCCGGACGCCCTGGTTGAACAGGTCGGTCTCGAGGAAGATCTGGCCGTCGGTGATGGAGATGACGTTGGTCGGGATGAACGCCGAGATGTCGTTCGCCTTGGTCTCGATGATCGGCAGGCCGGTCATCGAGCCGCCACCCAGCTCGTCGGAGAGCTTGGCGCAGCGCTCCAGCAGACGCGAGTGCAGGTAGAAGACGTCACCCGGGTAGGCCTCACGGCCCGGCGGGCGGCGCAGCAGCAGCGACACGGCCCGGTACGCCTCGGCCTGCTTGCTCAGGTCGTCGAAGACGATCAGGACGTGCTTGCCGCCGTACATCCAGTGCTGCCCGATGGACGAGCCGGTGTACGGGGCGAGGTACTTGAAGCCGGCCGGGTCGGAGGCCGGGGAGGCGACGATGGTGGTGTACTCCATCGCGCCCGCCTCCTCCAGCGTCCCCTTGATGGAGGCGATGGTGGAGGCCTTCTGGCCGATCGCGACGTAGATGCAGCGGACCTGCTTCTTCGGGTCGCCGGAGCGCCAGTTCTCGCGCTGGTTGAGGATGGTGTCCAGCGCGACGGTGGTCTTGCCGGTCTTCCGGTCACCGATGATCAGCTGACGCTGACCGCGGCCGATCGGGGTCATCGCGTCGATGGCCTTGATGCCGGTCTGCAGCGGCTCGTCGACCGACTTGCGGGACATCACGTTCGGGGCCTGGAGCTCCAGCTCGCGGTAGCCCTCGTTGGCGATGTCGCCGAGGCCGTCGATGGGCTCGCCGAGCGCGTTGACCACGCGGCCGAGGAACGCGTCACCGATCGGCACGGAGAGCACCCGGCCGGTGCGCTTGACGCGCTGGCCCTCTTCGATCCCGCCGAAGTCACCGAGGACGACGACACCGATCTCCCGGACGTCGAGGTTCAGCGCCACACCGAGCGTGCCGTCCTCGAACTCCAGGAGCTCGTTGGTCATGGTCGAGGGGAGGCCCTCGACGTGGGCGATGCCGTCGCCGGCGTCGGCGACGGTGCCGACCTCCTCGCGGGAGACGTCGGCCGTGTAGGAGGAGACGTAGCGCTCCAGGGCGCCGCGGATCTCCTCCGTCGAGATGGTCAGCTCGGCCATCCTCTGCTTCCTTAAGTATCTCAGGGCCCGGGATACCTGGTACCGACCGGTCCGGTGGCGACGAATCAGGGCTCAGCGCTTGGCGAGCGCGTTGCGGGTCTCGTTGAGGCGGCGCAGGACGGTGCCGTCGTACAGGTCGGAGCCGACCTGTACGCGCGCCCCGCCGAGTACGTCGGGGTCGACCGTCTGCTTGACGGAGACCTCCCGACCGTACATCTCCGAGAGGCGGGCACCGAGGCGTCGCTCCTCCTCCTCGGTCAGCGGAGCCGCCACGGTCACGTACGCGACCTGACGGTCCCGCCGGTCGGCGGCGAGCTCGACCAGCCGGGTGAGCGCACCGGTGAAGGAGCGTCCACCGAAACCAGCGAGCGCGGCCTCGACGAGGCTGACGGTGACCGGCTGGGCCTTGCCGGCGAGCAGCTGCCGGGCCAGTTCGGCCCGCCGCTCGACCGACGCCATCGGGTCGGAGAGCGTGTTGGACAGCTCGGCGGAACCGGAGACGACCTGCCCGAAGCGGAACAGCTCGTCCTCGACCTCGCCCAGGTCGCCGGACAGGTCGGCGCTGGCCAGCAGCGCCTCCACGCCGAGGCGCTCGACACCGTCGAGCAGCTCGGACGGGGCCGACCAGCGGCCGGACACCATCGACGCGAGCAGGTCGAGCGCTTCCGCGCCGACCCGGCCGCGCAGCATGTCGCCGAGCAGGCCGGAGCGGTCGGCGCCGGCCCGGGCCGGGTCGGAGAGCGCCCGGCGCAGCCGCGGCTCACGCCGCAGCAGGGCGGCGACGGAGAGGATGTCGTCGGCGGTGGCAGCCACCGCCGACGGCTCCGCGCCGCGGACGTACGCGTCGAGGCGCTCGGCCCCGGCCCGGTACGACTCCCGGCTGGCGGCCTGCATCAGCGGGCCCCCGTGCTCTCGAGACCGCTCAGGAACCGGTCGACGGTGCCCTTGCGACGCGCCTCGTCGGCGAGCGACTCACCGACGATCTTGCTGGCCAGGTCCACCGCGATGGTGCCCACCTCGGTACGCAGCTCGCGCACGATGGTGGCCCGCTCGGCGGCGAGCTGCTCCTTGCCGGCGGCGATGATCCGGTCGGACTCCTCACGCGCCTTGGCGAGGATGTCCTGGCGGATCCCGTCGGCGTCGGCCCGTGCGTCGTCGCGGATCTTGGCGGCGTCGGTACGCGCCTCCGCGAGCTGGGCCCGGTACTGCTCGAGCAGCTTGTTCGCCTCGGCCTGGGCCGCCTCGGCGCGCTTGATGCCACCCTCGATCGCGTCGACCCGCGCCTGGTACATCGCCTCCATGCGGGGCATGACGAACTTCAGCAGGACGAAGACGAGCAGGGCGAAGGAGATCGTTCCGACGACCATCTCCTGCCAGATCGGCAAGATCGGATTGTGCGCGCCTTCGGCGGCGAGATACATGTCAGACCTCCGGATCGGGAGAGCTCGCGTCAGCTAACGGCGAAGGCGAGCACCAGGCCGAACAGCGCCAGCGCCTCGACCAGGGCGAAGCCCAGCACCAGCCAGGTGCGGTTGTAGCCGGCCGACTCGGGCTGGCGGGCGCTCGACTGGATGTAGGCCGCGAAGACCAGGGCCACACCGATACCGGGCCGATGGCGGCGAGGCCGTAGCCGATGGTGTTGACGTTGCCACCGATCTCGGCAAGAACGTTCATTGCGGGTATTCCTCCTAGTTCACACGTGAGGGCTCACGTGTACGCGGTCGGTACCAGATGCTTGGCCGGGCCGGGTGCCCGCCGAGCCGGATCTCAGTGCTCGTCGGCCAGCGACGTGCCGATGTAGTTGGCGCTCAGCGTGACGAAGACGTATGCCTGCAGCACCGCCACCAGCGCCTCGAAGAAGGCCATCACGATCGCCATCGCGAAGGAGAAGACCGAGGTCGCCTGCACGAAGACGCTGCTCGACCCGAGCATCACGAAGCCGCCGACGGTGAAGACCAGCAGGAGCAGGTGGCCGGCGAACATGTTGGCGAAGAGTCGCAGTGCCAGGGTGACCGGCCGGACGACGAAGTTCTGCAGGAACTCGATCGGAATCAGCAGGAAGTGCATCGGCCACGGCACGCCGGGCAGGATGAGGCTCTGCTTGAGGTACTTGCCGAGGCCGTGCTTGCGGACGCCGACGTAGTTGTACATGACGTACGAGATGGCGGCGAGCACGATCGGGAACGCGATGTGCGAGTTCGGCGAGATCTGCAGGCCGGGCACGATGCTGAAGATGTTTGTCAGCAGGATGAAGCTGAACAGCACGGTGAGGTAGGGCGCGAAGCGGATGCCCGCGTTGCCCATCTGCTCACGGGCGATGTTGTCCCGGACCAGCCCGTAGACGGCCTCGGCGGCCCACTGGCCCTTGCCCGGCACCAGCTTCGGCTTCCGGTACGCGGCCACGAAGAAGATGATCAGCAGCGCGACGGCGATCCAGATCATGATGCTGAACTTGGTGACCCAGGGGCCGGCCACGTCCGGCGGGTAGAAATCCCCGACGCTGGGGGGCCAGGGAAGGTCCTGGGCGACGACCAGCTGTCCGCTCACCGTGTCATCCTCCGCACTCAACAGACCCGCGTGTGCCGGAACTCAGGCACTGAGCCTCTTCATGATCAGGTAGATCGCCCCGGCCGCGCCGAGCATCATGCCGACGGCGACCCCGATGCCGGCTGGCAGACCGAGGAACCGTTCCGCCAACCAGCCGAGGCCACCCCACACCAGAATGCCGGCGAGCAGGTAACCCACGACGGCGCCTGCCACACCCTCCGACGAGTGCTCGTCGGACTTGTGGGAGTGGGGGTCATCGGCCATGACGTGGCGAACAATATCAGCAGGGGCGCGCGGGGATGTGCGGCACCCCCCACACTGCGGACAGCGTGCGGGCCGTACTGCGGGCGCGTCAACCTGGCGCCACGTTACTCCTGTCGCGCCCGTCAGGGCACCCGCCGTACCGGACACGATTCAGCAAAGTCACTCGCTGTCGTCGCGACGCTCGAATGTGGGCAGCGGTGATCTCATCGCCCAGGTCAGGTGGGCACCGGTCCACGCCACCACGGCCGCGATGATCGCCACGCCCATGTCCGGCAGGCCGGGCCAGCCGGTGGCCGCCACGGCGGCCATCACCACGCCCAGGATCACGATCTTGGTGGCGTAGGTGACCAGCCCGACCGACATGATCATCCGAGGGTGGATGGCGTCCGCCCAGGCGACCGAGAGGCTGGAGATCAGGTAGCTGACGATCACCAGCGCCACCCCGGCCGCGAAGCCGGCCGCCCCGGTCGGGCCGCGCAGCAGCGCCGCCGCCGGCACCCCCACCACCGCGAGGGCCGCGCACGCCAGCAACGGTAGCCGCAGGTGGTTCAGCCGGGATCGGATCGCGCCGGGCTCACCCGCCCGTGGCGCCGTCATCGGGGGTACGCCGGGAAGGCGGCGACCAGCTCGGCGACCTCGCGGGCCACCCCGGCCAGCGCGTCGGCGCCACCGGGGGCGCCGGGATCGGTGCGTACCGCGCGCGCGATCAGCCCGGCGATCCGGCCCATCTCCCCCTCGCGCATGCCCTGGGTGGTGACGCTCGGCGTACCCACCCGGATGCCGGAGGCGACGAGCGGCGGCTGCGGGTCGTACGGGATCGCGTTCTTGTTCAGCGTGATGCCGGCGGCATCGCAGCGGGCCTCGGCCTCGGCGCCGGTCACGCCCGTCTCGCGCAGGTCGAGCAGCGCCAGGTGGGTGTCGGTGCCGCCGGAGACCGGCCGCAGGCCTTCGGCGGCCAGGCCGTCGGCGAGCGCCCGCGCGTTCGTCACCACCTGGGCGGCGTACGTGCGGAACTCCGGCTGCGCGGCCTCGCGCAGCGCGACCGCCTTGGCCGCCACCGCGTGCATCAGCGGGCCGCCCTGGGTGAACGGGAAGACCGCCTTGTCGATCCGCGCGGCCAGCGGCTCCCGGCACAGGATCATGCCGCCGCGCGGACCGCGCAGCACCTTGTGCGTGGTCGCGGTGACCACGTCGGCGTGCGGCACCGGGGACGGGATCGCGCCGCCGGCCACCAGGCCGACGAAGTGGGCGGCGTCCACCATCAGGTACGCGCCGACCTCGTCGGCGATCTCGCGGAAGCGAGCGAAGTCGATGAGCCGGGGGTACGCGGTCGCGCCACAGATGATCAGCTTCGGCCGGTGCGCCCGGGCCAGGTCGCGTACCTCGTCGTAGTCGATCGTCTCGGTGTCCGGCCGGACGGTGTAGCCGACCGGGTGGAACCACTTGCCGGAGAAGTTCACCCGGCTGCCGTGGGTCAGGTGCCCGCCGTGCGGCAGGTCCATGGCCAGCACCGTGTCACCGGGCTGCACCAGGGCGGCGTACGCGGCCAGGTTGGCGCTCGCCCCGGAGTGCGGCTGGAGGTTGGCGTGCTCGGCGCCGAACAGGTCCTTCGCCCGGGCGATGCCCAGCTCCTCGGCCCGGTCCACCTCGGCGCAGCCGCCGTAGTAGCGCCGGCCCGGGTAGCCCTCGGCGTACTTGTTGGTGAGCGTGGAACCGAGCGCGGCCAGCACCGCGGGCGAGGTGAGGTTCTCGCTGGCGATCAGTTGCAGACCGCCGCGCAGCCGGTCCAGCTCCCCCAGCACCACCTCGGCGATCTCCGGGTCGACGGTACTGAGCTGCTGGAAGTCCGGCCCCCAGAAGGTGTCCCTCGCGTTCTCCACAGCGAAGGAGTCTACGGAGCCGCAGACTGGAGGCCGTGAGATGCCTCGTCACCGGCGCGACCGGCTACATCGGCGGGCGCCTGGCGCCCCGGCTGCTGGCCGAGGGACACACCGTACGCTGCCTGGCCCGCACGGCCGGGCGGCTGCGGGACGTGCCCTGGGCGGCCGACGCGGAGATCGTCGAGGGCGACCTGCGCCGCCCGGAGACGCTGCCGTCCGCGTTCGAGGGCGTGGAAGTCGCGTACTACCTGGTCCACTCGCTCGGCCAGCGCGGCTTCGAGGCGGCCGACCGGGAGGCGGCGACCAACTTCGCCGAGGCGGCGCGCGCCGCCGGCGTACGCCGGATCGTGTACCTCGGCGGGCCGGAGCCGGCGGAGCGTGACGGCCTGCCCTCGGCGCACCTGCGCTCCCGGGCGGAGGTCGCGCGGATCCTGCTGGACAGCGGCGTGCCGACGGCGGTGCTGCGCGCCGCGGTGATCATCGGATCCGGCTCGGCCTCGTTCGAGATGCTGCGGTACCTGACCGAGCGGCTGCCGGCGATGGTCACCCCGCGCTGGGTGCGCAACCGGATCCAGCCGATCGCGGTCCGGGACGTGCTGCGCTACCTGGTCGGCTGCGCGCACCTGCCGGCCGAGGTGAACCGGGCCTTCGACATCGGCGGCCCGGACGTGCTGACATTCACCGAGATGATGCAGCGCTACGCCCGGGTGGCCGGGCTGCGGCCCCGGGTCATCCTGCCGGTGCGCCCGCTCACCCCGTCGCTGTCCTCGCACTGGGTCGGCCTGATCACGCCGGTGCCGAACGCGATCGCCCGGCCGCTGGTGGAGAGCCTGGTGCACGAGGCGGTGGCGCACGAGCACGACATCGCCGAGTACGTGCCGGACCCGCCCGAGGGGCTGACCGGCTTCGACCAGGCGGTGGCGCTGGCGCTGTCCAAGGTGCGCGACGCGCAGGTGGAGACGCGCTGGTCGAACGCGAGCGGGCCGGACGCGCCGGCCGAGCCGCTGCCGTCGGACCCGCGCTGGTCCGGCGGCACCGCGTACACCGACATGCGGGAGCGGGCGGTGGACGCGCCACCGGAGGCGCTGTGGCGGGTCATCGAGGGCGTCGGCGGCGAGCACGGCTGGTACTCGTTCCCGCTGGCCTGGTCGGTCCGCGGCTGGATGGACCGGCTGGTCGGCGGCGTCGGGCTGCGCCGGGGGCGGCGTGACCCGCACCGCCTCCAGGTCGGTGAGGCGCTGGACTTCTGGCGGGTCGAGGAGATCGTCCCGGGCGAGCTGCTGCGGCTGCGCGCCGAGATGCGGCTGCCCGGCCGGGCGTGGCTGGAGATGCGCGCCGAACCGGACGGTAACGGCGGCAGCAGGTACGTGCAGCGTGCCGTGTTCCTCCCGCGCGGCCTGCCCGGCCATCTCTACTGGGCCTCGGTGGCCCCGTTCCACGCCGTCGTCTTCGGCGGCATGGCCCGCAACATCGCCAAGGGCGCCGAACACCCGGCCGGTTAGGCGGGAGAGTCGCCCCGCAGTGCGGGGCCGAGGAGCAGTCCCCCGTCGATGACGTACTCGGCGCCGGTGATGAAGGCCGCGTCCGGCGACGTGAGGAACAACAGCAGCGCGGTGATGTCGGCGGGCTGCCCGAGTCGCGGGACGGCGAACGGCTCCGGCGAGTAGAAGTCGGCGATCGGGGCGTCGCTGCCGGCCGCCGGCTCGGTGATGAACGGAGTCTCGATCACGCCGGGGTGGATCGCGTTGACGCGGATGTTGTCGCGACCCAGCTCCAGGGCGGCGGTCCGGGTGAGCCCACGCACCGCCCACTTACCGGCGACGTAGGGCGCGTAGAGGGCGGTACCGCCCATCCCCATGGTGGAGCCGATGTTGACGATCGCTCCTCCCCCCGCGCGACGCAGCGCCGGGGCGGCCGCCTTGATGCCGAGGAAAGTGCCGGTGAGGTTGACGTCGAGGATACGAGCCCAGGTGGCCCGGTCGGTGGACTCGATGAGGGCCGGCGGGTTCTGCACCCCGGCGTTGTTGACCAGGATCGTGAGCGCGCCGAATGCCTTCTCGGTCTCCGCGACGGCGGCGACCCACGACTCCTCCCGGGAGACGTCCAGGCGGACGGACCGCGCCCGGTGTCCCAGCTCGGCGGCGAGGCCGGCGCCCCGCTGGGCGTCGATGGCGCCGATGACGACGTTGGCGCCCTCGGCGTGCAGGGCGCGAACGTGGCTGGCCCCCTGCCCACCGGTGCCGCCGGTGACGAGAACTGTCTGATTGGCGAAGCGGGACATCGGATCCTCCGGTGACGCGAGACGGATGGCGAGTCGGGCGACTCACCATGCCGACGCTACGCCCTGGGCGAATGGTGAGTCAACCCACTCGCCTCGCTATGATGGCCGCATGACCCCAGCGCCGTCGGCCTATCACCAGCGTGTGGCGGAGGAGAAGCGCGCGCTGATCGTGCAGGCCGCCACCGAGCTCTTCCTGGAGTTGGGCTACGACCGGGCCTCACTGGCGCGTGTGGCCGCCAGTGCCGGCGTGTCGAAGGCGACGCTGTTCAAGCAGTTTCCGACGAAGGCGGCTCTGTTCGACGCCATCGTCATCGACTCCTGGGCCCGCAACGAGGTCGCCGACGTGCCACCTGCCGGTGACCTGACGGCCGGATTGACGGTCCTCGGACGGCACTACGCGACGCTGTTGAGCCGGCCGGAGATGACCGACCTGTTCCGCATCGTGATCGCCGAGCTGCCACGCTTTCCCGAGCTGGCCAGAGCACATTTCGCGCAGGGCAAACTGCCGTACTTCGAGTCCGTCCGGATCTACCTCTCGGCCGAGCACGACGCGGGAGCCGCGGACGTCGCCGACCCGGAGATGGCCGCCACGCACTTCCTCGGGATGATCTCCAATTACCTGCTCTGGCCGCGCCTGGTCCTCCCGGACTGGACGGTCACCCCGGACCGCACGACAGCGGTCGTCGACGAAGCCGTCCGAACCATGGTCGCGCGATACGGCAGGCCGGCGAGCTGACCCTCAGTTGCCGGTGCGCGGGCTGGTGTGCTGGAAGGCGACCGCCTGGCCCGGCGGGACGAAGTCGCGTACCGGCTCGTCGCGCAACGCCCACGCGAGGATGCGGCCCACCGCGGCGATCTGCCGCTTCTGCACGCCGCCGCCGACCGCGTCCCGGGGGTCGTCCGGGTTCGCCGCGATCGTCGCCACCGAGAGCTGCGGCGTGAACGCGACGACCGTCTCCGTGGCGTTCCGCTCCGAGCTGCCGGTCTTGCCGGCCACCGGACGGCGCAGGCCCGGAGCCAGCTCCTCGGCCGTGCCGCCGTCGCAACGCCGGTACATCGACTGGTCGCCGACCGGGCAGCGGCTGGCGTCGGCCGCCGCGCGGGCGACCTCGGTGTCGAGCACCTGCCGGCAGTCGGTGTTCCCGGCGGGGATCTTCCGGCCGGACGGGTCGGTGATCGAGGTGACCGGCGTGGGCCGGCACCAGGTGCCCTCGGCGGCCACCGCGGCGTACGCGCCGGCCAGGTCGAGCGGCGTGGTGGCGGAGACGCCGAGCGTGAACGGGCCCCAGCTCTTCGCGCCGTCGTGGGCCATCTTCGCGTCGGCCGGAGCGCGGAACACGATGCCCAGCCGCTGGGCCATCTCGACCACCCGGTCCGCGCCGACCCGCTCGGTGAGCCAGGCGAAGTACGTGTTCACCGACCGGCCGAACGCGTCCCACATGTCCCGGTCGCCGTCCATCCAGTAGGTGTTGGCGTTCGCCGGGCACCACCGGCCGCCGCAGCTCGCCGGGCCGGCGCCGACCGGGTACTGCGTGACGTAGACGCGCGGCGCGTCGAACACCGTGTCCAGCGGCAGCCCGGACTCCAACGCGGCCAGCAGGGCGAACAGCTTGAACGTCGAGCCCGCCTGGTAGCCGGTGATGCCGCCACCGCCGGCCACCAGCTGGTTGACCGTGTTCGGGTAGTTCTGCTGACCGTCCGGGTTCGCGGCCACGCCGTACGTGCGGTTCACCGCCATCGCCAGCACCCGCCCGGTGCCCGGTTGCACCACAGCGGTCGGCGCGGCGCGCGCGATCGTCTCCGGGTAGATCTCCCGCACCTGCTCGCTCGCCTTGGCCTGCACGTCCGGGTCGAGCGAGGACACGATCGACCAGCCACCGCGGCGCAGCGTGCGCTGCCGCTCGTCCACCGTCTCGCCGAACGCCGGCTGGGCGTTCCACCACTGGGTGAACCAGTCGCAGAAGAAGCCCCAGTCGTTGTGGTCGGCGGGCACCGCGGCGCAGTCGTTCGGGGTGGTGTTGGGCGCCAGCGCCAGCTCCGCCGCCTTCGCCGCCTCGGCGTCGGCCGCGCTCGCCCGGCCGGTCTCCACCATCCGGTCCAGCACGTACGCCCGCCGTTGCCGGGCCGAATCGGCGTCGCCGTTGATCGGGTCGTCCGCCGGGGACCGGACCAGCCCGGCGAGCAGCGCGGCCTGGGCCAGCGTGAGCCGGTCCGGTGTGGTGGAGAAGTAGCGCTTGCTGGCGGCGGCGATGCCGTACGCCCCGGCGCCGAAGTACGCGATGTTCAGGTAGCGCCCGAGGATCTCGTCCTTGCCGATCTGCCGTTCCAGCGTCAGCGCGTACCGCATCTCGCGGATCTTGCGCCCGACGGTGATCTCGGTGGCGGCGGCGCGCTGCTCCTCGGTCAGCCGGGGGTCCCCGGCCAGCGCGTTGCGCACGTACTGCATGGTCAGCGTGGAGGCGCCCTGGCGGGTGCCCTCGCGGCGGTTGGCGGTGAACGCCCGCGCGACGCCGCGCACGTCGACGCCGTGGTGCTCGTAGAAGCGCACGTCCTCGGCGGCCACGATGGCGTCGCGCATCACCGGCGCCACCTCGGCGACCGGCACGTCCACCCGGTCCTCGACGTAGAACGAGGTGATGAGCGTCCGCCCGTCGTTGGCGTACAGGTTGGACCGCTGTGCCGGCTGCGGCGTCTTGAGCGCTTCCGGCAGCGCGGTGTACGGCATCAGGTTCTTCAGGCCCAGCCCGAAGACCAGCGCGGCCGGCAGCGCCGCGACGGCCAGGACCAGCCCGGCGAGCACGCCGGCGAGCACAACGGTGAACAGTTTGTCGAGATAGGCCCGGTTCATCAGCTCTCCCCGCAGGAGCCGGCCGTACGGACCAGTTCAGAATGACCCGAATGTTCGCTTTAGCCGACACCTTCCGAGAAAGGCGCAGAAAGTTCGCGAGGAAGGATGAATCTCAGGGCAACAACGCGGCAGCCAGCGGCTGCACCGTCTCCTCGATCTCGTCCGCGACCCGGCTGAAGCACTGGTCGCCCCGGCCCCACGGATCGTCCAGATCGTCGGTGGGCAGCGCGGAGGCGTTCTGCCGGGCCGCGTCGACAGCCGCCACGAGCGCGACGCCGCGCGCGTACACGGCGTCCGGCGTGGGCTCGGCCGGCGGCAGCGCGGCGCGGTCCAGCCCGCCGAGCAGACGGCCGAACTCACCCAGCACGAACGTGCGCGCGGCGGCGTCCGGCCGCAGCGCCACCACGTACTCCTGCTGGTCGGCGGTGGCGGTGAGCACCAGGTCGGCGGCGTCGATCAGGTCCGAGCGCAGCCGCCGGGCGGCGAACCCCTCGGTGTCGCCGCCGCGCGAGAGCACCTGGCGGGCCGCGGGCGGGTTCATCTCCTCGCCCGCGTGCCAGCCGCCGGTGCCGGCGCTGTGGCTGTGCACGAGCGCGTCCGACCCGGCCGGGTCGACGCCGAGGCGGGCCAGCCGCTCCCGGACCGCGAGCAGCAGCAGCCGCTCGGCCATCGGCGACCGGCAGATGTTGCCCATGCAGACGTGCAGGACGGTGAAGGGCGGCACTCAGATCCCCCGCTCGTCGAGGATGCCCGGCACGACCTCCCGCAGCTTCGCCAACGTCACCGCGCCCTCACGCAGCACCCGCGGCACCTCGCCGGTCAGGTCGACGATCGTGCTCGGCACCGGGTCCACCGCCGGCCCGGCCTCCAGGTAGGCCCGCACGCCGTAGCCGAGCTGGTCGCGCGCCTCCTCGGCGGTGAGCGCGGCCGGCTGGCCGACCTTGTTGGCCGACGCGACGGCCATCGGCCCGGTCTCCCGCAGCACCTCCAGCGCCACCGGGTGCAGCGGCATCCGCACCGCCACCGTCCCGCTGGTGTCGCCCAGGTCCCAGGCCAGGCTCGGCGAGTGCTCCACGACGATGGTCAGCGCGCCCGGCCAGAACGCCTCGACCAGGTCGCGGGCCGCGCCGGGCAGCGAGAACACCAGGCCGTCGAGCGTGTGCCGGGAGCCGATGAGCACCGGGGGCGCCTGCCGGGCGCCGCCCTTGGTGTCCGCCAGGGCCTTCACCGCGTACGGCGTGAACGCGTCCGCCCCGATGCCGTAGACCGTGTCGGTCGGCAGGACGACGAGTTCCCCGTTCTTGACCGCCTCGATGGCAGCGGCGATGCCGCGGTCCCGGTCGGCGGGCGACCGACAGTCGTAGAGCATCACGAGGAGTCAGTCTGCCACGCCCGGGCGGTCTCGGCGTGGGTGCCGTCCGCCCGCCGGGACGCGCTCGCCCAGCGGGGCCGCCCGGCCAGGTCCCGGTGCTCCTCGACGCGGTCGTAGCGGCCGTCGCCGCGCAGCAGCGCGGGCACCGCCGCCGCGTGCGTGTCGTCGTGCTCGATCCCGATCGCGCCGCCCGGGCGCAGCAGCTCGGCGGCCCGGCGCACCACCGGGCGGATCACGTCCAGCCCGTCCGCGCCGCCGAACACCGCCTCGTCCGGGTCGTGCCCGGCCACCTCCGGCGGCACCGCCACCGACCTCGGCACGTACGGGGGGTTGCACAGCAGCACGTCGACCCGCCCGGCCAGGCCGGCCAGCAGCTCCGGACCGGTCACGTCGGCGGCCACCACCTCGACCGGCCGGTCCCCGGCGGCAGCCCGGTCGGCCGCGTTGCGCCGCAGCCAGGCCAGCGCGGCCGGGGACCGTTCCACAGCCACCACCCGGGCCGCGGGCACCTCCTGCGCCACCGCCAGGGCGATCGCGCCGGAGCCGCTGCACAGGTCGACCACGAGCGGCGCGGCGTGCTCCCGGGCCCGCTCGATCCCCCACCCGGCCAGCAGCTCGGTCTCCGGCCGCGGCACGAACACGCCCGGCCCGACCGCCAGCTCCAGGTGCCGGAAACCGGCCGAGCCGAGCAGGTGCTGCAACGGCTCCCGGGTCACCCGCCGCCCGACGAGGGCGTCCAGGCGGTCACGCTGCGCCGGGGTGAAACCGTCGGCCAGCGCCAGCCGGCCGCGTGGCACGTCCAGGACGTACGCGGCCAGCTGCTCGGCCTCGGCGCGGGGCGCCTCGACGCCCGCCGCGGCGAGCGCGCGCGCCACCCGGTTGATCACCAGCGAGGCGCGTTCGCGTTCTGTCCCTTCGGACGGGTGTTGCGGGAGTGCGGTCACGCAATAATCATGAGGCGTCGCGGCTCACCTCACGAGCGGGTGCGTCCGGGCGCACACCGCAGGGAGGTCGCGAGTGGGCTGGCTCGACCAGGTCGAGGACCAGGTTGACGCTCTCCGACGCGCACGGTCACTGCAGGAGGCCAGCCGGTCCGCGGAGGCGTGCGTCCTGCTCGACCGCGTCATCCGCACCACCGGCGACCCGTACGCCCGCGCCGACGCGCTCGTGCAGCGCCTGTCCGCGCTGATCAACCTCGGCCGGACCGCCGAGTTCACCCGGGCCGTCGAGGACGCCTCCGCCGCGGTACGCGACCTCGCCGAGCCCTACCTGCACGGGCACCTCAACGCGCTCGCCGCGCTCGCCGCCCACCACCAGGGCGCGCTGGACCGGTGCGTGATGCACCTGGTCCGGGCCGCCCGCGCGCTGGGCGCCGACGACACGCCGGACCGGGACACCGCGTGGGGCTGGCACGACCTCGCGATGGCGTACTCGTACCTGAGCTTCCACGGCCACGCGCTGGGCGCGATCGAGCGGGCCCGCGAGGTGGGGCTCAGCGCCGGCATCCCGGAGGAGACGTTCGCCGCGCCGGGGATCCGGCTGCGCAACGCGGTGGCGCTGGACCACAACGGCGACAGCGACGGCTGCCTGCGGGTGCTGCGCGACGTCGCCGGTGACCTGGCCCGCTTCCTGCGCGGCGGGCGGGCCGGCAACCTGCGCCCCAGCAGCCTCGCCGCGTACGGCTACGCGGCCGCCCGGCGGGCCGCGCTCGGCGACCGGGTGGAGTCCGCCGGGGACGCCGACCCGAAACGGCTGCTCGGCCACGGCGGCGACAGCGCCCGCGCCCGCGACCTGCGCCAGCTCGGTCAGGTCTGCCTGGCCGTCGCCGCCAACCGCCCGATCGAGGCGGTCACCCGGCTGGACGCGCTCCAGGTCTCCGACGAGACGCTCGGCGCGGCCGAGGCACCCCGGCTGCGCAGCGTCGCGCTGGCCCGGGCCGGCGACCACGCGGGCGCGCACCGGGCCGACCGGCACGCGTTCCGGCTGGCCGCGCGGCGCAGCGACCGGCTGCGGGACGTCTACATCGACGGCATCGCCGCCCGGATCGACCACGAGGAGATGCGCCGCGAGGCGGCCCGGTACGAGGGCGAGGCGCTCACCGACCCGCTCACCGGCCTGCCCAACCGGCGCCGGCTGGAGCGCTACCTGGGGGCCGTGGTGTCCCGGGGCGAGCGCGTGGTGATCGGCGTCTGCGACCTCGACGGGTTCAAGGCGGTGAACACCCGCCACGGCCACCACTCCGGCGACCTGGTGCTGCAACGGGTCGCCGGGGTGATCAACCGGGTGATGCGGCGGGGCGACTTCGTGGCCCGCTACGGCGGCGACGAGTTCGTCGTGGTGCTGCCCGACACCGTCATGCCGGAGGCGGTCGAGGTGGCCCGGCGGATCGAGGCCGCCGTCCGCACCGAGGACTGGGAGTCCCTGGTCCCGGGCACGCCGGTCGGGGTGACGATCGGTTTCGCCGAGGTCGACGGCAGCACCACTGTCAGCGTCCGGGAGGCGCTCGGCACCGCGTTCGAGCTGGCCGACCGGGAGATGCTGCGCGCCAAGGCGCGACCACGCGCGAGCTGAGCGGTAAGGAAGGGCCCCCTGTTAACGCCTCCGGTAGAGGAAGGACCCCCTGTTAACACCCAACGGTCAGCGGCGGGACAGCTCCGTCTCGCCGGCCAGGCGGGCCGCGCGGTCCGCCTCGGCCAGCGCGTCGAGCACCCCGTCCAGCTCGCCGGCCAGCGCCAGGTCCAGGTTGTACGCGGTGTAGCCGATGCGGTGGTCGGTGATCCGGTTCTGCGGGAAGTTGTAGGTGCGGATCCGCTCGGACCGGTCCACGGTGCGGACCTGCGCCTTGCGGGCGTCCGACGCCGCCGCGTCGGCCTGCTCCTGGGCCGCGGCGAGCAGGCGGGCCCGCAGGATGCGCATGGCCTGCTCGCGGTTCTGCAGCTGCGACTTCTCGTTCTGGCAGGACACCACGATGCCGGTCGGCACGTGGGTGATCCGTACCGCCGAGTCGGTGGTGTTCACCGACTGCCCGCCGGGGCCGGACGAGCGGAACACGTCGATGCGCAGCTCGTTCGGGTCGATGGTGACGTCAACGTCCTCCGCCTCGGGCAGCACCAGCACGCCGGCGGCGCTGGTGTGGATCCGGCCCTGCGACTCGGTCACCGGGACGCGCTGCACCCGGTGCACGCCGCCCTCCCACTTGAGCCGGGACCAGACCCCGTTGCCGCCCTCCGGCACGCCCTTGCTCTTGATCGCCAGCGACACGTCCTTGACGCCGCCGAGGTCGGAGTCCTGGGCGTCGATCACCTCGGTGACCCAGCCGTGCCGCTCGGCGTACCTGGTGTACATCCGCAGCAGGTCCCCCGCGAACAGCGCCGACTCCTCGCCGCCCTCGCCGGCCTTGATCTCGACGATCACGTCCTTGGCGTCGTGCGGGTCGCGCGGGATGAGCAGTTCCGCGAGCCGTTCCTCGAGCGCCGGCAGGGAGGCGGCGATGGCCTCCGCCTCGGTGGCGAACGTCGGGTCCTCGGCGGCCAGCTCGCGCGCGGCGGCCAGGTCGGCGCGGGCCTGCTCCAGCTCGCCGGCCGCCTTGTGCAGCGGGACCAGTTCGGCGTACCGGCGGCCGACCCGCCGGGCGGTGCCCTGGTCGGCGTGGATGGCCGGGTCGGCCAGCCGCCGCTCCAGCTCGGCGTACTCGTCGAGGAGGGCGGCCAGGCGCTCACTGCTCATGCTGCGGATGCTCCTTGGGTGTGAAAACCGGCGCAAACGGACGAACGCCCGTGCCCGGCAGGAGCCGGACACGGGCGTCGTCGACGGAGCTACTTGGCCTTCTTGCCCTGAACCTTGGCGTACTTCTGCTGGAACTTCGCGACCCGACCGGCGGTGTCCAGCACGCGCTGCTTACCGGTGTAGAACGGGTGGCAGGCGCTGCAGGTCTCGACGCTGATGGCGCCGCCCTTGGCGGTGCTGCGGGTCGTGAAGGTGTTGCCGCAGGAGCAGCGGACCTCGGTGGTCACGTACTCCGGGTGGATGTTGGGCTTCATGTCGCCTCGGTCCTTTCGTCGGTGGTCGCCGGGTCGCCGTCGATGCTCCCCGTCGTCCGCGACGGGCTCGGGCGTGAACCGGAACCGGTGGCCGATTGACCAGTCTGCCACGGGCGTCTTCCACCCGGCACAGGAGGTCCGCCACCCGCAACGCCCGCCCACACTCCCGCATTCCCACCCCCACGCCCCCCACCCTGCTGATCATGAACTTGGCGGCAATTCCTGTCACTTTTGTCCAGGTCAACTTCATGATCAACGGAGCGGAGCGGCGGAGCGAGGCGGGGGCGGGGGCGGGGGCCGGGGGCGGGGAGGGCGGGGCTCCTCCCCCAGGATGAGGAGCCCCGGCCTCCGGGTCAGGCGGCGGGGGCGCGGACCGCGGCGGCCGTGGTGACAGTCGTCTCGGCCTTCACGCCGTTGACGGTCACCGCCAGCAGCACCTGCGCCCCCGGGCGCAGCGCGGTCAGCCGGCCGGTGGCCGGGTCGAACCGGGCCACGTGCCACGGCCGTACGCCCGTCGCGCCGCCGATGTGCAGGTTCGGCGAACCGGACCAGTCGGCGCTGACCGGCGCCGCCACCGGCACCTGCCGGCCGCTGGGCTGGGTGAGCGTGGCCGTGACGTCCACCGGCGAACCCTGGCGCACCTGCGCGGGCGCGGTCAGCGCGAGCCGGTCGACGTGGGCGTGCATCTCCGCGCTCACCCACGTCGGGCCCTCGGCCAGCGGGTCGCGGCGGGCCCGCTCGGCCTCCCCCGGCGTCACCGGGTCCACCCCGAACTCGGTCCAACCGGTGAACCCGCCGAGCGCCGCCGGGGTGGACGGGTCCTTGCCCGAGTTGCCGTTGATCACGTACGGCACGCCGTCCACCCGGTCGGCATGGAACGTGCCGACGTGCCCGTTGACCATCAGCGCGCCCTTGCCGGTGCGGTGCTGGAAGTCGGCCAGCCACTGCTCGACCAGCGCCGCCTCCTTCCGGTCGCCGAGCTGGCTGGCCTTGGCCGGGCTCGGGTCGCGCGGCGGGTGGTGGAACAGCACCGCCACCGAGCCCACCGAGCGGTCGCCGGCGGCCTGGTCGAGCGTCCGGCGCAGCAGCTCCACCTGGTCGAACCCGCCGCCGCGCAGCGAGCCGGTGGCCGTGCTGAGCGTGAGGAACCGGGTGCCCCGGTGGTCGAAGACGCGCGAGGTGTCCCCGAAGACGCTGCGGAAGTTGTCGATCGGCGCGCCCATGATCTCGTGGTTGCCCGGCACGTAGTGATACGGCACCTCGCCGCCCAGCTCCTCGTCCAGGATGCGCTTGGCCAGCGCGAAGTCGGCCGGGTAGGCGGTGTCCACGAAGTCGCCGTTGATGATCAGGAAGTCCGGCCGGGCGGCGCGGACCTCGCGCAGCGTACGGCGGGCCTGGGCGACCAGGTCGCTGTCCGGGTTCGCGGCGACGAACTGGGCGTCGGAGAGCACCGCGAAGCGCCAGGGCGCCCCGTCCACAGTGCCGTCGCGCAGCACCACCCGGTCGGTGCGGTTCGGCTCGGGCGGCGCCTGCACGTCCGGCGGCACCCGGGCCACCAGGTCGTCGATCACGACCTCGCTGCGGTACTGCTTGGCCGGGTCGGTCTCGGCCACGTAGAACCGGCGCACCCGCACCGGGTACTGCACGCCCGGCGGTACGGCGAACTCGACGTAGCGCCAGCCGGTCCAGTCCAGGTACGGGCCGCGCAGCACGAACTGGGTGTCCTGCGCGTCGTGCAGGTGCAGGCTGGGCCACTCGCCGGTGCCGTTGGCCTTGATCCACATGCCGAACGCCTGCGGCTGGCCCGGTACGTCGATCCACGCGGGCGGGTCGGCGTACGCGGCGCGGGTGCCGGTGGACTGGCTGAAGTCGTACGACATCCGCAGCCCGCTCCCGGTGTGCCCCTCGGCCGGTGCGACCGACCCGGAGGCGCGGGCCTGGCTGAACTTCCAGGACGCCGCGTCGTCGAACCCGGCCACCGGCACGTCGGTGAGCCCGACGGTCACCGGCAGGACCGTGCTGTGGTTGCCGACCCGTGCGGTGACCAGCGCCGAGCCGGTCGCGGCGAGCGCTTTGACGGACAGGTTGCCGTCGGCGGTGGGGGTGACGGAGAGCAGGTCCCTGTCGTACTCCAGCTTCAGGTCGGCCGGCTCGATCGGCGCGGTGTTGCCCTCGGCGTCGTAGCCGACCACGCCGAACAGGCCGCTGTCACCGGCGCGGTCCAGGCCGACCCGGTCGACGGTGCCGTCGATCCGCTGCAGCGGGCCGAGCACCGTCAGCTCGATGGTGCCGCGGGCCCGGCCGCGGGCGGCGGTGACGGTGCTGCGGCCGGGGAGGGCGGCCCGGAACACGCCGTCGCCGTCGACCCGTCCGTGGGTGGCGTGCCAGCGCGGCTCGCCGGCGGCTGGGCCGTACGTCTCGTCGTATCCGGCGGCGGTGAGCCGGCGGGTGAGGCCGGGGAAGACCCGGTCCGGCCGGCCGCCGCGCACCGGTGCGACGCCCGGCGCGGCGGTCGGGTCGCTGGCGGTCTCCAGCCAGTAGCCGGTGAGCCGGCCGCTGCCCTTCGGCGCGTAGACGGCGAGCCCGTTCGGTACCGGCCGCTCGCTGCCGTCGGACGGGCTGTTCTCCACCTGGACCGTGGCCGCGCCCGGCTCCCGGGCGAGCAGCGTGGAGGAGCCGCCGCCGTCGAGGTTGAGCGCGTTCGCGGCGCCCAGCTCGGCCATCATGCGGCCCATCTCGGTCTGCGTGACGCCACGGCTGTCCACCTGCCGGCCGTCCACCGTCATCATGATCATCTTGCGTCCGTCGGCGGAGAAACCGACAGCGGTGCGCGGGGCCAGCGACGCGTCGGCGATGGTCTGCACCACGCCGTCGCGGACCAGCACGTTGCCGCCGCCCACGGCGGCGCGCAGGTCACCGCCGTCGGAGGCCCGCGGCCGCCAGGTCACGTCCACCGCGTCGCCGGGCCGCAGCGCGGCGAGCGCGTCGGCACCGGCCTCGCGGCCCAGCAGCACGGTGCTGCCGGCCGGGATCGGCCCCTCGCCCGCCGTGGTGGCCACGCTCGCCACCCGGCCGCCGGTCAGCGTCACCTCGACCGTCCGGGCCGCGCCCTCCACGGCCCGCTTGCGGGTGTACGACCCCCAGAGCGGCGTGAACACGCCCACGCCGTCGCGCTGCACCATGTTGTTGAACTGGGTGAGCGGCACCGGGCCGGCGGGCAGCGTCGCGGCGCCCTCGAAGCCGACCTCGACCACCCGGCCGATGCCCTGGGCGCTGATCCCGACGGCGTTGGGGTGCCCGGCGATCGGCGACTGCACCAGCTCGCCGGAGCGGATGCCGACGCCCTGGGCGGCGCCGGAGTTGTTGATGTCGAAGAAGTCTCCGTTGACCGCCGCGACCGCGCGGGACCGGTCCACCGCGGCGCGCAGCGGCTCGTCCCTGGTCACCTCGCCGGAGTTCACGTAGTCCACCGTCAGCCCGCCGCCCAGGTCGGCGGTGAGCGCGTCGGCGCGCAGCCAGCCGGCCGCGTCGTACCTGTCGAAGGAGGTCAGGCTCAGGCCGGGCGCGACCGGCCGGGTGCTCTTGGCGGTCTCCAGGCCGCCGGCCGGCTCCAGACCGGCGAGCGCGACGGCGGGGTCGGGGCGGGACGAGGCGCGTGGCGCGTCCTCGGCGGCGGTGGCGGCCGGCGGCGCGACGGGCGACGGCCCGGCGGCCGTCGCGGCGGACGGCGTCGGCGCGGTGATGGTCAGCAACGGCGTCAGCAGCAGGACGCCGGCGAGGCGGGCGGGTCGACTGCGGGTTCGCATGGACGACAGTCAACCCGACGATGAACAGAAGTTTCAATACCTAGCGACTGAACCGTAGGAAAACTTCACCATCGGCGGTGCCTGGTACGCGACGAGGGGCACGGCCGCGTTCGGCCGTGCCCCTCGTTCGTCGGATCCGTCAGCTCACTCGCCCGGAGTGGACTTCGCGATCTGCATCAGGAACTCGATGTTGGTGCGGGACTGCTTGAGCCGGTCCAGCAGGAGGTCGAGCGCCGCCTGCGAGTCCAGCGAGTGCAGCACCTTGCGGAGCTTGTGGATGATCGCCAGTTCCTCCGGCGCGAGCAGGACCTCCTCCTTGCGGGTGCCGGAGGGGTTGATGTCGATCGCCGGGAAGACACGCTTGTCGGCGATCTTCCGGTCCAGCTTCAGCTCGGCGTTACCCGTGCCCTTGAACTCCTCGAAGATGACCGTGTCCGCCATGGACCCGGTCTCCACCAGCGCGGTGGCGAGAATGGTCAGCGAGCCACCGTTCTCGATGTTGCGCGCCGCGCCGAGGAAGCGCTTGGGCGGGTAGAGCGCGGTGGAGTCGATACCACCCGACATGATCCGGCCGCTGGCCGGCGCCGCCAGGTTGTACGACCGGCCGAGCCGGGTCACCGAGTCGAGCAGCACGACCACGTCGTGCCCCAGCTCGACCAGGCGCTTGGCCCGCTCGATCGCCAGCTCCGCCACCGTGGTGTGGTCCTGCGGCGGACGGTCGAACGTGGCCGCGATGACCTCGCCCTTCACCGAGCGCTGCATGTCGGTGACCTCTTCGGGCCGCTCGTCGACCAGCACCACCATCAGGTGGCACTCCGGGTTGTTGCGGGTGATCGCGTTCGCGATCGCCTGCAGCACCATCGTCTTGCCGGCCTTCGGCGGCGACACGATGAGCGCCCGCTGGCCCTTGCCGATCGGCATGACCAGGTCGATCACCCGGGTGGTGAGGATGTGCGGCTCGGTCTCCAGCCGCAGGCGCTCCTGCGGGTAGAGCGGGGTGAGCTTGTAGAACTCCGGCCGGCGCTTCGCCTCGTCCGGCTCCATCCCGTTGATGGTGTCCAGTCGGACCAGCGGGTTGTACTTGTCGCGCCGCTGCTCGCCGTCCCGCGCGGCCCGCACGGCGCCGGTGATCGCGTCACCGCGGCGCAGGCCGTACTTCTTGATCTGGGACATCGAGACGTACACGTCGTTCGGGCCGGCCAGGTAGCCGGTGGTCCGGACGAAGGCGTAGTTGTCGAGCACGTCGATGATGCCGGCGACCGGGACGAGCACGTCGTCCTCGCCGACCTGCGGCTCGCGGCCGCCACCGCTGTCGCCCTCGCCCCGCTCGCCGCGGCCGCGACGACGGTCCCGGAACCGGCTGCGCCGGCCCCGCCGGCCGCCGCCCTCGCCGTCGTCGTCGCCGTCGTTGTCCCGCTCGGCGCGCTGACCACGGTCGTTGCGGTCGCCCCGGTCGTTCCGGTCACCCCGGTCGTTGCGGTCGCCACGGTCGTTCCGGTCGCCCCGGTCGTTGCGCTCGGCGCGCTCGCCCCGGTCGGCACGCTCGTTACGGTCGCCCCGCTCGGCCCGGTCACCCCGGTCGTTGCGGTCGCCCCGGTCGTTGCGGTCGCCGCGCTCGGCCCGGTCGCCGCGCTCGGCCCGGTCGCCGCCACGCTCGGCACGCTCGCCGCCGCGCTCACGGCCCCGGCCCTCGTTGCGCTCACCGCGCTCGGCACGGTCGGTCCGCTCGCCGGTCTCGGCGGGCGCCTCCTCGGCGCGCGGCGTCTCGGCCGGCCGCACCTCGGTCGCCGGCGTCTCGGCCGGGCGGGCCTCGGTGGTCGCGGCCGCAGTCCGGCTGCGGCGACCACGGGTACGGCCCTCGGTCGCCTCGGCGGCGGGCGCCTGCTCGGCGGGGCGCGCCTCGGCCCGCTCCTCACGGACCTCCGCGTGCACCTCCTCACGGGCGGGAGCAGCAGCCGCGGCCGCTACCTCGGCGCGCGGTCGAGGGGTTCCGGCGGCGGCGCCGCCCTGCTGCCGCTCGGTGATGGCACTGATCAGCTCGCCCTTGCGCATGCGGGCCGTACCAGAGATGCCGAGCGACGCGGCCAGGCTCTGGAGCTCCGGCAGCAGCATGGCCGACAGGCCGGTGCCGCTCCGGCGGCGGCGCGTGGGGGCGGCGGTGGTGGCATCGCCAGCGACGTTGGAAACATCCGACGTCACGTCGGTGGTGTCGCTCAATGGATTCCTTCCCTCGATAGGCCGGAGCTGCCCGGAGTCGTGGAGCCAGGTGGCCGGGCGGCCTCGGTGCACCCGCCTCGCATGGACGCGTCGCGGGAGTCTGTGACACAGCAGCCGGTGGTTTCCCGACTCACCACCATCGGTGAGCAGGTCTCGCCGCCTGCGGCGACCTGTGGAAACTGCGGTGCGGCGTGGGCCTTGGGCAGGGGTGACGGGCTGACCGCCGAGAGCTTCGGGGGTGCGCCGAACCGCAGGAAGATCGCATGCTTCGCGGCTGTGCTAGGTCTAGAGCGTAATCAACTCTTCCGACCTGCGGCAACAGGGCCCCGCTCGGCGTGTCAAAGTCTACCCCGGATGACCCGGGCACCGCTGACATCTATCGGCAACTCCCACCGGCGCCAATCTGTTCCCGGCTCAAATCCCACCGGGACCTGGGAAAGCGCCAGCACCGTCGGCCCCGCCCCACTGACCACAGCCGCCACACCAGCCGCACGCAGCGCGCCGACGAGCGCCGCGGTGGCGGGCATCCCGGACGCCCGCTGCTCCTGGTGCAGCCGGTCGACGGTGGCCGGCAGCAGCAGCGCCGGATCGGTGGTCAGCGCGTGCACCAGCAGGGCCGCCCGGCCCGCGTTGAGCGCCGCGTCGGCGTGCGGCACGGTGGCCGGCAGGGCGGCCCGGGCCACCGAGGTCAGGCCCCGCTCGGCGGGTACGAAGACGGTCGGGCGCACGGCCGGCGCCACCGGCAGCGACACCGCCCGCGCGCCGCCCGGCTCCGTCCAGGCGATCGTGAAGCCCCCGAGCAGGCAGGGCGCGACATTGTCCGGATGCCCCTCCAGCTCGGCGGCCAACCGCAGCGCGGCGTCGTCGTCCATCCGCTGCTCGCCGTCTGCAACCAGGGCGCGGGCCGCCAGCACCCCGGCCACGATCGCGGCCGAGGACGAGCCGAGCCCACGCGCCTGGGGAATGCGGTTCTCGCACTCCAGCGCCAGGCCGGCCGGCTGCGCGCCGAGCACGTCGAAGGTGGCCCGCATGGCGGTCACGATCAGGTGCCGCTCGTCCGCCGGCAGCTCACCGGCACCCTCGCCGGTGACCGCCACTCGCACGCCGCCGCCGGTCACCTCGGCCGTGACGTCGTCGTGGCGGCCCAGCGCCAGGCCGAGCGCGTCGAAGCCGGGGCCCAGGTTGGCGCTGGTCGCGGGCACCCGGACCCGGACCGGGCCGGGGAGGAAGGTCGTCGGCACCGGCTCATGCTAGGACGTCACCCCGACAGCCCGGCCGGACCGCCCGGAGCGTGGGACCGGCGTGTCAGCCGGTGCGCTCCGGGGTCGGCGCGTCGACCGGGTCGGTGAGCGAGAGCCGCCGGGTGGCGAACCGCCAGCCGAGCGCGTAGACGACGGTGGCCAGGCCGCAACCGACCAGCACGGTGCGCTCGTCCACCCGGTCCACCACGAGCGCCACGACCAGCTGGCTCACCGCGATGGCGAGCGTGGCCAGCATCATGTCGGTGGCGAAGACCCGGCCGCGCAGCCGGTCCGGCACCTCGCCCTGCAACGCGTAGTTGGACAGCACCCAGTTGCTGCCGCCGCCCAGGTGGGCCAGGAAGACCAGGACCAGCACCAGCGGGAACCAGGACACCACCGACGCGCCCAGATAGGCCAGGCCGTACAGCGACATGGACAGCGCCAGACCGGTAAGCAGCCAGGCCCGGTTGCTGAGCACCCGGCGCATCAGGATCGGACCGACCAGGGCCCCGGCGCCCCGGGCGGCGAAGAGCAGGCCCGCGCCGACCGGGCCGACGCCGTACACGCCGGCGAGCAGCGGGAAGACGGTCAGCACGCCGTTGCCGAGGCCGACCGCCGACTTCACGGTGACCAGCGCGAGCACGCGCGGACGCTGGACGATGTAGCGCAGCGCCTCCCGGATCGCCGCCCACGTGCGCGGCACGGCCGCCGCCGGGTCGCGCGGCGCCTGCAGGGGCCGGCGGATCAGCGCGGCCAGGCCGAACGCGGCGAGCAGGCCCGCGGCGGCCACCCAGAAGCTGGCGTACGGGCCGTACGCGGCGCTCAGGATGCCGCCGAGTGAAGCGCCGACCACTGTCATGGTGCCCCAGGCCGAGCCGGCGACCGCGTTCGCCGCCGCCAGGTCCGCCGGGTCGACCACGTTGGGCAGCGCGGCCTGGGCGGCCGGCGAGTAGAAGGCCTTCGCCACCGCCACCAGCGCGATCGCCGCCAGCGCCAGCCAGGCCGTGCCGGCGCCGCGCACACCGAGCAGCAGCAGGACACCGGCCAGGGCCGCGATGTTCGCCGCCATCATCACCTTGCGGCGGTCGAACCGGTCGGCCACGGTCCCGGCGTACGGCAGCAGCAACGCGGTGGTGCCGGTGTCCACGGCCAGCACCAGCGCGCCCCACACCCCGCTGCCGGTCAGCTCCGGCAGCAGCACCAGCAGCGGCACCATGACGAACCAGTCCGCGCCGAACACGACCAGCTCGGCGATGAACAGATGGCGGAAGTCGCGGTTGCGGACGAGGACGGAGAGGGTGGGCGACACGCGGGCACCCTATCGGGCCGCTCCCCCACCGGCAGCTCGGCGCAGCAGGTCGGAGACCGTGACGAAGGTGTATCCCCGGGCCCGCAACCCGTCGATCATGTCGGGCAGGCCGCGGAGCGCGACCAGCCGCCGGTCGTCGCCCACGTCGTGCCCGAGCACGATCGTGCCGGGGCGCACGTCGGCCACGATCCGCCGGGCGTGCCCGGCCGGGTCGTGCGGGAACTCGCTCTCGACCATCTGCAGCGTCCACAGCACCAGCCGGTAGTCCAGCCGGGCCGAGGCGTACAGCACCGCGCCGCCCAGATGTCCCCAGGGCGGGCGGAGCAGTCGCGGGGACGATCCGGTGGCCGCGGTGATCGCGTCGTGGCTGCGGCGCAGGTCGTCGTAGACCGTCGCGGCGTCCATCCGGGCCAGGTCGCGGTGCGCCCAGCTGTGGTTGCCGACCTCGTGGCCGTCCATCCGGTCCCGGACCAGCGGGGCGTGCCGGCGCGCCCGCTCACCGACCAGGAAGAAGGTGGCCGGCACCCGGTGCTCGGCCAGCGTGTCCAGCACCATCGGGGTCCACTGTGGGCGGGGGCCGTCGTCGAAGGTGAGCGCCACCAGGGGTTCGTCGGTGCGTACGCCCCAGACGACCTGGACCCCGCCGCGACCGACGTCCTGGTGGCGGTTGCCGAGCGTGGCGCTGGCCGGGCCGCCCGCCAGCGGGAGGCGGCGGTCGGCCACCCAGGTGCTCTCCACGGTGGCGGCGGAGCCGAGCGCGGCGCCGCCCAACAGCAGCGCGGACCGGCGCAGCACGGTACGTCGATTCCACTGGCCCGCGACCCCCATCGCGCCCCCGCACCGAAAGTAGGCATCAGCTCACCGAGCGTACCGCCGGATGCGCTTCTGGTGTGTCCCGTGCGTCGAGGTGTCGGGAGGGGCCGCGCGGGCCCCTCCCGACCCGTCACTCGGTGGGGGGAAGCGGGGAACGGCGGCTCTTGGGCAGGCGGAGCACCTCGAACTGGTCCGTACCGTCGATCAGCGCGCCCGACGGGCGGGCCGGTGGCGGCGCGACCTGAGCCCGCTCCTCGACGCGCTCCTCGCCGCCGCCGACCGGCACCGGCACCGGATCGGCCGCCGGCTCCGGCTCGACCGGCGCCGCCGCGCCCCGGCGCCGGGCCCGGAACGAGCCCTTGGTGTGCTCCACCATCGTGTAGAGCGTCGGCACCAGCACCAGCGTCAACAACGTCGAGCTGAGCAGGCCGCCGATCACCACGATCGCCAGCGGCTTGGAGATGAAGCCGCCCTCACCGGTCAGGCCGAGCGCCATCGGCAGCAACGCGAAGATCGTCGCGACGGCTGTCATCAGGATCGGCCGCAGCCGGCGCCGGCCGCCCTCCACCACGGCCTCGGTCACGTCCATGCCCTGCGCCCGGTACTGGTTGATCAGATCCAGCAGCACGATCGCGTTCGTCACCACGATGCCGACGAGCATGAGCACGCCGATCAGCGCCGGCACGCCCAGCGGCGTCCCGGTGACCAGCAGCAGCCCGATCGCCCCGGTCGCCGCGAACGGCACCGAGATCAGCAGGATCAGCGCCTGGGTGAGGCTGCGGAACGTGGCCACCATGATCAGGAAGACGATCGCGATGGCGGCCAGCACCGCGAGCCCGAGGTCCGCGAACGCGTCCGCCTGGTCGGCGCTGACGCCGCCGATCTCGTACGTGGCGCCCGGCACGTCCAGCGCGTCCAGCCGCTTCTGCAGCTCCTGCGTGGTGGCGCCGAGGTTCGAGCCGGTCGCCGTGCCGGTGACCGAGACGCTGCGCTCGCCGTCGATCCGGGTCACCTGCTGCGGACCCTCGACCTGGTTGACGTCCGCGATCGCGTCCAGCGGCACCGCGCCGACCGGCAGTGCCCGCAGCTCCGCCACGGTCAGCGGCGGCCGGGCGCCGCTGCTCAGGACCACGGTCTGGGCCGTGCCGTCGAGCGTGACCTGGCCCAGCGGCGCACCCCGGTACACCTGCGCGACGAGCTGCCCGACGGCCGCCTCGGTGAGCCCGGCGCGGGCCGCGGCGACCCGGTCCACAGTCACCTCGACGCGGGGCACCCGCGTGGCCAGGCTGCTGGTGACGTCCTCCACGCCCGGCGTGTCGGCCATCGCGGCACGTACCGCCTCGGCCGCCCGGGTCAGCGTCTCCTGGTCGGCGGCCTGCACCACCACCTCGACCTGGTTGGCCGAGGCGTTCTGCCCGCCGCCGAACGTCAGCTCGCCCACCTCCGGGCCGAGCGCGTCGAACTCCTTGCGCAGACCCTGGCGTACCGTCGCGGCGTCGGTGTCGTCGGAGAGCGACAGCGACCAGGTGGCCCGGTCGCTGCCGCCGCCGGCGAACGGGTTGTCGCCACCACCGGCGCTGACCTGGTAGGTCTCCACCCCGGGGGTACGCCGCAGCACCTCCTCGATCCGCGCGGCGGCCCGGTCGGTGCCGGCGAGCGAGGTGCCGGCCGGCATCTCCTGCCGGATGGCGAGCGTGTCCTGGCCCGAGTCGTCCAGGAAGTTCGTCTCCAGCTTCTGTGCCAGCCCGAACGTGCCCAGGAGCACCAGCAGGCCCAGGCCGACGGTCGCCCACCGGGTCTTCCGGGAGCGGGTGGCGAAGTCGATCACCGGCAGGTACGCCCGCTGCAGCGGGTTGCGCAGCTCCTTCTCCTCGGCCTCCCGCCGGGCCGCGGCGTCGTCGGCGCCGCCGCGCGGCCGCAGGAACCAGTACGCCAGCACCGGGATGACAGTGAGCGACACCAGCAGCGAGGCGAGCAGCGCCACCGTCACGGTGATCGCGAACGGGGCGAAGAGCTGCCCGACGAAGCCGCCCACCAGGGCGATCGGCGCGAACACGGCGACAGTGGTGAGCGTGGACGCGGTCACCGCGCCGGCCACCTCGCGGACCGCGGTGAGAATCGCGTCCCGCTTCGGCTCGCCGTACTCCAGGTGCCGTTTGATGTTCTCCAGCACCACGATGGAGTCGTCCACCACCCGGCCCACCGCGATGGTCAGCGCGCCCAGGGTGAGCAGGTTGAGCGAGTAGTCGCCGGACCAGAGCACGATCAGCGCGACCAGCACCGACAGCGGGATGGACACCGCGGTGACCACCGTGGAACGCACCGACAGCAGGAACACCAGGATCACCACGACCGCCATGACCAGGCCCAGCAGGCCCTCGGTGGTCAGGCTCTCGATGGACTTCTCGACGAACGGTGCCTGGTCGAAGACCACTGTCAGCTCGGCGCCCGCGGCGTCACCCAGCTCGTCCAGCCGGTCCCGGATCTCGTGCGAGATCTCCACCGCGTTGCCGTCCGGAGCGGCCGTCACCGCGATTCCCAGGCTGGGCTTGCCGTTGGTACGGGTCAACGAGGTCGCCGGGGCGAGCTGCTGCTCCACCGCTGCGACGTCGCCGAGGCGTACCGGGGCGGCGGGCGCCGTGGTGAGCACGATGCCGCGCAGGTCGTCGAGCGTACGGATCGGCGTGCCCACCTGCACCGGCAGCGACCGGTCGCCGTCGGCGAGCGCGCCCGCCGGCACCGCCACACCGTTGCTCTTGAGCGCCGACGCGATGGCGGTCGGCGCCACCCGGGCGGCGGCGAGCTTCGCCGGGTCCGGCGTGATCGTCACGATCTGGTCCCGGGCGCCGGTGACGTCCACCGACCGGACGCCGTCCAGCGCCTCCAGCTCCGGCACGACGGCGGTACGCAGCTTCTCGGCCAGCGCCCGCTCGTCGCCGTCACCGGTCGCGGCGACCACCACGGCGGGCAGGTCGTCGGTGCTGCCGGCGATCACCTGCGGGTCGACGCCCTCGGGCAACTGGGCGTCGATCCGGTTGAGCGCGGTCTCCATCTTGTTGACCACGTCGTCCAGGTCGGTGCCGAACTCGTACTGCACCTGGACCGTGGCCGAGCCCTCGCGCGAGGTCGAGGTGACCGTGTCCAGGCCCGGTATGCCCTTGAGGCTGTTCTCGATCGGCTCGGCGACCTGGGCTTCGACGATCTCCGGCGCGGCGCCCGGGTACGTCGCCACGATGAACGCGGCGGGAAACTCCAGCGACGGCAGGAGCTGCTGCTTCAGCGACGGCACGGCGAACAGCCCGAACGCCGTCGTCACCAACGCGACGAGGGCGATCAGGCCCCGGTTGGCGAGACTGAATCTGGCGAGCAGCGACATCGGCGTTACTCACTCCTGAAGAGGGGGTTTGCGGGGCCCTGAGTCTGCCGCACGGCCCGACACTCCCGGCATCCGCCCCAGCCGATGACATTGCCGTGCTTGAGGGTCGCCCGCGCCCGCCTTGATCGACTCCACTTCGCCGAAGTGGTTGCATCCCACCCCCTCCGATCCCGCCACCTCCCCGAACTGGTGTCGATCAAGGACGGGGATACCGCCACCTCCCCGAACTGGCATGGGTCGAGCGCGGAGGGCGCCGGCCGGTCCGGGAACACCGCGGGAGACGGAGGGATCAGACCAGGTCGAGGGAGCGCGCGGCGGCCAGCGCGTCGTTGGCGATCGTCACCGGCGCGGGCGCGGTCGAGATGGCCCACTCCGGGTCCTTCAGACCGTGCCCGGTGACCGTGCAGACCACCCGCGACCCGGCCGGCACCTTGCCGGCGGCGGCCTGCTGGAGCAGACCGGCGACGCTGGCCGCGCTGCCCAGCTCCACGAAGACGCCCACCTCGCGGGCCAGCAGCCGGTACGCCGACAGGATCTCCCGGTCGGTGACGGCGGAGATCAGGCCGCCGGAGGCGTCCCGCGCGTCGAGGGCCTTGGTCCAGCTCGCCGGGTTGCCGATCCGGATGGCGGTGGCGATCGTGGACGGCTCCGGCACCACCTGGCCGGTGACGATGGGGGCCGCGCCGGCGGCCTGGAAGCCGTACATCCGGGGGGCCTTCGTGGCGTTGCCGTCGCGCAGGTCCTCGGAGTAGCCCATCCAGTACGCGGTGATGTTGCCGGCGTTGCCGACCGGCAGGCAGTGGATGTCGGGCGCGTCGCCGAGCGCCTCGACGATCTCGAAGGCGGCGGTCTTCTGGCCGTGCAGCCGGTCGATGTTGACGGAGTTGACCAGCGCGACCGGGTAGTCCTGGGCGAGCTTGCCGGCCAGCCCGAGGCAGTCGTCGAAGTTGCCCTGCACCTGGAGCAGCTTCGCGCCGTGCACGAGCGCCTGGGCCAGCTTGCCCAGCGCGATCTTGCCCTGCGGCACCAGCACCGCGCAGGTGATCCCGGCGCGGGCCGCGTACGCGGCGGCGGAAGCGCTGGTGTTGCCGGTGGACGCGCAGATGATCGCCTTGTCACCGGCCTCGACGGCCTTGGAGACGGCGACCGTCATGCCCCGGTCCTTGAACGAGCCGGTCGGGTTGGCCCCTTCGACCTTGAGCCAGACGTCCGCGCCGACCCGGGCGGAGAGCACCGGTGCCGGCAGCAGCGGCGTGTTGCCCTCGTGCAGGGTGACGACGGGAGTCGCGTCGGTGACCGGCAGCCGGTCCCGGTACGCCTCGATCAGTCCCCGCCACATGTCGCGCTCCTCGCCTCTGTCGCCCCGCTCCGGGGCCTGCCAACAGCGTGGACCAGCCTGCCCGGCCGGCCACCGGCACACCCTGCCTTAACCATCAGGCGGGACGCGCCGGTTACGCGCCGCCCTCCACCCGCAGCACGCTCGTCACCGAGCGGACGATGTCCAGTCCGCGCAGCTCACGGACGGTGGCCGCGAGCGCGGCGTCGGGCGCGACGTGGGTGACGATAACCAGTTCCGCGTCGCCGCCGGCCGGGCCCTGCCGCACCGTGGCGATGGACACCTCGTGCCGGGCGAAGACCCCCGCCACCCCGGCCAGCACACCCGGGCGGTCGGCCACGTCGAGGCTGATGTGGTAGCGGGTGAGCGCCTCGCCCATCGGCCGCACCGACAGGTCGGCGTACGCCGACTCGCTCGCCGCGCGTACCCCGGCGAGACGGTTGCGGGCCACCGCCACCACGTCGCCGAGCACCGCGCTGGCGGTGGGCGCGCCACCGGCGCCCCGGCCGTAGAACATGAGCTGCCCGGCCGCGTCGGCCTCGACGAACACCGCGTTGAACGCGTCGCCGACGCTCGCGAGCGGGTGGGTCAGCGGGATCATCGCCGGGTGCACCCGGACGTTCACCGTCTCCCGGCCCTCCGGGTCGACGCCCCGGGCGGCGATACAGAGCAGCTTGATCGTGCAGCCCATGGCCTTGGCGCTGGCCACGTCGGCGGCGGTCACCTCGGTGATGCCCTCGCGGTGCACGTCGGCGGCGGTCACCCGGGTGTGGAACGCCAGCGAGGCGAGGATGGCGGCCTTGGCGGCGGCGTCGAAGCCCTCCACGTCGGCCGTCGGGTCCGCCTCGGCGTACCCCAACTCGGTGGCCTCCTCCAGCGCCTCGGCGAAGCCGGCGCCGGTGGCGTCCATGGCGGAGAGGATGAAGTTGGTGGTGCCGTTCACGATGCCGGTGACCCGGGTGATCCGGTCGCCGTGCAGCGACTCGCGCAGCGGGCGCAGCAGCGGGATCGCCCCGGCGACGCTCGCCTCGTAGTAGAGGTCGGCGCCGCCCTCGGCGGCGGCGTCGTGCAGCGTCGCGCCGTCCTCGGCGAGCAGCGCCTTGTTGGCGGTGACCACGCTCTTGCCCGCGCGCAGCGCCTCGACGAGCCAACCGCGGGCCGGCTCGATGCCGCCGACCACCTCGACCACCACGTCCACGTCGTCGCGTTTGATCAGCCCGAGCGCGTCGGTGGTGAACAGCGCCGGGTCGACCGGCAGGTCGCCGCGGTCACGGCCGAGCCGGCGTACGGCGATCCCGGCGATCTCCAGCGGGGCGCCGATCCGGGCGGCGAGGTCGGCCGACTGCTCGTGCAGCAGTCGGACCACGTCGCTACCGACCGTGCCACAGCCGAGCAGCGCCAAGCGAACCGGTGAGGTCATCCCACATCCAATGCCAGCAGGTCGTCTTCGGTCTCCCGGCGGACGATCAGCCGCGCCCGACCGTCACGGACGGCGACGACCGGGGGCCGCGGGACATGGTTGTAGTTGCTGGCCATGCTCCGGCAGTACGCCCCGGTGCCGGGCACCGCAACAAGATCTCCGGGCTGCACGTCGGCGGGCAGAAATTCATCCTTCACCACGATGTCCCCGGACTCACAATGCTTTCCCACCACGCGGGCGAGCATCGGCTGCGCCGTCGACGTGCGGTTCGCCATCGTGGCCGAGTACGAGGCGTCGTAGAGCGCGGTACGGATGTTGTCGCTCATCCCCCCGTCCACGCTCACGTAGGTGCGCAGGCCGTCCACGTCCTTCACGGTCCCGGCCTGGTAGAGCGTGAACACGGCCGGGCCGACGATCGCGCGGCCCGGCTCGACCGACAGGTGCGGCACGGCGAGGTTCTCCGCCGCGCACTCCCCGTCGACGATCTTGCGCAGGCGCTTCGCCAGGTCGTGCGGCGACGCCGGGTCGTCCTGGGTGGTGTACGCGATGCCGAAGCCGCCACCCAGGTCCAGCTCGGGCAGCTCCACGCCGCGGGCGTCGCGGATCTGCGACTGGAGCGCGAGCACCCGGCGGGCGGACACCTCGAAGCCGCTGGCGTCGAAGATCTGCGAGCCGATGTGCGAGTGCAGGCCGCGCAGCTCCAGCACGTCCTCGTCGAGGATCTTGAACGCGGCCGCCGCGGCGGCGCCGCCGGCGAGCGAGAAGCCGAACTTCTGGTCCTCGTGCGCGGTGGCGATGAACTCGTGGGTGTGCGCCTCCACGCCGACGGTGACCCGGACCAGCACCTTCGGGCGTACCCCGCGCTCGCGGGCCAGCTCGGAGAGCCGGTCGATCTCGGTGAACGAGTCGACGATGATCCGCCCCACCCCGGCGTCGACCGCCCGGGTCAGCTCGGCGACCGACTTGTTGTTGCCGTGGAAGCCGATCCGCTCCGCCGGCATCCCGGCCGACAGCGCGGTGGCCAGCTCACCGCCGGTGCAGACGTCGAGGAACAGGCCCTCCTCGGCGATCATCCGGACCACCGCGCGGCACAGGAAGGCCTTGCCGGCGTAGTAGACGTCCGCGTCCGGGAAGGCCGCGCGGAACTCGCGGCAGCGCTCGCGCAGGTCGTCCTCGTCCAGCACGTACGCCGGGGTGCCGTACTCGGCGGCCAGGTCGCGGACGTCCAGGCCCGCGACGGTCAGCGCGCCGGCCGGGCCGCGCACCACGTTGCGCGGCCACAGCTGCGGCACCAGGGCGTTGACGTCGACCGGGGTACGCAGCCAGGCCGGCCCCCGGCTGCCGATCTCGCCGTGCAGCGCTCCTGCCTCATGCGCCCGCATGACTACATCCGCTCCGGCGCGGACACCCCGAGCAGGCGCAGGCCGTTGGCGATGACCACCCGGGTCGCGTCGTTGAGCCAGAGCCGCGCCCGGTGGGTGTCGGTGATCTTCTCGTCGCCCTGCGGGGCGATCCGGCAGTTGTCGTAGAACCGGTGGTACGCCTGCGCGACGCTCTCCTCCAGGTAGCGCGCCACCCGGTGCGGCTCCCGCAGCTCGGCGGCGGTGGCCACCACCGCGGGGAACTCGGCGAGCGCCTTGAGCAGCTCGTTCTCCTTGTCGTGGCCGAGCAGCTCGGGCTGGAACGCGGCGGCGTCACCCCGGGTCAGCCCGATCTCGGCCGCGTTGCGGGCCACCCCGGCGGTACGCGCCGCGACGTACTGGACGTAGTAGACCGGGTTGTCGTTCTTCGCCCGGGTCCACAGCTCCACGTCGATGTCGATGGGCGAGTCGGCCGAGTAGCGGGCCAGCGCGTACCGGGCCGCGTCCACGCCGATCGCGTCGACCAGGTCCTCCAGCGTGACCACGGTGCCGGCCCGCTTGCTCATCCGCACCGGGGCGCCGTCGCGGACCAGGTTGACCAGCTGGCCGATGAGGATCTCCAGGTTGCGCGCCGGGTCGTCGCCGAAGCAGGCCGACATCGCCTTCATCCGGCCGATGTAGCCGTGGTGGTCGGCGCCCAGCATGATCACGACCCGGTCGAAGCCGCGCTCCCGCTTGTTCAGGTAGTAGGCGCAGTCGGCGGCGAAGTACGTCCACTCGCCGTTGGACTTGCGCAGCACCCGGTCCTTGTCGTCGCCGAACTCGGTGGTGCGCAGCCAGGTCGCGCCCTCGGACTCGAAGACGTGCCCCTGCTCCCGCAGCCGGGCCAGCGCCGCGTCCAGCGCGCCCTGGTCGTGCAGGTCCTTCTCGTTGAAGTAGGTGTCGAACTCCACACCGAAGTCGCGCAGCGAGGACTTGATCTCGGCGAACATGAGCTGGACGCCCTCGGTCCGGAAGACCTCCTCGGCGGCGTCCGGGGTGAGGTCGAGCACGTCCGGCCGGCGGCGGACCACCTCGGCGGCGATCTCCGCGATGTACGCGCCGCCGTAGCCGTCCTCCGGCGCGGGCTGGCCCTGCGCGGCGGCCAGCAGCGAGCGGGCGAACCGGTCGATCTGGGAGCCGGCGTCGTTGAAGTAGTACTCCGTGCCGACCTCGGCGCCGGTGGCGCGCAGCAGTCGGCTGAGCGCGTCACCGACGGCCGCCCAGCGGACCCCGCCGATGTGCACCGGGCCGGTCGGGTTCGCCGAGACGAACTCCAGGTTGATCCGCTGCCCGGCGAGGGTGTCGCTGCTCCCGTACGCCGGGCCGGCCTCGACGATGAGCTTGGCGAGCTGACCGGCGGCGGCCGCGTCGAGGCGGACGTTCAGGAAGCCCGGCCCGGCGATCTCCACCGACTTGACCCCCGGCGCCTTGGCCAGCTCGTCGGCCAGCGCGGTCGCCAGTTCCCGCGGGGGTACGCCCACCTTCTTGCTGAGCTGGAGCGCCAGCGTCGAGGCGTAGTCGCCGTGATCCGGGTTACGGGGTCGCTCGACGGTGGTCTGCGCGGGCAGCGCGGCGCGGTCCAGCCCGCGCTCGTCGAAGACGGCGTGGGCTGCGGCGAGGACGACCTCGGCGAGTTCTGCGGGAGTCACTGATCCATGTTATCGGGGGTAGACTCGGGCACCGCGGCGGCGACCCAGCATGTGAACCGGCCCCGCGGTCCCCCTGACCGACCGACCTGACGAGGCACGATGAGCATCAGCACCCCGGGCGGCCCGGAGCGCCGTCCCACCGTGGTCAGCACCGGCAAGAAGCCGGCCGCCGGCCGGCCCGCGGCTGCCGACAAGCCAGCCGCGAAGGCCGGCGCGGGCAAGGCCGGGGGCGGCAAGGGCACGCCACGGCCCGGTGCCGGCGGCAAGGGCCGCAAGCCGATCGCCCCGGTGAAGGTGAGCCAGGGTCGCTCGTGGGGCCCGATCGCCCTGTTCGTCGCGGTCGGCGTGCTGGCCGTGGGCATCATCGGCGTCGGCGCCTGGGCGGTCTACCAGGGCGGCCAGCCGTGGGAGAAGCGGGCCCAGGCGATCAACGGCATCGTCGACTACCGCGAGAAGGACAAGGACCTGGTCAAGGGCGGCAACCACCAGCCCGGCGCGATCAAGTACGACGTCCTCCCGCCGGTCGGCGGCCCGCACAACCAGGCCTGGCAGAACTGCATGGGTGACGTCTACGACGCCCCGATCGCCAACGAGCACGCGGTGCACAGCCTGGAGCACGGCACGGTCTGGATCACCTACCGCCCGGACCTGCCCGCCGACCAGGTGGAGAAGCTCAAGAGCAAGGTGCAGGGCAAGGAGAAGCTGATGCTCAGCCCGTTCGAGGGGCTGGACAAGCCGATCTCGCTGCAGGCCTGGGGCTACCAGCTCAAGGTCGACAACGCCGACGACGGCCGCATCGACGACTTCATCAAGACGCTGCGGGTGAACGCCTCCATCGAGGGCCCGAACGCGCTCTGCGACCAGGGCGTCACGGCCACCGGCACCGCTCCGCGCGACAACCTGCAGAACACCATGCCCCAGCAGCCCACCCAGTAAGGACGACGCCGCGATGACCGCTCCGGTGACCACCGACAGCGAGCTGGACGAGGCTCCGGCCGCCGACCAGGGCGGCCGGGGCGCGATGCGCCGCTACGGCCTGCCGGCGGTGGTCGCCGCCCTCGTGGTCGGGCTGCTCCTCGGGTACGCCGGCGGTCTGCTCACCCCCACGCTCACCCGGCCGGGTGAGAACTCGGCGGAGGCCGGGTTCGCCCGGGACATGACCGCCCACCACAACCAGGCCGTGGCCATGGGGCTGCTCGCGTTCAACCAGGGGCAGGACCCTGAGGTACGCCAGGTCGGCGTGGACATCGCCACCGGCCAGCAGGGCGAGATCGGCACCATGCAGACCTGGCTGCGGTCCTGGAAGCTGGACCCGACCGGCGGGCAGGCGCCGATGGCGTGGATGAAGGACGGCGGCGGGCTGATCAAGGACGGCCTGATGCCGGGCATGGCCACGCCGGAGGAGATGGCGAAGCTGCGCGCCGCGAGCGGCCGCGAGTTCGACGTGCTCTTCCTGCAGATGATGATCCGCCACCACATCGGCGGCGTGCACATGATCGACGGCATCCTCGAGCAGGGGCGTGACGACGACGTGCTGGCGGTCGCGCAGGTCATGAAGAACACGCAGCAGAACGACCTGACCAACCTGAGCGCGGCGCTGAAGCGCCTGGGCGGCACCCCGTAACACCACCCGCCACCCCGCACGACCCCCGAGGCCCGGTCCCCCTTCCCAGGGGCACCGGGCCTCCCCCGTCCCCGCCCTCACCCGCCCGCCCGCCCGCCCCGGCGATCTTGCAGTTACTGCCCCGGCCATGCCGGATTCGCCCCGTTACGCGAGGGCCGCAAGTGCAAGATCGCGGGAGGATTGGTGAGGACGGCCCGGGTCGGACCGACAGGGCATCCTCGCCCGCCTCGCGCGTCCGCGCTTCCGGTCTGGCTCTTGATCGACACCAGCTCGGGGAAGCGGCCGCCTCCCCGCTCTTGATCCACTCCAGCTCGGGGAGATGGCGTTATCCCCGCCCTTGATCGACACCAGTTCGGGGAGGTGGCGGGGTCAAGGTGGGTGGGATGCAACCACTTCGGCGAGGTGGAGTGGATCAAGAGCAGGGTGATGTGCTCGGGCAGGCTGGCCGGTCGAGGTAGGACGAGGTGGGACGGGGTGGCCGTGCCGAGGGTCGGCTGGTGGCCGAAGGCCGGCCCGACCGGGCACCCCGCCCGCCTCGCGTACCCGCGCTTCCGGCTCGGTGCTTGATCGACACCAGCTCGGGGAGGTGGCGGCATCCCTGCCCTTGATCCACTCCAGCTCGGGGAGGTGGCGAGATCAGGGTGGGTGGGATGCAACCACTTCGGCGAGATGGAGTCGATCAAGGGTGGGCTCGTGACCCGGGGTGATGTGTTCGGGGCAGGCGGGCCGGTCGAGGTGGGACGGAGAGGCCACGTCGAAGGTTGGGGCCGGGGGCGATACATCCCGGTTTGGGGGTTTGTAACGGTTTGGGGTTAACGGGTCATTGTGGGGGTTGGAGAGTTTTCTACCCACATATCGTGACCAGTTGCGATTCGGGCTCGTTGCCCAAGACGTGGGGGTTGCACTCAGAGACGCAGGGCGGTCGGTGACCAGCTGGTGCCGACGCCACACCATCGGCGGTGACGGAGCGGTGGCAGCCGTCCGTCGCGGACTGCGGCAGGGCGAGCCGGGAACGCTCAGCCGCGAACAGGAACTCGAACTCATCGACGTGCTCCGGGGGGTCCACCCCGACGAGTTCGGCCTCGACGAGGAGCTCTGGACACGGCAGAGCCTGACCGCCCTCATCGAGCGCCGGTTCGGGCTGGCGATGGACGCCGGCACCGTCGGGGCGTACCTGCGGGCCTGGGGTCTGGGGCCGCGCGAGCCGCGCGAGCGGGCCTGCGGCCTGTGCGTCAGCGCGGTCGAGCGGTGGGTACGCAGCGAGTACCCGACGATCACGCGGGCGGCCCAGGAGCACGCCGCGGAGGTCTACTGGATCGGCCGGGTACGCCTGCGCGGCACCATGCCCGCCGCCGACGTGGTCTCGGCGGTCTCGTCGCGGGGACGGGTGCGGTTCATGGTCACCACGCCGTCGGTGGATCCGCCGCTGCCCCGGGACTTCGTGCTGCGGCTCAGCGGCGCCGAGGAGCGCACGGTGCACCTGATCGTGGACGGCTCGTGGCCGCGCAACGAATGGCCCCGTCGGCTGCCCCGGCGCGTCGTGCTGCATCCGCTGCCGAGCTGTGGTCGCGCCGTCGCCGCCGCCTGATCCGACGAAGATCGACTCGCGGGGTACCGATTCGGTGATCCGGGAGGGGGTTTGCTACTCTTCTCGGGTCGCTGAGCCCCCGTAGCTCAGGGGATAGAGCACCGCCCTCCGGAGGCGGGAGCGCAGGTTCGAATCCTGCCGGGGGCACCAGAGCAGTCATCGCAAGGCCCTTGACCAGCCCGGTCAGGGGCCTTCGTCGTGTCCCCGGCGTGCGCAGCAGTGTCCCCGAATTCGGGGATGGGCAGGTCACGAGGTGGCTAACCTCGCGGTGAACGGGTCGAACCCCAGCACCTGCGAAGGTGAGCCAGTTGCCCGAGACTCCGTTGACCAACCGCCCCAAGATGCACACGGGCGTACCCTCCTCGCTGACCACCGCGCACCGATCGATGATGCGCGCCGTCGCCGTCGCGGACGCCCCTTGCGGGCTGTGGTTCCTCGAAGCGGTGGCCGCGCACACCGGCACCACGTCGGACGAGCGGATCGACGCGACGGTGGAGGAGCTGATCGCGCGCGGGTTCCTCGTCGACACCGCCGCCGGGCTGCGGCTGTCTTCCATCGCGTTGCGCGACGACGTACTGCGGGACACCCCGCCCTCGGTGCGGCAGGCGCTGCGCGAGGCGGCGGCCGAGGTGCTCGCCGACGCCGGGCACCCGGCCCAGGCGGCCCGGCAGCTGCTGCGGGTCCTGCCGGCGGTGAGCCGGTCCGCCTCGGCGCTGGCCGCGCGGCTGGCGGTCGACCCGGCGGTCGGTCCCAGCCTGGCCGCTGATCTGCTGCTGGCCGCCCCCGCGCCCGGGGCGGCTGAGGCGCGCCTGGCCTGGCTGGTCGACGTCGCCGACAACCTCTACCTGGCGGGCCGGGTGGACGAGACGCTGCGGATGCTGCACCGGGAGGTCGCCGCCGACCGGTACGGGCCACGCCAGCGGGCGATGCTGCTCGGGCGGCTCGGCGCCTACTACGCGACCCAGCGTCCCTCGCTGTCCCTGACGTACCTCGGGCGGGCGCTGAACCAGGAGCTGGACGTCGCGGGGCGGAGCTGGACGCTCACCATGCTGGCGTCGCTGGCGGCCCGGTTCGGGCACCCCGACGCCGCCGAGCTGGTGGCGGCGGCCCAGCGGGCGCACGAGCGCAGCCCCTCCCCCGGCGGCGCCATCCGGCTGGCCCTGGCGAACGCGGCCCGCGCAACCGCCTGCGGCGACCTGCCCCGCGCCGCGCGGATCCTGCGGGAGGTGGACGCGGGCGAGCCCGCCGCCCGGCCACCGAGACCCGCCCGATCTGGACGATGATCGTCACCTGGGCCCTGGCCGTGGTGCTCATCGCGTTCACCTGGGGCAAGCACCCGCCGGCGGCGAGGACCGGGCGGCGCTGACGCGGACCGGGCTCACCCGGCCTCGCGGCGGGCCTTGGCGCGTCGCTTGCCCTCGTGCATCGCCTGCACCCGGGCCACCGGGATGGTCCGTCCCTGCTCGACCAGGTCCGCCGGCAGCCGCTGCGGCGCGGGTAGCGCCTCCGCCCAGGGATCCCGGTCGCCCAGTAGCGCGGGCACGGTCCGCACGGTGAAGTCGGCCGGGCTCGCGCTCTCCAGGTCGGTCCAGCCCACCGGGTACGACACGGGGGCGCCGGGCCGGATCCGGGGACTGTAGGCGGCCACCACAGTCGCCCCGTACGCCCGGGTGGAGTCGACGAAGACGCGGCCGCGGCGGTCGGCGACGATGAACGCGGTGGTCGCGGCCGCCGGGTCGAGCCGTTCGGTACGGACGGCGAGCGCCCGGGTCGCGGCGGCGGCCTCCTCCGCCGTGGTGGCCGGGTCGACCGGCACGATCACGTGCAGCCCTTTCGCGCCGCTCGTCTTCACCGCGCCGGCCAGCCCGGCGTCGGCGAGCGCCTGCCGGACCAGCAGCGCGACCCGCACGGCGGCCGGGAACGAGTCGCCCTCCGGCGGGTCGAGGTCGAGCACCAGGTGGGTCGGGTGCTCGGGCTGCGCGGCCCGGCCGAGCGTCGGGTGGTATTCGACTGCCCGCTGGTTGGCGAACCAGAGCAGCGTCCGCCGGTCGTCGCAGAGGGCGTACGAGATGCGCCGGCGCGACGCCTCGGCCCACACCTCGGTGCGGCGCACCCAGTCGGGCGTGTACTTCGGCAGGTTCTTCTGCATGAACGGCTCCTGGCCGGGCCGCACCCGCAGCACCGACAGCGGCCGGTCCCGCAGTTCCGGCAGGATCCGGTCAGCCATCGCGTCGAGGTAGTCGACCAGGTCGCGTTTGGTCGCCCCGGCGCTGTCGAACAGCGGCTGGTCGAGGTTGGTCAGCGACACTCCGGCCCGGGTCTCGTCGGCGGCGCCCATCGGACCACCATCCCGGGCCGGGCCCGGCTCGGCAACCCCGACACGGTGCCCGGCGCGCGCCTCACCGGCCGGCACCTGCGACGATCGGGGCGTGGGCGAGGCAGAGGCGGACCGGTGCGGATCGGGCGCGGCGGAGCAGGCGAGCGCCTGCACCGTGCGGGAGGCGCTGGACCGGGTGGGCGGGAAGTGGGCCATCGGCATCCTGATCGCCGCCTCGGCCGGCCCGGTTCGCTTCACCGAGCTGGAGCGCCGGGTGGAGGGGATCAGCCGCCGGATGCTCACGCTGACGCTGCGCAACCTGGAGCGGGACGGGCTGCTGGACCGGCATGTCCACCCCTGCGTGCCACCGAAGGTCGAGTACACGGCCACCCCGATGGCCCGCGAGCTGTACGACTCGCTGGTGGCGCTGACCAGCTGGGCCGAACGGCACCGCGAGGCGATCAGCGCGGCCCGGGCCGAGTACGACCGTAGGCACGGCCACCCACCGGCCTGAACAACTGAAATCGCCCTTATGTGGCGAACACCACGCGCTCCATCTGACCGATCGGTCAGCACCTGACCGATCGGTCAGGCATGCTTGATGTCATGGCGCGCCCCACCCCGGCCACCCACGACGAGTTGCTCACCGCGGCGGCTCGGCGGTTCGCCGTCACCGGCTACAAGGGCACCTCACTCCAGGACATCGCCCGTGAGGTCGGCTGCTCCAAAGCCACAGTGCTCTACCACTTCGCCAGCAAGGACGCGCTGCTCGGCGAGCTGATGGCGCCGGCCATCGCGGTGCTGGAGGAACTCGACACCCGGATCGCCGAGCACACCGGCGCGGACGCCCAGCGCGTCGCGGCGGAGGGCTTCGTCGACCTGGCGGTCCGCTTCCGCCGCGAGATCGCGCTGCTCCGCGGCGAGTTCTCCGACCTGCTCCAGCAGCCCACGTTCATGCACATCCAGCAGATCTCCGAACGGCTGGTCGCGGCGTTCGCCGGCTTCTCCGACCGGCCCGAGGCCCGGGTCGCGGCGCTCGTCGTGCTCGCCGGCATCGCCGAGACCTGCGGCGAGTTCCTGGACATCCCCGACGAACAGCTGCGACCCGCGCTGCTCGCCGTGGCGTACCGCGCGCTCGAAGTCTCCATCTGATCCGAACCTGCGAGGACAAGGAAGGTCCATGGCGACCCTGCTGTACCGGCTCGGCCGGGCATCTCTGCGCCGACGGCGACTCGTCGCCGTCATCTGGCTCGTCGTACTCGTCGGCCTCGGCCTGGCCGCGGCCACGCTGCGGGGCCCGACGGCGAGCAACTTCACCATGCCCGGCACCGAGTCGCAGAAGGCGATCGACCTGCTCGCCGACCGCTTCCCGGCGGCCAGCGGCGCCACCGGCACGATCGCGATCAAGGCGCCACAGGACGGCGCGCTCACCACGCCCGCCGGCCAGGGGTTGGTCAAGCAGGTCACGCAGGAGGCGGCCACGCTGCCCGGCGTGGTCGGCGCGGTCGACCCGTACCAGGCGCAGGCGCTCACCCCGGACGGCCGCTACGCGCTGATCCAGGTGCAGTTCGCCGGCGGGGTCGACGAGATCACCGACGAGCAGCGCGACGCGTACGAGAAGGTCGGCGAGCAGGCCGAGGCGCAGGGCTGGCAGATCGCCCCCGGCGGCGAGGTGCTGAACGCCGAGCCGGAGGTCGGCTCGACCGAGGCCATCGGCGTGCTGGTCGCGGCGATCGTCCTGGTGATCACGTTCGGCTCGCTCGTGGCGGCCGGGATGACCATGCTGAACGCGCTGATCGGCGTCGGCGTCGGCATGGCCGGTCTGTTCGCGCTCAGCGGCGCGGTCGAGCTGACCAGCACCGCGCCGATCCTGGCGCTGATGCTCGGCCTCGCGGTCGGCATCGACTACTCGCTGTTCATCACCTCCCGGCACCGGCAGAACCTCCTCGACGGGCTCTCCCCGGAGGAGGCGGTCGGCCGCGCGGTCGGCACCGCCGGCTCGGCTGTGGTCTTCGCCGGCGCCACGGTGGTGGTGGCGCTCGCCGGCCTGGCCGTGGTGGGCATCCCGTTCCTCACCGTGATGGGCCTGGCCGCGGCCGGCACCGTCACGATCGCCGTGCTGGTGGCGATCACGCTGGCCCCGGCGCTGCTCGGCTTCGCCGGTTACAAGGTGCTGCCGCGCAAGCTGCGTGACCGCAAGGCGGTCGAGGACCCGGCCACCGGCTCGGAGGACCGCACCGGCTTCGGCTTCCGCTGGGCGAACTGGGTCACCAAGCTGCGCATCCCGGTGATCCTGGTCGGGCTGCTCGGCCTCGGCCTGCTCGCGATCCCGGCCCAGGACATGCGCCTGGCGCTGCCGGACGCCTCCGCCGCCGCCGAGGGCACCCCGGCCCGGGTCAGCAGCGACCTGATCCGGGAGGGCTTCGGCCCCGGCTTCACCGGCCGGCTCGCGGTCGTGGTGACCGCCGACTCGCCGCAGGCGACCCAGGCCGCCATCCCGCAGGTCACCGCGCTGATCCAGAAGACCGACGGGGTGCTCGCGGTGGCCCCGCCGCAGGTCGACCCGTCGGGGCGTACCGCGCTGCTCGGCGTGATCCCGGAGAGCGGGCCGACCGACGAGGCCACCGAGACGGTGGTGCAGGACATCCGCAAGCAGGTCGCCGGCATCCAGAACGCCGACGTGCTGCTCACCGGCGTCACCGCGGTCGGCATCGACGTGTCCGAGAAGCTCTCCGACGCGCTGCCGGTCTACCTGCTGCTGGTGGTGGGCCTGTCGATCCTGCTGCTGATGCTGGTGTTCCGGTCGATCCTGGTGCCGGTCAAGGCGGCGCTGGGCTTCCTGCTCACCGTGGCGGCCACGTTCGGCATCACCGTGGCGGTGTTCCAGCAGGGCCACCTGGCCGACCTGGTCGGCCTGGACACCCCGGCCCCGCTGGTCAGCTTCCTGCCCATCCTGCTCATCGGCATCCTGTTCGGCCTGGCCATGGACTACGAGGTCTTCCTGGTCTCCCGGATGCGCGAGGACTTCGTGCACGGCGACACCGCGCAGCAGGCCACCATCAACGGCATGGGGCACGGCGCCCGGGTGGTCACCGCCGCCGCGCTCATCATGATCTCGGTGTTCGGCGGCTTCGTCTTCCTGGAGGACCCGATCATCAAGTCGATGGGCTTCGCGCTCGCGATCGGCGTCGCCATCGACGCGTTCGTGGTCCGGATGACCATCGTGCCGGCGGTCATGTCGCTGCTGAACAACGCCGCCTGGTGGCTGCCGCGCTGGCTGAACAAGATCCTGCCCAACGTGGACGTCGAGGGTGAGGGCCTGCGCGCCCACCTCGCCGAGAAGCAGCACGCCCAGGTGTGAGCCGTACCGGGTGGGGTCCGACGGGCCCCACCCGGTCACACCCCCGCCGGGTACGTCTCCATCTCGCCGGGCGTGACGTGCGCCGGCAGCGGGTGCAGCGCCGTGGTCTCGTCGCACCAGATGAACGCGTCGTAGCGCTCGCCCAGCCGGGTCGGCACGTAGTTGCCCCAGGACTCGAAGCTCGGGTCGTACACCACCCCGATGGCCCGGTGGTCCGCCTCGCCGGTCACCCACTCCGGCTGGTCGTCGCCGCCGAAGACCAGCACCGCCCGGTCCGGCATCAGCTCGTGCAGCCGGTGCTCCACCGAGCCCTTCCGGGCCGGCGGCACCACCATCGCCTCGGCCGGGGAACCCCAGCGCGGAGCGGCTATCACGCTGCCGCGCCAGCTCCCGAAGCCGATCAGCGCCACCGTGTCCCGGCCGTGCCGTTCCCGGCCCAACTGCCCGATGTTGACCATCCCGTCCGCCGCCATGTCGGTGGCCCGGGCGTCGCCGACGTGCGTGTTGTGCGCCCACACGATTCCCCGCGAGCCCGGCCCGTACCGGTCGAGCAGCCGGTCGAGCGTGTCGGCCATGTGGATGTCGCGCACGTTCCACGACTCGGGGCCGCCGCCGACCATGGCCCGGTAGTACCGCTCCGCGCCGGCCACCACCTCCGCGTTCTGCCAGGCCGAGAAGCGGTCCGGGCCGTCCGCGGCGGCCTGTTCCCGGGTACGCGCCAGCAGCCGGACCACCTCCTCCTCGCACCGGGCGGAGACGAACCGGCTGGCCATCGCGTACTCCTCGGGCCGCTTGCCGTACGGCTCGAAGCAGCGGTACGCCTCCTGCGCCGCCTCCAGCGAGGCCGGGTCCTCCTCGCCCAGGTAGTCGAAGATGGCCTGCATCGACTCCCAGAGGGAATACACGTCCAGCCCGTGGAAGCCGGCCCGTTCCCCCTCCGGGCGTTCCAGGTTCCACGCCCGCAGCCAGCGGCAGAAGCGGGCCACCTCGGCGTTCGCCCACATCCAGGTGGGCCAGCGTTCGAACCGTTCCAGCGCGACCAGCGGATCGGCGAGCCCGTCCGGCGCGCCGACCACCGACCGGTGCACCCGGTCGCAGTCCGGCCAGTCCCCCTCCACCGCCACGAAGTCGAACCCCTGCTCGGCGATGAGGCGCCGGGTCAACTGCTCCCGCAGCCGGTAGTAGTCGTAGCTGCCGTGCGTCGCCTCGCCGATCATCACCACGCGGGCGTCCCGGACGCGCTCCAGCAGCGGGTCGAAGTCGCTCGGCGCGCCGAGCCGCTGTACCAGCATGTCCGCGGCTACCCGGGGCCCGCCGGGGCAAACCGCCGCCGTCGAGTCGGGCGGCGGGCGTACGGCGGCGGCTGCGGCCCGGGTCGGCGGGGCGGGCGTAGCGGCGGACGTGGGCCCGGCGGGGGGCATGGCGCCGGGCTCATTGGGTAGCCGGGCGGCATGACCGTCACCGGCGCGCAGTTGCAGGAGTTCCTGGCCGGGCTGGACTACCCGGTCTCCCGGGAGGACCTGGTCCGCTGGGGCCAGGAGAACGGTGCCAGCACCGAGGCGCTGCAGGCGCTGCGGTCCCTGCCGGCCGAGGAGTTCCAGTCCCCCACCGAACTGGGCGAGGCGATCGTCACGCTGGCCGGCGCCTGACCTGCGGGTGTTAAGAGGGGCCCCTTCCTCTACCGGAGGCGTTAATAAGGGGCCCTTCCTTACAGCTCGACGGTGCGGCCCTGCGACCTTGCGGTCTCGGCGGCGTCGAGCACGGCCACCACCTCGCGGCCGAACCGCACGTCGCAGCGGTGGTCGCGGGTGCCCGCGTCGACCTCTTCCAGCAGCTGGTCGAGCGCGGTGGAGAACGCCTGGAGCGCGCTGCCGTCGCCGGGCGGGACGGTCTCGGTGCCGTTCTCGCCGAAGAAGACGAAGTCCCGGGTGACCGCCTCGGACGGCGCGTCCAGCGTGAGCGAGAGCGAGCTGGTGGCGCCGCCGTCGTGGGTGAGCAGCAGGTGCACCAGGCCGCTCGGGCCGTCCATCGCGGCGACCCGGGTGACCCGGCCGAGCACCGGCAGGATCAGCGACAGCGCGTGCGGGCCGATGTCCCAGAGCGCGCCGCGCTCCCGCCGCCAGGTCGAGTCGCCGTACGGGTTCCCCGGCTGGAAGATCGACGCGAACATGGTGGCCCGGGCGTGCTGCCAGCCGCCGGCCGCGGCGGTCGAGGCGAGGAACCCGGTGACGTTCGGGTGGAAACGCTGGGTGAAGAAGACCACCGAGGCCACACCGGACGCCTGGGCCGCGTCGACCACCCGGTCGGCGCCGGCGAGGTCGAGCGCCAGCGGCTTGTCCAGCAGCAGGTGCCGCCCGGCGGTGGCGGCGCGGACGGCGATGTCGGCCTGCACGTCCGGCGGGAGCGCCACGGCGATCGCGTCGCAGGCGTCGATCAGCGCGTCGACGTCGGTGAAGGCCGGTACGCCGTGCCGGGTGGCCAGTTCCTCCGCCTTGGCGGGGTTGCGTCCCCACACGCCGGCGAGCCGGGCCCGCGGGTGCGCCTCGATGGCCGCCGCGTGTGTCTGCGCCGCCCAGTAACCCGTGCCGAACAACCCGAACCGCACCCGGACCCCCTGCCGTCGACGTCCGCCACCGGCGTACGCCGGGACCGTGATCCACGCTAGTCCTCCGGCCGGTCCGGCGCGCCTCGACCCGGCGGGCGGGCCGCTACTACACCGGTTAGTAGGCTGTGCCGGTGAACGACACTGTGTCGACGACCGTCGCGGCGGCCGCCGGATCGCCGGTGGACGGGCCGCTCGCCACGGTCGCGATCGTGATCTCGCTGGCGGTCGCGCTCTGGGCCCTGGTGGCGGCGGTACGCCACCGGCCGCCGGACCGGATCCAGTTCGTCGGCCTGGCCGTGCTGGAGGTGGCGCTGCTCGCGCTGACCGTGGTGGCGCTCGTCGCGCTCGGCGGCGGCGAGCGGCCGGGCGAGCCGGGCGCGTTCTTCGGCTACCTGGCGACGCTCGTCTGCCTGCCGCCGCTGGCCTGGGTGCTGGCGCGGATGGAGCCGACCCGGTGGGGCTCGGGCATCGTCTGCGCGATCTGCCTTGTCACGCCGGTCGTGGCGGTCCGGCTCCAGCAGACCTGGGAGGCGCTCGGTGGCTGACACCACGACCGCGCACGAGCATCGCGCCACCAACCGCGGCCCGGGCCGGCTGCTGATCGCCGTCTACATCGTCTTCGCCATCGCCGCGACCTCGCGGGCCGGCCTGCAGATCGCCACGAAGTTCGACGAGGCGCCGGTGGCGTATCTGCTGTCCGCGGTGGCGGCGCTGATCTACATCGTGGCGGCGGTCGGGCTGGCCCGGGCCGGGCACGCCGGCCGCCGGGTCGCGCTGGCCTGCTGCGCCGTCGAACTGGTCGGGGTGCTCGGCGTCGGTGTGCTGAGCATCGCTGACAAGGAGCTGTTCCCGGACGAGACGGTCTGGTCCGGCTTCGGCAGCGGCTACGGCTACGTGCCGCTGGTGCTGCCGGTGCTCGGTCTGTTCTGGCTCTGGCGCACCCGGCGCGACCCCGCCTGAGCGGGCCCGCGCCGGGTCGGGGGCCGGTCAGTCCTTCGGACCGCCGGCGACGTAGATGACCTGGCCGGAGACGAACGACGCGCCCTCGCTGGCGAGGAACGAGATGGTGTGCGCGACGTCCTCCGGGCGGCCGGGGCGGCGTACCGGGATCTCGGCGGCGGCGTGCTTCTGGAGCGCGTCGAAGTCGACCTTCATCCGGGCCGCGGTGGCGGCGGTCATGTCGGTGACGATGAAGCCCGGCGCGACCGCGTTGACAGTCACCCCGAACGGGCCCAGCTCGATCGCCAGCGTCTTGGTGAAGCCCTGGAGGCCGGCCTTCGCGGCCGAGTAGTTCGCCTGGCCCCGGTTGCCGAGCGCGGACGTGCTGGACAGGTTGACGATCCGGCCCCACTTCGCCTCGACCATGTGCTTCTGCGCGGCCTGGCTGAACAGGAACGCGCCGCGCAGGTGCACGCCCATGACCGTGTCCCAGTCGCCCTCGGTCATCTTGAACAGCAGGTTGTCGCGCAGCACACCCGCGTTGTTGACGAGCACTGTCGGTGCGCCCAGCTCGGCGGCGATCCGCTCCACGGCTGCCTCGACCTGGGCCCGGTCGGACACGTCGGCGCCGACGCCGAGCGCCCGGCCGCCGGCCGAGCCGATGGCGTCCACCGTCTCCTTGGTGGCGGACTCGTCGATGTCGACCACGGCGACGGCCATGCCGTCGGCCGCCAGCCGGCGGGCGGTCGCCGCCCCGATGCCGCGCGCGGCTCCGGTGACGACGGCGATGCGGGGCTCCTCCGACATGCTTACCTCCCGGTAACTTGTGGCTCGATCGAAGGAGCTTAACCCGCCGGTACGCCGCGCCTACCGCCCGTGGCCCCGGCAGAGCCGGATCCACCGGTAGCCGTACCCGCCGAGCTTGAGCCGGTCGAGCTTGCCCACGTCCTCGTAGTTGCGGTCGCTGAGCACGTCGATCGGCAGGTCCGCCTCCGGTGCCAGCGTGCTCAGGTCCACCTCCACGTCCTCGGTGCCGAGGTTGTGCAGGAAGACCATGGTCCCGGTACGCCCGTCGGCGCGGTGCGCGAGCACGCCCGGCGGCATCGGCACGTCGATGTGGGTGGTGCTGCCCGAGCCGGTCTCCGGCGCCTCCCGCAGCGTCCGGATCATCCGCTCGAACCAGCCGAGCAGCGAGCGCGGGTCCTTGCGCTGGGCGGTGACGTTTACTTTCTGGTAGCCGTACTCGCCCTTGTCGATAACCGGGCGGACCAGCTTCTCCGGCTCGGCGGTGGAGAAGCCGGCGTTGTCCGCGTAGGACCACTGCATCGGCGTGCGGATCGCGTCGCGCCCGTCCAGCGACAGGTCCTCCCCCATGCCGATCTCCTCGCCGTAGCGCAGCACCGGCGTGCCGCGCAGCGAGAACTGCAGCGAGTACGCCAGCTCCATGTGCCGGCGGTCGTTGCCGAGCATGGGCGCGAGACGACGGCGGATGCCCCGGCCGTAGAGCTGCATGTTCTCGTCCGGGCCGAACTTCGCCAGCACGTCGTTGCGCTGGTCGGCGGTGAGCCGGGACAGGTCGATCTCGTCGTGGTTGCGCAGGAACGTGGCCCACTGACCGCCGGTGGGCAGCTTGGGGGTGTCCCGCAACGCCTCGATGATCACCTCCGGGTCCTCCCGGGCCAGGGCGAGCATCAGCCGGCCGTTGAGCATGAAGTCGAACAGCATGTGGATCCGGTTGCCCGAGCCGCTGCCGTCACCGAAGTAGACGGGCAGCTCGTCCGGCTCCACGTTCGCCTCGGCCAGCAGGACCGCGTCGCCACGTCGCCACTGCACGTGCTGACGCAGGTCGGTGAGGAAGTCGAAGTCCTTCGGCGAGTTCGGGTTGCCCGGTTCGGTGCGCTCGATGATGAACGGCACGGCGTCCATCCGGAAGCCGGAGACGCCGAGCTGGAGCCAGAACGAGGTGATCTTCTTGATCTCCGCGCGGACCTTCGGGTTCTCGATGTTCAGGTCCGGCTGGAACTTGTAGAAGCGGTGGTAGTACCACGCCTTCGCGGTCCGGTCGTAGGTCCACGTCTCGTGCTGCTCGCCCGGGAAGACCATGCCCTGGTGGCGGTCGGCCGGCTCGTGGTCGGCCCAGACGTACCAGTCCCGGTACGGCGAGTCCGGCGAGGACCGGGCGGACTGGAACCACGGGTGCTGGTCCGAGGTGTGGTTGACCACCAGGTCGATGATCACCCGGATGCCCCTGTTGCTCGCCTGGTGCAGCAGTTCGGCGAAGTCGCCGAGCGTGCCCAGTCGCGGGTCGACGTTGTAGAAGTCGGTCGCGTCGTACCCGTCGTCCTCGTTGGGCGAGGGATGGATCGGGTTCAGCCACAGGCAGGTCACGCCGAGCCGGGCCAGGTAGTCCAGCCGGCCGATCAGCCCCTGGAAGTCACCCACTCCGTCGCCGTCGGAGTCCGCGTACGTGTCGACGTCGAGGCAGTAGACGACCGCCTCCTGATACCACCTGTCACCCATGCGAGGACTACTTCTCCGAACGTGCGCGCCGTCAAACCCGGTACGGTGCCGGGATGAACGAGGCGTACGACTGGTCCGCCGGCCACTGGCTGAACCCGCCCGAGCGGGCCGAGCCGGTCGACGGCGGCCTGCTCGTCGAGCCGCACGGCGGCAGCGACTTCTGGCGGCGCACCAGCTACGGCTTCGTGCACGACGACGGCTCGGCACTGCTCGCACCGTTCGGCGCGGGCAGCGCCGTGGAGGTGTCTTTCCTCCTCGACTACTCGGAGCAGTTCGATCAGGCCGGTGTGCTGGTCCGGGTGGACGAGCGGCGGTGGACCAAGGCCGGGGTCGAGGTGAGCGACGGCGCGCCGCAGGTCGGCGCCGTGGTCACCGACGAGTTCTCGGACTGGTCGGTGGCGCCGGTGCCGCAGTGGTCGGGCCGGGAGGTGACGGTCCGGGTGAGCCGGGCCGGGGACGCGCTGACCGTCCGGGCCCGGTGCGACGACGAGCCGTGGCGGCTGGTCCGCGTCGCCCCGCTCGACCCGGCGGCGCAGGCGTCGGCCGGGCCGTACTGCTGCTCGCCCAGCCGGGGCGGGCTGCGGGTCCGCTTCACCGGCTGGCGACGGGGTCCGGCGGACGCCGCGCTGCACCCGGAGGGATGAGTCACAGGTGTGACACCGGCCGGTCCGGGTAACACTTTCGGATCTCCGGCTCTCGCGTGGAAGGACCGACATGGCCCTGGCCCAGGACGTCGACCCGAACCAGTTCACCGGGCTGACCGGCTGGGTGGCGAGCGTGATCGACTCGCTCGGCGCGGTCGGCGTGGCGTTGCTGGTGGCGCTGGAGAGCATCATCCCGCCGATCCCGAGCGAGATCGTGCTGGCGATGGCCGGTTACCTGTCCGCCGAGGGCCGGTTCAACGTGGTGTTCATCGTGCTCGCCGCGACGGTCGGCTCGCTGCTCGGCGCGCTGGTGCTCTACTGGCTCGGCGCGGCGCTCGGCGAGGAGCGGCTCAAGCGCTGGCTGGACCACATCCCGCTGGTCGACCTGCAGGATCTGGAGAAGGCCGACCGTTGGTTCGAACGGCACGGGCGGTGGGCGGTGCTGATCGGCCGGGTGGTGCCGGTGGTCCGCAGCCTGGTCTCCGTCCCGGCCGGCGCGAACCGGATGCCGCTCGGTGAGTTCATCCTGCTCACCACGCTCGGCAGCGGGGTGTGGAACGCGCTGATCGTCGGCGCCGGGTTCACCCTCGGGTCGCGGTGGGAGGACGTCGACAGGTACAGCTCGTGGTTCAACTACGCGATCTTCGCCGTCTTCGGTTTCATGATCGTGAGCTGGGCGGTGAAGAAGGTGCGCCGGCGGCGCGCCCGGCAGTCGGTGACCGCCGGGCGCTGACCGCGTCGCGGGCTCAGAAGCCGGCGGTGATGCCGGTGAACTCCCAGGTGTTCTGCGCGATGCCGGAGCAGTTGGCGACCACGCCGCCGCCGGGGCAGGGCCGGTCCCGGTTGACCGACCAGAACGTGAACCGGGCCAGGCCGCGCGCCTTGGCCCAGTCGCGGATCTGCGTCCAGGTGGCCGGCGAGGTCAGCTCCTGCTGGTCGGAGAGGCCGTTCATGCCGGACAGGCCCATGTGGGCGTACGCGGTGGCGTCGGACCAGCCGAACGCGTTCTTGAGCGCGGTCTTCAGGCCCTCGGCCGCGTTGACGGTGCTCTGGTACATGTTCGCGCCGCCGCCGAAGTCGAACGGCATGATCGTGAACACGTCGATCCCGGCGCCCTTGGCCGCGGCCTGGTTGATCAGCCGGGTGCCGTAGTACGACGGCCCGGTGGTCGAGGTGCCGAACGTGATGATCGTCTTGATCCCCGGGTTGTTCTGCTTGACGATCTTCAGGGCGTCCAGGATGCGGTCCTGCACCACCTCGTTCTCGAACTCGTCGCTGTTCTCGATGTCGATGTCGATGGCCTTCAGCCCGTACGCGTTGATGACCTGCTGGTACGCGCCGGCCAGCGCGGCGGCGGACGAGCAGTTCGGGCCGAGCTTGTTGCCGCTCCACCCGCCGAAGGACGGGATGACGTCGCCGCCGGCCGCCTTGATCGCGGCGATGGTGGCGGCGTGCGTGCCGCCGGTCAGCGGACCGCTGCCGTCCCAGGCCGGGGTGCAGCCGCCGCCGGAGAGCACGAACGCGATGGTGAACCACTTGATCCCGGTCGCGCCCATCACGGTGGACGGCGCGGGCGGGTCGCCCCAGCCCGGGTAGAGGTAGGGAGCGGCGGCCATCGCGCCCCCGCCGCCACCGGTGCAGCCGCTGGTGGTGGCCGCGACCGCCGCCGACTTCGCCGACTCGCCGCTGCCGTTGTACGCGGTCACCGTGTAGCTGTGCCCGCTACACGCGGCCAGCCCGGAGACGGTGGCCGAGGTGCCGGTGACGGTGGCCTTGACCGTGCTGCCCTCGTAGACCCGGTAGCCGGTGACGGTGCCGGAGACCGCGTTCCAGGCGAGCGAGACCGACGACGCGGTGGTGCCGGTGACCCGCAGGCCGCCGGGGGTGGCGGGCGCGCCCGGGTTGCTGGGGTTGCCGCCGCCGGCGCAGGAGGCGCCGTTGACGGTGCAGTTCACCGGGTCGCCGGTGCCGCTGACGACGAAGCCGAAGCTGGTGCTGGCGCCCGGGGCGAGCGCGCCGTTCCAGGACTGGTTCACGGCGGTGACGTGCTGGCCGGAGGTGGTGAGGCGGGCGTCCCAGAACGAGCCGAGCGTGCTGCCGGACGGCAGGTCGAACTGGACGTTCCACGAGGAGATGGCGGCGGAGCTGTCGTTTGTGACGGTGAACCGGGCCTCGTACCCGCTGCTCCAGCTGGAGGTACGGACGAAGGCCGCGGTGGCGGCGGAGGCGGGCGGGGCGGCGAGCAGCGCGCCGGCGACCACGGCGGTGGTCAGCGCGGCGGCGAGCGTCGCCAGGCGGGGGCGGAGTCTCACGGCGTCCTCCAGGGGACGGGCGGGGGGTGGAGAGGGATTCACAACCGTCGACGTGCGCCTATTATTAGGAGTGTTAACTGTTTCTGTCCAGCACCGGTTCGACGCGACCCGGACCGGGATCCGGGTCGCGCCCCCATCGGCCTCAGCGGCGGAAGGTGAACCAGTTGACGTTGACGAAGTCGGACGGCTGCCCGCTGCTGAACGTCAGGTAGACCGTGCGCCGCCCGGTCACCGCGCCGACGTTGCCCGGCACCGAGCGCCAGGTCTGCCAGCCGCCGGTGTTGCCGATCGCGAAACTGCCGATCGGCGGCGCGGTCGGGCTGTCCACCCGGACCTCCACCAGCCCGCTCACCCCGGACGCCGCGCCGGAGGCCACCCGGGCCACGAAGTCGCGCGGCGGCGTGGAGCCGAAGTCGACGTTGTCGTAGCGGGCCCAGTCGCCGTTGGCGAGCCAGCCGATGTCCTGGCCGCCCTCGGAGCACGTCTCCACCTGCACGCCGTTCTGCGCGTTGAACGACTCGGCCTGGATCGTCGAGTAGGCGTCACGCACCCCGCCCGGCGGCGGCGTGGTCGGGGTCGGCGACGGGTTGCTCCCGCCACCCCGGGTGTAGACGGCCACGTAGTCGACGAGCATCGACCGGCCGGACACCGTCGACGCGGTCGGCGTCGCCGACCCGGCTACGCCGTCCGGGAAGCCGCCGCCCATCGCCACGTTGAGCAGCAGGAAGTAGCCGGCGTGGTTGGTCATCTGACTCCAGTACGGCTCACCGATCTGGTTCTGCCCGACGGTGTGGAAGAGCTGGCCGTCGACGTACCAGCGCAGCTGCTGCGGGCTGATCGAGGCGTCCCACTCGAACCGGTAGGTGTGGAACGCCGACTGGCAGGTGCTGCCCGGGCAGGCCCGGGACGCGCCGATGCCGTTGAACTCCCCGCACGGGCCGCCCGGCGCGACACCGCAGTGCAGCACGCCCCAGACCGAGTTGATCCCGTTGACGTTCTCCATCACGTCGAACTCGCCGATACCAGGCCAGTTCTGGTAGTTGCCCCGGTACGGCGAGCCGAGCGCCCAGAACGCCGGCCAGTACCCGGATGCCGCCGCGCCGGTCACGTTCGGCATCTGGATCCGGCCCTCCAGGGCCAGCACGCCGCCCGACGGCGGCTTGAAGTTCGCCCGTACCGTCTCGATCCGGGCCGAGGTCCAGCGGCCGGCCGAGTCCCGCAGCGGCGTGATGCGCAGGTTGCCCGAGCCGTCGTGGGCCAGGTTGGCGGTGCTGGAGGTGTAGGTCTGGATCTCGCCGGTGCCCCAGTTGGCCGGGCCGCCCGGGTAGCTGGTGCCGGTATCGATGATCCAGTTGGCGGACGAGGGCAGCGTGCCGGCCGAGCCGGTGAAGTCGTCGCTCCACACCAGGCTCCAGCCGGAGGGAGTCGGGGGCACCGCGGCCTGGGCGGTCATCGAGACGCCCGCGAGCGCTGTGGTGAGCGCGAGCACACCCGCGGCCAGGGCGAAGCGGCGGCGCGATCGGGGCACGGTGGCGGAGGCGGCCGGAGCCGCCGGGATCGGGTTCATTCGGGGTGCCTCTCTGCGGGGACGGGTCCGGGAGAGCGCTCTCTGAGAGCGATTTCTACGCGCCCGCCCCCGCACTTGTCAACGCTTGTCGATGGCTGCCGCCGGCTGCGGGCGACGCAGCACCACCTGCTCCAGCGCCGTCCACGCCGTGGTGGTCACCAGATAGAGCACCGCCGCCAGCGGCACCACCAGCGCCACCAGCACCGTGCCGTACGGCAGCAGCGGCAGCAGCCGGCCGAGCACCGCCGCGCCCGGACCCTCGGTCGGGGTCCCGGCCACGGTGCCGGTGGCGGCTGCCGCCCGGCGCATCCGCCGCGACGACCACCAGGCCAGCGCGAGCAACGCGGCCAGCAGCACGCCGAACACCAGCGGCACCGGGCCGGCCAGGCCGTCGCCGAGGTGCCACCCCAGCGGTACGCCGGCCAGCCGCTCCCCCAGCAGCTGCGGCGCGCCGTCACCGGTGGCGAACAGGCGGTACATGACCAGGAAGAACGGCGCCTGCAACAGCGCCGGCAGGCAGCCCGCGACCGGACTGGCCCCGGCGTTGCGGTAGAGCGCGAACAGCTCGGTCTGGAGGCGGGCCGGGTCGTCGGCGTACCGGCGCTGGAGTTCCCGTACCTCGGGGGCGAGTGCGGTCCGGCGCCGCTCCCCGCGGACCTGGGCCACTGTCAGCGGCGAGATCAGCAGCCGGACCGCGGCGGTGAACAGGACGATGGCGGCCGCCGTGGCGGCGCCGCCGGTGAGCGGGGCGAGCACGTCGGCGAGCCAGGTGACGACGGTGGCCGCGGCCGACGCCGCGGAGTGCAACGGTGCGAAGGCGAGCATGGGTGGACCCCTCGGTGGCGATTCCGGGTGTCCCGGGCGGCGACGTGCCGCACGGCGGGACGGATGACGACGGAATCGGCCGCGAAAGCCGGGAAGGAAACGGCGGCCCGCCGGCGCGGGCCGGAGGGTGGCTACGCGGCCGAGGGGCGCAGGCCGGGGGCGCGGGGGCGCGGACGCCCCGGCGCGTTCGGGTCGACCTGGCGGGGAACGCCGCGACGGCGGGCGCGGGCCCGCAACGCGGCGGCGAACCGGGTGCCGGGCGGCGTGGGCAGCGCGCGGACCCGCAGCGCGAGCAGGGTGGCGAGCAGCAGCGCGGCGACCACCGCCGCGCCGGCGAGCAGCCCGGCCGGCCGGTCGGCGAACAGGGCGAGCGCGTACGCCCACGCCCCCGTCAGCACCGCCAGCATCCCCGCCACGCGACCACGGTATCCCGCCGTGTCACGCCCTGCTGCCCCGTGCGCGAACGCACTCGACCGACCCGAACGGGCGAACCGGCGCCGACACGCCCACCGGCACGTTTTCCGGAACGGACACGGTGGGTAACAGATCCTCGGCCACGCGGCACCGTGCCGCGAGTGGTCCGGAGGAGACGGTGGTGGCGATGAGCGGCTCAGTGGCGGAGCGGGAGCGGAGCGCCGCGTCGGGCGGAACCGACCTGCTGACAGTCGGCGTCGAGGAGGAGTTCCTGCTCGCCGACCCGCACACCGGGACCGCCGTACCCGCCGTCGACCTGGTCATGGAGCAGGTGCCGGCGGAGCTGCGCGGTCAGGTGGAGCGCGAGTTCCAGACCAGCCAGATCGAGATCGGCAGCCCGCCCGGGCTGGACCTGTCCTCGATCCGGCACTCGCTGTCGATGCTGCGCGCCGAACTGGCCGACGCGGCCGAGCGGGCCGGCGTACGGCTGCTCGCGATCGGCACCGGACCGGTCGACGGGCCGGTGCCGCCGGTGGTGGACAAGCCCCGCTTCGACCGGATGATCGAGCGGTTCCGGCTGCTGGTGCCCGGTCCCGGCAACAACGGCATGCACGTGCACGTCGGCATCCCCGACCCGGACACCGGCGTGCAGGTGCTCAACCACGTCCGGCCGTGGCTGCCGATCCTGCAGGCGGTCACCGCGAACTCCCCGTTCTCCCGCAGCGAGGACACCGGGTACGCGAGCTGGCGCTCGGTGGAGTGGGAACGCTGGCCGTCGGTCGCGCCCACCCCGTACCTGGAGTCGCACGAGCACTACGAGCGGCTCATCCGGCAGCTCATCGCCAGCGGCGTGATGCTGGACGAGGGAATGCTCTACTGGTACGCCCGGCTCTCCGCCAAGTACCCCACCGTGGAGATCAGGATCGGCGACGTCTGCCCGACCGTGGACGACGCGGTGCTCGTCGCCGCGCTGGTCCGCGCGCTCGTGGCGACCGCCCTCACCGACATCGCCGCCGGCCGTCCCGCCGTCAACACCGACCACCACCTGCTCGTCGCGGCGCACTGGCGGGCCGCCCACGACGGGCTGGAGGGCGAGGGCGTCGACCTCACCGACGGTGAGCTGCGCCCGGCCTGGGAGCTGCTGGACCGGCTCGTCGACCGGCTGCGCCCGGAACTGGATCGGCACGGCGACCTGGACCGGGTGACCGATCTGCTGGGCGGGCTGCGCCGGCACGGCAGCGGAGCGGCCCGGCAGCGGGCGGTGTTCGCGCGTACCGGACGGCTCGTCGACGTGGTCACGGACGTGGCACGCCAGACCCGTGGCTGAGCGGCCGCACGGCCGTGTCCCGGCGTGACAGGATGGGCGGCGTGGCGGAGCGCATGATCGTCATCGGCGGCGACGCCGCCGGCATGTCGGCGGCGACGCAGGCGCGTCGCCGCCGCCGCGACCGGTCCGACCTGGAGATCGTCGCGTTCGAGCGGGGGCACTTCACCTCCTACTCGGCCTGCGGCATCCCCTACTGGGTGAGCGGCTTGGTCGAGGAGCGGGACGAGCTGATCAGCCGCGATCCGCAGACCTTCCGCGACGACTTCGGCATCGACGTCCGTACCCGGCACGAGGTCACCGCCGTCGACCTGGACCGCCGCGAGGTGATCGCGCGGGACCTGGACGGCGGCGGCGAGGTCCGCGCCGGTTTCGACACCCTGGTGTACGCCACCGGCGCGTCCCCGGTGCAGCCGGACTGGGCGCGCGACGACGTGTCGGGCGTGTTCGGCGTACAGACGCTGGGCGACGGCGCGGCGCTGATCGACTGGCTGGAACGCGAGCCCCGGCCCCGGCGCGCGGTGGTGGTCGGCGGCGGCTACGTCGGCGTGGAGATGGCCGAGGCGCTCGTGCAGCGCGGGCTCTCCGTCCAACTGGTGGAGCAGGCCGACCAACCCATGTCGACCGTCGACCCGGACATGGGCGAGCTGGTGGCCGACGCGATGCGTGCCACCGGCATCGGCGTCCGCACCGGCCTCACCGTCACCGGGCTGGAGGAGCGGGACGGCCGGATCTCCGCCGTGGTCACCGACGAGGGACCGGTCCCGGCCGACGTCGTGGTCCTGGGTCTCGGGGTACGCCCCAACACCGCGCTCGCGGAGGCCGCCGGCCTGCCGATCGGTCCCTCCGGCGCGGTGCGGACCGACCGCCGGATGCGGGTGCCCGGCGTGCCCGGTGTCTGGGCGGCGGGCGACTGCGTGGAGTCGCTGCACCGGGTCAGCGGCATGCCGGTGCACATCCCGCTCGGCACGCACGCCAACAAGCAGGGCCGCGTCGCCGGCATCAACATCGGCGGCGGCTACGCCACCTTCCCCGGCGTGATCGGCACCGCCGTCACCAAGGTCTGCGAGCTGGAGGTGGGCCGCACCGGGCTGCGCGAGCGGGACGCGCTGGACGCCGGCTTCGAGTTCGTCACGGTGCTGGCCCAGTCGACGAACCGGGCCGGCTACTACCCCGGCTCGCGTCCGATGACCGTCAAGCTGATCGCCGAGCGGCCCAGCGGGCGGCTGCTCGGGGCGCAGATCGTCGGCTGGTCCGAGGCGGCCAAGCGGATCGACGCGCTCGCCGTGGCGCTGTGGAACGGCATGACGGTGGACGAGATGACAGCGCTCGACCTGGGTTACGCGCCGCCGTACGCCCCGGTGTGGGACCCGGTGCTGATCGCCGCCCGCAAGGCAGTCGACGCCCTCGCCGCCGCTGTGTAAGGAAGGGCCCCCTATTAACGCCTCCGGTAGAGGAAGGGCCCCTTCTTAACACCGAGACCCGGGTTTGTCGGTGCTCGGCGTTAGCGTGTGCGCGTTGCCGGTCCGGCACTTCCCCTCGGAGGTAAACCCCCATGTCACAGGAGACGACCTACCTCGAACTGTCCGAAGTGGACGGTGGAGCGCACAAGTTCTACGAGGTGGTGGTCGACGACACCGCGATGACCGTGCGCTACGGGCGCATCGGCGACCAGGGCCAGGTGAAGACGAGCACCTTCCCGGACAACGCCCGCGCCCGCGCCGCCGCCGCGAAGAAGATCGGCGAGAAGGTCCGCAAGGGGTACGCCCCGGCGGTGCGCGGCGTACGCCAGAAGCGCACGGTCTCGCGCCGGCAGATCGTCAGCACCCGCTCCACCGCCCGCACCGCGCCGGTCCTCTGGCGGTACGCCTCGGGCGCGCCCGCCTTCGGCATCTTCGTCGACGACCGGCACTGCATGGTCGGCAACGAGCACGGCGTGATCACCACGCTCGACCACGACGCCCGGCTGGTCAACCAGGTCCGGCTCCCCGACGGGGTGAAGTGCATCGTCGCCGACGACGCCTGGGTCTACGCCGGCTGCGACGACGGCAACGTCTACGACCTGTCCGGCAAGGTGCCGCGCGCGGCGTACGCGATCGCGCCCGAGATCGACATCTACTGGCTGGACATCCACGACGGCGTGCTGGGCGTGTCCGATCGCGACGGCGGCATCTCGGCGGTCGACCACGAGGACGAGTTCCTCTGGCGCCGGCCGGGGCGCGGCCGGTCCGCGTGGATGGTGCGCTGCGACGCCGACGCGATCTACCACGGCCACTCGCAGGGGGTCACCGGCTACGACTGGCGTACCGGGCGGGAACTGTGGCACACCGGCACCGGGGCGGTCCTGTTCGGCTGGCAGGAACGGGACGCCGTGTTCGCCGGCACCGGCACCCGCGAGGTGGTCCGCCTGCGCAAGGACGGGCGGGCCGAGCAGACGTACCGCTGTGACGCCGCGGTCTTCTCCTGCGCCACCGCCGAGGGCGGCCGGTACGTGTTCGCGGGCGACAGCGCGTCCTCGATCTACTGCTTCGACCAGGCCGGCAACCGGCTGTGGAAGCTGGGCACCGGCTGCGGCTCGGCGTACTCGATGCAGTACCACGACAATCGGCTCTACGTGGTCACCACGAGCGGCCACCTAGCCTGCATCGACGCGAGCGAGGCGGCGATCCGGGCGGCCGAGGCGGGCAGCGTGCCGGACGTGGTCGACGTGAAGGCGCCGGCCCGGCTGCCCGAGCCGGCCGCCTGGACCTCCGTCGAGGTGACCACCGACGACCGCGACGGCGTGCTGGTGCAGTGCGTCGAGCAGGGCGGCCGGCTGCGCGTCCACGTTCTGGCCGACGGCTACCGGCGGGACTGGCCGGTGCAGTTCCCCAAGGGCATCCGCGAGCCGGGCGCGCGCTTCCTGGTCACCGAGATCCGCGAGTCCGGCCGGGGCGGCTTCTACCGGGCGTACGGGGACATCCGCCGGCTGCGCTGAGCCGCCGGCCGAGTCGGAGGGCGGGTCGGCCGGGGTCCTCGGCCGACCGTCCCGGCGAATCGACAGGCCGACGGGGCAGCCGGCAACACATCGACGGAGTACGGTACCGACAGGAGAACTCTCCGTTACCGGTCAACCTCGGAAGGGGCACCGACATGCGAGTGTGGCGCATGGCCGCGACGGCTCTTCTCCTGCTGCCCGGCGGTGTCCTCGTCGCCGCGCCGCCCGCAACCGCCGCACCTTCCGCAACCGCCACGCCCTCCGCAACCGCCACGCCTTCCCCTGCGGCCGCGGCGGACCAGACGCCACCGGTGCTGGTGGACGTCACGGTCTCACCCGACGCGGTCTCCGTCTCGGGCGTCGACCTGGTGCCGGTGACGGTGACGGTGCACCTGACCGACGACACCGGCGTGGTCGAGGCCTCCGAGATGGACGGCGGCTCCCTGCCCTACGTCGGTCTGCGCCTCGTCGGCACGGACCGCACCGACGGCGCCGAGTTGTCGCTCACCGCTGGCACCCCGCAGGACGGCACCTGGAGCGCGACGATCCACGTGCCGTCGACCTGGAACGGCACCTGGGAGGTCCACCGTCTGGTGGCGACGGACGCCGCCTGGAACCGGCTCGACGTCGACCCGCCCGCCTCGGCGGACACCAGGCTGGAGGTCACCGGCACACACCGGCCCGCGGTCACCATGCGTCTCACCCCGAACCCGCTGGTCGGTGACGGACCGCTGACCGTGGCGGGACGGTTCTACTACGAGGACACCGGCGAGGGCATCGGTAACCAGCCCATCTTCTTCGGCACCGACAACCTCTGCGTTGAATATCACAGCGAGCCCAACGGCACCACCAAGGCCGACGGCACGTTCTCCCGGACCTATCCGAAGGGCGACAGCTACCTCAAGTGCGTCGGCATCACCCGTCCGTCCAACTCGAGGGTCGCACCGTCCTACATCGTCGTCACGGCAGACCATCCCCGGCTGAAGCCGACAGTCACGGCGAAAGCGAACCGCACCACCGTCACGCCCGGCACCACAGTCACCATCACCGGCGAGGTGAAGCCCGACGCCGGCTGGAACATCGAACTACAGCAACTCCAGGGCAGGACGTGGCGGAAGGTGGCCGCCGACCTGACGAGCGGAGACCGCGGCGCGTACCGCATCCCCATCACGCCGAAGACACCCGGCACCTTGCGCTACCGCGTAGTCGTCCCGAGTGAAGACCCGGCGACGGTCGGCGTGTCCGAGGTGGTCACCGTACGCGTGTCGACACCCGGCGGCGAGCCCTCGCCGGGCGGCGGCGGAGGCGGTGGCACCGTCGGAGGCGGAGGCACCGGAGGGCTTCCGATCACCGGTCCCGCCACCGCGCCGCTGGTGGCTGGCGGCGGGGCTCTCCTGATCGTCGGCGCCGGCCTGATGCTGCTGGCCCGCCGCCGCCGACCGACCCCGGACGGACGGTAGATCCGGACGGGCACCGGGCCGGGCACGACGACTGCCCCGGCCCGGCTCCCCTGACCGCGGATCACACCGGCGCCCCTTCCCCAACCACACCCGGCACCTGACGTCCCGCGCCGAACCCTCCACTCCTGCCAGTTGATCAAGGAGTTTGCGGCGAATTTTTGGCGCTCCGGTGACGCGAACTCCTTGGTCAACACCGGGTGCCGAATGCTGCCCGCCGACTGACAGCCACGGCCCAGCTTGATCAACACCAGGTCGCCGAGGTGGTGGCATCAACGGCTCCGCGACACCACCACCTCGGCGAGCTGGTGTTGATCAAGGCTGATGATGCCGCCACCTCGGCGAGCTGGTGGGAGGCGTGCATGCGTCAAGGGTGGGACCGGCGTCGGCGGTGATCTCGGGCAGATGAGCACCGTCCGGTTGATCCATCTCGTCTTCGTCAGGCCGCTCGGCGAGGGCCGGGACGGCCATGAGCGTCACTTCGTCGGCGTGCGCGTCGAGGACGCCGCGGTGCACGGCCGGTCGCCTCGCTCGGCCAGGATGACCGGATGCGGTGTGACATTCCTGAGAGCCTGCGCTGGGTCGAGCGGACGGAAGCCGGGCGGGCCTGGCTCGCGGAGCTGCCGGACCGGCTCGCCACGTGCGTCGCACGGTGGGAGCTGACGGTCGGGCCGCCGTTCGGGTACGCGTTCGCGTCGCTGGCGCTGCCCGCGACGCTGCCCGACGGGACGCGGGCGGTGCTGAAGCTGCAGTACCCGGACGACGACAGCCGTCACGAGGCCACCGCGTTGGCGCACTGGGACGGCCGGGGCGCGATCCGGCTGCTCGCCCACGATCCGGGCCGGCGCGCGTTGCTCGTCGAGCGCTGCGACCCCGGCACCCCGCTGTACGGCCTGCCGCCCGACGCCGCGCTCGACGTGGCGGTCGAGCTGCTGCCCCGCCTCGGGGTGCCGGCCGGACCGCCGTTCACTTCGCTCGCCGAGGAGGCGGCCGGCTGGGCGGAGCGGATGCCGGGCAACTGGCAGCAGGCCAACCGCCCGTACGAGCGGCGGCTGCTGGACGCCGCGCTCGGGCTGCTCGCCGACCTGGCGCCGAGCCAGGGTGAGCAGGTGCTGGTCAACCAGGACCTGCACGCCGGCAACATCCTGGCGGCGGGACGCGAACCGTGGCTGGTGATCGACCCGAAGCCGCTGGTCGGCGAGCGGGAGTTCGCGGTGGTACCGCTGGTGCGCGGCGCCGAGCTGGGCCACTCCCCCGCGGCGGTCCGGCACCGGCTCGACCGTCTCAGCGCCGAGCTGGGCCTGGACCGGGAGCGGGTACGCGGCTGGGCGATCGGCCAGACGGCGGCCTGGTGCATCGGCGGCGACCAGGTCTTCCCCGGCAACGTCGAGGCGGCCCGCTGGCTGCTCGACGAGATGTGAGTCAGCCCGCCTGGCAGGTGGGGCACCAGTACAGGTTGCGTCCGGCCAGCGTGCCCCGGCTCACCTCGGTGCCGCAGACGTGGCAGGGCGCGCCGGGGCGGCGGTAGACGTACACCTCGCCGCCGTGCCGGTCGACGCGCGGCGCGCGGCCCGTGACCTCGGGCAGGTCGGCGTCGCGCACCGTGTCGATCCGGCCCCGCTCGACCGCGCGGGTCATCAGCGTCACCAGGTCCATCCAGAGTTCGGCCCAGCCGGCCGCGCTCAGGTCGCGGCCGGGCAGCAGCGGCGGCCGGCCGGCCCGGAACAGCGCCTCGGTCACGAAGATCAGGCCGGTGCCGGCCACCACCGACTGGTCCAGCAGCAGCGCGGCGAGCGGGGTGGGGCTGCGGCGGATCCGCGCGTACGCCCGGTCGGGGTCGGCGTCGGCGCGCAGCGGGTCCGGCCCGAGCCGCTCGCGCAGCGCCGTCACCTCGGGCGGGGTCAGCAGTTCGCAGGCGGTCGGGCCGCGCAGCTCCAGCCAGTTCCGGTCGCTGTGCAGGCGCAGCCGCACCTGCCCGACCGGGGACGGCGGTTCCCCGGGCCCGTCGGCGAACTTCCCGTACAGACCCAGGTGTACGTGCAGCGTCAGCTCGCCGGCGTAGTGGTGCAGCAGGTGCTTGCCGTACGCCTCGGTGCCGTCCAGGACGGTGCCGCTGAGGCGGGCCGCGCCCTCGGCGAAGCGCCCCTGCGGGCTGTCTGCGTGCACCTTGTCGCCCGCGAACAGCTCGGCGTGCCGGGCGGCGAGGCGGTGGATGGTGTGTCCCTCTGGCACAACGACCAAGCGTAGCCAGCGGATCGGACCGCCGGCGACGTCGGGTCCTGAGACGACGTTGAATCGATGTTCGTCGACTGAAAGACTGGCGGCGGTAGCGCTCGGGAGCCAGTGCGAGCCGCTCGCTCTCGCCGGAGGGACAAGCGCGGGGTGATGTGCCACCCCGGTGCCGGGCAGTCGTCTCCGGCGCTCCGCCGTGCCGCTACGGCGGCGACATCGCGGTCCACCACCACTCCGGCGCCGACCGCCCCCGGCGCCCCCAGCTCGGGAGAGACACATGCTCCGTACGCTCGGCGCGGCACTGGCCGCCACCCTCACCCTGACCGGCCTGACCGCCTCGGCCGGTGCCGACCAGTCACCCGCCGCCACGGCGATGACGGCCGCCGCCACGGCGACGCCCACTCCCACGCCCACCTTCGCCTGCCCGCCGGCGCTACCGGTCACCGGCCAGGTGACCGGGGCCACCGCGACCAGCGTCACCATCACCTACTGGATGGTGCTCAGCCCGCCCTGCGGCTACGACCCGCCGCTCCTCGTCAGCCTCTTCACCAGCCGCGAGGACGCCACCGCGTGGCGCAACCCGGTGGCCGAAGCCGTCACGGGGCCGGAGCGCCAGGGAAAGGTGACAGTCACCGGCCTGGCCCCCGACACCGACTACTGGTTCCGGTTCGGCGACACCCACGGCACACGGGACCCGTACGTGATCGGCGGGCCGGCCCGGACGTCGGGAACCTGCTCCGCGACGGCCACGATCGACGCCAGCTGGGGCGGTGGCTTCGTCGCCACGGTGACGGTGCGCAACGACGGCGCCGAACCGGCACCGGGCTGGCTCGTCTCCTGGCGCTGGTCGGGTGACGAGCGCATCCAGTCGGTCTGGGGTGGGGTGGCGGAGGGCACCGGCCAGGACGTCGCGGTCCGCAACGCCTCCTGGAACGGAACGCTGCCGCCGGGTGGCTCGACGACGTTCGGCCTGCTCGTGGCGGCCGGCGCGACGCCCGGCACCATCACGCCGAAGTGCGGCAGGTGACAGCCGTGCGAGGGACGACACGGTACGGCGCGGTCGTGGTGGCGCTCGCGGTGGCTCTCGCGGCGACGGTGCTGGGACCGGCGGCGGGCGCGCTGGCGGCGCCGGTGACAGTCACCAACGGCACCCAGTTCACCGACACGAGCGGCGCCGTGGTGCACGCCCACGGCGGCGGCGTGCTCAAGGTCGGCGACTACTACTACTGGTTCGGCGAGAACCGCAACCCGGACAACACGTTCCGGGCGGTCTCCGTCTACCGCTCGACGGACCTGCGCACCTGGGAGTTTCGCAACAACGTGCTCACCCAGTCGTCGGCGGCCGAGCTGCGGGTCGCCAACATCGAACGGCCGAAGGTCATCTACAACGCCGCCACCGGCCGGTTCGTGATGTGGATGCACAAGGAGAACGGGTCCGACTACAACGAGGCCCGGGCGGCTGTCGCCTCCTCGGCCACTGTGGACGGCAGCTACACCTATCACGGCAGTTTCCGGCCGCTCGGGCAGCACATGTCCCGGGACATCACGCTCTACAACGACAACGGCACCGCGTACATGATCTCGGCCGCCGACGACAACTACGACCTGAACATCTACCGGCTCACGTCGGACTACCTCAACGTGGCCACCCTGGTGGGCAACTTCTGGGACGGCGCGCACCGCGAGGCGCCGGCGATGTTCAAGCGGGGCAGCACCTACTTCCTGCTGACGTCGGGGGCGACGGGGTGGAGCCCGAACCAGGCCCGGTACGCCACCGCGCCGAGCATCTCGGGACCGTGGAGCGGCTGGACCGACGTGGGCAACGGCACCACGTTCAACTCGCAGCCGGCGTTCGTGCTGCCGATCCAGGGCACGTCCGGCACCAGCTACCTCTATCTGGGTGACAGGTGGGCCGGAGCGTGGGGCGGCCCGGCCAACGACTCCCAGTACGTGTGGCTGCCGATCGCCTTTCCGACCGCCACCAGCATGAGCCTGACCTGGTACCCGTCGGTCACCATCGACGCGGCGGCGGGCACCGTCACCGGCAACTCGCCCGCGTACTACCGCGTCACCGCCCGGCACAGCGGCCGGGTGCTGGACGTGATCAACGGCTCCACGGCGAACAACGCCGAGGTCAAGCAGTGGAGCTGGAACGGCGGCGGGAACCAGAGGTGGGAGTTCCAGGACGCCGGCGGCGGATGGTTCCGCCTCGTCAACGCCGCGAGCGGCAAGTGTCTCGACGTCGCCAGCGCGAGCACCGCCGACGGCGCCAACATCATCCAGTACACCTGCGGCAGCGGCGCCAACCAGCAGTGGCAGTGGGCCGCGCGCGACGGCTGGTTCCAGTTGCGGGCCCGGCACAGCGGCAAGTGCCTGGACGTCGTCAACGCCGGCACCGGAGACGGCGCGGACGTCCAGCAGTACACCTGCGGTTCGGGCACCAACCAGCAGTGGTCACGCACGGTGGCGTGACCGGACGGCACGCCTGAGCGTGCGGAGCGAGCCCAGGGGTGTCGATTTCGGCACCCCTGGGTACTTCCTGCATGTCATGCGCGGCCTCCGCGCCTGGATCAGGAGGTGCCACAGTGAAGATCCTGTCCCGCCGGAACGCTCCGGCGACCAGTACCGATACCAACGGCGACGGTGTCGTCGACGAACGCGACCGGACCGCCGAGCAGCCGGCCGACCGGCCGGTGGTCACCGACCGCGACGAGGAGCGGACCACGTACCGCAGCGCCGCCACCGCCACCGACGACGAGCGCGCCCGGGACGCGGCGACCGACCGGGACGCACGCGACCTCGACGCCACCACCGACGGCCGGACGGCGACCACGACGACCGGCCGCCGGACCGTGGCGGCCGACGACGAGCGGGAGGCGGAGGCACGGCGGCGGGCCGCGGACCGGGGCGCGGCGGCGCGTGCGGTCACCGGCCGCCGGGTCGACGCCGACACGCGGACCGTTCCGGTGACCGACGCGCGGACCGCCGGCGCGGCGCCCGTCGCCGAGCGCACCACCGACCTGGACCGCGACGGCCGCGCCGACCTCGACCGGGACGGCCGCCCCGACGGTACGGACACCGACGGCGACGGTCGGGTGGACCGGCCGGAGCCGTACACCACGAAGCGTCCCCGGGCCAGCCTGCTCGCCACGCTCGGCCTGATCGTCTCGGTGGTCGGGGCGCTGTTCGTGCTCTCCGGCACGCTCGCCGGGTACGGCATCGGCGTCGGCGCGGCCGGCGCGGTGCTGGCGGTGCTGGGCCTGATCGCGACCCGTCGCCGGCACGTGGCGGGCAAGACCGACGCGCTGATCGGCATCGCCGTCGGCCTGGCCGCGGTGGTGCTCGGCATCGTGGCGATGACCGGCCAGTTCGACTGGCCGACCACCGACGGCGACTGGGTGGGCCGCTTCCGCGAGTGGCTCGACTCACAGTTTGCCAACTGGTTCTGACGGGCACTGTCCCGATCGCCGACGCAGGGCGTCGGCAGCCTGATCAGCTCCGGTGGTTCACCGGCCGGGCAACACCTCTTTCGGGGGCGGCGGTTCGCCGCCCCCGAAGTGTGTCCGGCGTCGACGCAACGATCGTTCGCCGCCCACTGGCTCAACGCAACGATTCGCTGCTCAACGCAACTTCTCGCGGTGGATGTCGTCTACCCGGGCCGCATAACGTTGGACCACGGCGCCAGCCCGTGGGCCGACGGTGGCCGGGCGCGCCCGACCCTGGGAGCACGACATGACGATGGACGCCATCCGCCAGCGCTTTCTGATGTGCCGGCCGACGTACTTCGCCGTCGACTACGCGATCAACCCGTGGATGGACCCGACCGCCCCGGTCGACGCCGACCTGGCGATCCGGCAGTGGGAGCAGCTTCGGCGCACGTACCTCGACCTGGGCCACGAGGTCGACCTGATCGAGCCGGTCGCCGGCCTGCCGGACATGGTCTTCGCCGCGAACGGCGGCACCGTGATCGACGGCAAGGCCATGGCGGTGCAGTTCCGCGACCCGCAGCGCGCCGACGAGGCGCCCGCGTACCGGGCCTGGTTCGAGGCCGCCGGCTTCGAGATGTACGACCCGAAGCACGTCAACGAGGGCGAGGGCGACATCCTGCTGGCCGGTGACCACCTGCTCGCCGGCACCGGGTTCCGCACCGCGCACGCCTCGCACGCGCAGCTCCAGGAGGTCTTCGGCTACCCGGTGGTCACCATGCAGCTGGTGGATCCCCGCTTCTACCACCTGGACACCGCGCTCACCGTGCTCGACGAGCGCACCGTGGCGTACCTGCCGGAGGCGTTCTCCCCCGGCAGCCGGGCGGTGCTGCGCCGGCTGTTCCCGGACGCGATCCACGCCACCATGGCCGACGCCGAGGTGCTGGGCCTGAACGCGGTCAGCGACGGCCGGCACGTGGTGCTGCCCGCGCAGGCCACCGACCTGGCCGCGAAGCTGCGCGACCGGGGCTACGAGACCATCGGGATCGACCTGTCCGAGCTGCGCAAGGCCGGCGGCGGACCGAAGTGCTGCACGTTGCGACTCCGTCAGGGAAAGGCGAGCAAGTGATCATCGACGACATGCTGCGGACTCCGTCCGCGGTCCGGGACGCGGAGCGTCACACGGCGCACAACTACCACCCGCTGCCCGTGGTGATCTCGTCGGCCGAGGGCGCCTGGCTGACCGACGTGGACGGCCGCCGCTACCTGGACTGCCTGGCGGGATACTCGGCGCTGAACTTCGGCCACCGGCACCCGAAGCTGATCGAGGCCGCGCACGCGCAGCTCGACCGGCTCACGCTGACCAGCCGCGCGTTCATCCACGACCAGTTCGCCGACTTCTGCCGCGAGCTGGCCGCGCTCTGCGGCAAGGACCTGGTGCTGCCGATGAACACCGGCGCCGAGGCGGTGGAGACCGGCATCAAGGTGGCCCGCAAGTGGGGCTACCAGGTCAAGGGCGTCACGCCGGGCCAGGCCAACATCGTGGTGGCGGAGGGCAACTTCCACGGCCGTACGACCACCATCGTCAGCTTCTCCACCGACGAGGACGCACGCGCCGACTTCGGGCCGTACACCCCGGGTTTCACTGTGGTCCCCTACGGCGACCTGGCCGCGCTGACCGAGGCGATCGACGAGAACACGGTGGCCGTGCTGCTGGAGCCGATCCAGGGTGAGCAGGGCGTCGTGGTGCCGCCGGAGGGTTACCTGCCGGGTGTGCGCCGGGTCTGCACCGAGCGCAACGTGCTGTTCGTCGCCGACGAGATCCAGTCGGGCCTGGGGCGTACCGGCGCGACGTTCGCCTGCGAGCACGAGGGCGTCGAGCCGGACATGTACCTGCTCGGCAAGGCGCTCGGCGGCGGCATCGTGCCGGTGTCGGCGGTGGCCGCGAACCGCGACGTGCTGGGCGTGCTCCAGCCGGGCCAGCACGGCTCGACGTTCGGCGGCAACCCGCTTGCCTGCGCGGTCGCGACCGAGGTGGTCCGGCTGCTGGCGACCGGCGAGTTCCAGCGCCGCTCGGCCGAGCTGGGCGAGCGGCTGCACGCCGGCCTGCGCGGCCTGATCGGCAAGGGCCTGGTGGCGGTACGCGGTCGCGGCCTGTGGGCCGGGCTGGACATCGACCCGGCGCTGATGACCGGCCGGCAGGCGTGCGAGCTGCTGATGGAGCGGGGTGTGCTCGCCAAGGACACGCACGGTTCGACCATCCGGCTCGCCCCGCCGCTGGTGATCACCGAAGAGGAGATCGACCACGCGGTGGCGCAGCTCGCCGCCGTGCTGGCCGGCTGAGGCCGTACGCGAGAAGGCGCCGGGACCGCGACGGTCCTGGCGCCTTCGCGTGCGGGTCACTGACGTGGCAGCCGCATCGCCATCGTCGGCGCCTCGGCCATCACCGAGTTCGGGGTGTACGTGGCGTCGCTGCTCATCTTGGCGGCGCGGCCCACCTGCACGCCCGGGTACAGCTCGATCAGGTCCCCCTCGGCGAGCACCCGGGACTGCTGCGGCGCCAGCGCGATCCGCTCGTTCTCCGCCATCGAGCCACCCGGGCGTACGCCGGAGCCGTTGGTGCTGGTGTCGGTGACCACCACCTCGCCCACGCGCAGCTCCAGCCGGATGTGGCTGCGGCTGATCCAGCGCCGGGCCTCGTCGTTGAGCCACTGGCCCAGCGTCACCGCGCCCGGCCCCTCCGGCGCCCGGCCGACCTGCACCGGCTCGGTCTCGGTGAGCGCGAACCGCTTGCGCACCAGCCCGCCGATGCGCACCGCGAGCACCTCGGTACGCGGGCGCGGACCGGCGTCGGAGAGCCGAGCGCCGTGCCGGGGGCAGGTCGGGGCGCCGGTGCGCAGCGTGGGCGGCGGCTGCTCGGCCGGCGCCCGGTCCACGGCGGCCAGGTCGGCGAACGCGCCGCCGCCCCCGCCGCCGCCGAACAGCGCGCAGCCCGGTTCGGGGCAGCGCCACTGCCGGGAGAGCAACTTGACGCCGGCCGGTGAGCGGCTGCCGGTGGCCGGGTCCTGGCCGCCGCCGACGTGCGCGATGAACACCGGCCCACCGGCGCCGGGCACCGGGGCGAGCACGCGCCCGGCCTGCCCGAGCCACGGGTACCGGCCCACCAGCCCGTCCAGCCGGGCCCGGGTGAGCACCGGCAGGCCGAGCAGGTCGGCCACCTCCAGCATCCGGTCACCGGGCTGGTCGAGCACCTCCACCAGGCCGTCGTCGGCCCAGCGGCGGACCACCATCCGCTCGTTGGAGGTCAGGTCGGCGTCGGACAGCAGCGCCCGGTGCACGATCGCGTAGACCGGGACGCTGTCCTCACCGATCTGCCGGGACAGCGCGTCGATGACCATGCCGAGGCGCAGCAGGCTGGCCGGCCGACCGCCGTCCAGGTTCTGCCAGCGGATGACCTCGGCCAGGTCGACCACGGCCCGGGCCAGCGACGGATCGGTGCAGACCCGTCCCTCGATGGCGTCGAGCACCTTGCTGATCTCGAATCTCATGCCGCAGCTCCGCACGATGTCGTCCCGTGACGCGGTCGGGGTGGTACGCCCCGCCGTGCCGCGCGCCACCACCGTGGCGCGCCCTCCACCAAGCGACGACCCTACCGGCAGCCGGCCGGGTCAGCCCGCGCGCAGCGGGCGGCCCACGTCGTGCAGGTGCGCCAGCGCCTGCCGGTACGACTCGATCAGCCCGGTCTCCGCGTACGGGACGCCCTGCTCCGCGCAGTACGCCATCACCAGCGGCCGGGCCCGGCGCAGGTTGGCGCGGGGCATGTTCGGGAACAGGTGGTGCTCGATCTGGTAGTTGAGCCCGCCCAGCGCCAGGTCGACGAGCCGGCCGCCGCGTACGTTGCGCGAGGTGAGCACCTGCTTACGCAGGTAGTCGAGGCCGTCCTCGTCGGTCGGCATCGGCATGCCCTTGTGGTTCGGGGCGAACGAGCAGCCCATGTAGAGGCCCCACAGCCCCTGGTGCACGGCCGCGAACACCAGCGCCTTGGCCGGTGACATGACCGCGAACAGCAGACCGAGGTAGCCGGCGGCGTGGGCGGCGAGCAGCAGCGCCTCCACCGCGCGGTGCCGCATCGGCACCCGCCACCGCCCGTCCGGTTCGCGGTCGACGAGCGCCCGCACGCTCGCCACGTGCAGCGCCAGCCCTTCCAGCAGCAGCAGCGGGAAGAACAGCCACGCTTGGCGGCGGGCCATCCACCGGCCCAGGCCGCGCGTGGCGCTCGCCTGCTCGTACGTCCACACCAGCGCGCCCGCGCCGACGTCCGGGTCCTCGTCGGTGTGGTTCGGGTTGGCGTGGTGGCGGTTGTGCTTGTCGACCCACCAGCCGTAGCTGAGCCCGACGGCGAGGTTGCCGGCGACCAGCCCGGCCGCCTCGCTGGGCCCGCGCCGCCGGAACATCTGCCGGTGCCCGGCGTCGTGGCCGAGGAACGCCACCTGTGTGGTGGCCACCGCCATCACCACTGCCAGCGGCACCTGCCACCACGAGTCACCGACGAGCGCCACCAGGGCCCAGCCGGCCAGGAACGCGCCGAGCGTGAGCGCGATCCGCAGCGCGTACCGGCCGGGCCGCCGCTCGAACAGTCCCGCCTCGGCGATGCGGCGGGACAGCCGCGCGTAGTCGCTGCCCCGCCGTGCCGCGGGTTCCGTCGACGTGGAAGAAGTCATGTCGCCCCCCGATGCGCGAGCCACGCTCTCGTACGCGACTCTCCGTCACCGATTCTGGCGACGATCGTCGCCGTGGGTAATCCCGCAGACCCCCGGCTCGGGGGTGGTGCTGTCCCTACCCCGCCGGGCCGGACCCGGGCAAACGATCTTCGTCACACCGCAGCGAGCCCACGCATCGGTGGGCGCACCCCCTCTGACCAGCTAATCTGTACGTAAAGATGAGTGCCGTTCATCCGAACGGTCAGCCGTGCCGGACGCACGGTCATCGACAGACGGGAGACATCACGGTGCGTGGATTGACAGACAAGGTGGTGCTCGTGACGGGCGGCGGCTTCAGCCCCGACCAGGTCGGCTCCGGACTCGGCATGTCCATGTGCGTCGAGCTGGCCGCCGAAGGCGCGAAGGTCGTCGTCTCCGATCTCTCCCTGGAACGCGCCGAGGCGACTGTCACCCGCGTCAAGGAGGCCGGCGGCGACGCGGTGGCGGTGGCGGCCGACGTCACCGACGAGGACTCGGTACGCGCCATGGTGAGCGCCGCCCTCGACGCGTACGGGCGCATCGACGTGCTGGTGAACAACGCCGGCGTGTTCGGCGCGTACGTGCCGCTGCTGGAGATCGAGAACAAGCAGTGGGACCGCGTCATGGAGGTCGACCTGAAGGGCGTCTTCCTCGCCACAAAGGCCACGTTGCCGCACATGCTGGAGCGCGGCAAGGGTGTCGTGATCAACGTGTCGTCGGCGTCCGGCCTGGTCGCCAGCGAGGTCGGCGCGGAGTACACCACCGCCAAGCACGGCGTCATCGGGCTCACCAAGCAGATCGCCTACGACTACGGCCACCAGGGCATCCGCGCTGTGGGCATCGGCCCCGGCGTGATCAAGACCGCCGCCTTCGAGGGCGCGGAGATCACCAGCGACTTCCCGTTCTACGACCTGACCATGCAGGCGCCCGCCGGCCGGTACGGCGAACCGCACGAGATCGCCCGCGCGGTCTGCTTCCTCGCCAGCGACGACGCGTCGTTCATCCACGGCCACACCATCCCGGTCGACGGCGGCTCGCCGATCAGGTGAGGCGCACCGGCGCAGCGAAGCCCTCTCACCACAGTCGGTGAGAGGGCTCGCCGCTCGGGTCAGCCGAGCCGGGCCACGGCCTCGCGCAGCCGGACCAGATCACGCCGGCGCCGCTCGTAGGTGGCGGCCAGCCCGATCAGCAGCAGCCCGCCCACGCCCAGGAAGAGCCAGCGGGGCAGCAGGTCCCAGCCCCGGGCCAGCTCGTGCAGCGCCAGCGGCACCAGCGTGGCCGCGCCCAGCACCACCGGCGCCTGCCAGCGCCGGGCCGCCCCGCCCAGCACCACCGCCACCGCCGCCGCGCCGAGCGCGAGCCGCCGCCACGGCTGCGGCTCACCGGAGACGAGCACCGACACGAGGCTCGGCAGGAACGCCGCGCCGAGCGCCGGACCGAACGTCAGCCAGCTGGTCAGCCCGGGCCGGCGTCGCAGCGCCAGCAGCCCGGCGCCCAGGGCGAGCGCCGCCGCCGGCAGCGTGTACGCCTCCAGCACGACCACCCCGCGCGCGGCCAGCACCAGCCACCCACCGACCAGTTCGCTGCCGGCGGCCACCGCGGCCAGCACGCGACGCCCGCCCGGCGACTCGCTCCGGCGCAGCACCCGGACCGCGACGGCCACGCCCCACAGCACGCAGACCGCCGCCGCGTGCCGCAACGAGCCGCCGGTGAGCAGCAGCGCGAGCAGCGCCACCGCCTGCGCCGCCGCCTCCAGCGCCCACGTGCCGGCCCGCCCGACGCCGCCCGGACCGCCGGACCGGACCACGCGCAGCAGCGGCGCCGCGTGCAGCGTCACGGCCGCGACGGCCAGGACCGCGAACGCCCCGGTACGCAGCGACTGCCCGGCCGTCAGCGACGCGACCAGGGCGAACCCGGTGGCCGCCGCGACGGCGCCCAGCCACCCCACGATCCGGACCACCGCCGGCCGTCCGGCCACCCCGGTCACCGCCCCGGCCACCACCAGCACACCGAGCGCAGCGAGCGTCCCGGCCCGGGTGGCGAGCAGACCACCGAACCCGGGTACGGCCAGCACCACGGCCAGCGGCACGAGCACCGCCCGGTACGCCCCGGTCAGCGCGGCGGTCAGCAACGCGGCCAGCCCGATCCCGAACGCCGTCGCCGGCACCACCGGCCAGGGCGCGCCGGCCGCCTCGGCCAGCACCGGCAGCGCCACCGCGCCGAACGGCGCCCCGGCGACCCACCACGCGACGCGGCGACCCGTCGCGGCGTACGCCCCGGCGGCGACGCCCAGGAGCAGCAGCACCAGCCCGGCGCGGGCGGTCCCGGCGGAAGCCGCCGCGGCGGCGGGCACCCCGGACCCGGGCCGCACCGGCAGGCCCGCGAGCACCAGCAGCACGGTCCGCGCCCTGGCCAGCAACGCCACCACGGCCAGCGCGGCGCCCACCGCGCGCGGGGCGGCCGCCGGCCGGGAGCCACCCCCGGCGGCAAGCGCCAGCAGGACCCCCGCCGCCGCGTAGAGCGCCACCGGTTCCCCGCCCGGCGCGACGAGCGGCACCAGGCCGGTCCCGGCGAGCGCCACGGCGAGCCCGGTCGAGGCGTACCCGCTCAGGTCGGTCCACAGGCGACGGACGGCGAGGACGACGACCACCGGCACCACGACGGCGGCGGCCGCACCCCGCAGTTGCCACCACGGCGGCGCGCCGAGGCCGAACAGCGCGACGGCCACCGCCGCCGGTACGGCGACCAGCGCCACCGCGAGCGCGACGCCGCCGACGACCGGCTGCGCGCCCAGCCCGCGCCGGCCCAGCCCGGCCACCGTCACGCCGAGCAGCGCCGTCACGGCGAGCACCGCCACCGCCCCGCCGGGCGCGGCGACGCCGACCAGCAGCGCGTGCCCGAACAGCACCGCGGCGGCCGACGCGGCGACCGGGACGACAACCCGGCCCGGGCGCGGCCTGGCCACCGCCGCCAGCAGCAGCGCGGCGGCCGCCCCGAGGTCCACCACCAGCACCAGCGGCCACGGCACGGCCGTCACGGCCGGCGCGGCGAGCGCGACCAGCCCGGCGGCGATCACACCGACCAGCGGCCGGCCGGCCCGGGGCGTCAGCAGCGCGACCGCGCCGGCGGTCAGCAGCAGGGCCGCCGGGAGCTGCCAGCCCCAGGACGGGACCGGCACGTCCCGCCCGCCCTGCCAGGCCGGGAACGAGGCGCTCGCGGTCGCCGCGCCGACCACGCCGGTGAGCACGACCGTGACCTGGCCCAGCGCGGCGGCCACCGCGAGCACGCCCACGAGCGGACCGGTCCGCACCGGCGCGGGCAGCGCCCGGACCGCACCGGCGAGCGCCGCCACCACGAGGCCGGCGGCGATCAGCAGCAGCCCGGAACGCAGCTCGGCGACCGGCCGGATCAACGCGCCCGCGAGCACCGGTGCCAGCAGTCCGGTGGTGGTCGCGCGCCAGAACCGGCCGCCGGCCGCGACCGCGCCCGCGACCGCTGCCAGCACCACCAGCAGCAGCGGGCCACCGGCCAGCAGCGGCGTGCCCGCCGCGTGGCCGACCGCCAGCGGCACCAGCGCGCAGCCGGCCGCCAGGACCAGCGCCACGCCGTGCCCGGTCCAGCCCAGCACCAGCCCGGCCGCCACCGCGGCGCGGTTGCCGGAGGTTCGGCGGCGCAGCGCCACCACCACCGCGAGGTCGCCGAGCGCCACGGCGGTCAGCACCAGCGCCCAGCCGGCGGCGGTGGGCCGGAACGCGGCCACGGCCAGGGGCAGCACCGGCTGCGCCAGCAGCCACGCCGCGAACCAGGGTGCGGTGAGCCGGCTGACCAGCGCGTATCCGGCCGCCACCGCGGTACTGACGGCAGCGACCAGCGCCGCGTACCGGCTGCCGGGCAGGCCGGTCACCCCGAACAGGTCCACCGACCAGGCGGCGTACCCGTCCAGGACCACCAGCAGCAACGCCACCGAGGCGAGCGTCTCGGCGGTGCCGCGCAGCCCGCGCGCCCGGGCGACGAGCGGCGCGGCCAGAGCAAGCGCGGTGACCGCCAGCAGGACCAGCGCCCGGCCGGTCACCCCGAACGTGGCCCAGGCGACAGCGGTGAACACCACGGCGGCGGTGCCGAGCAGCAGTCCACCCAGGACGAACAGCAGCCCCTGCACCGCCCGGGTGGAGGTTTCCGCGCCGCCGGGGCGTACCGGGGCGGGGGCCTGCGGGATTTGACGCGGCGGCGGCGCCGGGAGCTGCGCGGGACCGGCGGCGCCCGGCACGGGGATCTCCTGACGGATCCGGGCGGCCAGCGCCGACCGCCGCTGCCGGGCCGTGGACAGGCGGCCGGACAGATCGTGGTACGCGAGCCGGGCCGCCTCGACGCGCGGCGCCAGCTCGGTGATCTCCCGGTCCAGCCGGATCACCTCGGCGGCGGGCGGGTAGGGCGGACGGCCGCAGCCGCGGCATCCGGCGACGAGGTCGGCCGGGGCGCCGCAACCGGGGCAGGGGTAGCCGGTGTTCTCCACCCGGCCAGCTTCGCGGGCGGCGGGGCGGGCGGACAGAGTAGGAGTACCTAGGGCCGGGTCTGCTCGCGCACCCAGGCGGTGTAACCGGGGTTGCCGCTGTCCTCCCGGCTGACCAGGATCTCCGGCACCTCGTACGGGTGGTTGGCGCGGAGCTGGTCGACCAGCGCGTCCACCCGGTCCGGCGCGGTCTTGAACCGCACCTGCCACTCGGCGGTGGTCTGGATCGCCGACTGCCACCAGTAGGTGCTGTCCACCGGGCCGCCGACCTGGGCGCACGCCGCCAGCCGGCCGGCGACCGCCGCGGCCGCCAGCACGTCCGCGACCCCGCGGGCGTCCACCACAGTCGTCACCACGCAGATCTGCTCCACCAGCGCACCTTACGCGGCGCGCGGCCGGCGCGCCGAACAGGCGCGGGGAATCGGATCAGGCGTCGACGGTGCCGTTGCGGTTGTCCGCGATCCACCTGTCGATGCGGGCCCACCAGTCGAACAGCCAGTCGATGCGTTCCTGCTCGCCGGCCGGGATCTCCTCCGGCGGCACCGACCAGAACCGCATCACGATCCGCTTGTCCATCGGCAGTTCGCGCCACACGTCGGCGACGGTGAGCATCTGGTCCAGGCCGGTGTGCGCCACGAAGATCACTCCGGCGTCCGGCGCGGCGTCGAGCGCGGCGAGCAGCCCGCCGGGCTGCGGGGCGAGCACGTGCCGCATCCGCTCGGCGCGGCGCGCCATCCGCTCCAGCCCGAGCCCGCGGAGCCGGTCGATCGCGCGCAGCCGCCGGGACGGGGTGAAGTTGCCCCCCTCCGGGAAGATCACGAAGGCGTCGTCGTCGTCCAGGCCGGTGGCCAGGTGCCCGATCTGCCGCACCACCGAGTCGCGCCCGTCCGGCCCGGCCGCGATGAACCGGTTGGGCAGCCGGTTGAGCAGCACGTCGATGGCCGGATCCCACTGGAGCGTCTCCTTGAGCACGATCCGGGGTTCCCGGTTGAACCAGTTCACCAGCGCGTGGATCAGGATGAACGAGTCACCGGGCCCGGCGTGCCGGCAGACCACCAGCTCGGGGCGGCCGGGCAGGGCGGTGTCCGGGTCGGTGCCGACCACGTCGATGCTCAGCCGCAGCGTCCACCGGGCCTGCCAGAACATCACCCGCAGGAACCATCCGGCGAGCACGTAGTGGGCCCGCTGGAAGGCCGGCGCACGCTTGTAGACGCCGAAGCCGGAGGCCAGCCAGAGCAGGAAGAGGGCGAGCAGCGCGGCGGCGTCCCAGACCAGGTAGACGGTGCCGAACCAGAGCAGCCGCAGCGGGCGTAGCCGTCCCGGCACCAGCGGCGACGCGGCGAGCGCGAGCAGCGCCCAGGCCGGCAGCGTGGTCACCACGAAGAAGGCGAGCAGCACCACTCCGGGCGCGAGCACCAGCCGGCGGAGCCAGCGGGGCGGCAACGGCATCAGCGCTCCAGCGCGGTGTCCAGGTATCGGCGGGAGGCAGTGTACGCGCGACTGATCCGCCGGCCCACCGCCGCGGTGTCCCGGTACGCCCACGGGCTGTCGTCGCGCGGCTCCAGCCCGCCGGTGGGTAGCACGTGTACCTCCACGTCCTCGGGCAGCGCCGCCATCTCCCGCGCGAACCGGTGCCGGCGGGCGATCTCGAACGCCACCTGGGCGATCTCCCAGGGGCGGCGCGGCGGGCTCAGCTCACGCTCTATCCGGCCCACCTGGAGCACGAAGATCTGCTTCGCGCCGAGCAGCACCGCCTCGCCGACCGGGATCGAGTTGACCACGCCGCCGTCGATGTAGTGCTGGCCGTCGATCTGGGTCGGGGGCAGCAGCCCGGGCACCGAGGCGGAGGCGAGCACGGCCGGCACCAGCGGCCCGCTGTGGAACCAGTGCTCGGCGGCGCGCTCGATGTTCGCGGCGCAGCAGCGGAACGGCACGGCCAGGTCGGCGAAGGTGGTGTCCTCGCCCAGTGTGCTCTCCAGCAGGCGGTACAACGGCCGGGGCGAGTGCAGGTGGGTACGGGCGGCGAACCGGCGCAACTGGCGGGCGACCGAGTCGCCGTACACCTCGCTGGCCTCGGGCGACGCCCAGAGCCGGACCAGCCGGTCGGTGACCGCCTCGGTCGGGTCGGCGGCGACCAGGGCGCCGTTGACCGCGCCGATCGAGGTGCCCAGCACCAGGTCGGGTTTGATCCGGGCGCGGAACAGGGCGCGCAGCATCCCCACCTCGACCGCGCCGAGCACTCCCCCGCCGCCGAGCACGAACGCCACCGGACCTGCTGCCATGACGTTCATCCTGGCACGCGGCCCACAGCCGGCCGGGCGGACCGTCCCCGCTGGTCCCGGCGGTGACCGGGAGCCATCACGGATGCGCGCCGCGCGATCGGCGCCGCGCGGACTGTTGACAGGTAAGACACATTCACGCAACCTGATAGCGCTCCCGAGCCCAGGCAGGTGCGAGCTGATGGCGACACTCCAGGCCGGCCGCCTGCTGGCCCGTCGGTACCGGCTCATCGACCGGATCGGCGCCGGTGGCATGTCGGTGATCTGGCGGGCCCGCGACGAGGTGCTCGACCGGGTGGTGGCGGTCAAGGTGCTCGCGCCCTCGCTCGCCGCCGACGCCCGGTTCCGCGACATGGTGCGCGAGGAGGCCCGCTCGGCCGCCCAGCTCGACCATCCACATGTCACGGCCGTGCACGACTACGGCGAGACGGTGGCGCCGGACGGCTCGATCACCTCGTTCGTGGTGATGGAACTGCTCGCCGGCGAGGAGCTGGAACACCGGCTCACCGAAGGGCCGCTGCCCTGGCCGGAGGCGGTGGAGACCGGCGCGCAGGTGGCCGAGGCGCTCGCCGCCGCGCACCGGCTCGGCATCGTGCACCGGGACGTGACCCCGGCCAACGTGATGATGACCGGCACCGGGGCGAAGGTGCTCGACTTCGGCATCGCCACCCGGGTCGGGACGCCGGACGACGACGAGGACGGCGGCACGTTCGGCACCCCCGCGTACGTGGCGCCGGAACGGCTGGACGGGGCGCCGGCCCAGCCGGCCACCGACGTCTACTCGCTCGGCGTGCTGCTGTTCGAGACGCTGACCGGGCACCCGCCGTACCCGGCGGAGACCTGGGAGGAGCTCAGCGCCGCGCTCGCGGAGAGCCCGGAGCCCAGCCTGGACGGCGTACCGGGGCTGCCGGGACCGGTCGCGGAGATCTGCCTGCGCTGCCTGGCCCGCGACCCGCGACAGCGGCCCACCGCGCACCGGGTGGCGGCCGTGCTGCGCGACCAGATGCTGCCCGCCGACCCGCAGGCCGCCACCATGCTGGCGCCCACCATGACGCTGCCCGCGCTGCCGCCGTCGTCTGCTCCCCCGCCGCCCGGGCCGGCCGCGGACCCGGTCCCGCCGGGCAACCCGGCCGCCGCGCCAAGCCGGCGGCGCGTCCTCGCGCTCGCGGCGGCCGGCGTGGCGGTGGTCGCCGCCGCCGCGCTGCTCGTGCCCACGCTGACACCGGACCGGCCGGAGGACCCCCGGGTGCTGCCGACCGCCGGGCCGGTCCAGCCGCCGTCCACCGTCGCGCCCGCGCCGGAGCCGCCGGTCGTCACGGCGCCGGCCACACCGTCGAGCGCGCCCGCCACCGGCGGCAACCGTCCGCCCGCGACCGGCCAGCCCGACGCCGCCGAACGGGTCGACGGGCTGATCGAGGCCGGGCTGGCGGAGGGTCAGATCCGCGAGGACGTCGGGGTGGACCTGCGCAACCTGCTGCGCAACGCGGTCGCCGCGAGCGGTGAGGGCGAGGTGACCGCCGCCGTGGACCGGCTCCGCGACAAGATCGACGAACGCCGCCGCGAGGGCAGCATCACCCCCGGGTACGCGCGGCGGCTCGACGCGGCCGCCGCGGAACTCGTGGCCGGGCAGACCTGACCGGTCAGCCCGCGACCGCGGGCGCGACCGCCCGGGGTGCCCGTGCGCCCGCTCGCGCGGCCAGGAAGCCCCGGTAGACCGCCTCGTAGTCGGCGGCCATCCGCTCCACCGAGAAGTTCTCCGCGACATGGGCGACGCAGTCCGCCGGATCCAGGCCGGCTGCCGCCGACAACGCCGCCGGCAGCTCGTCGGCGTCGTCGCAGACGAACCCGGTGACCCCGGAGCGGACCAGCTCCGGCACCGCGCCCCGGCGCAGCGCCACCACCGGGGTGCCGGTCGCCATCGCCTCCACCATCACCATGCCGAACGGCTCCGCCCACTGGATCGGCATGATCAGGCAACGGGCTTCCAGCAGCAGCCGCCACGCGGCCTCGCGGTCGGCGTTCAGCACGAGCGTGACGTCGTCGCCCAGCAGCGGCCGTACCACCTGTTCCAGGTAGCGGCGCTCGGCCGGCTCGTTGCACTTGCCGGCCAGCGTGAGCGGCAGCCCGGCCGCCCGGCACGCCGCGATCGCCACGTCCGGGCCCTTGTCCGGGCTGAACCGGGCCAGCCAGAGCACCGGTCCCGTCCCGGGCGCCCGCTTGCGCGGGACGTCCCGCAGCGGCATCGCGTTGTGCACCGTGCCGGCCCAGGGCAGCCCCGGATTCGCCCGGCGCTGCGCGTGCGAGATCGCGACCAGGCCCACCCCCCGGTCGGTGTTGCCGAGCACGGTGCCGTACTCGCCCACCGGGTTGCCGTGCACGGTCGCGACAGTGGGCACCCGGCGGCGTCCGGCCACCAGCGGGCCGATCGTGCTGTGGTCGTGCACCAGATCGAAGTCCGCCGGGCCGATCAGGCGGTCGACGTGGGCCAGGTGCGCCAGCTCGGGCAGCGACTCGCCCATCCGCTCGTACTGCAGCTCGTCGCAGGTGGAGACGAAGTCGGCCGAGGTGCCGTGCCCGGTCCCCGCCCCGAACAGCGTCACCGCGTGCCCCCGCTCGACGAGCGCGTCGACCAGTCCCGCGACCAGCGTCTCCAGCCCGCCGTAGCCGGGCGGCGGCACCGACAGCCAGGGCGGCACCACCATCGCGATCCGCAGCGGCCCGGCCCGCCAGCGCTCCGAGGACTGCTGGTTCACGGCCACGAGTCCTCCCCGCTCGGTCCCCGGCGTACCCGCTGGGTCGCGGGTTCCCGGCCCGGCCCGCGGTAAACGACACGCCGTCGGCTCAGCCGGACACCACGATCCCGACGTGCACCTCACGTACGCCCGGCAGGGCCCACGCCGCCCGTTCCGCCTCCTCGCGCTGCCACCAGGCGCCCACGACGCCGTCGAGCACCACAGTGTCGCCGTCGACCCGGGCGTCGATGCGCTCGGTGCCGGTCCGCCGCAGCAGCAGGCGGCGCAGGTCGAGGCGCTGCTGCTCGTCGCTGGGCGGGGCCGGGGGCCGTACCTCGATCAGGTTCGTCACCCCGCGTACGCCGCGCAGCCGGCGCAGCTCACGCTCGGCGGTACGGCGCTGGAAGCCGAACTCGACCTCGCCCCGGAGCATGACCCAGCCGTCGGCGACCGTCACGTCCAGCCGTTCGGCCGGCACGAAGCTGTCCCACTCCAGCGCCCGGCCGGCCGCGATCGCGATGTCGGCGTCGGTACGCCGGTCCGTGGCGGTCAGGTCGACCTCCAGGTCACTGGCGACCGCGCGCACCCCGCGTACCCGGTGGGCGCAGCGCTCGACGGCCCACCGCCGCGCGTAGCTGTCCACCCGCCCGGTGAGCGTGACGACGCCGTCGGCGACCGTCACGCCGACGTCGGTGGCCCGGGTCTGCGCATCCCAGTCCAGTTCGGCGAGGACGTCGCGCTGGATCAGCTGGTCGGTACGCACGGTGGACGTGGTGGTCATGCCCCCAGCGTGGCCCGGTCGCGGGTGAGCCGGTCTCACCCGCACCGGGTGAGAAAGAGGACGGGCGGCGGGCGACGGAGCCAACCCCCTTGGCTCCGTCGCCCGCCGCCCAGGAGGGAGGCAGGTCTTGGGACTATGACGTCTCGGCGAGCGTCACGGTTGCGGTCTCAGCGGATCCGTTTCGCTTGTACTCGACCTCGACCCGGTCGCCGACCTTGCCGGCCTGCACCGCGCCGACCAGATCGTTCGAGTCGTTGATCACCTTGTCACCGAACTTGGTGATCACGTCGCCGCGCTGGAGCCCGGCCTTCTCGGCGGGGCTGCCCGGAGTGACGGCGGCGACGAGCGCGCCGCCGTCCTCGGCGCCGTTCACGCTCACCCCGAGCGAGGGGTGGCTGATCTTCTCGCCGCGCTGGAGCTTCTCGGCCACGTCCTTGGCCTTGTTGCTCGGGATGGCGAAGCCCACGCCGATGTTGCCGGTGCTGCCCTGCCCGGCGGTGGCGATGGCGGTGTTGATGCCGATCACCTCGCCCCGGGTGTTGACGAGCGCGCCGCCGGAGTTGCCCGGGTTGATCGGGGCGTCGGTCTGCAGCAGGCCGGAGATCGAGCTGGCGCCCTGCTGCGGGTTCTGCTGGCCGCTGCCCGCCTGGATGGTGCGGTCGCGGGCGCTGAGGATGCCGGCGGTGACCGAGCCCTGCAGGCCGAGCGGGCTGCCCAGGGCGAGCACCTGGTCACCGACCTGCATGGCGTCGCTGTCGCCGAACTTCGCCGCCTTCAGGTCGCTGACCCCGCTCGCCTGGACCACCGCGAGGTCGGTCTTCGGGTCGGTCCCGACGATCTTGGCGGTCGCGCTCTTGCCGTTGGCGAAGACCACCCGGACGGTGTCGCCACCGGCGCCGGCGACCACGTGGTTGTTCGTCAGCACGAACCCGTCGGCGCTGAGGATCACCCCGGATCCCTCACCGCTGCCCGTCATGATCGTGACGATGCTGTCCTGGACGGACGCCGCGATCTTGGGCAGGTCGGCGCTGTTGATGATCGGGGCGGCGGAGTAGGTGCGGGTCGGGCCGTCCCCGTCGAGCGCGAGCGCCAGCGCGCCGCCGGCCACGCCCGAGCCGAACATCAGCGCCAGCGCCAGCGCGCCCACGCCGACGACCTTCCCGGCCCGGCTGGGCCGCGCCGGCTGCGGCGTGCCCCACGGCGGGGTCGGCTGCCCGGCCTGGTACGGCTGGTAGCCGTGCTGCCCGTGCTGCCCGTGCTGTCCCTGGTACGGCTGCGCCTGGTACGACGGGACCGGCCCGCCGCTGTGCGGCGCCGACTGGTAGCCCGAGCCGCTCTGCTGCTGGGCCCAGCCGTGCTGCTGGTGCTGCTGCCCGTACCAGGGGTGCTGCTGCTGCGCCGCGGCCTGGTACGGCGTCCCGCCCTGCGGCGGGTACGGGCCGGCCGGCGGAGCGGCCGGGTTCGTGGTTCCGGCCTGCGCCGTGGTTCCGGCGGCCGGGGAGTCGGCCGGAACCGGCGCGGCGGCCGGTGTGTTCGAGGTGTTCGAGGAGTCCGACGTCCCGCTCTCGACGCGGGGCAGCTCGGCGGTGTGGTGCGACGGCTCGGCGTCGGCGGGGGCCGGCGACCGCTGCGGATCGGTCTCGTGGTCGGTCATGCCCCCAGCTTTCCCTGTGGCACTGTCATCAGCCTGGAATCCGCCTGGAAGTTTTCTGAACGTCACTCGCCCGGCTCGGGCGCCTCGGGCAGCAGCGGCAGCTTCACCCGGAACGTCGCCCCGCCGCCGGGGGTCTTGTCCACCTCGACGGTGCCGTGGTGCGCGGCCACGAGCGCGGCCACGATGGCCAGGCCGAGGCCGGTGCTGATCGGCCCGCCGGCCCGCCGGGTACGGGCGGCGTCCACCCGGTAGAACCGTTCGAAGACCCGCTCGGCCTGCTCCGGCGTGAGGCCGGGACCGGTGTCCGCCACCTCCACCACGGCGAGGTTGCCCGCCTCCGCCCGCAGCCGCAGCGTCACCGAGGCGTCCGGCGGGGTGTGGGTGAGCGCGTTCGTCATCAGGTTGCCGATCACCTGGCGCAGCCGGGCGTCGTCGCCGAGCACCACCAGCGGGCCCGCGCCCGGGTCCCGCTCCAGCTCGATCCGCCGGTCCGGGGCGACCACCCGGGCCGCCTCCACCGCGTCCGAGGCCAGCACCGGCAGCTCGACCGGGGCCAGCGCGATCGGCCGTTCCCGGTCCATCCGCGCCAGCAGCAGCAGGTCCTCCACCAGCAGCCCCATCCGGGCCGCCTCGTCCTCGATGCGGCGCAGCAGGTCGGCGGTCTGCTCCGGCGCGCGCGCCGCGCCCTGCCGGTACAGCTCGGCGAAGCCCCGGATCGTGGTCAACGGCGTCCGCAGCTCGTGCGAGGCGTCGGCGATGAACTGCCGCATCCGCTCCTCGGACCGGCGGGCCCGCGCCTCCGACGCCTGCGCGTACGCGGCCGCGTCCCGCGCGCCCATCTCGGCGCTGCGCGCCGCCGCCTCGGAGGCCGCCCGCGCGGTGAACGCGGCCTCGATCTGCGCCAGCATCGCGTTCAGCGCCCGGGACAGGCGACCCAGCTCCGAGGTCGGGCACGGCCGTCCCATCTCCGGGTCGGGCACGCGCCGGGTCAGGTCGCCGCCGGCGATGGCCGCCGCCGTACGCTCTATCTCCACCAGCGGCTTCAGGCTGGTACGGACGATTCCGGCGCCGACGGACGCCAGTGAGATCAGCACCGCGCCCCCGACCAGAAGGTCGATCCACACCAACTGTCGGACGGCGGAGTCGACACCGGTGAGGTGCTGCCCGAACGCGATGATCCGCCCGTCGGGCAGGTCGGCGTAGAGCATCCGCCACCGGCTGCGGCCGTCCTCGGAGCGCACGGTGAACGGGTCACCCACCCGCTCCCGGTATCCGGCGTAGTCGGCTGGGAACCGCGGCAGTTCCTCGTCGCGCAGGCCCTCGTAGCGGTACGGCCCCTCCGGCAGCGACCTCGGCGCGATCACGGACGCCACGTAGTCCGACGGAATGGTGATCTTGATCTGGTCGCCTTGGGGCTTGTCGAGCGTGTTGGCCACCGTGAGCGCCCCGCCGCGCAGCTGGTCGTCCGCCTGGCCGATCAGATAGTTGCGCAGCAGGAACGCCGTCAGGCCGCTGATCACGACCAGGGCCGCGGCCACGAGCGCGAGGACGGCGGCGACGAGCTTCAGCCGGAGCGGGACGCTGCGCAGCCTGCCCTTCGCGTCGTGGACGACGTTCACGCCGCCGGCTTGCGTAGCACGTAACCCACTCCCCGGAGCGTGTGGATCAGCCGCGGCTGGGTGTTGTCGACCTTGCGGCGCAGATACGAGATGTACGACTCGACGATGTTGTCGTCACCGCGGAAGTCGTAGTTCCAGACGTGGTCGAGGATCTGCGCCTTGCTGAGCACCCGGTTGGCGTTGAGCATCAGGTAGCGCAGCAGCTTGAACTCGGTCGGCGAGAGCTGCACCCGCTGACCGGCGCGGTGCACCTCGTGCGTCTCCTCGTCCAGCTCCAAGTCGGCGAAGGTGAGCCGGGACGGGGTCTGGTCGCCGGTCGCGGTGCGCCGCAGCACGGCCCGGATCCGGGCGGTCAACTCCTCCAGGCTGAACGGCTTGGTGACGTAGTCGTCGCCGCCCAGGGTGAGCCCGCGGATCTTGTCGTCGGTGGCGTCGCGCGCGGTCAGGAAGACCACCGGGGTACGGGTGCCGCCCTCGCGGAGCATCCGGATGACCTCGAAGCCGTCCAGGTCGGGCAGCATCACGTCCAGCACCACCAGGTCGGGCCGGTGGTCCTTGGCCGCGTTCAGCGCGGCGCTGCCGCTGGTCGCGGTGGCCACGTCGAAGCCCGCGAAACGCAGGCTCGCGGAGAGCAGTTCGAGGATGTTGGGATCGTCCTCGACCACGAGCAGTCGAGCCTCCGTCTGGGTAGCCGCCATGGGCCCCATCATCCGCGCTCCGGCTGCGGCCACGCTGGGTGGACCCTGGAAACAACCTGTGAGATCAGCGGAACAGTCGCCGCAGCCCTTCGGCCGCTCCGTCGAGCATCCGGATCGCGGTCCGGAGCTGGTTGTCACTGAGCCGCCGCGCCCGTACCAGCGCGCCGACCTCGACCGTGAACGCGGCCAGCCGCTTGTCGAACTCGGCGAGCAGCGGCGAGTCGTCCGGACGGGCCGATCCCCCGTCGCCCGCCGGACGGGCCGTGGCGGAGGCCGTCCACGCGCCCTGCCGGGTCTGCCGGGCCACCTCGCGCAGTTCGCGCTTCAGGTCGCGGACCGAGCCGCGTACCTCGTTGTGGATCTCACCGGCCAGCGCGGACAGGTCCTCGACCGCGGCACCGATGTCGGCCTCCAGGGTCGACAGCTCGTCGGCGCGCTGCCGCAGTTCGGCACGGCCAGCCTCGGTGATCTCGTAGACCTTGCGGCCGCCCACGGCGGTGTGCGTGACCAGGCCCTCCGCCTCCATCCGTTGCAGACGGGGGTAGATGGTGCCGGCGCTGGGCGCGTACAGGCCGAGGAAGCGGTCCTCCAGCAGGCGGATCAGCTCGTATCCGTGCTTCGGGCCGTCGTCGAGCAGCTTCAGCAGGTAGAGCCGGAGCCGGCCGTGGCTGAACACGGCGGTCACGGCAGCTCCTCCACGTCCTCGGCGGTCGCGACCGGGCGGGCGAGCAGCGCGATGCTGCCGGAGGTCGCGGAGGCCCAGAGCCTACCCGTACCGCCGCCGAGCACGCCGTGGCTGTCCTTGATCGAACCGAAGCCCCGCTGCCCGCCGTCCACCTGCGGGAAGCCGCTGGTGATCTTGCCGGCGGTGGTGTGCAGGTGCACCGTGAGGTCGCTGTCCTCGCGAACCCGTACGGTGATGCTGCCGGAGATGGCGCTGAGCCGGATCTCGCTGCCCCGCGGGTTGTCCAGGTCGCAGGTGATCGAGCCGGAGACGGCGTGGGCGCGTACCCGCTCGGGCGCGCTGTCGGCGAGGATCAGCTCACCGGAGACCGTCTCCAGGTCGAGGTCGCCGCCGATGCCGAGCGCCTCGACCGGGCCGGAGATGACCTTGGCGCTGGTGCGTCCCCGCAACCCCCGCAGCGTGACCTCGCCGGACGTGACGTCGACCCTGGTGTCCCCGCGCAGGCCGGAGGCGACGAGCGTGCCGTCCACCAGGTGCAGGTCGGCGAGGACCTCGGCCGGTACGGCGACCGACACCTCGGCGCGATACCGGCGGTGGAAGCCGCCGAAGGACCAGAGCACGCCCGGCCACCGGGTCGGCCGCTCGTGCTGGACGGTCAGCCGGCCGTCGCGCATCTCGACCAGGAGTGGCCGCCGGCCGATCCGGGTGACGTCGACCCGCGCCGGGCCGTCCGCGGCGACCACGTTGAGCCGGCCGCTGACCAGCCGGACGTCGAGCCGGGTGACCGGCTCGTCCACCGCGATCCGCTGCGGGCTGTCGACCGTCCAGTTGGTCATGGCGTCCTCCCCTCGACGACGTACCGACCGACGGCACGTCGAGTAACACGAGGAGCGTAACGCGATACATCGCGACTGAACAAGCGCCTATCGCGACTGTGTCGCGTCTCCGACGCCGCTCGTCCGCCCGCAGCCGGTAGATCTTGGAAGCAAAAGGTCCCCATGACGGCCGTTTGCTTCCAAGATCTCTGACGGTCCGGCGCGACGCGCGCGCCGGTCAGGCCTGCGGACGGGCGGGGCCGGGCGGATCGCGGCCTCGGCGGCCCGGGCCAGCGCCCTACGATCCGCCCCCGGCGCCGGGTACAGCGCGGCCCGCACCGTCACGACCACGGTCAGGTCCCGGGCGGCGAGCACCCGGCGCACCGAGGCCCACAGCGTCTCCTCGCCGAGGAAGGCGGCGAGCGTGCCCGGGTCACCGCCGTACCGGTAGGCGAGGTCCAGCGGCACCACCGGCGTGCCGGTGGCCACGGCGGCCTGGAACATCGCCGGGCGGAAGCCACCGGCCGGGCGACAGTCGGTGGCGGCGCCGCACCAGGTCGTACCCTCCGGGAAGACCGCCACCGGCCGCCCGGAGCGCAGCGACTCGGCCACGCGCGCGACGGTGGCGGGCAGGTCGCGCGGGCGGGACCGGTCCACGAACACGGTGCCCGCCGCGGCGGCGAGCGCACCCACCACCGGCCAGCGCCGCACCTCGCGTTTGGCCAGCATCCGGGCCGGCGAGACCGCCAGCACCGCCAGGACGTCCAGCCAGGAGACGTGGTTGGCGACCAGCAGCGCCCGGCCGCGCGGCGCCCGGCCCCGGGCCACCAGCCGCACCCCGAGGGTACGCAGCCCCCACCGCGCCCAGCCGCGCGTCGCGGCCCGCCCACGCGCCGCCGACAGCAGCGGCAGGAGCGCGGCCAGGCCGGCCCCGGCCAGCAGCATTCCGAGTACGCCGAGCAGCCGTCCCGCCCGGCGCAGGCGCGACACGTCCGGGGTGGTGGGCGGCAGGCAGTCCGGCCCGCAGCCCGACGCGGGCCGCCACAGGCCCTCCCCCGGCCCGCCCCCGGCACGACCGGCCACGCCCCCGACGGGACCGGCCGCGGCCCTGCCACGCGGAGGAGCATCCGCGGTCACGAGCCGCCGCCGAGGAAGTGCCGCAGGTAGCGCGGGTTCATCCGGTCGAGCGAGAACAGCACGTAGAAGTCGGCGCAGCCGAAGTCGCTGTCGTACGCCGGCTCACCGGCCACCCAGGCGCCGAGCCGCAGGTAGCCGCGCAGCAGCGGCGGCACGAGCGCCCGGCCCCCGGCGGGGGTGAGCGCGCCCGGGTCGGCGGCGGGCGCCTCGGCGAACCAGGGTCGGCGCGGGGTGACCCGCAGCGCCGGCGGGGCCAGGTGCCGGGCGCTGACCTCGGCCCACACCGCGGCGGCGGCGACCCCGCCGTCGGTGACCGGCACCGAGGCGCAGCCGCCGAGCCAGCGGGAGCCGCGCAGATGCAGGTAGCGGCAGATCCCGGCCCACATCAGGTTGATCACCGCGCCGGTCCGGTGGTCCGGGTGCACGCACGAGCGGCCCGCCTCGACCAGGTCGTCGCGGAGCGGGGCGAGCGGGCGCAGGTCGAACTCGCCGTCGGCGTACCGGCGTGCGGTGCGGCCGGGTGGCAGCAGCCGGTACGTGCCGACGACCTCGCCGGTGCCCTCGCGCAGCACCACCAGGTGGTCGCAGTGCGCGTCGAACTCGTCGGAGTCGAGCCCGGTGACGGCGCTCGGCACTGTGGCGCCGAGTTCGCCGGCGAACACCTCGTGGCGCAGGCGTTGCGCGGCCGCGACCAGTGTCGGGTCGTCGGCGATCAGCAGGGTGTAACCGCTGGTCGTGAGCGGTGCGCCAGCGGCGTGCAGAACGGCCATGGCTCCTGTGTAGGTGCCGTGGGTTGCCACCGGGCGGGGTGAGGGGTGTCGATCCGGTGAACGCCGGTCGGCGGCGTCGTGCGCACCGGGGACGGCCGGTGCGGCGCGGGGGTGTGCGAGGCTGCCGGACGGACCGCCGGCGAGGACGCCGGCGGAGGTGAACCCGGAGGTGCGCATGCTGGTCGAGGCCCGGTTCCAGGGACCGGACGGTTCGGGCAACGGCGGCTGGAGCGCCGGGATCTTCGCCGCGCTGATCGACGACCGGGGGCCGGTGGAGATCACGTTGCGCCGGCCGCCGCCGCTGGAGACCCCGCTGACCGCCGCCGACGGCGAGGTACGCGACCCGGACGGCCAGTTGATCGCCCAGGTACGCCGGGTGGAGCCGGTCGAGGCGGTGGTGCCGCCGGTGGACCGGGCGACGGCGGCCGACGCCGCGCGGGCGTACCCCGGTCTGCTGGACCACCCGTTTCCCCGCTGCTTCGTCTGCGGCCCGGCGCACCCGGACGGCCTGCGGATCTTCCCGGGGCGGCTGCCGGACGGGCGGACCGCCGCGCCGTTCCGCGCCCCGGCCGAGGTGACGCCCGCGACGGTGTGGGCGGCGCTGGACTGCCCCGGTGGCTGGGCGGTGCTCGCGCCCGGCCGCCCGTACGTCCTGGGGCGGATCGCCGCGCAGGTCACGGCGCTGCCACGACCCGGCGACGAATGCGTGGTGACCGGCCTCGCGGTGGGCGGCGAGGGGCGGAAGGCGGAGGTGCACACCAGCCTGTACGGTGCGGACGGCGCATTGCTCGGCCGCGCCCGGGCCACCTGGGTGGCGCTGGCGACCGCCTGATGTCCTACCTGAGGAGGACGGCGCGTACACGTCCCGCCTGATTGACCCCCTTGCGCCGGGTTGGAAGGCTGTTGCGGGGCGCCCCCGCAACGGCGCCCCCACCGGCGCGCGTCATGCCCGCCGGGGCAGGAGAGGAGAATGATGTCCGACGGGCAGCCACGCCCCAGTGCCGGGACCGGCCAGATCATCGTGTCCGGCCTGACCAAGCAATACAAGACCGTCCGCGCGGTGGACAATCTGTCGTTCACCGTCGAGCCGGGCCGGGTCACCGGCTTCCTCGGCCCGAACGGCGCCGGTAAGACGACCACGCTGCGCATGCTGCTGAACCTGGTGACGCCGAGTGCCGGCACGGCCACCATCGGCGGCAGCCGGTACGCCGACCTGCCCGACCCGCTGCGCACGGTGGGCGCGGTGCTGGAGGCGTCCAGCGCGCACAAGGGCCGCACCGGCATCAACCACCTGCGGGTGATCTGCGCGGCGGCCGGGCTGCCGAAGGAGCGCGCCGACGAGGCGCTCGCCCTGGTGGGGCTCTCGCCCGCGGCGAAGCGCAAGTTCAAGGGCTACTCGCTGGGCATGAAGCAGCGCCTCGGCATCGCCGCGGCGATGCTCGGCAACCCGCAGGTGCTGATCCTGGACGAGCCGGCCAACGGCCTGGACCCGGAGGGCATCCGCTGGATGCGCGGTTTCCTCAAGGGTCTCGCCGCCGAGGGTCGTACGGTGCTGGTCTCCAGCCACCTGCTCTCCGAGATGCAGCTGCTCGCCGACGACGTGGTGATCATCGCGGCCGGCAAGCTGGTCCGGCAGGGTCCGGTCGACCAGGTGATGGCGTCGATGACGCACGGCGTCCGGGTGCGGGTGCGCACCCCGCAGGCCGACGAGCTGGCCACGGTGCTGCGCGAGCAGTCCGCCACCGTCGACGCCGACCCGCACGGCGCGCTGCTGGTCAGCGGCGTGGACGCCCCGACCGTGGGCCGCCTCGCGCTGGCCGCCAAGGTCGAGCTGCACGAGCTGACCACCGAGCGGCCCGACCTCGAAGGGGTCTTCCTGGAGCTGACGGCCGGAAAGGCGGAGATCCGATGACGCTTGTCCGATCCGAACTGCTCAAGATCCGTACCACCAGCACGTGGTGGATCTTCGGGCTGATCAGCCTGGCGCTGTGGGCGCTCACGCTGTTCTTCAACTGGCTGCAGACCGAGGCGCTGGCCGGCGGGGACTTCGGCGAGGTGCCGGCCGAGCAGTCCGACCAGTTGCAGGCCATCTCGGCCGCCGACAACCTGGCGGCCAACCTCTACACCAACGGCCAGTTCTTCGGCCTGCTCATCGTGCTGCTGCTCGGCATCGTGGTGGTGACCAGCGAGTTCTTCCACCAGACGGTGACCACCACGTTCCTCACAGCGCCGCACCGCACCGCGGTGATGCTGGCCAAACTGGCCGCGGCCGGCGTGCTGGCGCTGCTGTTCTGGGTCGTCACCACGGTGCTGAACCTGATCACCGCGCCGCTGATCCTCAGCTCGGTGGACGTCGGCTCGCAGCTCGGCAGCGGGGCGATCTGGCGGGCGATCGCGCTCAACGGCCTGGCCTACGTGCTCTGGTCGGTGCTCGGCGTCGGGCTCGGCGTGCTGATCCGCAGCCAGATCGGCGCCACCGTGACCGGCATCCTGTTCTACCTGGGTGGCGCGATCGGCGCGGCGATCGTGCTGAGCCTGCTCGCCTCGCGGTACGGCGACTGGATCAACAAGCTCCAGCTGCTGGTTCCGTCGCTGGCCTCCGGGCTCATGGTGGGCGGCGACACCAACATCCCGGGCAACCCGCCGCAGTGGGCGGGCGCGCTGGTGCTGATCGGGTACGCGGTGGTGGCTGGCGCGATCGGCGTCGCCACGATCCGCAAGCGCGACATCTCCTGACCTCGCGCTCAGGCCGGGCCCCGGCCGGTGACACCCGTCACCGGCCGGGGCCTTCGCCGTCTAGCAGGAGTCGCCGGATCACGCAGCGTTTGCCGAACTTCTGGCATCTTCTGTGAAACGGACCACCAGCCGGAGGCGAGAATGCCTGCGCTCAGCGCACGGCGTAGCCTTGGCATCGGTTTACCCAGCGTCGGCAACCGGGGGTCACCGGGGGCCACCGTGACATTCACAACCGCGTGAAAGAGGCGATTAGCGGCCGTGTCGACCCAGCAGACTTCGCAGGAGAACCCACTGGCGGGTTTCGGCCCGAACGAGTGGATCGTCGAGGAGATGTACCAGCGCTACCTCGCCGACCCCTCGAGCGTCGATTCGGCCTGGCACGACTTCTTCGCCGACTACCGGCCGGCCCCGGGCGCCGCCACGCCGCGCCCGGAGGGGCAGGCCAAGCCGGCCGCGAAGCCGGAGCCGGCCGAGCAGCAGGAAGCAGTGACCACGGTCAAGGAGCAGCCCGCCAAGGCGGCCCCCGCCAAGGCCGAGCCGAAGGCGGGCGCCCCGGCCAGGCCCGCGGCGAAGCCGGCGGCGAAGGCGCCTGAGCCGGCCAAGAAGTCCGCCCCGGCCAAGCCGGCCGCCAAGGCACCGACCGCGAGCGCCGCCGGCACCACGACGCTGCGCGGCGTCGCCGCCAAGATCGTGCAGAACATGGACGCGTCGCTGTCGGTCCCGACCGCCACCAGCGTGCGCGCCGTCCCGGCCAAGCTGCTCGTCGACAACCGCATCGTGATCAACAACCACCTCACCCGGGGTCGCGGCGGCAAGGTCAGCTTCACCCACCTGATCGGGTACGCGCTCGTGCGCGCCGTCGTCGAGCACCCGGAGATGAACAACTCCTTCGCCGAGGTCGACGGCAAGCCGGCGATGGTCCGCCCGGAGCACGTCAACCTGGGCATCGCGATCGACCTGGTCAAGCCGGACGGCTCGCGCAACCTGGTGGTGCCGTCCATCAAGGGCTGCGAGCAGATGGACTTCCGGCAGTTCTGGCAGGCGTACGAGGACGTGGTCCGGCGCGCCCGCCGCAACGAGCTGACCATGGAGGACTACTCCGGCACCACGATCTCGCTGACCAACCCGGGCGGCATCGGCACGGTGCACTCGATCCCGCGCCTGATGCAGGGGCAGAGCGCCATCATCGGCGTCGGCGCGATGGAGTACCCGGCCCCCTACCAGGGCATGAGCGAGGCCACCCTGGCCCAGCTCGCGGTCAGCAAGGTCATCACGCTGACCAGCACGTACGACCACCGGATCATCCAGGGCGCGCAGTCCGGCGAGTTCCTGAAGGTCATGCACGAGCTGCTGCTCGGTGAGCGCGGCTTCTACGACGACATCTTCACCTCGCTGCGCATCCCGTACGAGCCGGTGCGCTGGATGCGCGACGTCGCAGTCGACAGCGAAGGCCAGATCAACAAGACCGCGCGGGTGCACGAGCTGATCCACGCGTACCGGGTGCGCGGCCACCTGATGGCCGACACCGACCCGCTGGAGTTCAAGATCCGGAAGCACCCGGACCTGGACGTCCTCCAGCACGGGCTCACGCTCTGGGACCTCGACCGCGTCTTCCCGGTCAACGGCTTCGCCGGCCAGCAGCGGATGAAGCTGCGCTCGATCCTCGGCGTGCTGCGCGACTCGTACTGCCGCCGCGTCGGCATCGAGTACATGCACATCCAGGACCCGGAGGAGCGGCGCTGGATCCAGGAGCGGGTCGAGCGCAAGTACGAGAAGCCGAGCCAGGACGAGCAGAAGCACGTGCTGAACCGGCTCAACGCCGCCGAGGCGTTCGAGACGTTCCTGCAGACCAAGTACGTCGGCCAGAAGCGCTTCTCGCTGGAGGGCGGCGAGTCGCTGATCCCGCTGCTCGGCGAGGTGCTGGAGTGCTCCGCCGAGGCCGGGCTGGACGAGGTCGTCATCGGCATGGCCCACCGCGGCCGGCTCAACGTGCTGGCGAACATCGTCGGCAAGCCGTACGAGAAGATCTTCTCCGAGTTCGAGGGGCACCTCGACCCGCGCTCCACCCAGGGCTCGGGCGACGTGAAGTACCACCTCGGCCAGAACGGCAAGTTCACCACTCCGGACGGCGAGCACGCGGTCAAGGTGTCGGTGGTGGCGAACCCGTCGCACCTGGAGGCCGTCGACCCGGTGCTGGAGGGGATAGTCCGGGCCAAGCAGGACCGGATCGATCTCAAGCTGGAGGGCTACACCGTGCTGCCGCTGGCGGTGCACGGTGACGCCGCCTTCGCCGGCCAGGGCGTGGTCGCCGAGACGCTCAACCTGTCCCAGCTGCGCGGCTACCGCACCGGCGGCACCGTGCACGTGGTCGTCAACAACCAGGTCGGCTTCACCACCGCCCCGGAGTACAGCCGGTCCAGCCTCTACAGCACCGACGTGGCCCGGATGATCCAGGCGCCGATCTTCCACGTGAACGGCGACGACCCGGAGGCAGTGGTCCGGGTGGCCCGCCTCGCGTTCGAGTACCGGCAGGCGTTCAACAAGGACGTCGTGATCGACATGGTCTGCTACCGCCGGCGCGGGCACAACGAGGGCGACGACCCGTCGATGTCCAACCCGGAGATGTACAAGATCATCGACTCCAAGCGGTCGGTCCGGAAGCTCTACACCGAGGAGCTGATCGGGCGCGGCGACATCACCGTGGAGGACGCGGAGGAGCTGCTGCGCGACTACCAGGGGCAGCTGGAGCGGGTCTTCAAGGCCACCCGGGACGCCGCGACCACACCGCGTCAGCTCAGCCGCCCGCCGCGGGAGGAGGAGCCGGAGCCGCATGTCGACACCGCCACCGACGCCGCGGTGGTCAAGGCGATCGGCGAGGCGCACGTCAACCTGCCGGAGGGCTTCACCCCGCACAAGCGGATCCAGCAGCTGCTGGAGCGGCGCCGCAAGATGTCCGTCGAGGGCGGCATCGACTGGGGCTTCGCCGAGATCATCGCGTTCGGCACGCTGCTGCACGACGGCGTCACCGTCCGGCTCGCCGGGCAGGACTCGCGCCGCGGCACGTTCGTCCAGCGGCACGCCTCGGTGGTCGACGCCAAGACCGGCGAGGACTACCTGCCGCTGATGTCGCTCACCGCCGACGGCGAGCGGTCGCGCTTCTTCGTCCACGACTCGCTGCTCTCCGAGTACGCGGCCATGGGCTTCGAGTACGGCTACTCGGTGGAGAACATCAACGCGCTGGTGGCCTGGGAGGCCCAGTTCGGTGACTTCGTCAACGGCGCCCAGTCGGTGATCGACGAGTTCATCTCGTCCGGCGAGGTGAAGTGGGGTCAGCGCTCCGCGGTGACGCTGCTGCTGCCGCACGGCCACGAGGGCCAGGGCCCGGACCACACGTCCGGCCGCCCGGAGCGGTTCCTCCAGCTCTGCGCCGAGGACAACATGCGGGTGGCCATCCCGACCACCCCGGCGAACTACTTCCACCTGCTGCGCCGCCAGGCCATGTCGCCCAAGCGCAAGCCGCTGGTGGTGTTCACGCCGAAGTCGCTGCTGCGGCACAAGCTCTGCGTGTCGCCGGTCGAGGACTTCACCACCGGGACGTTCCAGCCCGTGCTGGCCGACACCGCGGCTCCGGCGCCGGAGCAGGTGAAGCGGGTGCTGCTCTGCTCGGGCAAGGTCTACTACGACCTGTTCCAGGCCCGGCAGGAGCGGGGCGTGACGGACACCGCGATCATCCGGATGGAGCAGCTCTACCCGCTGCCCGTCGAGGAGGTCCGGGCCGCGCTCGCGCAGTACCCGAACGCCGAGGACTTCGCCTGGGTCCAGGAAGAGCCGGCCAACCAGGGCGCCTGGTCGTTCGTCGCGCTCAACCTGCTGGAGCACCTGCCCGAGGTCCGGCTGCGCCGCATCTCCCGGCCGGCCGCCGCCGCCCCGGCCGTGGGCTCGGCGAAGATGCACGAGGTCGAGCAGAACGCGCTGATCGAGGCGGCTCTCCCCCGCCCGTGACACCACCGGCAGCGGCCCGTCCCGACCCGGGGCGGGCCGTTGCCGTACGACGAGAGGAACACCGTGTACTTCACCGACCGTGGCATCGAGGAGCTGGTCGAGCGCCGGGGTGACGAGCAGGTCAGCCTGGAGTGGCTGGGCGAGCGGCTGCGTGACTTCGTCGACCTGAACCCGGAGTTCGAGACCCCGATCGAGCGGTTCGCCACCTGGCTGGCCCGCCTCGACGACCCGGACGACGACTGACGCGCGCGGCCGGGCGCGGCCTCAGCCGGCCGCGCCCCGCCCGGCGACCCGCAGGTCCCCGGTACGCCGCAGCTTCTGCCAGCCCAGCCGGCCGCCGGTCAGCGCGGTGCCGACCGCCTGGAGCAGTACCAGGTACATGACCTGCCGGTAGACGAACTGCTGCAACGGCAGCACCCAGAGCACGCCGAGCCTCTCCCGGTCCAGCCGGAAGGCGAGCACCGCGGTGAGGAACTGGAGCGCGAGCATCACCAGCCAGGCCACCACCGTGTCGCTGCGGTCCAGGAAGATCAGCCCGTAGATAGCGAGCAGGTCGATCACCGGGGCGGCCAGCGGCAGCAGCACGCCGAACAGCGTCAGGAACGACAGGCACCGGCGGCCGAACCGGCCCGACGGACCGCTCTCGATCACCGAGCGCCGATGCTTCCACATCGCCTGCATGGTGCCGTAGCTCCACCGGTACCGCTGCTTCCACAACTGGCCGATGGTGGTCGGCGCCTCGGTCCAGGCGCGGGCGCTCTCCTCGTACACGATGTGCCAGCCGGCGCGGCCGACGGCGATGGTGACGTCGGTGTCCTCGGCGAGCGTGTCGTCGGTCAGGCCGCCCACCTGCTCCAGCGCCTGCCGCCGGAACGCGCCGATCGCGCCGGGGACGGTGGGCATGCAGCGCAGCGTCTCGTAGAGGCGGCGGTCGAGGTTGAAGCCGATGACGTACTCGATGTGCTGCCACTTGGCGATCAGGCCGCGGCGGTTGCCGACCTTGACGTTGCCGGCGACCACGCCGACCCGGGGGTCGGCGAACGGCTGGACCAGCCGGCGGACCGAGTCCGGCTCGAAGATCGTGTCGCCGTCGACCATGACGATCAGGTCGTGCCGGGCCAGCGCGACGCCGGTGTTCAGCGCGCTGGGCTTGCCGCCGTTGGGCTTGCGCACGACCCGCACGTTCGGCAGGCGCAGCGCCGCGACGATGTCGGCGGTGCCGTCGGTCGAGCCGTCGTCGACCACCACCACCTCGATGCCGCCGGGGTGGTCGCCCAGGGCCAGCGAGCGGACCGCCGCGGCGATGCCCTCCCGCTCGTTGTACGCGGGCACGATCACCGAGACCGGTTCGGTGACCGGCGGGCCCCAGGACCAGTCGCGGCGACGGCGGCGGCGCGCGTGCCGCGGGGCCACGACGAACAGCAGCAGGGTACGGCCGATCGTGAGCACCCCGACGAGAACGAAGAAGACGCCGAGCACCCCGAACATGCCGTCGGCGACGCGTACCGCGCCGACCAGCACGTGGCCCCGCAACCGCTCGTCGAGCGGGACCGCCGTGTGCCCGCCCACCGGGCCGGACACACCCGCGGCCGCGAACGTCTGGTTGAGTCCCTCGCTGACGGTGGTGAAGCGGTAGCCGCGTTCCAGCATCGCCGGGATGTAGCGGTCCAGCGCGGCCACGGTGCCGGCCCGGTCGCCGCCCGAGTCGTGCCACAGCGCGATGGTGCCGGCCGTCCCGTCCGGCGTGGCGTTCGCGATCATCTCCTCGACCGGGAGTAGCTCCCAGTCCCGGCTGTCCACGTCGTTGACGACCGTGAGGTAGCCCAGCTCGCCCGCCTGCCGCAGCATCGGCCAGTCCCGGTCGGTGTACGCGTCCGCCCGGGACGAGTACGGGAAGCGCAGCAGCGACGTCCGGACACCTGTGGTGCTGGCGATGGCGAGCTGCGTCTGCGCGTACTCCAGTTCGCGCCGCCACTCCGGCAGCGCGGCGAGGTCGGGATGGGTGAACGTGTGCACGCCCAGCTCGTGGCCCTCGGCCACCAGCCGGCGGGTCACCTCCGGGTTTCTGACGACCTGCGAACCGATGACGAAGAAGGTGCCCTTGACCTGGTACTTGTCCAGGACGCGCAGCACCTCCGGCGTCCACCGCGGGTCGGGTCCGTCGTCGAAGGTGAGCGCGACGGTCCGCGGCGGCAGGCGGTGCGACTGGGTCCGGCCCTCCGCGCCGACGTTGACGATCGGGCCGCCGCCGACCACCGAGCTGGGGACCTCCCGCTGGCTGCCGGGCGTCACCCGGTTGTCCGGTACGAACGCGGCGTTCGTGTACGCCTCGACGACCAGCAGACCGCCCAGGACGACCACGACCATGGCGACCAGGGCCCAGCTCGGCCGGGGCAGGAGACGCCGCCCACGGGACCGGCGCGCGCCGGGGATCTGCCGCACGCCGGGGATCTGCCGGACGTCCAGCACGGCTGTGGGCGCGTCGTCCGGCTGCCGCCCGGCCCGGTGCCCGCGGGCGGCCCGCACACGGCGGCGGTCCAGCGTGACTGTGGGCTGCTCACTTGTCCGCGGGTTCGGGCGGGCGGGCGCCTGGTCACTCATCGGCGGGCGCGACCGGCGCGGCGGGCGGGTCGACAACCGCCGGCGGGTCGACAACGGGCGGCGGCACCTCGGCGGTGGGGGCGGTGGGCGGCGCGGTGGTGGCCGGCGTCTGGACGGGCCGGGGCGCGGTCGGTGCGGTCCGGGTCGGCCGGGGATACCGAGGGCTCGGCGGGACCGTGGCGGCGGGGGCGACGGAGGTTGCCGGCACCCGCACCGGCGCGGTGCGGATGTCGGTGGGCGTGTCCGGCGTGGCACGGGTCGGCGCGGGAGTGTCCGACGGTTTCGGCGAGGGCAGCCGCTGCTCGCTGGTCGGCTCGACGAACGGGATGACGGTGTCCGGGGTGATCGGCCCGCCGGCGAAGCTGACCCCCACCATGACCGTGTAGATCACGCCGGCCGCGCCGGCGCAGTAGGCGAGACGGCGCAGCCGCCGACGTCGCCGCCCGCTCGGGTCGACGAAGACGGGGGGCGATTCCGGTACGACGGGAATCAGTGCTGTCGGGCCTTCCACACGGCCAAGTGTAGATGCGAGAAACTTCCACCTTCTCCCCCGGCTAGCCGTGCTGACCAGGCAGAACGGACAGCACCGACCTCGATCTTGTAGGTTGGGTGCCGTGGCGCGCAGCGTGTACCTGACCGGCGTTGGCTCGGGCGGGGGAAAATCGACAGTGGCGCTCGGGCTGGCCGAGCTGTTGTCCCGCCAGGTGGAACGAATCGGCGCGTTCCGGCCGCTCGTCACCGGCGACGGCACCGACCCGATCCTGGCCCTGCTCACCGAGCGCTACCGGATGGATCTGCCGGTCGACGAGCTGTACGGCGCCACGTACGCCGAAGCGAGCGCGCTCGTCGCGGACGGCCGCCGGGAGGAGCTGATCTCCCGGATCGTCACCCGCTACCGGGAGGTCGAACGCCGCTGCCCGGCGATAGTGGTGGTCGGCAGCGACTTCGCCTACGGCGACGGCACCGGCCCGCGTGAGCTGGCCTTCAACGCCCGGCTCGCGACCGAGTTCAGCAGCGTCGTGGTCCCGGTGGTCGACGGTTTCGGGCAGACGCCCGAGACGATCGCGGCGGCGCTGCGCGGCGCGTACCACGATCTGGTCGACCTCGGCGCGACGGTGATCGCGGCGCTGGCCAACCGCGTGCCGGAGCCGATGACGCTGCCCGAGCTGCCGGTGCCCGCGTACGCGATCCCGGAGGTGCCGACCGTGTCGGCGCCGACGGTGGCCGAGGTCGCCGCGGCGCTGCGCGGCACCGTGCTCACCGGCGACGAGACCGCGCTCGACCGTGACGTGCTCGACTACGTGGTCGGCGCGGCGCACGTGCCGACGCTGCTGGACCACCTGACCGACGGGGCGCTGGTGATCACCCCGGGCGACCGCGCCGACCTGCTGGTGGCCGCCGGAGCCGCGCACGTCGCCGGGCAGGTGTCGCTGGCCGGGCTGGTGCTCACGCTCGGCGAACAGCCCGACCCGCGGGCCATGCGCCTGGTCGAACGGATGAACACCGGGCTCCCGGTGCTGTCGGTGCCCAGCGACAGCTATGACACGGTGTCCGCGTCCAGCCGGATCGAGGGCCGCCCCAGCACCGCCAACCCGCGCAAGGTCGAGGCAGCGCTCGGCGCGTTCGAACGCTGCGTGGACACCGACGACCTGGCCCGCCGGCTGCGGGTCAGCCGGTCCGCGCGGGTCACCCCGCTGATGTTCGAGAACGACCTGATCGACAGGGCCCGCGCCCAGCGCCGCCGGCTCGTGCTCCCCGAGGGCGCCGACGAACGGATCCTGCGCGCGACCGAGGTGCTGCTGCGCCGGAGCGTCGCCGAGATCACGCTGCTCGGCCGCCCGGACGAGATCGCCCGCCGCACCCGGGAACTGGGCGTGGACCTCGGCGACGCGCAGGTGGTCGACCCGGCGACCAGCCCGTGGCGGGACGAGTTCGCGCAGGCGTACGCGCAGTTGCGCGCCCACCGCGGCGTCACCGTGGAACTGGCGCACGACATCGTGGCGCAGCCCAACTACTTCGGCACGATGATGGTGCAGACCGGCCACGCCGACGGCATGGTGTCCGGCGCCACCCACACCACAGCCGCCACCATCCGGCCCGCGTTCGAGATCATCCGGACCGTACCGGGCGTCTCGGTCGCCTCCAGCGTCTTCTTCATGCTGCTCGCCGACCGGGTGCTGGTCTACGGCGACTGCGCCGTCAACCCCGACCCGGACGCCGACCAGCTCGCCGACATCGCCATCTCGTCGGCCGACACCGCGGCCCGGTTCGGCATCGAGCCGCGGGTGGCGATGCTGTCCTACTCCACCGGCAGCTCTGGCGCGGGCGCCGACGTGGAGAAGGTCGCGGCGGCCACCAAGCTGGTCCGGGAACGCCGGCCCGACCTGCTGGTCGAGGGCCCGATCCAGTACGACGCGGCGATCGACCCGCAGGTGGCCGCCACCAAGCTGCCGGACAGCCCGGTCGCCGGGCGCGCCACGGTGTTCATCTTCCCGGACCTGAACACCGGCAACAACACGTACAAGGCGGTGCAGCGGTCGGCCGGCGCGGTGGCGGTCGGGCCGGTCATGCAGGGCCTGCGGCGGCCGGTGAACGACCTGTCCCGCGGCGCCACCGTGCCCGACATCGTCAACACGGTGGCGATCACCGCCATCCAGGCCGCCGCGGAGGCGTCGGAATGAGCCGCATCCTGGTCCTCAACAGCGGATCCTCGTCGGTCAAGTACCGGCTGTACGACGGCGACGACGTCCTGGACAAGGGCACCGTCGAACGGATCGGCGAACCCGGCGGCGGGCCGGCCGACCACGAGAGCGCGGTCCGGGAGATCATCGGTCGGCTCGACCTGACCGGGCTGGCCGGCGTCGGCCACCGGGTGGTGCACGGCGGGCGGAAGTTCAGCGAGCCGGTACGCATCGACGACGCGGTGGTCGCCGCCATCGAGGACCTGGTGCCGCTCGCCCCGCTGCACAACCCGGCCAACCTGGCCGGCATCCGCGTCGCGCGGGAGGCGCTGCCGGACGTCCCGCAGGTGGCCGTCTTCGACACCGCGTTCCACCACACGCTGCCCGAGGCCGCCGCCACGTACGCGATCGACAAGGCCACCGCCGAGCGGTACGGCGTCCGCCGGTACGGCTTCCACGGCACCTCGCACGCGTACGTCTCGCGGCGCACGGCGGACCTGCTCGACCGCCCGTACGACCAGCTCAACACCATCACGCTGCACCTGGGCAACGGGGCGAGCGCCTGCGCGGTCCAGGGTGGGCGCAGCGTGGCCACCTCGATGGGCATGTCCCCGCTGGAGGGCCTGGTGATGGGCACCCGCAGCGGCGACCTCGACCCGACAGTCATCTTCCACCTGCGCCGCGAGGGCGGCATGGGCGTCGACGACATCGACGACCTGCTCAACCACCGCAGCGGCCTGCTCGGGCTGACCGGCGCCAACGACATGCGTGAGGTGCTGGCCCGGCGTGCCGCCGGTGACCCGGACGCGACACTGGCCTTCGACGTCTACTGCCGGCGCATCACCGGCTACGTCGGCGCGTACTACGCGCTGCTCGGCCGGGTCGACGCGATCGCGTTCACCGCCGGGGTGGGCGAGCACGCCGCGCCGGTGCGTTCCGCGTCGCTGGCCGGGCTGGAGCGGCTCGGCATCGCCGTCGATCCGGCGCGCAACGACGGCCACGGCGACCGGATCGTCTCGCCGGACGGCGCGGAGGTGGCGGTGCTCGTGGTCGGCACCGACGAGGAGCGGGAGATCGCCCGCGAGACCCGCGAGGTGCTGGGCGTCTGACCGCGTTCGGGGCGACGGTGCCGCTACCTCGGCGGGGTGGCGTGACCCGGTGCGCCCGATGTCGCCACCTCGGCGAGGTGGCGTGACCCCAGCGCTTCCAAACCCGACCCTGCCGCTGCCGGCGACCGGCGCGCGGCGGCCGGGTCAGCCCAGGGCGATCCAGGCGACCAGCGCGACCACCACGACGACGGCGACAGCCACACCGGCGATCAGCGGCACCCGGGACGGCGCCGACGCCGACGCGGCCGGCTCGGGCGAATCGACGAACGCGCGGAACTGCGCTGTGTTGCCACTCGGGTCGGTGTAGTTCTCAGCCATGCGGGTGACCCTAGCGAAACCGGCCGGACCAGGCCGCCCCGCCAGGCCGGAGCTCGACATCCGGCTCACCCGGCCCGCGCAAACCCGCCCGGCCGGTGGAGGCGTCGCCCGGCCGGGTGGTGACGGCAGCCGATCCGGACGGCGGGCGCGGACCGACCACTCGGCTGCCTACCGTGCAGGTGTGAGGGGGCAGCGGCTGGTGGCCGCGCTGATGACGGCGCTGCTGGCCGGCTGCGGCCAGGCCGTCGCCACCACCGATCCCGTACCGGCCGGTGTCCGGCCCGCGCCCGATCGCCAGTACGCGGTGGGGATGCGCCAGTTCACGCTCGACCCGGAGGGCGCGCGGCCGCTGCCGGTCACCGTCTGGTACCCGGCCGACCTGCCCACGCAGGCGACCCCGTCTACTTCCGCAGGTCCCGCCGCACCGGCCCACACCACCGCGCTACCCGGCTCCGCCCCCGCACGTGACGCCGCCCTCTCGCCGGGCCCCGCCGCCACCTCGACCGGCCCCGCCGCCGGGCCGTCCGGCACCGGCACGCTGGACGGGCCACGGGTGCGGCCGGGCGCGCCGTTCGCGGCGGGCCGGTTCCCGGTGGTCCTCTACAGCCACGGGCTGCGCAGCCTGCCCGCGCTGCACGCCGCCCTGACCAGCCGCTGGGCGGCCGCCGGGTTCGTGGTGGTAGCGCCCACCTACCCGCGTACGAGCCTGCGCGCCCGCAGCTACACCCGCGACGACGTACGCAACCAGCCGGCCGACGCCTGGCGGCTGGTCCGTCACCTGGTCCGTCTGGGCACCCGCCCCGGTGACCCGCTCGGCGCGCACCTGGCCGTGGACCGGTTCGCCGCCGCCGGGCACTCGGCCGGTGGTCACACCAGCCTCGGAATGTTCGCCTCCGGGCAACCGACCCCGCTACGGGCCGGGATCGTGATCGCCGGTGGCCGGATGGTCGCCGGCTTCTCCCGTCCGCTCGCGCCGATGCTGTTCGTGCACGGGAGCGCCGACCGGATCGTGCCGGAGTCGATCGGCCGGGCCGCGTACGCCCGCTGCCTCGGACCGGCCGCCTTCCTGAGCCTGCGCGGTCAGGGCCACGGCGAGTATCTGACGCCGGGCCGGGCCGGTTTCCCCCAGGTGCTCGCCACCACCACCGACTTCCTGCGCTGGACGCTCTACGCCGACCGGGCGGCGCTGCGTCGCCTCCCCGCCGACGCGACAGCCCCCGGCACAACTTTCACGACCCACTCCCTCCCCACGTGACCGCACCCGGCCCAGCGCCGTTGATCATGAGGTTGACGGCGACAAACCGGACAGCAGATGCCGCCAACTTCATGATCGACGCGAGCCGGGGCAGGGGTGGGTAGGGTCCGGGCGTGGACGGGCTGGAAGGGCGGCAACTGGGCGCCATCCGTGAGGTCGTCGAGGTGGCCGGAGCGGCCGGGATCGACGTCTGGCTGCGCGGCGGCTGGGCGATGGACTTCCACCTCGGAGCGGTGAGCCGCCCCCACGTCGATGTCGACTGGTACTGCTGGCGGCGGGACGCCGACCTGCTGGCCGACCGGCTCGGCGCGCTCAGCTGGCGGCCCGACCCCCGAATGCCGGCAACGCTCCAGCTCGACCTGGTCCGGGACGACGTCGAGCTGAGCTTCGCGTACCTCGACCGGGACACGGCGGGCCGGGTCGTCGTGGGCGCCGGACCGTGGGCGGGCACCGTCCTGCCCGAGGGCATGCTGAGCGCCCCACCCGGCCGGATCGGTCCGCTCGCGGCCCCGGTGATCAGCGTCGCCACGCAGATCGAGTTCAAGGAGATGTTCCCGGTCTGGATGCCGGAGCGGCCCCGCCGTGCCAAGGACGCCGCCGACCTGGCCCGGCTCCGGGCATCGGCGTGCGACCACCCGACCGGCTGACCGGGCGGGGTCACAGGCGATCGCGAGGCACAATTCAGTTCATGCGCCGTCGTCCCGTCGCCCTGCTCACCGCCGCCGTCCTCGGCGCCGCCCTCGCCGGCTGCTCGGAGCAGCCCGCCGCCCCGGCCGGGCGGCCCGCTCCGGACACCGCACCGACAAGCGTCACACCGACCCCGCGCGTACCCGCCGGCAAGGCGCCCACGGAGAGCTTCGCGGTCGGCGTACGCCAGGTGAAGCTCAACCGGGACGGCAACCGGCCGTTGCCGGTGACGCTCTGGTACCCGGCGGCGGGCGCGGCCGGTGGCGCGGTCGAGCGCTCCGCCCCGGCGGCGGCCGGACGGTTCCCGGTGGTGCTGTTCAGCCACGGGCTGACCGCCCGGCCGGAGGACTACCAGGTGCTGCTCACGCGCTGGGCGGCGGCCGGTTTCGTGGTCGCCGCGCCACGTTTCCCGCACACCTCTCGGGGCACCGACGGCAACGCGCTGGACGTGCTGAACCAGCCGGCCGACGTGTCGTACGTGCTGACCCGGGTGCTCGCGCTCGGCGAGAAGGCGGGCGATCCGCTGCGTGGCCGGCTGGACCCGGAGCGGGTGGCCGCGACCGGGCACAGCGCCGGTGGCGTGACCACTATCGGCCTGTTCACCGCGGGCCGGGACGCGCGGCTGGACGCGGGCATCGTCTTCGCCGGCACCGCGCTCGGCGTGGGCACCGCGTTCGCCGGCACCGTCGCGCCGCAGTTGTACGTGCACGGTGAGGCCGACGAGGTGGTGTCGTACGCCGCAGGCAAGGCCGTCTTCGACGCGGTGCCGTGGCCGAAGGCGATGCTCAGCCTGCCGAAGGGCGACCACGGCCGGGCGCTGCTCGGCGACGGCAAGGCGCTCGGCGTGGTCGCGGACACCACGATCGAGTTCCTCCGCTGGACGCTCTACGGCGACCCGGCGGCGAAGGAGCGCCTCCCCGCCGCCGCGGCCCGCGGCGGTGTGGCCACGCTCGACGACCGGCTGTAAGGAAGGGCCCCTTATTAACGCCTCCGGTAGAGAAGGGGCCCCTTCTTAACACGCCGCGCCGCGCGCCGCCAGCGCCGAGCGCCGCCAGCGCCGAGCACCATCCGCGCCGCGCGCCTCAGGCGGTGTGGTCGACGACCACCTTGCCGAAGACGTCGCCGGACTGCAGCCGGGCGAACGCCTCGGTGATCTCGCTGAACGGCACCACCCGGTCGACCACCGGCCGCACCTCGTGCTCGGCGCAGAACGCGAGCAGCTCGGTCAGCTCGTCGGGGGTGCCCATCGAGGTGCCGAGGATCTCCAGTTGCATGGCGAAGACCCGGCGCAGGTTGACCTTCGGCTCGTGGCCGGAGGTGGCGCCGGAGACCACGATCCGGGCCATCGGCGCGGCCGACTTCAGCGAGTGGTCGAACGTGGCCGCGCCGACCGTCTCGATCACCACGTCGACCCGTTCCGGCAGCCGCGCGCCGGGCTCCAGCGCGGTCGCGCCCAGCTCGGCGATCCGCTCCCGCTTGGCGGCGTCGCGGCTGGTCGCGTACACCCGCTTGCCGAGCGCGACGCCGAGCGCGACAGCCGCGGTGGCCACGCCACCGCCGGCGCCCTGGACCAGCACCGACTCGCCGTCGGCGACCCGGCCCTTGGTGGTCAGCATCCGCCAGGCGGTGAGCCAGGCCGTGGGCAGGCACGCCGCGTCGGTGGCCGACAGGCCGTCGGGCAGCGGCAGGAGGTTCATCCGGGGTACGGCGACCAGCTCGGCGAACGTGCCCTGGTAGTGCTCGGAGAGGATGGAGACCCCGCGCGGGTCGCCCGGGGTGGGCACCACCGGGTAGATGACGACCTCGTTGCCGTCCGGGTCGGTGCCGACCGCGTCGCAGCCGAGGATCATCGGGAGCTGGTCGGCGGTCAGGCCCACGCCACGCAGCGACCAGAGGTCGTGGTGGTTGAGCGAGCTGGCCCGGACCCGCACGGTGACCCAGTCGTCCTGCGGGTGGGTCGGCTCGGGACGGTCGCCGACGGCGAGCGCGGCAAGCGGGTTGTCGGTGTCGAAGGCCGAGGCGAAGGCAGCACGCATGATCGGCACGGTAACAAGCTGAGCAGCAGTTAAGAAGGGGCCCTTCCTCTACCGGAGGCGTTAAGAAGGGCCCCTTCCTTACATCTCAGCGGCGGGCGACGCCGTCGCGGCGGGCGGCTTCGGCGACCGCCTCGGCCACCGCCGGCGCGACCCGGGGGTCCAGCGGCGAGGGCACGATCGCGTCGGCGGTGAGCGACTCGGCCACCACGTTCGCGATGGCGTCGGCGGCGGCCACCTTCATCGAGTCGGTGATCCGGGTGGCGCCGGCGTCCAGCGCGCCCCGGAACACGCCGGGGAACGCGAGCACGTTGTTGATCTGGTTCGGGTAGTCGCTGCGCCCGGTGGCGACCACTGCCACGTGCCGGGCGGCCACCTCGGGGTGCACCTCCGGGGTGGGGTTGGCCAGCGCGAACACGATGCCGCCGGGCGCCATGCCGGCCACCGCCGCCTCGGGGATCTGGCCGCCGGAGACGCCGATGAGCACGTCCGCGCCGCGCAGCGCCTCGGTGATGTCGCCCTGGCGCCCCTCGGCGTTTGTGAGTTCGGCCAGCTCGGCCTTGGTGCCGGTCAGCTCGCGGTGCCGGCCGATGATGCCGCGCGAGTCGCACACCACCACCCCGGACGGGTCGACGCCGCCGGCGATCAGCATCTTGGTCACCGCGACGCCGGCCGCGCCCGCGCCGCTGACGGCCACCCGCAGGTCGCCGAGCTTGCGGTTGAGCAGCGTGGCGGCGTTGCGCAGCGCGGCGAGCACCACGATCGCGGTGCCGTGCTGGTCGTCGTGGAAGACCGGGATGTCCAGCGCCTCGTCGAGCCGCCGCTCCACCTCGAAGCAGCGCGGCGCGCTGATGTCCTCCAGGTTGATCCCGCCGAACGAGGGCGCGAGAGCCTTGACCGTCGCGACGATCTCGTCCACGTCCTGCGTGTCCAGGCAGACCGGCACCGCGTCGACGCCGGCGAACTGCTTGAACAGCACCGCCTTGCCCTCCATCACGGGCAGCGCGGCGCGCGGGCCGATGTTGCCCAGACCGAGTACGGCGGAGCCGTCGGTGACGACCGCGACGGTGTGCGACACCCAGGTGTAGGTGTCGGCGAGCGCGGGGTCGGCGGCGATCGCCTCGCACACCCGGGCAACCCCCGGGGTGTACGCGAGGGAGAGGTCCTCGCGGCTGGTCAGCGGGACGGTGGAGGCGACTGCCATCTTGCCGCCGACGTGCAGGCGGAAGACGGGATCGGCGGGGTCCGGGGTGGGCGAAGACATGGTGACTCCAGGATCTGTCGAGCAGACGGACCGGCCGGCGTGGTCAGCGGTGGTCAGCGACCGGCGGCGCGGCGGTGCGGGGGTCACCCGGGCACTTTCCGAGCATAGTCACGCTTCGGCAGCCAGTATGTGAGCGGGGTCATATCCGCTCCGGTCGTTACCGGCCCCTGACCAGTCCCGGACGCGGCCACCAGCGGGCCACCACCCGGCCGCGGACGTCGGCCACCCCGTACGCGCGGGAGTCGTCGGCGACGAACTCGTTGTCGCCGCGCAACCACCAGCCGCCGTCGCGCGGTTCCACCGTCCGCTTGACGACGAGCAGGTCGGGACGGCTGCGGAAGACCGCGACGACCACGTCACCGGGGCGCACCGCCCGGCCGCCGGTGCGGACCAGCACCGCGTCGCCGTGCCGCAGCGTGGGGGACATGGAGGGGCCGGTCACCAGCACCGGCGTCAGCGGGCCGCGCAGCGCCGGAGGTTCGCCGGTGGGCGCCATGTCACCTCCCAGCCCCCGAGGGCGTCTCCAGGAGTAATGTCGTCTTGGATCATCGCAAACAACCCATGGAGGACCCTGATGCGCCTTCCCCGCATCCTCACGCCCCGGGTGACGGCCAGCGCTCACTGCGACCTGCCCTGCGGCGTATACGACCCGGCCCAGGCCCGGATCGAGGCCGAGTCGGTCAAAATGATCTGTGAGAAGTACCAGGCCAACACCGACCCGGAGTTCCGCACCCGCGCCATCCTGATCAAGGAGCAGCGGGCGGAGCTGGTCAAGCACCACCTGTGGGTGCTCTGGACCGACTACTTCAAGCCGCCGCACTTCGAGAAGTACCCGCACCTGCACCAGCTGTTCAACGAGGCCACCAAGCTGGCCGGCGCGGCCGGCGCCAAGGGCGCGACCGACCCGGCCAAGGCGGACGAGCTGCTGGCGAAGATCGATGAGATCTCGAAGATCTTCTGGGAGACCAAGCAGGCGTGACGTCGCCCGACGGCACTCCGACGATCCGGCCGGTACGTCCCGGGGACGTACCGGCCGTCGTCACCATGGTGCACGAACTCGCCGAGTACGAGCGCGCCCCGGAGCAGTGCCACCTCACCGCCGAGCAGCTGGAGGCGGCCCTGTTCGGGCCGGCGCCGGCGCTCTTCGGTCACGTGGCCGTCGACGCGGCGGACCAGCCGATCGGTTTCGCGCTCTGGTTCCTCAACTTCTCCACCTGGGCCGGCGTGCACGGCATCTACCTGGAGGACCTGTACGTCCGCCCGTCCGCCCGGGGCACCGGCGCGGGCCGGATGCTGCTGGCCACCCTCGCCGCGATCTGCGTCGAGCGCGGCTACCAGCGGCTGGAGTGGTGGATGATCAACTGGAACCCGGCAGCCCGCTTCTACGCCGCGATCGGCGCCACGCCGATGGACGAGTGGACCCCGTACCGCCTGGCCGGGCCCGCGTTGCGCGAGCTCGCCACGCACGCGACGGCCGCGCCCACGCGGTCGGCCCCCTGACCGGGTAGAGTCCCGCACCGGGGGGAGGAGCCGTGACTCAACTGACCGGGCACCCGACGACTGACGACGACGTCGTCCACCTCACCGTGCCCGCCGACGGTGGTTACCTCGGCGTGCTCCGCACCGCCACGGCCGGCCTCGCGGCCCGGCTGCAGTTCGCCCTCGACGAGATCGAGGACCTGCGCATCGCCGTCGACGAGGCGTGCGCCATGCTGCTCGCCATCGCCACCCGCGACGCCGAGCTGGAGTGCCGGTTCGCGGTCACCGAGGACGCGCTCACCGTCGAGGTCACGGTGCCGACGGTCCGGGGCGCGACGCTGCCGTCGGAGTCGTCGTTCGCCTGGAAGGTGCTCACCGCGCTGACCACCGGGGCCAACGCCCACGCGACCGACGGCCGGGCCACCATCTCGCTGCTGACCCGCCGCGCGGGCGGCTACTGACCGGGTCGCGGCCACCGCTCCGGCGGCCGTCCGGCGTTCAGCGGGCCGGGTCGCCGAAGCCGAGCGCGCGGTTGGTCGGGCCGCTCACCAGCAACCCGACCATGCCGATGCCGAACGCCATGAGCGGCAGCCCGAGCCAGCCCATGCCGCCCTCGATCATGAACCAGCCGACCGGCAGCAGCATGAGCTGAAGCACGATCGCGGGCGCGCGTGCGCCGGCGCGACGGCGGGACAACGCGCCGCCGAGCGCCCAGAGCGCCACCGCGCCGCCGATCGCGAACGCGGTCACCCACAGCGCCGAGACCAGGTCTGTCGTCTCAGCGGTGAGGTCGGACCAGATGAGCCACACCGCGATCAGCCCGAGCGCCACCGCCTCCGCGCGTAGCAGGAGCACCGCGGCGCGCAGCGTGCCGGGGACCGGGTCGGAGTCGATCGTCACGGGCGCCACGATACCGGTGGGTAGTCGCGGTACAGTGCCGCCCATGCGGGCCGTCCTGGTGGTCAATCCGAAGGCCACCACCACCAGCGAGCGCAGCCGGGACGTGCTGGTCCGGGCGTTGCGCAGTGAAGTCGACCTGTCGGTGCGCTACACGCGCCGGCGGGGCCATGCCATGGACCTGGCCCGGGAGGCCGCCCAGGAGGGCGTCGACCTGGTGGTCACGCTCGGTGGCGACGGCACCGTCAACGAGGTGGTAAACGGCCTGATGGCGGCGGAGCCGCCGACGTTCCGGACCGGGCAGACCTCGGCCGAGCGGCTGCCCGCGCTGGCCACCGTGCCCGGCGGCTCGACGAACGTCTTCGCCCGCGCGCTCGGGCTGCCCCGGGAATGGCCGGACGGCACCAGCATGATCCTGGAGGGACTGCGGCTGGGCCGGTCCCGCACGATCGGGCTGGGCCGGGCCGACGACCGCTACTTCACGTTCTGCGCCGGCTTCGGGCTGGACGCGGCGGTCATCCGCCGGGTGGAACAGTCCCGCAGGAAGGGACGCGTCTCCACGCCGGCGCTCTACTTCCGGTCCACCGCGAGCCAGTACTTCGTCGGCTCGGACCGCCGCCACCCGTCGATCACGCTGGAGCGTCCGGGTGAGGCGCCGGACACGGAGCTGGCCACGGCGATCATCCAGAACACCGCGCCGTGGACGTACCTGGGCGACCGGGAGATCAACCCGAACCCGGAAGCCTCGTTCGATCTCGGGCTCGACGTGCTCGCGCTGCGGCGGCTGCGGGTGGCCAGCACGGCCCGTACGGCGGCGCAGTTCTTCTCCCGGAAGCCGGACCCGCACGGCAAGCAGGTGCTGCGCCTGCACGACCTGGCGGAGTTCACCCTGCGCTCGGAGCGCCCACTGCCGTTCCAGATGGACGGGGACTACCTCGGCGAGCGGGAGAAAGTCCGATTCACCTCCGTGCCGGCGGCACTGAGAGTAATCTGCTAGGTCTCGGGTACTCCAGTCGGTTGACGCGGATCCCCCCGCCGCGCGGGCGCGGTGGCCGCCACGCCGAGGAAGGGTGCCGGAAATGTCAGCAACGTCACGCAGACCGTACTACATTGATTATCGACTGTGGCACGCCGGGTAACCAGGACCCTGGTAAACCCGGACAAATGGGTGGTGAGCCCGCTCACTGTTCGGAGTTTTTCCGAGCGGCACCCTTGACATCGCTGTAGTTCGTGAAAGTATTCACAAGCGAACTCGTGTTGCCGGGACATTGCCTGGATATGCTCGTTCGGTTGAGCTGTTCCAGCAGGTCCAGGCACCCCACAGCCTGCTCACGCTGCGCCGAATTGATGGATGCTGACCGTCACCCTTCGGCAATGCGGACGCAAATAGGAATAGCAACGAAGCGTTTACTGGCCACCCACTAAGAATGAGGAGTGTTGCCGCCATGGACTGGCGCCACGATTCGGTCTGCCGCGACGAGGACCCGGAGCTGTTCTTCCCCATCGGGACGTCCGGCCCGGCCCTCCTTCAGGTGGAGCAGGCGAAGGCCGTCTGCCGGCGCTGCCCCGTGACCGACCAGTGCCTGCAGTGGGCGCTGGAGTCCGGTCAGGACGCCGGCGTCTGGGGCGGGATGAGCGAGGAGGAGCGCCGCGCGGTGAAGCGCCGCGGCGGTCTCCGGGTGCTGCGCGCTCACTCCGCCTGACCCGTACCACACGACAACGCCCCGGCCGGGATTCCGGCCGGGGCGTTGCGTTGTCCTCACCCGTCAGGCCGCAACCGTGTCCACGCGCCGCCGGACCAGATCCGCCAACTCCGGCAGGTCGTTCAGCGGCTCCGCCACCGCCACCGCGCCCGCCGACCGGGCCGCCGCGCGTACCCCGTCGTGGAACCGGCCCGGCGCCAGGAAGTAGGCCGCCACCGCGACCCGGCGGGCCCCCGCCGCGCGCAGTCGCGCCACCGCGCCGCCGACCTCCGGCGGCGCCGCCGAGGCGTACGACACGCGGCACGGCACGCCCAGCCCGGCGCCGAACGCCGCCGCGACCCGGCCCACCGAAGCACGAGCGGCCGGATCCCGGGTACCGGCCGCCGCCAGCACCACCGCGTCCAGCCCGCCCGGCCCGTCGCCGGTCGCCTCCGCCAGGCGGCGGCGCAGCCCGTCCAGCAACCCGCCGTCCACGCCGGAGCCGGCCGGGCCCAGCACGTCGGTCACCCGTACCTCGATCTCGGCGCCGGCCGCCGCGACCGCCGCCGGGATGTCGACCTTCCGGTGGTACGCGGCGGTCAGCAGCAGCGGCACCAGAACCGCCCGGGAGTGGCCGGCGGCGGCAAGCCCGCGCAGCACCTCGGCCGGGCCGGGATCGGTGTGGTCCAGCCAGCTCGGCAGCACCGCACGACCGGGCCAGGTGTCCGCCACGGCCCGGGCCAGCGCCCGGGTCGCCTCCGCCGCCCGAGGGTCACGGCTCCCGTGCGCCACCAGCACCACGGGTGGCCCGGCCCTCAGGTGTGCAGGCCGCACTCGGTCTTCTCGAACATCGCCCAGCGACCGGACCGCGGGTCCTCCCCCGCCTTCGTCCGCCGGGTGCACGGCCAGCAGCCGATCGAGCCGTAGCCGCGCGCGAACAGCTCGTTGACCGGGATGTCGTACCGGGCCACGTACGCGTCCACCTCCCGCTGCGTCCACGCCGCGATCGGGTTCACCTTGACCTTGCCGCGCCGCGCGTCGAAGCCCACCACCGGCGTGTTCGCCCGGGTCGGCGACTCGTCCCGGCGCAGCCCGGCGGCCCACGCGTCGTACCCGGACAGCGCCCGCTCCAGCGGCTCCACCTTGCGCAGCTGGCAGCAGTCGTCCGGGGACCTGTTGAACAGCCGCGGACCGTACTGGCCGTCCTGCTGGCCCACGGTCATCCGCGGCCGGATCGAGCGCACCCGCACCGGCATCCGGCGGGCCACCTCGTCGCGCACCCGCAGCGTCTCCGGGAAGTGCAGCCCGGTGTCCAGGAACACCACGTCGACGCCGGGCGCGACCCGGGAGACCAGGTGCGCCACCACCCCGTCGGCCATCGAGCTGGTCACGCAGAACCGCTCGCCGAACGTCTCGGCCGCCCACCGGGCGATCTCGATCGCCGGCGCGTCCGCCAGCTCCCGGCCGGCCTCCTCGGCCAGCGCGCGCAACTCCTCCGGGTCCCGGCGGGCCGGCCCGGCCTCGCCGATCAGGCCGAGGCCGGCGGCGGAGACGAGGCCGCTCACCGGGTCACCGCCCGGCTCAGCAGACCGGTGAACTTGACCGCGAAGACCCGCGCGCAGGCGTGGCACTCCCAGGCGCCGTGTCCGGCCTCGTGCGGTCGCAGGTCCTCCTCCCCGCAGTACGGGCAGTAGAGAGGCGCAGATCGGGCATCGCTCATCGGAGCTCCTCCTCGTCGGCTCTGATCACCCAGTTGGCGAACGTCTCACCCTCGGTCCGGCCGGCCAGGTAGCGGCGGGCGAGCCGTTCCACGTACTCCGGAAGCTCCTCGGCGGTGGTCTTCAGGCCGCGCAGCTTGCGGCCGAAACCGGCGGTCTGGCCCTGGGCCATGCCGAGGCCGCCGCCGAGGTGCACCTGGAAACCCTCGACCTGCCGGCCGTCCGGGCCGACCACGAGCTGGCCCTTGAGCCCGATGTCCGCGACCTGGGTGCGGGCGCAGGCGTTCGGGCAGCCGTTGAGGTGGATGGAGATGTCCGCGTCGAAGTCGCGCAGCCGCTCCTCCAGGCGCGCGACCAGTTCCTCGCCGCGCCGCTTGGTCTCGACGATGGCGAGCTTGCAGAACTCGATGCCGGTGCAGGCCATCGTGCCGCGCCGCCACGCCGACGGCCGGGCCTCCAGGCCGATCCCGCGCAGCGCCGTGACCAGCTCCTCGGTCCGCTCCGGCGCCACGTCCAGCACCAGCAGCTTCTGGTAGGGGGTGAGCCGCACCCGGCCGCTGCCGTGCGCCTCGACCACGTCGGCGAGCTGCGCCAGCTGGGTGCCGGAGACCCGGCCCACCACCGGGGCCGCGCCGACGTAGTTCGCGCCGTCACGCTGGGCGTGCACACCGATGTGGTCGACCGGCTTCGCCGGCAGTTCCGCGGCCGGGCCGTCCAGCAGCGTGCGGCCCAGGTACTCCTTCTCCAGCACCTCCCGGAACCGCTCCACGCCCCAGTCGGCGACCAGGAACTTCAGCCGGGCCCGGTTACGCAGCCGGCGGTAGCCGTAGTCGCGGAAGATGCCGACCACACCGGCCCACACGTCCGGCACCTCGTTCAGCGGCACCCAGACGCCGAGCCGCTTGGCGAGCATCGGGTTGGTGGAGAGCCCGCCGCCCACCCACACGTCGAAGCCGGGACCGTGCTCCGGGTGCTCCACGCCGAGGAACGCGATGTCGTTCGCCTCGTACGGGGTGTCGACCAGCCAGGAGATCGAGGTCTTGAACTTGCGGGGCAGGTTGGAGTACGCCTTGTCGCCGACGTACCGGCGGACGATCTCGTCGATCGCCGGAGTCGGGTCGAGCACCTCGTCCCGGGCCACCCCGGCGACCGGGCTGCCCAGCACGATCCGGGGGCAGTCGCCGCACGCCTCGGTGGTCTGCAGGCCGACCGCCTCCAGCCGGCGCCAGATCTCCGGCATGTCCTCGACCCGGATCCAGTGGTACTGGATGTTCTGCCGGTCGGTGATGTCGGCGGTGTCCCGGGCGAACTCGCGGGAGATGTCCGCGATCACGCGGAGCTGGGCCAGGTTGAGCTGGCCGCCGTCCACCCGGACGCGGAGCATGAAGAACTCGTCTTCCAGCTCGTGCGGCTCCAGGACTGCGGTACGCCCGCCGTCGATGCCGGCCTTGCGCTGGGTGTAGAGGCCCCACCAGCGGAACCGGCCGCGCAGGTCCTGCGGGTCGATCGAGGCGAAACCGCGATGGGCGTAGATGTTCTCGATCCGGTCCCGCACGTTCAGCGGGTCGTCGTCCTTCTTGATCCGCTCGTTGGGGTTGAGCGGCTCTTTGTGCCCGAGCGCCCACTGGCCCTCGCCGCGTGGCCGGCGGGGCGCACGGGCGGCGGGCGCCGGGGAGTCGGGACGGGTCGGGGTGCTGCTGACCGCCATCGCGGCGTCCTCCATTGCTTGCTGCGGTGCCTGCGAGCGCGGACGCGGCGGCCGGCCCGGGAGTGGGCCGTGGACGGCGATGTCGATGACGGCCGGCGCGAGTGCGCGCCCGAGACGGAAGGGTCGGGCGTCGTCAGTGGGCCGGACAGATCGCGCTGCGCACGCGGCCGTAATCGACGTGGCGGCGAGCCACGAAGCGGCGGACGACAGCGGCGGTCATGTGCCTCATGCTGCCACACCACGCCCGGCCGGACCACAGCTCCGCACTGTGATCCCACATCACGGGCCCCAACCGGGATCGACTCCCATCCCTGTCCCCCGCCCTCCCTCCCCGCCCTCTCCCGTTGATCAAGGAGTTGACGTCCCCCAACCCGCCACATCAGGCCGCAATCTCCTTGGTCGACACCGCCGGCCCCCGTCCACCCCCGTCACCGCACCGTTGATCATGAAGTTGGCGGGGGCAAAAGGGACGGTGAGTGCCGTCAACCTCATGATCGACGGGGCGGGGGCCGGGGTGGGGCCGGGCCGGGCGGGGGTGGGCCGGGTGGGTGGGAAATGGGGGAGCTGGGGGGTGAGCGGGAGCGGGCGTGTGACGCTGCGGGGGTGAGGAGGTTCGGGCCCGCGTCTGTTCGCGCCCTTCCCGGCTGGGCGGTGTGGATGACGCCGGGGCTGCTCACGCTCGTGGTGACGCTGGCCGGGATCGGGCACGCCCAGCCGTGGCGGGACGAGCTGGCCACCTGGAGCGCGGCCACCCGCCCGCTATCCGACCTGGCCCGGATGACCCGCACCATCGACGCCGCCACCGGGCCGTACTACCTGCTCATGCACGGCTGGACGGCGATTGCCGGCACGTCGCCGACGGCGCTGCGACTGCCCTCCGCGCTCGCCATGGCCGTGGCCGCCGCGCTCACCGCCCGCCTCGGCGCGGTGCTGGTCGGCCGTCGCGCCGGGCTGCTGGCCGGACTGCTGTTCGCGGTCCTGCCGGTCACCTCGCGGTACGGGCAGGAGGCCCGCCCGTACGCCCTAGCCACGCTGCTCGCCGTGCTGGCCACGCTGCTGCTGGTCGAGGCGCTGCGCCGGCCGACCTGGCGACGCTGGGCCGGGTACGCCGCTGCGGTCGCCGCGCTCGGCCTGCTCCACCTGGTCGCGCTCACCCTGCTCGCCGCGCACGCCGTGGTGGTGCTGCTGACCGCCGCACATGGCCCTGCGGGGGTCGTCGATCCGCCCGGCCAGTCCCGAGCCCAGATGCCCGACGCGAGCCGGCCACGCCGCAGACACCTGTGGCGTTCCACCCAGCCACGAGATCGAACGCGAGTGGAACACCACGGGTGTCACGACGCCCCGCAGACACCCACGGCGTTCCACCCAGCCACGAGATCGAACGCCGGTGGAACGCCACGGGTGTCACCGCATCCCGGGAGCAGGGAGCATGGCAGGGACGCGCCGGAAGCGGAACCGCAGAACGTGACCGGCGAGGCTCGGGAGGCGCTGGCCGGGTGGCTGCTGGCGCTGGTGCCGGCCGTCGTGCTCGTCACCCCACTGGCGCTCGTCGCCCGGGGGCAGCGCGGTCGACAGCTCGACTGGGTCGACCCGGCGCGCCTGCCCGACCTGGCGGCGCTACCGGGTGCGCTGGCGCAGAGCGGCGTCGTCGGCGGTTTCGTGCTCGCGCTCGCGGCGCTCGGCGTGGCCCGGCTGGGTCGCCGGGCGCTGCTGCCGGCCGCCGCCGTGCTGCTGCCGGTGCTGCTGATGTTCGCCGCCGGAACGATGGTGCCGCTCTGGGTGACCCGCTACCTGGTCTTCACCGTGCCGTTCGCCTGCGTACTGGCCGGCGCCGCGCTGGCTGCCGCGCGGGTCACTCCCGCACCGGCCCGAACGCCGGCAACAGCAACGCCCGCTGAAGCAACACCCGCTGAACCAGCGCCCGCTGAAGCAACGCCCGCTGGACCAGCGCCCGCTGAAGCAACGCCCGCTGGACCAGCGCGCACGGCGACACCCGCCGCAGCCGGCCGCACTGCCGCGCCCACGGAAGCAGAGCAAGGGCCGACGTCGCCGCGCGGACGGGTCGCGGCGGGAATCGCGGTGGTGGTCCTGGCCGGACTGCTCGGGCTGCCCGATCAGGTGGCGCTGCGCCGCACCCACGAGTGGCCGCGCAGCGCACCCGTCGACTACGCGGGCGCGGCCGGGATCATCCGCGCCGGGCAGCGGCCGGGCGACGCGATCGTCTACTCGCCCCGGGACGGCTGGCTGTTCCCGGATCTCGGCATGGCGTACCACCTGGGGTCGAGGCTGCCACGCGACGTACTGGTGGTCCGCGACCAGCGTCAGGACGCGAGCCTCTGGGCCGTGGAGTGCGACGACCCGGCGCGGTGCCTGGCCGGGGTGGACCGGGTGTGGCTGGTGGTCACCGGCCGGCGCGCGGACCCGTTGGCGGCGGTGCCGGGTGCGAAGGGCGACGCGTTGCGCGCGGGCTACACGGTGCGGCAGGTGTGGCCGCGTCCGGGGATCACAGTGGCCCTGCTCGTCCGGTGAGGCGGTCGGTGGTGCCGCGGGCCAGCGGTACGACGATGGCCGCCTCGGTGCCGCCGTCGGCGCCGTTACGCAGCTCGATGGTGCCGCGCAGCTCGCCGGTGACCAGCGCCCGGACGATCTGCAGGCCCAGGTTGCCGCCGCGCTCGGCGTCGAACTGCTCGGGCAGCCCCCGGCCGTTGTCGGTCACCGTGACGTGCAGTTGCTTGCGCGCCCGGTGCGCGGAGACCACAACCTCGGGCCGGGGCGCGGAAACCCCCGCCTCCGGCCGGGGCACGTCCACAGGAGGAGCGGCCGCCTCCTCCTCGGCCGACGGGAAACCGTGCTCGACGGCGTTGAGCAGCAGCTCGTTGAGCACCATCACCAGCGAGGTGGCGATCTCGGCGGGCAGGACGCCGAACGTGCCGCGGCGGCGCATGCCGACACTCACCTCGGTGGCGGCGACCTCGGTGGCGGCGCTGGCGACCCGGTCCACGATGCCGTCGAACTCGACCGCCTCGTCGCTGGACATGGAGAGCGTCTCGTGCACCAGCGCGATCGAGGCGACCCGGCGTACCGATTCCTCCAGCGCGACCCGGGCCTCGGGCATGGAGACCCGCCGGGCCTGCAGGCGCAGCAGCGCGGCGACGGTCTGGAGGTTGTTCTTCACCCGGTGGTGGATCTCCCGGATGGTGGCGTCCTTGGTGATCAGGGCGCGGTCGCGGCGGCGTACCTCGGTGATGTCGCGGACCAGCACCAGCGCGCCGATCGGCACTCCGGCGGGCATCAGCGGCAGCGCCCGGGTGAGCATGGTCGCGCCGCGGGCGTCGATCTCCCGCCGGGGCGGCGCCTCGCCGCGCAGCGCGGCGAGCACGGCGTTGCCCGCGTCGGTGCCTTCGAGGGGGTCGCCGGCGAGCCGGCGGTGCAGCTTGGCCAGGTCCTCGCCGACGAGGTGGGAGGCGTAGCCGAGGCGGCGGTACGCGGACTGGGCGTTCGGGCTGGCGTAGGTGACCTTGCCGTTGGCGTCGAGCCGCACCAGGCCGTCGCCGACCCGGGGCGCCGAGGTGGTCTCGCCGGGGTGCCGGGGCGGCGGGAACGTGCCATCGGCGATCATCTGGGCCAGGTCGTCGGCGGTGGTCAGGTAGTTCAGTTCGAGCTGGCTGGGGGTGCGCGCGGTGGACAGGTTGGTGTCCCGGCCCACCACGGCGATCACCTCGCCGGCTTCACCGTCGCCGGTGCGCAGCCGGACCGGGATCGCCTCGTGGCGGGCCGGGACGTCGCCGTACCAGACCGGGTCGCCCTCGCGCCAGATCCGTCCCTGCCGGTAGGCCACCTCCAGGTGGGCCACCTCGGCCCCGCCGACGATCCGCCCGACCTGGTCGTCCAGGTAGGCGGTCGGGGCGGTGGTGGGACGGACCTGGGCCACGCAGAGGAACGTGCCGTCGCCGTCCACCGGCACCCAGAGCAGCAGGTCGGCGAAGGACAGGTCGGACAGCAGCTGCCAGTCGCCGGCGATCCGGTGCAGGTGGTCGATGTCGGCCGGGCGGAGCGCGGTGTGCTCCTCGGCGAGGTCACGGAGGGTGGACACGCCACACAGCGTGCCACGCCGGGCCTCACATCGTCGCCGTGACCTTCTTCAAGCCGCGCGGCGCGTCCGGGTCCTCGCCCCGGGCCAGCGCCAGGGCCAGCGCGAGCCGTTGCAGCGGCAGGATGTCGAGCAGCGGCGCGTACCGCTCGTCGACCTCGGGCACCGCCATCCGGGTCTCGCCGACGTCGGCGGAGCCGACCACCACCACGTCGGCGCGGCGCTCGCCGAGGCGGGGCAGCACCTCGCGCATCGACGTGCCGCCGGGGCCGGAGCCGACGACGGCGAGCACCGGTACGTCCGGGTCGGTCATGGCGAGCGGGCCGTGCAGCAGGTCGGCGCCGGAGAAGGCGAGCGCCGGCAGGTACGAGGTCTCCATCAGCTTCAGCGCCGCCTCGCGCGCGGTCGGGTACGCGTACCCCCGGCCGGTGGTGACGAGCTGGGCGGCGAACCGGTAGCGCGGCGCGAGCCGGGCCGGGGTGTCGTCGGCGAGCGTCTGCGCGGCCAGCTCGGGCAGCCGGCTCAGCGCGGCGCGCTCCTCGGCGGGCAGCACGCCGTCGCCGGCGCGTACCCCCTCGATCAGCATGAGCAGCGCGAGCAGTTCGGCGGTGTAGGTCTTGGTGGCGGCGACCGCCCGCTCGTGGCCGGCGGCGATGTCCACGCTCAGCTCGGCGGTCTCGACCAGCGGCGAGCCGGGGTTGTTGGTGACGGCCAGGGTGAGCGCGCCGGAGGCGCGGGCGACCCGCAGCACCTCGGCGAGGTCGGGCGAGCCGCCGCTCTGGCTGACGCCGACGACGAGCGCGTCGGAGAGGTCGGGCCGGGCGCCGAAGACGGTGATCGCGCTGGGCGAGGCCAGCCCGGCGGGCAGTCCGAGGCGGATCTCGGTCAGGTAGGCCGCGTAGAGCGCGGCGTGGTCGGAGGTGCCCCGCGCGGTGAACACCACGTGCCGGGGGCGCCGCTGCGCGACGACGGCCGCGACCTCGGCGATCGCCGCGGCGTGCTCGGCGGAGAGCAGACGCTCGTAACCGGCCGGCTGCTCGTCGATGTCGGCGGCCATACCGGCCCCTGCTCGCGTCACTCCAGACCTCCTTCTGCGCGTTTCTCGCGCGTTCGATGCTCAGTCTTGCACGTTTCAGCAGCCTCAATCAACGCAACGAGCAGGAGTGCGCAGTGGATCACTAATTGACGGAAGATCCCCTAGGCTTGCCCGGCTGACCGACCCCGACCGGCGGAAGGACGACGTGCCCGAGGACGACGCCGCGCTCTCGGCGGAGGAGGAACTCGCGCTGGCCCGGCTGGCGCTGGGCGAGGGCGACCTGCGGCACGCCGCCGACCACATCGCCGCCGCGCTGGTCCGCTCCCCCACGCTGCCCGAGGCGCACGAAGCGCTCGCCCGGCTGGACGCGGCCAGCGGCGGCGACCTGGACCTCTTCCCGCTCGGTCAGCAGGCGTTCGTCGGCGCCGTGGTGGCCCGCGCGCACCTGCTCGCCGCCGCCGGCCGGCCCGCCGAAGGGCTCGACCTGCTGGCCGCCGCCACCGGCTACGCGCCCGCCGCGCCGTGGGCCGCCGTACCCTGGGTGACCGCCACCGACCTGCCGGAACGCCTCGACCCCGAACGCACCGCCCGGATCCTCATGCAGGTCTGCGCGGCGGCGCCCGACCCCGCGCCGCGCCGGCTGCGCGAGCCGCTGGCGCCGTACCTCACGCTGGCCCGCAACGCGATCACCGTGCATCCGGCCCACCCGCTGCTGCTGGGCGCGGCGTCCGCGCTGGCCCGGCGCCTCGGCGAGGTCACCCTCGCCGTCACCTGGGCCACCCGGGGGGTACGCGCACAGCCCACCAAACTCGGCGAGGTGTGGCTCGGGTACGCGTACCGCAGCGCCGGCCGCACCGGCGAGGCGCTGGCGGCGCTGGAACGGGCTGTCGCGCTCGACCCCGACGACCTCGCCGTCTACGCGGACATCGCCGGCACGCTCGCCGACAACGGCCGGCTCGACGCGGCGCTGGGCTGGATCGACCGGGCGCTGGCGAAGGACCCCACCTTCGACTGTGCCGTGCACACCGCGCACCGGCTGCGCTACCTGCGCGACGGCGACGTGGACCACCTGGTGGCGCTCGCCGATTTCGTCCGGGAACATCCGGACGACACGCACGAGCACGGCGACCTCGCCGAATGCTGCCGGGGGCGGCCCTGGCTGGGTCAGGTCACACCGGCAGACGACGATTTCCCGTCCCCCGACGGGCCCGCCCCCTCGGCAGCCGCGGTACGCCGCCTCCAGCACCTGGCGCACCCGGCGTGGGCGCACCCCCCGGCCGCGTACGACGCCGCCGTCGGGCTGGCCACACTGGACCTCGCCGACCTGCTCGCACTGCTGGCGCACCCGCCGGAGGCACCCGCCACCGCGCTGGGCCGCGTGCTCGGCGGGCAGGACCCGGCACTGTGGAGACGCTGCGCGCAGGTCTGGGCCTGCCTCGGCCTGCTGCACCACCGCACCGACGAGCCGTGGGAGTCGTCGACCCGGCGGCGGGTGCTGCACGAACTGGCCACCGATCCCGGCCCGGCCGCCGAGGCGGCGCTGTTCGCCCTGGTCACCGCCGCCTGGGTGGACCCGGCCACCCGCGCCGACGTGGCCGCCGTGGTGGCCGGGCGGCTCACCGAGGTGGCATCCGGCGCCGCCCGGCGTACCCCGGTGGCGGTGTCGCTCGCCTATCTGGCGCGGGCGACCCCGGCCCTCGACCCGGCCGCCCGCGCCACCGCCGACTCGCTCATCGCCGGCGCCGGCGGAGGCCCGCTGCGCCGCCTCTGGCGACGCCTCACCGCCCTGTTCCGCAGAGGCTGAGCGCCGGGACCGTTCCGGGGCCCCATTTCCGGCCGGCTCCCCGGCCCCCACCACCCAGCCGAGCGCCGCCACTTCGCCGAGGTGGCGCGATCAACTCCCCTCCGACCCCACCACTCCCCCGATGTGGCGGGCAGCGGGCGGAAGGCACCGGGTGCCTCGCTGGGGTGGATACGCGGCGGCCCCGCGTACCCCCGGGGTGGGGGCGCGGGGCTGCGGCGGGTGAGTCAGGCGACGGGGGCCTTGCCGAGCGCGGCCTCGGCCTCGTCCTCCGGCGTGGGGCCGGCCGGCCGCACGTCGTTCGTCGCGCGCAGCGGCACCTCCTTGATGAACCAGGCGAGCACCGGCACGGCCACGGTGAAGAGGACCGCCCAGAAGAAGACGTGCGAGATGGCGTCGGCGAGGCCGCCGAGCACCGCCTCGCGCATCGGGCCGGTGAGCTTCTTGAGGGCTTCCAGGTTCATCGCGCCGCCCTCGCCGCCACCCGAGCCCGCGAACGCGGGGCCGGCCGCCGAGTCGGCGAGACGGTTGGCGAAGATCGCGCCGAAGAGGGAGACGCCGAACGAGCCGCCGATGGACCGGAAGAACGTGGCGGCGCCGCTGGCGGCGCCGAGGTCCTTCTGCTCGACGCTGTTCTGCGCGATCAGCATCGAGGTCTGCATCAGGAAGCCCATGCCGACGCCGAGCACGACCATGTAGAGCGAGGACTGCGCCTTGCTGGTGTCCACGTCGAGCAGGCTGAGCAGGCCCATCCCGGCGGCCATCACGACGCCGCCGACGATCGGGAAGGCCCGGTAGCGGCCGGTCTTGGTGATCGTCCGGCCGACCACGAGCGAGACCACGAGCATGCCGAACATGAGCGGGAGCAGCAGCAGGCCGCTGTTGGTGGCCGAGGCGCCCTGGACGGTCTGCTGGTAGAGCGGCAGGAAGTTCATCGCCCCGAACATGGCGAAGCCGAGCAGGAACCCGATCACCGAGATCAGCGCGAAGTTGCGGTTGGCGAACAGGCTCAGCGGCAGGATCGGCTCGGGCGCGCGCCGCTCGACGAGAGCGAACACGCCGAGCGCGGCCACCGCCAGCACGGCGAGGCCGAGGATCTGCGGCGAGGCCCAGTCGTACTGGTTGCCGCCCCAGGTGGTGACCAGCACGATCGCGGTGATGCCCACGGACAGCAGCGCCGCGCCCAGCCAGTCGATCTTGTGCTCGGTGCGGTACTTCGGCAGGTGCATGGTGGTGGCCAGGACCAGCAGCGCCACGCCGCCCAGCGGCAGGTTGACGTAGAACGCCCACCGCCAGGAGAGGTTGTCGGTGATGAAGCCGCCGACCAGCGGCCCCGCGACCATGGCGATGGCCATGATGCCGGCGATCATGCCCTGGTAGCGGCCCCGCTCGCGGGGCGGCACCAGGTCACCGATGATCGCCATGACGCCGACCATCAGGCCACCGGCGCCGAGGCCCTGCACGGCGCGGAACGCGATCAGCTCGATCATGCCGCTGTCGGCGCCGCCGAAGACTCCGGAGCCGGACATGCCGCACAGCGCCGAGCCGACCAGGAACACGACGACGGCGGTGAGGAAGACGGCCTTGCGTCCGTAGAGGTCGCCGAGTTTGCCCCAGATCGGCGTGGAGACAGTAGTGCCCAGCACGTACGCGGTGACCACCCAGGTGAAGTGGTCGGCGCCCCCGAACTCGAAGACGATCCGCGGCAGCGCGGTGCTGACGATCATGTTGTCGAGCATCGCGAGCATCATCGCGATCATCAGGCCGAACAGGACGACGCGGATGTTCGGTCTCGCGACGACCGGGGCTTGTTGACTCATCGGTAGGCTCCCCCGCAGATCATGTGATCAACTTACTTGCCGCCCGGCTAGTTTGCTTACTAGCCGGACGGTAAGCTGATGACGGTCGGACGTCAAGCGGATTGGAAGGAAGTCGGCTGGTGAGGGAGACCACAGGAGGCACACGGCAGCGCATCCAGGCCGTCGCCTTGGAACTCTTCACCGAGCAGGGCTACGAGAAGACGTCACTGCGGGAGATCGCCGAGCGGCTCGGCGTCACGAAGGCGGCGCTCTACTACCACTTCAAGAGCAAGGACGAGATCGTCACCAGCTTCGTCGACGACCGGCTGCGCCGGATGGACGAGCTGATCGCCTGGGCCGCCGACCAGCCACCCACCCTGGCGACCCGCCGCGCCCTGCTCGGGCGGTACGCCGACAGCATGTTCGCCGGCGACCTGCCCCAGGTGATGCGCTTCTTCGAGCAGAACCAGACGGTGCTCAAGAGCCTGGTCGCCGGCCAGCAGATGCGGGACCGGATGATGCGGCTGGCCCACGAGCTGTGCCGGGGTGACGACTCGCCGGCCGCCCAGCTGCGCGCCACGCTGACGCTGTTCGCGGTGCACACCAGCTGGTTCGCGGTCCGCGCGCCCGGCATCACCGACGACGAGCGGAAGCGGATCGCGCTCGAGGTGGCCGACGAGCTGCTCGCCAAGATCGGCGAGACCGGCCAGGGCTGAGCCGGTTCAGCCCGCCGCGGTCAGGTCCAGTCGCAGACCGAGCAGGTCGATGCCGGGCAGCGGCGACCAGTCCTTCTCCGGCAGCCGGACGAACCCGAGCCGCTCGTAGAGGCGGTGCGCGTTCGCCGCCATCCCGGCGCGTACGCAGATCACCACCGCCGTGCATCCCAGCTCGGTCGCGCGCGTCACGCACGCGGCCGCGAGCGCGGCGCCGGCGCCCCGGCCCTGCGCGGCCGGATCCACCGCGAGCATCCGGAACTCCGCCTCGCCCGGGCCGGCGAGTTCGGCGTACGGGGTGCCGGGCAGCACGAACGTCACCGCGCCGAGCACCTGGCCGGTGGTGTCGTCGACGGCCACCAGCACCTCGCCGGTCTGGGCGCGGGTGGCCACGTCGGCGAGCACCGGCGCGTACCCGCTCTCGTCCTTGAGCTGGCCGTCCGCCTCGTACGCGGCCACAGTCAGCCGCGCCACGGCCGGGAAGTCCGCCGGCTCGGCGCGGCGCACCAGCAGGGCGGTCAACCGATCTCCGCGATCAGGTCGCCGTCCTGCACCACGTCTCCCTCGTTGACGGCGAGGCGCTGCACCACGCCGTCGGACTCGGCGACCACCGGGATCTCCATCTTCATCGACTCCAGGATGACGAGCGTGTCGCCCTCGGACACGGTGTCGCCGGCCGACACCACGACCTTCCAGACGTTCGCCACCATCTCGGCGCGGATCTCCTCGGCCATCTTCCGGCCCTCCCTCTCCCCGACGACTCCCCGACAGTCCTGCGAACGGTATCCAATCATGACGCCGGTCACGCCGGGCCGCGCACCACCGGGCACGCGATGCGCCCCACCGCGCTCCGGCGGGCTGCGTCGGCACTAGCATCGTGCGGGTCGGCCACCGGCGAGCCGGGGAGCCACACCGCGACCTCCGCCGCGGCCAGCCGCGGACGGAACCGTGACCAGCACAAGGAGGCAGAGCATGGCGAAGAAGGCCCGCAAGAAGAAGGCCCGGAAGAAGAGCAGCGCCAACCACGGCAAGCGCCCCAACTCCTGATCATCGGGAACAGCGCGGCACCTGCCGGAAACGCGTGACGGCCCGGGTCCGATCATTCGGACCCGGGCCGTTCCGTCGCTTGTTCAGTCGGCCAGTTCGCGGGACTCGGTGGTCTCGAAGACCACCAGCTCGGTCAGCCGCAGACGCAGCCGCTCACGCAGCTTCTCCGGCGCCGAGTCGTTGCCGCAGCACCGGGCCACGAGCGCCTTGACCTCCTGCTCGATGCCGTACTCGCGCAGGCACGGCCCGCACTCGTCCAGGTGGTGCCGGATCAGCAGCCGGCGCTCCTCGCCGCACTCCAGGTCGAGGTAGAGGTAGACCTCGGCGAGCACCTCGCGGCAGTCCGTCTCGTGCGGTTGTCCACAGCTCACGGTCACACCTCCCGGCTGGCGGCGGCGGTCGAACCCTTCTTCGACGAGGCGGCGCTGAAACCGCGCTCCGCCGCGTACTGCTCGAGCAGCTTCCGCAGATTACGTCGGCCACGGTGCAGACGGGACATCACGGTGCCGATCGGCGTGCCCATGATGTCGGCGACCTCCTTGTAGGAGAAGCCCTCGACGTCGGTCAGGTAGACGGCCAGGCGGAACTCCTCCGGCAACTGCTGGAGGGCCTCCTTGACGTCGCTGTCCGGGAGCCGGTCGAGCGCCTCCGTCTCGGCCGAGCGCAGGCCGCTGGAGGTGTGCGACTCGGCCTCGGCGAGCTGCCAGTCGGTGATCTCCTCGGTCGGCGCCTGAATGGGCTGCCGCTGCCGCTTACGGTAGGTGTTGATGTAGGTGTTGGTCAGGATCCGGTAGAGCCAGGCCTTCAGGTTCGTGCCCTGCTCGAACTGGTGGAAGGCGGCGTACGCCTTCAGGTACGTCTCCTGAACCAGGTCCTCCGCGTCGGCCGGGTTGCGGGTCATCCGCAGACCGGCGGCGTAGAGCTGGTCGACGAAGGGCATAGCGTCCCGCTCGAAGCGGGCCCTGCGCTCGTCCGTCTTCTCGGTGGTCAACCGCACATCCCCTCGCGTCGGATGCTTTCCCGCTGAGGATACGCGTACCCACTTTCCGGCAGATTCACTTCCGGAGTCTGTGCCGGTGCTCACGACCGACGCCGCGGGCCACTCCGGCGCGTCGAGCAGCCGCCTGAGCTGCCGCTCGTCCCGTTCGTCCCGTTCCCGGCTCCGTGTCTGTATCGGCACCGGTCACCCCCCTCGCGCTGGCACTGTCGTCGTCCACAGGGAGGTAACGCGAGGTACGGGGTGCGGCATTCCACCGGTCCCACCCGATCCTGGCCCCGGCGGCGGCCGCGACCGCCGCTGGGACCAGGAAGGGCCTGGGAGGGTGGCCCCGGCGCACCCGAACCGGGCGGCCGGCACCAACCGGTGCAACGACCCGCCGCGGGCGACGGTCACGGCGCGCGCCGCCGCTCAGGACAACCATCCGTGTACGCGCAGCCAGTCCCGGACCACGGCGGCCGTGCCGGCCGGGTCGCCCCGCAGGTCGTGCCGCTGTCCCGGCCGGACCACCACCTCGATCCCCGGGCCGGGTTCGGGCACGCCGAACGGGTCCCGGTCGCCGTTGACCACGAGCGTGGGCAGCCCGGTGAGCAGTTCCGCGGCCCGGGAGCGTTCCGGCCGGCCCGGCGGGTGCAGCGGGAACGCCAGCGCGACGACTCCGGCCGCCCCGACGGCGGCGGCGGTGCGGCAGGCCACCCGGGCGCCGCTGGACCGGCCGCCGACCACCCAGTCGCGCACCTGCGGGGCGCGCTGGCGAAGCTCGGCCAGCACCGCCGTCCACGCCTCGTCGAGGTGCCCGGCGGGAGCGGGCGCGCGCCGCCCGGCGACCCGGTACGGCTGGGTCACCAGGGCCACCCCGGCCCCGGCGTCGCGCACCGCGTCCCGGACCGCCGTGAGGTCCGGCGCGTCCACGTCGCCGCCTGCCCCGTGGCCCAGCACCAGCACTGTCGAGCCGTCTGCGGGCGGGTGGAAGCGGAACCGCGCCCGTCCCCGGGGTGTGTCGATCTCGTCGTCGTGCCGCACCGGCCCATTCTGCGCGTGCCGGTCGGCCGGCGGCGCCGGGACGGGCCGAACCGGTCGTCGCCCGTGGCCCGCGGACGGGCCACGGGCGACGAGGGATCAGCTCAGCGGCACCAGGGTGAGCAGGCGGTCACGCACCGGCGGGCCGGCGTCGTCGATCGCGTCCGGATCGGGCTGGACCTCGCTGCGCCAGGCCACGAGCATGGCTCGGCGCTCGCGCGGCGTGGTGCCGCCCCAGACGCCGTGGCAGTCGCCCACCTCCAGCGCCCAGGCCAGGCAGGAGCCCTGGACGTCGCACGTGCGGCAGAGCGCCACCGCCGCGTCGGCCGGCTCGTTCGGCGCCGGGAAGAACGTCTCCGGATCGACGTTCTGACAGGTGCCTCTGGTGCGCCACGCCTCGTCCTGGCGTCGTTCGTGCAGAGCCCGCAGCAGTCGTGGGTCGCGCCGTGCCGCGGCGACCTCGTGCGGGCGGGGCATGCGTGCCCGTGTCAATACACCCACCTCCCCCGTGGGACCGGCAGAGATCTTTCAGCAAGATCGATGGGTGTCGTCGCCCCGTGCGAACCAACGCCCATCACCGGCGCTGTGTTCTATCGCATTCGCATACGTAAGGACAAGAGTCTTCAATGAAACTGACTGAACGTCCGGGCGACTTTTCCGGCGCAACCCCGGCAAACGGGGCGCGTCGATGTGGCGGAGCGTGATCAGAACAGGGTCGGCCCGGAGACCGCCTCCACGCCCTCCGGAGACACCCGCGCGATCAGCTCGGGACCGTCGTTGCGGACGTCGCCGACCGCCCGGGAGACCGGGCGGATCTCCAGCCCGGCGAGCAGGCCGGCGTCGGGCGGCGCGAGCAATCCGGCCGGGTCGTCGGCGGGGCCGAGCCAATCCGCCCAGCGATCCGGCGCCAGCAGCAGCGGCATCCGGTCGTGCACCTCGGCCAGCTCGCCGACCGCAGCGGTGGTGAGCACGCTGAACGTGAGCCGGGCCACCCCGGCCGACTCCCACACCGACCAGATGCCGGCGAAGGCGAGCACCGAGCCGTCCCGGGGCGTCATGAAGTAGGGCTGCCGCCCGCCACCGGCGAGCCGGACCCACTCGTACCACCCGTCGGCCGGCACCAGGCACCGGCGCCGGGCGAACGACGGCGCGTACGCCCGGCTGGTCGCGACCGTCTCGGCCCGCGCGTTGATCATGCGGGCGGCGCCGGCGGCGCTGTGGGACCACCCCGGCAACAGCCCCCAGCGGCCCAGGGAGAGCAGCCGGTGCCCCTCCGGAGCGAGCCGGACCAGCGGCACCGGATCGGTCGGGGCGACGTTGAAGTCCGGCGCCACCCCGCCGGTCTCGTCAGCCGAGGAGAACAGCGCGCTCAGGTCACCGGCGCTCCGGGTCGTGGCGTACCTCCCGCACATGGCGCCCACGCTAGCCCCATCCGGACGTTTCGGCTGTCCCGCCCAACGGGAGCAGCGGCCACGGACGGTTCCACCGGGCCGGGAACTTGGCAGAATGTGACCGTGGGGAATCCGATCGCTACCCGTCAGCCGCAACCGTGGACCGCGCCGACCGCCAGCGACCCGGTCGCCGCGACACTGCGCCTGCCCGGCTCCAAGTCGATGACCGCCCGGGCCCTGGTGCTCGGCGCGCTGGCCAGCGGGCCGTCGACACTGGCCCGGCCGCTGCGCGCCCGGGACACCGAGCTGATGGCCGGCGGCCTGCGCGAGCTGGGCGCGCACATGTCCATCTCCGACGACGACCGCTGGCTGGTCCGCCCGCATCCGCTCGCCGGGCCGGCGCACGTCGACGTCGGCCTGGCCGGCACGGTGATGCGCTTCCTGCCGCCGGTGGCGGGGCTGGCCGCCGGCCGGGTCACGTTCGACGGCGACCCGCACGCCCGCACCCGCCCGCTCGGCCCGCTGATCGGCGCGCTGCGGGCGCTCGGCGTCCGCATCGACGCCCCGCCGACGGGCAGCCTGCCGCTCGTCGTGCTCGGCGCCGGGCAGGTGACCGGCGGCGACGTGGTCATCGACGCCTCCGCGTCCAGCCAGCTCGTCTCCGGGCTGCTGCTGGCCGCGCCCCGGTTCGACCGGGGCGTGGTGGTCCGGCACCAGGGTCCCCCGGTCCCGTCCGCGCCGCACCTGCGGATGACGGTGCAGATGCTGCGCGCCGCCGGCGCCGCGGTGGACGACACCACGCCGGACGTCTGGGCCGTCGAGCCGGGCCCGCTGTCCGGGCGGGGCTGGGAGATCGAACCCGACCTCTCCGGCGCCGCGCCGTTCTTCGCCGCCGCGCTGGTCACCGGCGGCGAGGTGACGTTGCAGGACTGGCCGCGCAGCAGCCTCCAGCCGGTCGAGCGGCTGCGGGAGCTGCTGCACCGGATGGGCGGCGAGGTGACGCTCGGCACCGACGGCCTGACCGTGCGGGGCACCGGCACGGTACGCGGGCTGGACGCCGACCTCTCCGACGTCGGCGAGCTGACCCCGGTGCTGACCGCGCTCACGCTACTGGCCGACGGCCCGTCCCGGCTCACCGGCATCGGCCACATCCGGGGCCACGAGACCGACCGGGTCACCGCACTCGCCAAGGAGTTCACCGCGCTCGGCGCGGACATCACCGAGACCCCCGACGGGCTGGACATCCGGCCCCGCCCGCTGCGCGGCGGGACGTTCCGCACGTACGCCGACCACCGGATGGCGCACGCGGCGGCGGTGGCCGGGCTGGCCGTCCCCGGCATCGAGGTCGACGACGTGGCGTGCACCTCCAAGACCATGCCGGAGTTCCCGGCACTATGGTCGGGGATGGTGACCGGCAAGAACTGACAGCGGGGGGACGTCCTGGCGACGAAGCGGCGCGAGTACGACGAGGACGACGTCCGGGTCCGACCGGGCCGGTCGTCGCGGCCGCGTACGCGCACCCGCCCTCGGCACGCCGACGCCGTCGACGGGTTCGTCATCGCCGTCGACCGGGGCCGCTACACCTGCGTGCTGCCCGGGGCCGGGCCGGATGCCCCGCTCGTCACCGCCATGCGCGCCCGCGAGCTGGGACGCAAGTCGGTGGTGGTGGGTGACCGGGTGGGTCTGGTCGGGGACACCTCCGGCGCGCCGGGCGCGCTGGCCCGGATCGTGCGCATCGCCGAACGGACCTCGGTGCTGCGGCGTACCGCGGACGACGACGAGACCACCGCCGAGGGGCGGCTGGAACGGGTGGTGGTGGCGAACGCCGACCAGTTGGTGATCGTCAGCGCGCTCGCCGACCCGCCGCCGCGTACCGGGTTCATCGACCGCTGCCTGGTGGCCGCGTACGACGCCGACATCGAGCCGCTGCTCTGCCTCACCAAGGCCGACCTGGGCGGCCCGGAGGCGGTGCTCGGCTACTACACCGAGCTGGAGCTGCCGTACGTGCTGATCCGCCCGGACTCCGACCTGGCCGCGCTGCGCGCGCTGCTCGCCGGCCGGGTCTCGGTGATGGTGGGCCACTCCGGCGTGGGCAAGTCGACGCTCGTCAACCGCCTCGTCCCGGACGCCGCACGCGCGGTGGGCACGGTCAGCGCGATCGGCCGGGGCCGGCACACCTCGACCAGCGCGGTGGCGTTGCGGCTGCCCGCCGAGCCCGGCGCCGACGGCGACACCGGCTGGATCGTCGACACCCCGGGGGTACGCAGCTTCGGGCTGGCCCACGTGTCCGCCGAGAGCCTGCTGCACGGCTTCCCGGACCTCGTCGAGGCGACGGTGGACTGCCCGGCCAACTGCCCGCACACCGCCGACGAGGCGGACTGCGCGCTGGACGCCTGGGTGGCCGCCGGGAAGGCGGACGCGCGCCGGCTCGCCTCGTACCGGCGGTTGCTGGCCTCCCGCAGCGGCGAGGGCGACCCGCGCGAGCCGGAGCGCAACCCCGGCGATCCGCTCGCCGGGTCCTGACCGGCGTCGCCGGCCGGGCCCACGGCGCCGGGCCTCGCCGGTACGCTGACCCACCATGATCGATCCCCGGCCGACCCCACGGCCTCTGCCCGCCGAGCGGGTGCTGGAGCTGGCCGCGCCGATGCTCACCGAGGTGGGTGGCGAGTGGCGGATGACCGACGGGCCGATGCTGCGGTCGGGATCGCTGGGCGTCCGGGTCCTTCCACCGGACAGCGACGACTACCGCCACCTGGACCTGGAACTCCTGCTGAACGCGGACCGGCCGGACGTGCCGACGATCGTCGACTGCACGCTCGGCCTGGCGGCCGACCCGGTCGAGGCGGCCCGTCAGGCGATCGGGGCGTGGATCGAGACCTGCCTGGTGACGGTCCTGGAGATGATCGAGCAGCGAGGGCGACTGGCGAGCCACTTCAGGTCGGGCGACAAGGGCGGGTTCGCCGGCTGGCATGCGATCGTCGGCGGCGTGACCGGATGGTCCGCCGACGGATCGCAGCACAAGCAGGAGTGGTTCGCCGAGGCGATGCCGTGGTCGACCCTGGCGCCGGTGATCGCGGCCGGGCTGGACCGTCCACATCTCAACGGCGTTCGCATGCTGGTCGGCCAGGGTGGCGACGTCACCGAGTGCGAGGTGCGGATCAACGGCCGGCGGCACGAGCCGTCCGCCGCCGCGCTCGCCGCTCTGGACTGGCCGCGCACCGACCGTTCCGGCCTGGCACGCACCTTCGTCCTCCTGGTCGGCCCCGACTGAGGCGGTGACAGCGCTCGGGTGACGCCCCGACGACCGACGGTCGTGGTCACGCCACTAGCGTGTCCGTCATGACCGGGTACGCCGACGATCTCGCCCTCGCCCACCTGCTCGCCGACGCCGCGGACGCGGTCTCCTCGGCCCGGTTCCGCGCGCTGGACCTGCGCGTCGAGTCGAAGCCGGACCTGACCCCGGTCTCCGACGCGGACACCGCCGTGGAGCGGGAGATCCGAGCGCTGCTGGCCACCCACCGTCCCGGCGACGGCCTGCTCGGCGAGGAGTACGGCGAGCAGCCGCCGGCCGGTCCGGACGGGCGGCGCTGGGTGATCGACCCGATCGACGGCACGAAGAACTTCGTCCGGGGCGTACCGGTCTGGGCCACCCTGATCGCGCTGCTGGAGCACGACCGGCCGGTGCTCGGCCTGGTCTCCGCCCCGGCGCTGGGCCGCCGCTGGTGGGGCGCGCTCGGCGCGGGCGCGTTCGCCGGCGCCGGACCGGCGGACGGCACGCCGATCCGGGTCTCCGGCGTCACCGCGCTCGGCGACGCGAGCATCTGCTACTCGTCGCTGACCGGGTGGGAGCAGGCCGGCCGGCTGGACGCGATCCTCCAGCTCATGCGGGACACCTGGCGCAGCCGCGCGTACGGCGACTTCTACGGTTACATGCTGCTGGCCGAGGGCGCGCTGGACGTGATGGTGGAGCCGGAGCTGTCGCTGTGGGACATCGCCGCGCTGGTGCCGATCGTCACCGAGGCGGGTGGCGTGATCACGGATCTGGCCGGCCGGCCGGCCCCGGCGGGCGCGGACTCCGCCGACATCAGCGCCGTGGCCAGCAACGGCGCGCTGCACGACGACATCCTGGCCCGGCTCGGCCGTCCAGCCGAGCGCTGAACCGGGAAGAGCCTCTATCCTCGCCAGGTGGTTTCCTCCGGTTGGTGCTTCCTGGCAGCGATGATCGTCGCGTACGGCTTCGCCAACCTTCTCCAGTCGGTCGCCGCGGCGCGGACAACCGTGCACCACACGTTCGACCCGGGACTGCTGCTGCGCCTGGCCGGGCACCGGACGTACCTGATCGGCCTGACCTGCCAGGTGGTCGGCTTCGTGCTGGCGTTCCTGGCCCGCCGCGACCTGCCGCTGTTCCTGGTGCAGGCGAGCGTGGCGGCCGGGCTCGGGGTGACCGCCGTACTCGGCGTGCTGGTGCTCAAGTGGCGGTTGCCGGCCGCCGAGGTGGTGCTGCTGGTGCTGCTGTTCGCCGGCATCACCGCGCTGGTGCTGTCGGCCCAGCCGGCGCCGTCGCGGCAGCTCGGCACCGCCGGGCTGGTCGGCCTGGCGGTGGCGGTGTTCGCGATCGCCGGGTCCGGGTTCTTCGCCGCCCGGCTGCACGGCGCGCTCGGGTCGGTGGTGCTCGGCTCGCTGGCCGGGATGGCGTTCTCCGCCGCCGCGGTGGCGGCGCGCCCGCTCGCCTCGGCCGGATCGGTGGAGGCGTTCGTCCGCGACCCGCTGCTCTACCTGCTGATCGTGCACTCGGTCATCGGCCAGCTGCTGCTCGGCCTGGCCATGCAGCGCGGGTCGACCACGGCGGCGGTGGCCGCGATGGACGCCGCCGGGGCGGTGCCCGCGGCGATCGTCGGCCTGCTGCTGCTCAACGACAAGATCTGGCCCGGCCGGGAGTGGCTGGCCGGTCTGGGCTTCCTGGTCACGCTCGCGGCGGTGGTCGGCCTGACCCGGTACGCCGAACCGCAGCACCACCACGCCAGCGCCCGCCAGAAGGCGATAGTGGGCGCCGGGATGGTGCCGGTTCAGGCCGCCTCGACCGGTCCCCGTTCCGAGACGGCCACCTCGACCGGCGGCGTCACCTCGACCGGCGTCGGCTCGATCGGCGTGGCCGGGCGGCGACGCCCGATCACCCGCTCGTAGAGACGTTCCAGCGCGGCGGCGGTACGTTCCCACGTGTAGCTGCACCGGACCCGGTCCACCGCGGCGTGCCCGTACGCGAACCGCCCGGCGTTGTCCGACAGCAGCCGGCGCAGCGTGACCCCGAGCGTGCGTACGTCACCGGGCGGCACCAGCTTGCCGGTCACCTCGTCCACCACCGCGTCGGCGATGCCGCCCATGGCGTAACCGACCACCGGCACGCCGCAGGCCATCGCCTCCAGCGACACCCGCCCGGCCGACGCGTAGTGCGGCGTGCAGGCCACCACGTCGGCGGAGCGGTACCAGGTCGCCATCTGGTCGTGCGGCACCGCGCCGACCAGCTTCACCTGCTCCGCCACGCCGGCCCGCTCGGCCAGCTCCCGCAGCCGGCGCGCCTCGGCGTGCCCGTCCAGCCGCTCGGCCGGCGGGCCACCGGCGATCACCAGCTCCGCGTCGCCGACCAGCCGCATCGCCCGGATCAGGTCGTCCTGCCCGTGTCCGGGGGCGAGCCCGCCGACGGAGAGGATCCGGGCCCGCTGGTCGCGGGGCGCCGCCTCGCCGTCCGGATGGAACTGGCCGGTGTCCACCCCGGTCGGCACCATCGCCACCGACGTGCGCTGCAGGCCCATCCGGGTCAGCTCGTCCACCTCGTCGTTGCACTGGGCCACCGCCACGTCCACCGCCCGGGTCAGCGCCCGTTCCAGCGGGATGCGCTCGCCCGGGCCGCCGTACCGGGGCCCGAGGTGCCGCAGCTGCTCGACGCCGAGCGAGTGGAACGTCTGCACCACCGGGATGTCCGTGGCGCGTACCGCGTGGGCGGCGGCCAGCCCGCCGACCCAGTAGTGGCCGTGCACCACGTCGGGGGTCCAGTCACCGGCCCACTGCCCGGCCAGCCAGCGGCCGTACTCGGCGACGAAGGGCACCAGCTCGGCGGTGGAGAGCACGTCGGGCGGGCCGACCGGCACACGTTCCACCCGGTAGCCGTCGAGTTCGGTCAGGGCGGGCTGGGCGGCGGCGGCACGGCGCTCGTACACGCGGACGTCGTGGCCCCGGGCGGCGAGTTCCGCCGCCACGCGCGCAATGTGCTCCTGCGTCCCGACGGTGGGACCGTCGGTGGACGAGCCGGCGTGCGCGCATACAAGGCCGACGCGCATGGTGCACCTCCATGCGTTTCTCGCGTAGCGGGGTCTCCGGTCAGAGCGTCCCATTAACCCAGGTCCGGCGCGCCCAAACCTGGCAGATCGGGGTCACCGGGCCACCGCTGTCCCGCGAGCGGGACGGCCGACCGAACCCGATCACCGTCGAAATCGGTCGGCATGACCGGGCGGCCCGGGGGTACCGCCGGAGAATGCCGCTAACCCGCAGCCTCTCCGACGCCACGGTCGTCATCACCGGCGCCTCCAGCGGGATCGGCGCGGCGACCGCGTACGCGCTGGCCCAGCGGGGCGCCGACGTGGTGCTCGCCGCCCGGACCGGGTCGGCGCTGCGCCGGGTGGCGGCGAGCTGCCGGGAACTGGGCGGACGGGCCCTGGTGGTGCCCACCGACGTGACCGACCCGGAGGCGGTGGAGCAGCTCGCGGCGCGGGCGGTGGCCGAGTTCGGCCGGATCGACGCCTGGGTCAACAACGCGGCGGTCGGCACCGTGGGACTGTTCGACGAGATCCCGGTGGCCGAGTTCCGCCGGGTGGTGGACGTGAACCTGCTGGGGGCCGTGTACGGGACACGCGCGGCGCTGCCCTGGCTGACCGCCGCCGGTGGCGGGGTGCTGGTCAACAACGCCTCGGTGCTGGCCGAGGTGGCGATGCCGTACCAGTCGGCGTACAACGCTACGAAGCACGCGATCCGCGGCCTGGCCGACACGGTCCGGCAGGAGCTGCGGGTGACCGGGCGGGGCAACATCTCGATCTGCACGGTGCTGCCGGCCACCATCGACACGCCGTTCTTCCGGCACGCGGCCAACCACACCGGCCGGGAACTGACCCCGCCACCGCCGGTGTACCCGCCGGAGATGGTCGCCGAGACGATCGTGAAGCTGCTGCGCCGGCCCCGGCGGGAGGCGTACGCGGGCGGCGCGGCCCGGCTGATCGGGCTCCAGTGGCGGCTCGCCCCGGCGCTGGCCGAGCGGGTGATGGGCTGGTACACCGCGCGCACCCAGTTCGGGCCCGGCGTACGCGCCGACTCCACCGGCGCCGTCTTCACCCCCGGCGCGGCGGCGGAGCGGACCGACGGCTGGTCCGGGCGGCGGGGTCAGTTGCTGCGGCTCACCGCGGCCGTCGGTCTGGCGGCCGGCACCGCTGTCGGCACGGCGGCGGCGATCAGCCGCCGGTCCCGGACGGGCCGGCCGTGAGTCCCGCCGACCGGACCGGTGCGCGGGCGGCGGCCGAGGTGCACAATGGGGCGATCATGCCGACGGATGCGCGTTGCCTGGTGGAGACCGACGATTCCTCCGCGAGAGTCCGGCTGACCGGCGTGCTCGACCGGGCCGAGGTGGAGGCCGTGCGGGACGCGCTGCTGGCCCGGCTGTGGCAGCGCCCCGGCCTGCTGCTCGTGGACCTGTCCGGGGTGCGTATCGCCGACCCGCTGGCCCGCGACGCGCTGGACGAGGTCTGCCGGGCGGTGTCCGACTGGCCGGCCAGCGAGATGCTGCTCGACCCGGAAGCCACGCCGCCGGACCCGCCGCCGGACCCGCTCGGCGTCGAACTGCCCCCGGTGGTCGAGGCCGCGCGCGAGGCACGGTCGCTGGTCTCCGCCGGGTGCCTCCGGTGGGGCCTGCCGGAGCTGGTCGAACCGGCCTGCATCGCGGTCACCGAGATGGTCAACAACGTGGTGGCGCACGCGCTGACCCCGATGACGCTCCGGCTGGCGCCGCGCGGCAACGCGCTGCACGTGGCCGTCCGCGACCACTCGGCCGGGCAGCCCGCGTACGCGGGTCCGGCGGCGGCGGACGCGCTGGGCGGGCGCGGGCTGCTGCTCATCGACACGGTGGCCCGGCGCTGGGGCAGCACTCCGCTGCCCGACGGCAAGGTGGTGTGGTGCGTGCTGTACGTCGAGGACGAGGCGGCGGTCCGCAACTGAGGTGCCCTTTCGCCCTGTTGCTCCCGATCCACCCGGCCGGTCGCGGTTAGGGCGGGGAGCGCAGTGGGTAGTTCCCGAGCATGCGCGACGACGAGTACCCCACCCCCGTGTCCGATCCCGAGGCGGCGGGCCTGCCCGACACCGCCGACGACGACTCCACCGCCAACGACGACGTGCTGACCGGGCGCGAGGCGGACGGCCCCGAGCCGGCCCAGCTCCCCGGCGACCGCACGCCGGTCGCGGTGGACGAGTTCGGCACCACGGCGGAGGAGCAGCTCGACGGCGAGTCGCTGGACTACAAGCTCCAGCGCGAGCAGTACGAGCGTCCCGCCGACGACCCGCTGGCCGGCCCGGTCGACCCGGACATCGCCGCCGAGGCGGACAGCGAGGAGGCCGCCGCGCAGGCCCAGCTCGACGCCGACGTGATCGACCCGGGCCCGGTATCCGACCCGGACTCCCCCGTCTCCGTGTACGACCACGGTCAGCTCGGCACCGTCGCCGACCACCAGGTGGGCCGGCTGGTCGAGCCGGACGAGGGCGCGCACACCGACCAGGAGACCGACAACGTCGCCTACGACGCGGGCGCGGCCGGTGGCGGGGCCAGCGCGGAGGAGCTGGCGGTGCACGAGACCCGCCCGCCGGACGCCCGCTAGCTAGCCGTCCAGGCCCCGCTCGATGGCGTACCGGGTCAGCTCGACCCGGTTGTGCAACTGGAGCTTGCCCAGGGTGTTCTGCACGTGGTTCTGCACGGTCCGGTGGGACAGGCCCAGCCGGTCGGCGATCTGCTTGTAGGACAGCCCCTTGGCGACCAGGCGCAGCACCTCGGTCTCCCGCTCGGTGAGCCGGGGTGCGTCGTCGTCCGGGGCGGGCGGCGCCGCGGCCAGCCGCCGGTACTCCCCCAGCACCAGCCCGGCCAGGCCCGGCGTGAACACCGGCTCGCCGGCCGCCGTGCGGCGCACCGCGTCCAGGAACTCCGCCGGGGCGGCCGACTTGACCAGATAGCCGGTGGCGCCGGCCTTGACCGCGTCCAGCACGCCCTGCGGCTCGCCGCTGGCCGAGAGCATCAGCACCCGCACCTCGGGCAACGCCGCGCGCAGCCCCCGGATCACCTCGACGCCGGAGATGTCCGGCAGCTGGAGGTCGAGCACGACCAGGTCGGGGCGGGCCGCCGCGGCCACCCGTACCGCCTGCCGCCCCTCGCCGCTGGTCGCCACCACCTGGTGACCCGCCTCGGTGAGGTCGCGGGCCACGCCCTCGCGCCACATCGGGTGGTCGTCGACCACCATCACCCGGATGCTCACCCGCGGCTCCTCGGCACGATCAGCTCGATCTCGGTGCCGGCGCCCGGCGCGGACGCGATCCGCACCTCGCCGCCCAGGTCGGCCACCCGGCCCCGGATGGACTGCGCCACCCCGAGCCGCCCCTGCGCGGCGGCCTCCGCCAGCCGCCCGTCCGGGATGCCCGGCCCCTCGTCGCGTACCGAGACGGTCACCGTCTCCTCCTCGTCCTCGATCAGCACCCAGGCCCGCCCACCGGCGTGCCGGGCCACGTTGTCCAGCGCCGCGCCGACCGCCGCGCCCAGCTCACCGGCGGTCCGCGCGGGCAACGGCACCGGGGTGGCGGGCGCGGACACCACGACGGTGGCCGAGGCGTACCTGTCGATCAGGTCGCGCAGGTCCTGCTCGGCCCCGGCCGGGTCCGGCGGCGCGCCCGCCCGGCCGATGAGCGCCCGCAGCGCGGCCTCCTGCTCGCCGGCCAGCCGGGCCAGCTCGGCCGCCTCGCCGTCCAGGTCCGCGCCGCGCCGCCGGACCAGCGCGAGCACCTGGAGCACGGAGTCGTGGATGTCGCGGGCCAGCCGCTCCCGTTCCCGGGTCGCCGCCTCCAGTTCCACCGCCCGCTGCAACCGCTCCTCCGCCTGCACCGCCAGCCGCGCCACGTGCCCGACCACCACACCTGCGAGCAACATCAGGATCGCCCCGGTCAGCGCGGACGGGCTGATCCGGTCCCGGGTGGCGAGGTCGGCGCCGCCGAGCACCAGCGCGGCCACCGCGCCGCGCCGCCGCCCGCCGGAGACCGCCCAGGCGAGCACCGGCCCGGCCAGCCAGGCGGCGGTCAGCATCGGCACGCCGGCGGCGAGCGCCGCACGCCCGACCACCCAGGGCGTGACCAGGATGATCGCCAGCACCACGCCGAGGTCGGCCAGCAGCAGCGGCCAGCGCCGCCCGGCCGGGCGGCCGTAGCCGGCCGCCGTCACGCCGCTCCAGGCCAGCATCGCCAGCAGGACGCCGCCCGCGGCGACCGGGTGCGCGTAGCGGTCCGCGTCGCGCAGCACGACCAGCCCGACGTACGCGAGCGCGGCGAACCGGAACACCGCGATGGAGCGCCAGAACGGGCCCTCGAGGCCGGAGGACGACGGCATGTGCGTCACCCTGTCACAGCCGGTCGAGGGGACCCCGGCCGGTGCGGCCCGAGAAACCCTGACGTACGGTTGAAATGCCGCGAAAGTCGTCGAGAGCCATCGTCGGGACGGGGTCATGACAGACGCAGAACTCCCCGCACCGCGTACGGTTGTGCCCATCGAACCTTCCCTCCTTCTCGCCACGGCCTTCGGTCAGGCGCAGGTGACCGAGCTGCGGCACTCGGTGACCTCCTGCGCGCAGGACTCCGGCCTGTCCGGTCAACGGCTGGACGACTTCGTGCTGGCGGTCAACGAGCTGATCACCAACGCGGTGCGGCACGGCGGCGGGCAGGGCTGGTTGCGACTCTGGCAGCGCGACGGCGAGCTGGTCTGCCAGGTCGCCGACCACGGGCCCGGGATCAGCGAGCGGCGGCTGCGCGACCGTGACCGGCCGGCGCCGGACACCGCCGGCGGCTGGGGCCTCTGGCTGGCCCGGGAGCTGAGCGACACGATGGAGGTGGAGACCGGCGACGCCGGCACCGTCGTCCGGATCACCGCCGCGCTCGCCACCGTCAGGCGAACAGGGCGCTGACCGACTCCCCGTTGTGGATCCGCCGCATCGCCTCGGCCAGAGCCGGCGCCACCGACAGCACCTCCAGCTTCGGCACCCGCTTCTCCGCCGGGATCGGCACGGTGTTGGTGCAGACGATCTCCAGTACGCCCTCCTGCGCGCTGAGCCGCTCCAGCGCCCCGCTGGAGAACAGGCCGTGCGTACAGGCCAGCCGGATCGAACGGACCCGCCGCTCGCGCAGGTGCGAGATCAGCTCGATCACGGTGCTGCCCTTGGCGATCTCGTCGTCCAGCACGATCACGTCCCGGTCCGTCACGTCGCCGATGATCGTGCTGATCTGCACCCGGTCGTCGCTGAAGCGCTGCTTCGCGCCGGCCGCCACCGGCGTACCCAGCATCCGGGCGAACGCGGCGGCCTCCTTGGCGTTGCCCAGGTCCGGCGAGACCACCACCGCGTTGCCCAGGTCGTGCCCCTTGAAGTGGGCGGCCAGCTCCCGCAGCGCGTGCAGGTGGTCCACCGGGACGCTGAAGAAGCCGTGCACCTGCGGCGAGTGCAGCGTCATGGCCAGCACCCGGTGCGCGCCGGCGGAGGTGAGCAGGTCGGCGACGAGCCGGCCGCCGATGGAGATGCGCGGCGCGTCCTTCTTGTCCGACCGGGCGTACGCGTAGTGCGGCAGCACCACTGTGATCCGGGCGGCCGACGCGCCCCGGGCCGCGTCGATCATGAGCAGCAGCTCGACCAGGTGCTCCTGCACCGGCGGCACCAGCGGCTGGATGAGGAAGACGTCGCGCTCCCGGCAGTTCGCCTGCAACTGCACCTCCAGGCAGTCGTTGGCGAACCGGGACACCCGCACCGGATGCAACGGGACGTGGAGGTGGGCGCAGATCTCGGCGGCGAGGACCGGATGGGCCGACCCGCTGAACACGGCAATGTCACGCACGTCTGATGATCGTACGGGCCGCCGGGAGGAGACGGTGGACACTCGCGGCGGGTACGGTGCTGCCGTGACCGCAGAGTTCGTCGCCGCCATCGACCAGGGCACCACGTCGTCGCGCTGCATCGTCTTCGACCGGGCCGGCGAGATCGTCGCCGTGGCCCAGCGCGAGCACCGGCAGATCTTCCCCCGGCCGGGCTGGGTGGAACACGACGCCGAGGAGATCTGGACGAACGTCGAGCACGTGGTCCGCGAGGCGCTGGCCAGCGCCGACATCGGCACCGAGTCGCTGGCCGCGGTGGGCATCACGAACCAGCGGGAGACCACTGTGGTGTGGGACCGGGAGACCGGCCGCCCGGTGGCGAACGCGATCGTCTGGCAGGACACCCGCACCGGCCCGCTGCTGCGGGAGCTGACCGAGACGTACGACCAGGAGCGGCTGCGGGCCCGCACCGGCCTGACCCCGGCCACCTACTTCGCCGGGCCGAAGCTGCGCTGGCTGCTCGACCACGTCGACGGGCTGCGCGAGCGGGCCGAGCGCGGCGAGGTGCTGTTCGGCACCATGGACGGCTGGCTGATCTGGAAGCTGACCGGCCGGCACGTCACCGACGTGACGAACGCCAGCCGCACCATGCTGATGGACCTGGAGACGCTCGACTGGGACCCGGAGCTGCTCGACGCGCTGCGCGTCCCGGCCGCCGTGCTGCCCGAGATCCGCAGCTCGGCCGAGGTGTACGGCACCGCCCAGGGGGTGCTGGCCGGGGTGCCGGTGGCGAGCGCGCTCGGCGACCAGCAGGCCGCGTTGTTCGGGCAGACCTGCTTCCAGCCCGGCGAGGCCAAGTGCACCTACGGCACCGGCAGCTTCCTGCTGCTCAACACCGGGGCCAGCCCGGTGCCGTCGCGGCACGGCCTGCTCACCACCGTGGCGTACCGGATCGAGGGCCAGCCCGCCGTGTACGCGCTGGAGGGCGCCATCGCGGTCACCGGCTCGCTGGTGCAGTGGCTGCGCGACAACCTCGGCCTGATCTCCACCGCCCCGCAGGTCGAGGAGCTGGCCCGCACCGTCGACGACAACGGCGGCTGCTACGTGGTGCCGGCCTTCTCCGGCCTGTTCGCCCCGCACTGGCGCAGCGACGCCCGGGGCGTGATCGCCGGGCTGACCGGCTACATCACCAAGGGGCACCTGGCCCGCGCGGTGCTGGAGGCGTCAGCGTTCCAGACCCGCGAGGTGGTCGACGCGATGAACGCCGACTCCGACGTGGCGCTGCGCCGGCTGCGGGTCGACGGCGGGATGACCGGCAACGAGCTGCTCATGCAGTTCCTCGCCGATGTGCTGGCCGTGCCGGTCGTACGGTCCCGGATCACCGAGACGACGTGCCTCGGCGCCGCGTACGCCGCCGGCCTGGCCGTCGGGTTCTGGCCGGACCTGGCCACGCTGCGCGAGAAGTGGCGTTCGGACGCGCAGTGGGAGTCGACGATGGACCCGGCGCACCGGGAGCGTGAGCTGCGCCAGTGGCACAAGGCGGTCCAGCGCACGCTCGACTGGGCCGAGTGAGCGTCAGTCCCAGCGGTTGCCGGTGAGCTTCTCGTACACCTCGACGTAGCGGGCCCGGGTCGCCTCGATCACCTCGGCCGGCACCTCCGGCGCGGGCGGCTGCTTGTCCCAGCCGCTGGACGTGGCCCAGTCCCGCACGTACTGCTTGTCGTAGGAGAACTGGGCGCGGCCCGGCTGGTACGACTCGGCCGGCCAGAACCGGGACGAGTCGGAGGTGAGCACCTCGTCGCCGAGAACCAGCGTGCCGTCCGCCGCCCAGCCCAGCTCCAGCTTCGTGTCCGCGATCAGGATGCCCCGCTCGGCGGCGATCTCCGCGCCGCGCCGGTAGACGTCGATGGTGATCTGCCGCAGCCGCTCCGCGACCTCCGGGCCGACCTTATCGACCACCTGCTCGTACGTGATCGGCTCGTCGTGCTCGCCCTTCGGCGCCTTCGTCGACGGCGTGAAGATCGGCTCGGGCAGGATCGACGCCTCGACCAGGCCGCGCGGCAGCGGCACCCCGGAGACCGAGCCGGTGCGCTGGTACTCGGCGAAGCCGCCGCCGGTCAGGTAGCCCCGGGCCACGCACTCGACCGGCACCATGTCCAGCCGGCGGCAGCGGATCGCCCGGCCGGCGAACTCCGCCGGCACGTCCGTCGCCGAGATCACGTGGTTCGGCACCAGGTCGGACAGCTGCTCGAACCACCACAGCGACAGCGCGGTGAGCAGGCGGCCCTTGTCCGGGATCGGGGTCGGCAGCACCACGTCGTAGATGGAGACGCGGTCGGTGGCGACCAGGATCAGGTCCTCGCCGTCGGCGTAGACGTCCCGGACCTTGCCCGAATGCAGAAGTTCCACGGCGCTAGTACACCATGACCGGCGAGGGCCGCCCGGCGCGCCCACCGGAGGTCCCGCCCGGCGTTGACACCCCGCCGTAGGGGCCGGTGAAATGATCCGTCCACCGACGTTCGGAGAGAGATCCGTGCCCGCTGCGCAGTCCGTACCCCGTCCCGGCCTGGACCGGCGACGGCTTCTCGGCGCGCTCGCCGGGCTGCCGCTGCTCGGCGGCGGGCTGCCGGCACTGGCCGGGTGCAGCCCGGAGGAGGCGGCCGTCGACGACGGCCCGGTCGAGCTGTCGGTGTTCTGGTGGGGCGGCGACCGGCGGGCGGCGGCCACCGAGCAGGCGCTGCGCCTGTACTCGCAGCAGAACCCCCGGGTCAGCTTCCGGGTCACCTGGCAGGGGTTGAGCGGCTACTACGACCGGCTGGCCACCCAGGCCACCGGCGGCAACCCGCCGGACCTGTTCCAGATCGACGACACGCTGCTCGCCGAGTACGCCGGCCGGGACATCCTGCTCGACCTCAGCCCGTACGCCACCGACGGGCGGATCGACCTGCGCGAGGTGCCGGCGCAGCTGGCCCGCTACGGCCAGGTGGACGAGCGGACCGTGGGCGTGGCGGCCGCGCAGACCAGCGCGGCGCTGGTGTTCAACCGCGCGCTGCTGCGCCGGCTGGGCCAGCCCGAGCCGCGCACCGGGATGCCCTGGAAGGAGTACGTCGCCTGGGCCGCCCGCGTGACCCGCGCCTCCGGCAACCGGGTGGCTGGCACCATGGACGCCTCCGGCGACTACCGGGCGCTCTGGCTGTGGCTGCGCGGCCAGGGCAGCGAGATGTACCGGGGGCGGCAGCTCGGTTTCAGCTCGGCCGAGCTGCTCGACTGGTTCGAGTTCTGGGAGGTGGCCCGCTTCGGCCGGGCCACCCCGAGCGCCGCGCTGGTCGAGCAGGCGGACAGCGGCGAGCTGGCCCGCCAGCTCGTGGTCACCGGGCACACCGCGGCCTCGTTCGCCTGGTCGCACCAGTTGCCGGAGCTGCAACGCCTGACCGACGACGAGCTGGCGGCGGTGGCCTTTCCGGGCACGCCCGCCGCCCAGTGGCCCCGGGCGTCGATGTACTGGGCCGGCTTCCAGGGCACCCGCCACCCGGAGGTGGTGGCGAACGTGATCGACTTCCTGACCACGAACGTGGCGGCCGGCCGGCTCCTCGGCGTGGAGCGCGGCCTCAACGCCAGCAAGCAGGTGCGCTCGTTCGTCGCCGGCGAGCTGACCGACCGGTCCGAGAAGCGCATGGCCGCGCTCGGCGCCGAACTGGACGGGCTGGCCGGTCCGTCACCCGCGCCGCCGCCCAAGGGACACGCCAAGGTCCGCACCCTGCTGATCGACGCGGCCGAGAGCATCCGCGGCAAGCGCTCCGGCGCCCGCACCGCCACCTCGCGCTTCATGGCCCAGGCCAACGCCGCCCTGGCGAGCTGACCCGCCCGCCGCGCCCGACCGACCGCCCTGCCCGGTGATCATGAGGTTGGCGGCGACAAATCGGACGCGGCGCACCGCCAACTTCATGATCAGCCGGGGCGGGCGGGCCCGGGGGTCAGCGCGGAGGGCGGTTGCGGCGTCCGCGTGTGAGCAGCAGCACCAGCAGCACGATGCCGCCGACCACCACGAGGCAGCAGAGCAGGCCGAGGAAGCCGAACCCGCCGCGACCGCGCCGGCGCGCCGCCTCCACCACGATCTCGCCGGTGCCCGACGACGCCCAGGCCGCGACCGGCACGAACACCGAGAGCACGACCGTACCGAGGACCGCGCCCAGGCGGCCCCACCACTTGTTCCATGCAGACATGCCCCCCATCCTCGCCGAGACCCGCAACCGGGGCACGGCGGATGAGGGCGGATGTCGCCGGACACGGCGAAGGACCCCGGAAAGAATTCCGGGGCCCTTCGTCACGAGTAGCGGGGACAGGATTTGAACCTGCGACCTCTGGGTTATGAGCCCAGCGAGCTACCGAGCTGCTCCACCCCGCGTCGGCTCGTAAAGCTTATCGCACTCCGATCCCGGAGATCAGCCGGGTCCCCGATCCTGCCGCCGGCCCGCGCGGACCGGCGGCAGGCGGAAACGGCGAAGGGCCCCGGAGAGAACTCCGGGGCCCTTCGTCACGAGTAGCGGGGACAGGATTTGAACCTGCGACCTCTGGGTTATGAGCCCAGCGAGCTACCGAGCTGCTCCACCCCGCGTCGGCTCGACAACCGTAGCGCACCGACCCGGGGAGGCGCAAAACGGGTACTCAGTCCAGCCACCGCCGGACCGCCTCGACCGCCCGGCGGCTGTCCGCGTCGAACTGGGCGCGCTCGGTCGAGGTGCTCTCCCAGCCCTGCTCCCACAGCAGCGACACCACGTCACCGACGCGGACCGCCCGAATCAGGTGCACCTCGTCGCCGCCGCTCGGATCGCCGTTCGCGTCCCGGTACGGCGTCCGCGTCTCGAACAGCACCGACTCGTCGCCGTACCCGCTGTCGGGCAGCAGACGCTGCCGCACCGTCACCGGCGGCGTACCCCGGGCGGGCTGCTCGGGGCAGGCCCGCACCGCCGCGCGCAGCTCGGCCAGCGCGGCGCCGGCGCCGCCGGACCGGTAGATCGTGATGCTGTGCCGGTAGTTGCCCGACGGCACCTCGTCGGCCGAGGCCCCGGCCCGCCGGTACGGCAGCGACCGGGCCCGCCGCGCCACCACCCGCTCGTCGCCGGGGCTCGCGCCGCAGAGCACCGGCAGCACCGGCCCCGGGCCGAAGTAGTTGCCGGTACCGGCGTCGTTCGCGGCGGGCAGCACGAAGAACGCCCGGTCCGGGATCGTGGTCGGGGTCGCCGCGGCCGGAGGCGTGGTGGTCACGGCCGGGCTCCGCGAGCCGGGGGTACGGCCGACGGACGGCGACGGCGGGGGCGGCGACGACGGCACGACCGAAGGCGCGACGGACGACGGCCGCGGGGTGGGCGTACCCGCGGGCGGTGGAGCCGGGTCGGGGCCCGGCCCGGCGGCGAGCACCAGCTGGCTGCCGGCCACCGTGCCCGCGACCAGCCCGGCGGCGGCCAGGACGGTCAGCGCGGCCCGGCGGCGGGCCCAGCGGTCGGCGCTGCGGCGCAGCCGGTCCGGCGCCGGCAGCACCCGCTCGTCCGTGTCGGCGGCGAGGGACCGGTAGTAGCGGTGCAGTTCAGGCGACATCGTTGACCTCCAGCTCCTCGGCGGCGACGCCGGGCAACAGCTCGGCCAGCCGGGCCCGTCCCCGGGACAGCCAGGACTTCACAGTGCCGGCGGGAACCCCGGCCTCCCGGGCGATCTCCTCCACCGGCAGGTCGAACAGGTAGTGCAGGGCGAGCGCCTGCCGGTGCCGGGGCGGAAGCTGCCGCAGCGCCCCGACCAGCAGCACGGTGTCCTCGCCCGGCGGCCCGACGTCGGGCGGCGGCCCGGTGCGGCTGGCCGCGAGGCGCCACCCGCGCAGCCGCCGGAACCGGTCGGCCGCCAGCCGGCTGATCACCAGCCGCAGCCACGCCTCCGGAGCGGGATGGGCGGCGAGCTTCGCCCACTGCCGCCAGGCCCGCGCGTACGCCTCCTGCACGAGGTCCTGGGCCTCGGCCGGGTCGCCGGCCACCGCGTAGCCGTACCGGATGGCCCGCCCCGACGTGCTGCGGTAGAAGTCGTCGAAGCTGTTCGCGTCCCGCATGTGCCCTCCCGCCCCCACACGTCCACCTGCACTGTTGACGGCGCAGTGCGGTCCGGGGTTGCGGGCGGGGAGTCCGGAAGACGACACGAGCCCGGGGTCCGGTGACCGTTGCGGTCCCGGACCACGGGCTCGTGGTGTCGGCTCGGCGTCAGCCGCTCGGCGTGGGCGCGGGCGACGTGGGCGCCGGCGGTGAGGCGCTGCCCGACGGCGCCGGGTTGCCCGAGCCGCCGGCCGCGGACTGTGCCTGCTGGAACGCGCTCATCGCCTCGTCCAGCGCCTTCAGCGCGCGCCCGTACCGCTCGAAGTCGCCGGACGCCTGCGCGGCCTTGACCTCGCTGATCGCGGTCTGCACCCGGGCCGCCGCCTGGGCCAGTTCGCCGGTCGCCGGCGGGGTGTTGTTGTCACCCCCGGTCGGCGTCGGCGTCGGCGTCTCGTTGTCGTCGGTGCTCGGCGGCGGGTTGTTGTTCGGCGCCCGCTTGCCCTGTTCGACGAGCTGCTTGATGCCGTCGTTGAGGTTGTTGGCGAGCACCACGTACGAGCCGCCGTCACCGTAGGAGAGCAGCACCTTCTGCAGCAGCGGGTACGCGTCCTGGTTGCTGCTCTTCACGTAGACCGGCTCGACGTAGAGCATGCCGTCGGCGAACGGCAGCGAGAGCAGGTTGCCGTACTGCACCTGGGCCTGGTTCGAGGAGAGCAGGTTGAGCTGCTGCCGGATGTCGCCGTTGTTCGTCATCTGCTGGTGCACCTGCGTCGGCCCGGAGATCCGGGTCTGGTCCGGCAGCTCCAGCACCTCCAGCTGTGGCTTGCCGTCGACGTACGAGCCGGAGACCAGCGCGGCGAGGTTCTGCCGCCCGTTCGGAGTGACCGCGGAGGTCAGCTGGAAGCGTGGCCCCTCCTGCCCGGGGAACTGGGTGAAGAGGTAGTACGGCGGCTGCTTCTGCCCGCTGTCCGGCGCGTCCGGCACGTTCGGCACCTGCCAGAAGTCCTGGCCGGAGTAGAAGTCGCCGGGGTCGGTGACGTGGAACTTGGTGAGCAGGTTGCGCTGCACCTTGAACATGTCCGCCGGGTAGCGGAAGTGCTCGGCCAGCTCGGCCGGGATGTCGCCCTTGGGCAGCACCAGGTCACCGCCGAACGCCTTGTTCCACGCCTTGAGGACCGGGTCGGTGTCGTCGTACGAGTAGAGCTTGACCGTGCCGTCGTAGGCGTCGACCGTCGCCTTCACCGAGTTGCGGATGTAGTTGACGTTCTCCCGGGCGAGCTGGAACGTGCCCCGGCCGGTCAGCTCGTCGGCGGTCTCCGCCTGGAGGTTGACCCGCTCGGCGTACGGGTAGGTCGCCGCCGTGGTGTAGCCGTCGATGATCCACAGGACCCGGCCGTTCACGACCGCCGGGTACGGGTCGCCGTCGAGCGTGAGGAACGGGGCGACCTTCTCCACCCGGTCACGCGGGTTGCGCACGTAGAGCAGCTTCGAGTTCTCGTTGACCGCCTCGGAGAGCAGGAAGTTCGGCTCCTGCTCCTTGATCGAGTAGAGCAGACGGCGCGGGAACGAACCGATCTTGACGCCGCCCTCGCCGCTGTAGGTGTAGTACTGCTCGCCACCGGTGGAGGTGGGCCGGTCGAACTCGACGTTGCGGTCGCCGCTCTGGCCGACGATCGCGTAGTCCCCGGGCTCCATCCGCTCGCCGTAGTAGATCCGCGGCTGCTGGGCCGGGATCTCCTCGGCCGGCGAGGAACACGCCTCCTGCGCCTTCTCACCCAGGAATCCGGAGACGAAGTACGGCTGCCCGCCGCAGACCACCTGGTTCGCCGGGGCGGCCACCAGGCCGTACCCGTGGGTGTAGACGGTGTGGCGGTTGATCCAGTTGCTCTGCTGGTCGGTCAGCTCGCCGTAGTTGATCTCACGGACGCCGACCACGTAGTCGGAGGTCTTGTCCTTGACCGAGTACCTGTCGATGTCCAGCTTCGAGCCGAAGTCGTAGAAGCCACGTACCTGCTGGAGCTGGGTGTACGTCTCGGAGACCAGCTGCGGGTCGAGCAGCCGGATGTTCTGCACCACCGAGGTGTCGGTGGCCAGGCTGGCGGGTGGAACGAGGTTGCTCGCCGCGTACGGTGTGGTCTTCGTGCCTTCGAGGCCGAACGCGGTGCGGGTGGCCTTGATGCTGCGTTCGATGTACGGCGCTTCCTTGTCCCGGGCGCTCGGCTTGACCTCGAACGTCTGCACGGCCCACGGGTAGATGCCGCCGATCGCGACCGCGGAGACGCCGAGCAGGGCGAGCGAGATGCCCGGCCAAACCAGGTTCCGCATGACCGCGTTGGAGAACACGATGATCGCCAGCGCCACCAGGACGGAGATCCAGGCGAGGATCTCCTTCGCCGGCAGCAGCGCGTTGACGTCGGCGTAGCCGGCGCCGTAGAGCTTGGCGCTGTCGTTGTACTCCAACAGCATGGCCCGCCGGTCCAGCACGTACGCGACGGCCTTGAGCAGCACGAAGAACGCGACCAGCGAGCTGAGGTGGGCGCGGGCGGCGTTCGTCATCCGGTCGCCGACGCCCTGCAGCCGCACCCCGCCGAAGATGTAGTGCACGGCGAGCGCGCCGAGCAGGGACAGCACGACGGCGGTGAAGCCGACGCCGAGCAGGTAGCGCCAGAACGGGAGCTGGAAGACGTAGAAGCCGACGTCGATGCCGAACTCGGGGTCCTTCACGCCGAAGTCGCCGCCGTTGCGGAACAGCAGCCACTGGCTCCACCGGCTCTGCGCGGACAGGCCGGCGAACAGCCCGACGACGGCGGCGGCGAGCGCGATCCAGGTGCCGAGGCGAGGGCTCAGGAGCATCCGGTAGCGCTCCAGCGTGGCCTGCTCGGCCGAGTGCGGGCGCATCCGGGGTCGCAGCCGGTAGGCGAGCCAGAGGTTGCCGGCCACGATCAGCGCCATGCCGACGCCGACCACCAGGAACAGCAGCAGCCGGGTGGCGAGCACGCCGGTGAAGACCTGGGTGTAGCGGACCTCGTTGAACCAGAGCCAGTCCGTCCATGCGTTGACGCCCCAGCCGAGCAGGGTGAACAAGACGAACACCCCGATCAGGACACCGATGGTGACGCGTCCGCGTCGGCTCATCCTCGGCAAGGGACTGCTACGCATGACCACTGTTGGCTCCGCACGCTCGATGTGATCGGCTCCGACCAGGCACCAAGAGTACGGGGTCATCCTGAGCACGTCGGGTCAAGGTCACGTCACGATCGGCACAGCAGTCGTGGTCCCGGCCGGTTCAGCAGCGCGTCGGCTGCCCCCCGGTACGCAGCGCCTCGAGCGCCTTCAATGCCTCGTCCAGCGTGGCGACCTTCAGCATCGGCAGGCCCGGCTGCGGGTTGCGGACGGCCTCGGCGCAGTTGTCGGCGGGCACCAGGAACGCGTTCGCGCCGGCCTCCTTGGCGCCGACGAGCTTCTGCGCGATACCGCCGATCGGGCCGACGCGGCCCTCGTCGTCGATGGTGCCGGTACCGGCGATGATCTTGCCGCCGGTCAGGTCGGCCGGCTCCAGCTTGTCGATGATGCCGAGCGAGAACATCAGCCCGGCGCTCGGCCCGCCGATGTCCCCCAGGTCGATCTTGAGGGTGAACGGGTGCGGCTGCTGCTGGTCGATCTCCACGCCGATCCGCGGCCGGCCGTCCTGCTCCTGGCTGGTCACCGTGGCCGTGCCGGGGGTGTCGCCGCGGGTGTAGCCGATCCGCAGCGCGGTGCCGGCCGGCTTCGACCGGATCAGCTCGGTCAGCTTGGCCGCGCTCGTCACCGGCACCCCGTCGACCGAGGTGAGCACGTCGTCGGGGCGCAGCACGTCGGCCGACGGCCCGCCCGCCGTGACCGCCTTGACCAGCACCTTGATCGGGTAGCCCAGCTCACGCAGGGCCGCCGTCTCGGCGCTGGTCTGCGAGTTCTGGAAGTCCTCCGCGTTGCGCTTCTCGACCTCCTCCTGCGACTGCCCCGGCGGGTAGACCAGCTCGCGCGGCACCACCGCCTCGTCCGAGGAGAACCATCCGGCCAGCGCCGACCGGAGCCGCACCGTCGGCTGCACGCCGACCGTGGTGAGCCGGAGCTGACCGGCGGACGTCGACGTCGAGCGGCCGGTCACCTGGATGACCTCCTTGCCGTCCTCGCTGCCCAGCGTGTTCACCGTCGGACCCGGGCCGAGCACCACGTACGGCAGCGGCACGCTCAGCACACCGACGCTGAGCAGTGCGGTGAGCAGGGCACCGAGCAGGACGGTCACGCCGCGACGTCTCATGCGCCAGAGCGTACCGATCCGCGCCCCGCCGCCCGGCGCGGTGACCCGAGGACTTCGCCCTCAGCGCAACGCCGAGTGGCACGACCTGCGGCGGGGCCCGCGTACCGTAGACGTCGTGCCTGATATTCCGTTCGGTTTCGCGCTCCCGGGTGGTCAACCACCGGACCCCAACGATCCCGCGGCGATGCAGCAGTTCATGTCGCAGTTGCAGCACCTGCTCTCGGCGCCGGGCAGCGGGCCGGTCAACTGGGACCTCGCCCGGCAGGTAGCCGCCAGCCAGCTCGCCGCCGCCGGCGACCCGGCGGTGTCGCCGTTCGAACGCAACGCGGTCGAGGAGGCGCTGCGTATCGCCGACCTCTGGCTGGAGCCGGCGACCTCGTGGCCCTCCGGCATCCGCACCTCGGTCGCCTGGAACCGCAACGAGTGGATCTTCAAGACGCTCGACGTGTGGCGCAAGCTCTGCGACCCGGTCGCCAGCCGGATGGTCGGCGCGATGGGCGACCTGGTGCCGCCGGAGGCCCGCGCCCAGCTCGGCCCGATGCAGTCGATGGTCGCCACGCTGGGCGGCGCGCTCTTCGGCGGCCAGCTCGGCCAGGCGCTCGGCTCGCTCGCCGCCGAGGTGCTCTCCGCCGGCGACATCGGCCTGCCGCTCGGCCCCGCCGGCACCGCCGCGCTCGTCCCCGCCAACATCAAGGCGTACGGCGAGGGCCTGGAGCTGCCCGAGGACGAGGTACGCCTCTACGTGGCCCTGCGCGAGGCCGCCCACCAGCGGCTGTTCCAGCACGTGCCGTGGCTGCGCGGGCACGTGCTGACCGCGGTGGAGAACTACGCCGCGGGCATCCGGGTCAACCGGGAGGCGATCGAGGAGGCGATGGGCCGGGTCGACCCGACCGACCCGGAGTCGATGCAGGCGATCGCGCTGGAGGGCATCTTCACGCCCGAGGACACTCCCGCGCAGAAGGCGTCGCTGGCCCGGCTGGAGACCGTACTCGCCCTGGTCGAGGGCTGGGTCTGCCACGTCGTCGACAGCGCCGCCGGTGACCGCCTCCCCAACGTCGTACGCCTCGGCGAGGCGTTCCGCCGCCGCCGCGCCGCGGGTGGCCCGGCCGAGCAGACGTTCGCCGCGCTCGTCGGTCTCGAACTGCGGCCCCGCCGGCTGCGCGAGGCCACTGTGCTGTGGGCGGCGCTGACCGAGCACCGCGGCATCGCCGGCCGGGACGCGATCTGGGGCCACCCGGACCTGCTGCCCTCCGACGACGACTTCGCCGCGCCGGAGGCGTTCGCCACGACCAGCACCGATCTCGACGACGAGCTGGCGAACTTCGACTTCTCCGCGCCGGGCGCCCCGGAGGAGAAGTCCCCCGGCGAGGACGACGACAAGCGCTGACGCAGTACACCCCCGGGCCCGCCCCGGCCCGGCCCGGCCCGGCCCGGCCCGTCGATCTTGGAGTTGTGGCGCCCAGGATGCCCGAGTAGCGACGTTTGTCAGGCACCACAACTCCAAGATCGGCGGAGTGGCCGGATGCGCGGCGAGGCCGGATGCGCGGCGAGGCAGTAGGGACAGGGGTCAGACGGGGCGGCCGGACAGCAGGGCCCGGGTGGCCTCCCAGCCCTCGACGGCCGGGTCGAGCGCGGCCAGGTCGGCGGGACCGCGCATCCGGCGCCAGCCGGCGGTGACCGCCACGTCCCCCGGGCTCGGCGCGGCCCGGCGCACCTCGGCCGGCGCGGTCGTGTCCAGGTCCAGCGCCGGCAACCACGCCGGTACGGGCAGTCGAGCAGCCACTCCCAGCAGCCCGGTTCCGCCTCCCTCGACCGGGGCCACCGCCACCGGCCGGGTGGTCAGCGGCCGCAGCAGCTTGCCGAGCGTCAGCCCCGGCACGTCCGGCGCGTCCGCCGCCACCACTGCCACCTGGTCGTAGACCGCCTCCGGGCCGGCAGCGGCGAGCGTCGCGAACACCGCGTTCGGCGTCGGCTCCGGCACCTCGTACACCGGGGTGCCGGGCCAGACCACGGCGTCGGCCAGCCAGCGGTCCGGTGCGGCGACCGCGACGGCGGTCTCCACCTCGTTCAGCGTGGCCAGCAGGTCGACCACGTCCTCGGCGAGGGCGGTACGCCATCGCGCCGGCTCGATTCCGGGCGGCGTCCAGGTCACCGGGCCGAGCAACGCCACCACCACACGTCGGGACACCCGCCGACCTTAACCCCACCCCACACGCGATCATGAAGTTGACGGTGACGAAACGGACGGATCACCAGGCCAACCTCATGATCAACCGCGCACGGCCGGGGGCGCGGTCAGGGGATGGCGGCGGTGGCGGCCACGCCCTCCAGGTAGCCGCGCGCCCGCTCCGAGCGCGGGTACCGGGCGACCAGCGCCCAGAACTCGGCGTTGTGACTGGGCACGATGAGGTGCGTCAGCTCGTGCAGGAGGACGTAGTCGATCACCCAGTCGGGCATGTCCTGGATCCGGTGCGAGATCCGGATGGTGCGGTCGGCGGGGGTGCAGGAGCCCCAGCGGCCGTTCTGGTTGGTCACCCAGCGCACGCTCGCGGGCACGGCGGCCGAGCCGTACTCGGGAAGGTAGCTGTCGATCAGGCGGCGGGCGCGGGCGAGCAGTTCGGCGTCCGAGCGGGCGAGCCGGCCCTCGCGGGCGGCGAGCCGGGCCAGCATCCGGTCGACCCACTCGCTCTCCTCGGCCCGGGAGAACTGATCGGGGATCAGCACGACGACGCGCTCCCCGTCCCGGTACGCGGACACCGTGCGCCGCCGGCGCTGACTGCGCCGTACCTCGACGACGGGCTTCCGCGTCACGGCCATTACCGGCCCGCGCAGCCTCGGTTGACTGTCACGATGGAAAGCTAATGCGTACTGACCAGGACTCCGCAAGAGTCAACACGACGACACGCGCCCGGAAAATGGCGGTTGATTGTCAGGAGTCCAGAAAAAATTCTTTGCGCTGGTAGATGACCATCACCAACCGACCCTCTGCAACGTTAAGTGATCTACGGTGAGTGACCGGCGTCAGGGGCACACGAAGGGGATCTGGGCGCTTTTACCCGGCGTGTCCGCGCGAAACTGACTTATCCGACGTAACTCGGCATGCACACTCTCGACGTCGACTAGCTCACAGAGTCGGCGTACAGCTGACATGGAACCGCCCAGACCTGGGTAGGGTCCGCCAACCACGGTCAGGTGACTGATCGCGGAGAACCCCCCGGCGCCGACGTCACGTTCGGCCGCAGGGAGACCGCCGGGACAACCTCCGGCGGACGAGACGAGGAGGCTACCGTGGCCGACCAGGCCCAGACCTACAACGGTTACTGCGTCAAGTGCAAGGAGAAGCGGGACTTCGAGGGGCACGTGGAGGTCTCGAAGACCGGCATGAACATGGCCAAGGGCAAGTGCCCGGTGTGCGGCACAACAGTGAACCGCATCCTGGGCAAGGCCAAGGTCTGACCGCTCCACGGGGAGGGCGGCCCTCGGCCGCCCTCCCCGTCGGGTAACCGACACAGTTACCCGCCAGTTGTGGAAAACCGGCGAGATCCTGTGGACAAGGCTGGCCACGGCTCGCCGCACCTGTGGACAACGAACGACGGAGCGCTTGGAGACGGTCACTATCGGTGGCGTGACCGATCCGACACCGCTCGTCCGTCCGATCCTGCTGCCCGGCCTGACCCGGCTCTGGCGCGACCGCCACACGCTCCAACTCGGTGAGCTGCCCGGCCGGGCGGTGCTGCTGGAGATGTCCTCGCCGGGCACGGCCCGCCTGCTCGACCTGCTCGACGGCACCCGCAGCGAACGCGCCGTGCTGGCCGAGGCCGGCGCCGCCCGGGTGCCGCCCGACGAGGCACGCGCGCTGCTCGACACGCTCCGCGACGCCGGCCTGGTGGTGCCCGCGCAGGCCCTGTTCCCCCGTGACCTCGCCGGCGCGGCCCGGACCCGGTTGGCAGCCGAGGCCGCCGCGCTGGCGCTGACCTGCCCCGACCTGCCCGGCACACCGGCCCGGCTGCTGCGCCGCCGCCGGTCCGCCCGGGTGCTGGTCACCGGCACGGGACGACTCGGCGCGGCGGTCGCCGTCGCGCTGGCCCAGGCCGGCGTCGGGCACGTCGTACCCGATCTGGCCGGCCCGGTCGGCGCCGGCGACCTGGTCGGGACCGGCCTGACCGCCGCGGAGCTGGGCCGGCCGCTGGGCCCGGCGGTACGCGCGGCGCTGGAGCGGTGCGCGCCGGGCACTGCCACGACCCCGATCCGGGCGGCCCGGCCGGACCTGGTGGTGCAGCTCGGCGTGGACCGGCCGGCCGAGCTGCTGGCCACCGGGTACGCCCGCCGACGCCAGCCCCACCTGCTGCTCGACCTGCGCGGCGGCGTACCCGTGATCGGCCCGCTGGTCCGCCCACCCGTCGGTCCGTGCCTGCGCTGCCTCGACCTGCACCGCGGCGACCGGGACCCGGACTGGCCGGCGCTCGCCGCCCAGCTCGCCGCCGACCGGGGCGAGCGGGCCTGCGCCGCCACCACCCGGCTCGCCGCCGCCGCGTTCGCCACGGCCGAGGCGCTGGCCCAGCTCGACGGCGGCCACCCGGAGACGCTCGGCGGCGCGGTGGAGGTCGCAGCCCCGGGCCGGGTGCGTCACCGACGGTGGCCGCCGCACCCCTCCTGTGGCTGCTGCCGGCGTCGCCCGATCCGGTCGGCCCCGGCCGCTCCCGGCCGCACGGCAGCAGCGAGGGCCCCGAGTCGGTAACAATGGCCGGGTGACCGACATCCCGCGCCGGGCCGTGTCCCGCACCGCCAAACTCGCCGCCCTGCCGCTCGGATTCGCCGGTCGAACCGTCCTCGGCATGGGCAAGCGGGTGACCGGGCTCGCGTCCGACGTCATCTCCGCCGAGATCCAGCAGCGCACCGCCGAGCAGCTGTTCAGCGTGCTCGGGCAGCTCAAGGGCGGGGCGATGAAGTTCGGCCAGGCCCTGTCGGTGTTCGAGGCGGCGCTGCCCGAGGAGGTGGCCGCACCCTACCGGCAGGCGCTCACCAAGCTCCAGGAGGCCGCCCCGCCGCTGCCGGCGGCGACGGTGCACAAGGTGCTCGCCGAGCAGCTCGGCCCGGACTGGCGCGACCGGTTCGTCGAGTTCAACGACACCCCGGCCGCGGCGGCCAGCATCGGCCAGGTGCACCGCGCCCTCTGGCGCGACCCCGGGTACGGCCCGAACGGCGGCCCGCAGCACCGGGACGTGGCCGTGAAGATCCAGTACCCGGGCGCAGGTGACGCCCTGCTCGCCGACCTCAAGCAGCTCTCCCGGCTCGGCGGCATGTTCCGGGCGATCCAGCCGGGGCTGGACGTGAAGCCGCTCCTGGCCGAGCTGCGCGAGCGCATCACCGAGGAGCTGGACTACGAGCTGGAGGCGGAGTCGCAGCGCGCGTTCGCCGCCGCGTACGCCGACGACCCGGACATCTTCATCCCGGAGGTGCTCGACGCCGCGCCCCGGGTGCTGATCACCGAGTGGGTCGAGGGCATCCCGCTGTCCCAGATCATCCGGGAGGGCACCGAGGAGCAGCGCGACGAGGCCGGCCGGCTGATGGCCGAGCTGCACCTCTCCGCGCCGGAGCGGGCCGGGTTGCTGCACGCCGACCCGCACCCGGGCAACTTCCGGCTGCTGCCGGACGGGCGGCTCGGTGTGATCGACTTCGGCGCGGTGGCCCGGATGCCGCAGGGCACGCCGGAGCCGATCGGCCGGATCGCGGCGCTCGCGCTGAACGGCGACGCCGACGCCGTGGTGGAGGGGCTGCGTGCCGAGGGCTTCGTCAGCCGCACCGAGTCGATCGACGCCCCGGCGGTGCTCGACTTCCTGCGTCCGATGCTGGAGCCGATCGCGGCCGACGAGTTCCGCTTCACCCGGGCCTGGCTGCGCGCCGAGGCGACCCGGCTGGCCAGTCCCCGCTCCCCCGCGTACCAGCTCAGCCGCCAGCTCAACCTGCCCCCGTCGTATCTGATGATCCATCGGGTCACGCTGGGTTCGATCGGCGTGCTCTGCCAGCTGGAGGCGAAGGCGTCCTACCGGTCGATCCTGGAACGCTGGCTGCCCGGCTTCGCGCCGGTGCCCTGAGCACCGGCTGGGCACGGAGCAGGCGAAGGGGCGGTGACCAGCAGGTCACCGCCCCTTCCTCACGCGATCGTTCTACAGGACGCCCAGGTCGCGTGCCGACTGGCTGCGACTCCGCATGGCGACGGTACGGGCGGAACGGGTTGCCTCAGTGCTCGTGGTGGTGCGACCGGCCTGAGGCCGGCGCATTCGGGCCCTGGACAACGCTTCGTGGAGTAGTTGCATCTCGAATCCGTTCGGCAGGTTCAGCATCAGAATTTCTCTCTCAGGTCGGCCGGTGGAGGGACACCGGCATCGGTCGGTCTTGGAACGTAGGTGTGTCAGGCTGCCAGCCGGACGGCGCTACGCGACTCGGACAGCCCGCTGGCCGCCAGTCGCGCCTCCGCCTCGACCCGGAGCTGCGCGTCGCGGGCGAGGTCCTCCTTGCGCGGACGGCCACGGGGCCGCTTGCGCGGAACGACCGCGCCACGCTCGAAGATCTCGCCGCCCCAGACGCCCCAGGGCTCGGCTCGCTCGACCGCCCCGGCCAGGCACTCGACGCGCAGCGGGCAGTCCCCGCAGAGCGACTTGGCCAGCTCGAGCTCGGCGGGCGAGTCGGAGAACCACAGGTCGGGGTCGAACTTCCGGCAGGGCAGGTTCGCCTCCACGTCGACGCTCACGTCGAGGGGGGCCAACGCCAGACTCATCCTCCGGTCACCTCTCTCTCACTTCGATCTCGTGGATCGCATTCCGACGTACTTCGGCGGGACAAAAAACTGAGGCCGCGGATCCCGGTGTGCGGGTTCCGCGGCCTCGAGGTGAGCCGGCGTCTGATGGATCAGACCGGTCTACCTCGAGGTGGAACGCCGCGGACATCCGTGCGCTTCTTGGCGCCATCGATGCCCTTGCCCGCGAAGCCACTGGTCCCCTCGACTCCGGCGATCGGCGCAACGGTCAGGTTCAGCTCGGCCTGAACCTGGACCTGGTGCACCTGCGGAGCCGACGGTCGAGCGGCGAGGGCCACCCGGACAGCCGACAGCGGAGCGACGGCAGACGGCATCGCCGCGAGACGCTCATAGTTGAAGATCTTCACTGGTGCCACCTCCCTACTCTCCTCGTGCCGACCGTGGACTCATCCCCGTTGAGCAGCCAGAACAGCGCCGCTCGCGAGGTGTGTCATGAGGCTATTCCTCGCCCTCGGGCGAGGGCAAACGATTTACGGCTAGTTTTCAGAAGTTTTCTGTGAGCAGACCTCGTCCACCGTGGCGCCCGCCACCAGGGCGAGGACCGTATCACCGTAAAGCCCGACTTTTCGGGGCCCGATCCCGGCGATCGCCACCAGTTCCTCGGTCCGACCGGGCTTCCGTTCGGCCAGCGCGGTGAGCGTGGCGTCGGTGAAGACCACGTACGCCGGCACCTTCTGCGCTCCCGCGACCCGCTGCCGCCAATCGCGCAGCCGCTCGTACAGCTCCTCGTCGATGTCAGACGGGCAGGTCGGGCAGCGGCCCAGTTTGCGGTCCGCGCCGGCGAGCAGCGTCGCGCCGCAGATCCGGCACGAGACCACCTGCGGCCGGCGCCGCTCGGCCCGCCGCGCCGGTCCGCCGCCGCCGGCCCGCTCGCCGCCGCCGGAGCGGTCGAGCTGCGGCAGGAAGCGCGACGGCCGCCGGGCCCGCCCACCCGGCGAGCGCGCCGTGGCGTACGACAGCCAGAGCCACTCCCGGGCCCGGGTGATCCCGACGTAGAGCAGCCGCCGTTCCTCCTCGACCTGCTCCATGGTCTTCGCGTACGTGGTGGGCAGCGTGCCCTCGGCCAGCCCGACCAGGAACACCGCGTCCCACTCCAGCCCCTTCGCCGAGTGCAGCGACGCGAGCGTGACCCCCTCGACGGTGGGCACGTGCTGCTGGGCGGCCCGCCGGGCCAGTTCCTCGGTGAACCCGGTCAGCCCCGGCTCCGCCTCGGCGTCGGCGGCGTACTCCTCGGCGAGCTGGACCAGCGCGGCGAGCGCCTCCCACCGCTCGCGCGCGGCGCCGCCGGGCGGGGGCGCGTCGGGCGCCCAGCCGACCGCCGAGAGCCCTTCGACCACGGCGGCCGGCAGCGGCGTGTCGACGGACGCCGACCGGGTGGCGGCGCGCAGCGCGATCATCGCCTGGCGCACCTCGGGCCGTTCGAAGAACCGCTCCGCGCCCTGGAGCACGTACGGCACGCCGGCCTCGGAAAGCGCCTTCTCGTACGCCTCGGACTGCGCGTTGGTGCGGAACAGCACAGCGATCTCCCGCGCCGGGGTGCCGCCCGCGACCAGCGCCCGGCAGCGGGCGGCGACCGCGTTCGCCTCGGCCGGCTCGTCGGTGAAGATCCGCAGTTCCGGCTCCGGACCGGGCTGGCGCTGGCCGTGCAGCTCCAGCCGCAGCCGCGCCTCGGTGCCCCGCGCCTGGGAGATCACCGCGTTGGCCAGCCCGACCACCTGCGGGGTGGAGCGGTAGTCGCGGACCAGCCGGACCACTGTCGCGCCCCGGTGCAGCCGGGGGAAGTCGACCAGGTACGACGAGGTCGCGCCGGTGAACGAGTAGATCGTCTGGCTGGCGTCGCCGACCACTGTCAGGTCGTCCCGGCCACCCAGCCACGCCTCCAGCAGCCGCTGCTGGAGCGGGTTGACGTCCTGGTACTCGTCGACCACGAAGTGCCGGTACTGATTGCGCACCTGCTCGGCGACGTCCGGATGCTCCTCGATGCCCCAGACCGCGGCGCGCAGCATGTCCTCGAAGTCGATCACCCCGTTGCCGCGCTTGAGCCGCTCGTACGCGTCGAACACGTCGGCCACCCGGGCCGGCTCGTACGGCGTCTCGCGCAGTGCCTTGGCCGCGGCGACGACGTATTCCCCGGGCTCGACCAGCGACGACTTGGCCCATTCGATCTCGGCGGCGAGGTCGCGCGCGGCGGCCCGGTCGGCGCGCAGCCCGACCTTGGCGGCGGCGAGCGTGACCACCCGCACCTTGCTGTCCAGCAGCTCCGGCATGGCCCGCCCGGCCAGCAGCCGGGGCGCGAAGTAGCGGACCTGCCGCAGCGCCGCCGCGTGGAACGTGCGCGCCTGCACCCCCTGCACGCCGAGCACGGTGAGGCGGCTGCGCATCTCGGCCGCGGCGCGGGCGGTGAACGTGACCGCCAGCACGTGCCGGCCGGCGATGTCGCCGGTCAGCGCCCGGTACGCGATCCGCGACGTCACCGCCCGCGTTTTGCCGGTGCCGGCGCCGGCCAGGATGCAGACCGGCCCGGCCGGGGCGGTCACCGCGGACCGCTGCTCCGGATCCAGCCCGGCCAGCACCCGTTCCGCACCTGAGTGAACGCCCACAGCAGGGAATCATCCCAGCATCGTGTGACGTTGCAGCGGTTAGCCTGGCCTGATCGGACCGGGCGCGAGCCACCCCTTGGAGGACCAGACCATGCTGACGATGTATTCCACCCCGTGGTGCGGCTACTGCCACCGGCTGAAGTCGCAGCTCGACCGGGAGGGCATCGCGTACGAGGTGGTCGACATCGAGCAGGACCCCGCGGCCGCGGACTTCGTGATGAGCGTCAACGGCGGCAACCAGACCGTCCCGACGCTGCGCTTCGCCGACGGCAGCGCCCTGACCAACCCCTCGATCAACCAGGTCAAGCAGCACCTTGCCGCGCTGCCCGGCTGATCTCCCGCGACACTGCGAGCGGCCGTACCCGACCCGGGGTACGGCCGCTCGCCGTCGTTCAGGAGCCGCCCCGACTGAGCACGCCGTCGTCGGCCGGCTTCCGGGGCCCCGGGATCCGCACCGGCCCGGCGACCGGCGCGCTCAGCCCGCGGCCCCGCCACAGGTAGAGACCGGCCGCCGTGGTGACCGCCCCGACCACTGCGAACAGCAGCCGGTAGTCGAACACCCCGACGAGCAGCGCGCCGGTGCCGATGGAGAGCGCCTGCGGACCGCTGACCAGGGCCTCCGACGCCGCGGTGACCCGGCCGAGCAGCCGCGGCGGCGTCCGCCGCTGGATCAGCGTGTTCAACCCCACCATGGTCAGCGGCAGCGACAGGCCGGCCAGCAGCAGCGCCACCACCCCGAGCCACAACCGGGGGTACGCGAGCGCCAGCGCGGCCGGTCCGAAGAACGTCACCCCGGCGGCCAGCGCCCCGACTTCGCCGTACCGGCGGACCACGGCGGCCGAGAACAGGCCGCCGACCAGGCCGCCGACGCCCTGCACCATGACCAGCACGCCGACGAACGCGGCCTCGCGGCGCAGACCCAGGTCGACGTACGCGAAGATCAGCGACTCGGTGAAGCCCATCACCAGCGAGCCGAGCCCGTACCCGAGCAGCGCCCGGCGCAGCGCCGGCTCGCCGGTCAGGTGGCGCAGCCCGGCGCTCAGCTCGGACGGCCCGCGGCGGCCGGACCGGGACGGTTCCCGCTCCTGCGCCCGCAGCCGGCCGACCACCGCCGCGGCCACCAGGAATCCGGTCATGGCCAGGACGGCGAGCAGCCAGCCGCCGACGGCGGCGTAGACGCCCGCGCCGGCGAGCGGCCCGATCAGCCGCAGGCCCTGCCGGACCGTTTGCAGCAGTCCGTTCGCGTCGGCCAGCGACTCGGCCGGAACCAGATGCCGGATCAGTCCGTTGAGCACGGCGGCGAGGGTGATGTACGACAGTCCGTAGAACGCCGCGACCACGTAGATCACCCAGACGTCGGAGCGGTCCCGGACCGTGAGCAGCGGACTGAGCAGCGCCGCGGCGACCAGGTTGGCGGCGATGAAGAAGGGTTTCCGGCGGTAGCGGTCGACCACCCAGCCGACGAGCGGGGCGAGGGCCATCGGTGCGATGACCGCGAAGATGGTCGCCCCCGCCATGCTGTCCGACCCGGTCAGATCCTTGACCCAGACGGCCAGGGCGAGCAGCAGCACCGACTCCGCCGCCATGCTCGCCACCACTGCGGCGAAGAGGAGACGGAAGTCGGGGCGGCGCAGGACGGTGCGCATCGGGTTGCCTCCGGCAGGGGTGCGCCACCAGGGGCGCGTCGGGGGTGGGCGCTGGTGAAGACACCCTCCACAGTCCTCTTTTTGTCTCGTGACACGCCCGTGCCGGAACCTCCGACGCCGGTCGCGACGTCCATACTGACCGTGGGGGGCGAATTTCATACAGTTACCGTCGCGTCCTGCGACGGTCGACGGGAAAGAGGACGCCGTGCCTCCTGCCGTACCAGGCCCGATTCTGCGCCGCCGTCGACTCGGCATCGAGCTGCGCCGGCTCCGCGAACAGGCCGGTCTGACCGGTGACCAGGTCATCGAGCGGATCGGCTGGGCCTCCGCATCCAAGTTGTCCCGCCTGGAGAACGGCCGCAGCCGGCCCGACCCGGACGACGTGGACGTGCTGTTGACGCTCTACGGCGCCGACGAGGAGCAGCGCGCGGAGCTGACCGGCATCACCCACGAGGCCGGCGACATGCGCGGCTGGCTGCGCAACTTCCCGGTGATGACCCAGCAGCAGCGCGCCTTCGCCGAGCTGGAGGCCGGCTGCGCGGAGATCTCCGAGTACAACCCGGTGCTGGTCCCGGGGCTGCTGCAGACGCCGGGGTACGCCCGGCACCGGATCATGTCGGCCGCGCAGGTCGCCGCCCAGGCCGGCGACCAGGAGCACGAGGACCCGGAGACCGAGGTACGCGCGCGGCAGGCCCGCCAGTCGTTGCTGACCCGCTCCCCCGACGTGCCCCGGTACACGGCCGTGCTGGAGGAGGCCGCCCTCGGCCGGCGGGCCGGCCCGCCGGAGGTGCTGCACGACCAGCTCGTCCACCTGTGCGAGATGGCCCTGCTCCCGAACGTGACGTTGCTGCTGCTGTTGCGGGACACCCGGGTCGGCGACTGGTACCTTCCGCCGACCGCGTTCTCGGTCTACCGGTTCGCCGATCCGCTCGATCCGGAGACATTGGCCATCGAAGGTGGGTTCACCGACGTCATGTCGACCGAGGTGAACACCCTAAATCGCTATAAAGTGGTGTTCGAGTGGCTATGCTCGTCGGCACTCTCCGCATCGGACACCCTCTCCTGGTTGATCGAGGCGACAGGACGGCTGACCGGCACGGCAGTCGAGTCCACGGCGGTGTACGGGCCGGCAACGGCGCCGACCCAGCGCCGCCGGGACTCGGGGCGCCTCACCACGGAGCGGTGATCCGGTAGGGACACCGTCCGCGCTCCGGCGTCGCTCGGTCCCATCGGAGCACCTCACCAGGAGCAAGCACCATGAACGAGATCCGTACCAGCACGACCGCCCTCTCGGGGCAGCTCGTGGGCGCCGCCTGGCGCAAGAGCACCCGCAGCCAGACCTCCAACTGCGTGGAGGTCGCGCCGCTCGGCACCGGGCCGGCGACCATGGCGCTGCGGGACAGCAAGGACCCGAGCGGGCCGGTCCTGCTGTTCGACCGGGCCGGCTGGCTCGGCTTCCTCGCCGGAGCGAAGAACGGTCAGTTCGATCTGGACTGATCCGGCGAACGTTCGGGGCCGTCGGCGTCACGCCGGCGGCCCCTCGCGTGTCCGGCCCCGACAACGGTGCTGACCTGGCATCCCCCGATCGGTCGAGGTGGCGCGTTCCACTTGTCGGGAGGACACATCGGCGTAACATGACGCGGGAGTGACGTGGAAGTTCCAGCGGGTAACCGTCCACTCTCCGGGGGACACCATGCGGTTCCTGATCGTCCGCACCGAGATCCGTACCGCCGCCGACGCCGACATCGCCGCCGCCTGGGCCGGTGGGGGCCGCCTGCGGGACGAGACGAGCACGCCGGAACCCCGCCGCCAGGTCGTCCACGCCGAGGACCGGGACGCCGCGCTCCTGCTCGCCCGAGCGCTGTCCGCCGTCGGGGCGGTACGCGCCGGCCGGCACCGGGTCAAGGTGCTGCCCATCGAGGAGCCCGCACCGGGGCAGCCGTACCGCTGGCACGGTGGATGACCGGACGCTGACGTCCGTCGTGGCCGGACCGGCTTCCCCCGCCGATCATCGCCTCACCCGGCCACGACGGCCCGTGTTCCCGGCCCGCGACCGTCGCGGCAACGACGGTCCGGGCCGGGACCGTGCCCGCCCGGCCCTGTGCCCGCCAGCCGAAACGCCCCAACCCGACGGGCGGGCGGGCGGAACCAGGGCGGGTCAGCAGTGGCCGTCGAGCCAGCGGTGCACCAGGAACAGCGCGATCGACGACGGCGGCGGCAGGATCAGCCGGTCTCCCCCGCCCACCGGCACCGGCTCGCCGGCCAGCGCGGCCCCGATCTCCCGGCGGGTGAACCAGCGCGCGTGCGCGATCTCGGCCAGGTCGACCCGGATCGGCGCGTCGGCGTCGGCGCGGGCCAGGAAGCCGAGCATCAGCGAGCCGGGGAACGGCCAGGACTGGCTGCCCACGTACGCGATCTCCTCGACCGGGACGCCTACCTCCTCGCGGACCTCGCGGAGCACGGCGGCCTCGGCCGACTCGCCGGGCTCGACGTATCCGGCCAGGCAGGAGTAGCGGCGCTGTCCCGGGGTGCGCGGCCAGGCCGCGTTGTTGCCGAGCAGGCAGCGGCCGTCCGCGCCGTCCATGCCGTCGTGCACCAGCACGATCATGGCCGGGTCGGTACGCGGCCAGACCCGGTCGCCGCCCGGGTCGATCCGTGACCAGCCGGCCTCGTCGGCCTGCGTCGCCTTCCCGGTCGTGGACGAGTAGCCGTGCCGCAGGTGCCAGTTGAGCAGCGCCAGCGCGGTGGTGAACAGGCCCGCGTCCCGGTCGGTCATCAGGTGGCCGACCTCGCGCAGGTGCGCCGGGCGGGTCTCCGGCAGCGCCGGCAGCGGCCCGTCGACCGCGAAGACCGGCACGCCGTCCGGCTCGACGCCGAGGAACATCGGCACCGACCGGGGCACCTCGGGCAGGTCGCCGGGGCCGACCAGGACCAGTTCGGGTGGGCTCGCCACGCCCCGGACCAGGGCACGCCCCTCGGCGGCGGAGTCGAGCACCAGCACCCGCGCCCGCTCCCACGCCTCGGCCAGCCAGGCCGGGTCGGTACGCCGGTGGGCGGCCCGGTCGAGCGTGGACCGGGCCAGCGGCGGCGCGGGCTCGCCGCTCATGCGGATTCCGTACGCACCGGTGTCAGCGCGGCGAGCGAGTCGGCCACCCGTTCGGCGTCGCCGAGCACGACGGTGACCGCGCGGGCCGGCGCCAGGTAGCGGGCGGCCACCTCGGCCACGTCGTCCACAGTCGCGGCGGCGAGCCGGGCTGCGTGCTCGGCGAGGAAGTCCAGCCGCAGCCCGTTGCCGGCGTACGCGCTGGTCAGCGACGCGAGCCCGGCCTGGGTCGACATGCCGAGCTGGAGCGTGCCGAGCGCGTACTGGCGGGCCTGCTCCAGCTCGTCGGCCTTCGGCGGCACCGTGGCGAGTCGGCCCAGCTCGTAGTTCGTCTCCACCAGCGCCGCCGCTGTCACCTCGGTGGCCACCTCGGCGCCGGCGATGAGCACCGAACCGGCCACCGAGTGCTCGACGAGCGAGTGCGGCCCGTACGTGTAGCCCTTGTCCTCGCGGATGTTCTCCACCCAGCGGGAGGAGAAGTAGCCGCCGAAGATGAGGTTCGCCAGTTGCAGCGCGGCGTGGTCCGGGTGGGTACGGGGCACCGCGGGCAGCGCGAGGCGTACCGAGGACTGCACCGAGCCGGGCCGGTCGACGAGCAGCAGCGGCCCGGGTTCCAGCGGCGGCGCGGGCGGCAGTTCGGCGACGTGGCCGTCGCCGCGCCAGCCGGCGAGCGCCTGCTCGGCCGCGTCCAGCGCCCGCTCCGGCGCCACGTCGCCGACGAGCACGAGCACCGCACCGGCCGGGTGCACCCGCTCGGCGTGCAGCCGGCGCAACGCGGCCGGGCGGACCGCCCGGACCTGGTCCGGGTCGGGCGTCTGCACGGCGTACGGGTGGCGGCCGTACACCCGCTTGAGCAGGGCGGTCCGGGCCAGGTGCGAGGGCTGGCTCTGGGCGACCTGGATGCGGTCGACCAGCCGGTCCCGTTCGGTCTCCACCCAGTCGGCCGGGTAGTTGGCGCCGGTGAGCACCTCGGCGAGCAGTTCCAGCATCCGGTCCAGGCCGGTGACCAGGCCCGCGCCGGAGAGCATCAACCGGTCCGGGTCGAGCCCGGCGGTCAGTCCGCCGCCGACCTTCTGCAGCTCGGCCGCGATCTCGGTGGCGCTGTGCGCCTGCGTGCCGGCGAGCATGGTCTGCGCCAGCATCGCGCCGCGGGCCAGGTGCGTGCGCCCGAACGGCATCCACAGTCGCAGCTCGACCAGCGGTACGGCGGAGCGGCGTACCGCGATCACGGTGAGGCCGTTGCGCAGCGTGCGCTCGGCCTGCTTGGGCACCTTGAGACGGCGGTTCGGGCGCAGCGCCGGAAGCGGCCGGACGGCGGTGGCGGTGGTCGTACTCGTGCTCATCGGGCTCCTCCGGCGACGACCTCGACGGACGCGCGGCGCTCGGGCCGCAGGGTGGCGGCGGCGGCGCGGACCTGGTCCTCGGTCACCGCGCCAACCAGCCGGGGCAGCTCGTTGAGCAGGCCCGGCTCGCCGCGCTGCTGTTCCAGCACGGCCATCCGCAGCGCCCGGCCGAGCACCGCGTCGGTGTCGCGCAGCAGGTGGGTGGCCATCCGGGCCTGGGTGCGCGCCAGCTCTCCGTCGGTCAGCCCGTCGGTCGCCAGCCGGTCCAGTTCCTCGTCGATGGTGCGCAGCACCTTGTCCACGTCGCCGCCGGGCGGCAGGTGCGCCTGGAGCAGCAGCGCGGTGGGGTCGCGCACGTCGAACGGGTCGCCCATGAAACCGACGTACCCGCCGAGGCTGGTGACCGACCGGTCGCGCTGCACCAGCCGCTCGACCAGCCGGGACGCGTCGCCGTCGGTGAGCACCTCGGCCAGCACCACGTAGGGCAGGTAGCCGGCGAAGTCGTCGACCGGGTCGGGCACGCGCCACGCGCCGGCCACCGCCGGCAGCGGCGCCAGCGCGTCGGTGTACGTGCTGCGCCGCTCGGTGGTCAGGTCGGGCTCGGCGAAGTCGGGCCGCTGCGGGGCGGGACGGGCCGGGACGTCGCCGAAGTGCCGTTCGATGAGCGTGGTCGCCTCGGCCACGTCGATGTCGCCGCTGACCGCCAGTACGGCGTTGCCGCTGGCGTAGTAGCGGCGGAAGAAGTCGGCGGCGTCGGCCACTGTCGCCGACTCCAGGTCGTCGAAGGAGCCGTAGCCGTCGTGCGCGTTGGGGAAGGTGTCGAACATGACCGGGGGCAACGTGAGCCAGGGGAACCCGCCGTACGGCCGGTTCAGCACGTTGACCCGGATCTCCTCCTTGACCACGTCGACCTGGTTGCGCAGGTTCTCCTCGGTCAGCCGGGGGCCGCGCATCCGGTCGGCCTCCAGGAACAGCGCGCGTTCCAGGGCGTTGGCGGGCAGCGTCTCGAAGTAGTCGGTGTAGTCCAGGTGGGTGGAGCCGTTGAACGTCCCGCCGGCGCCCTGGACGTGCCGGAAGTGGGCCAGCTTCTCCAGGTTCTCCGACCCCTGGAACATCAGGTGCTCGAAGAGGTGGGCGAAGCCGGTGCGTCCCTCCGGCTCGGAGCGGATGCCGACGTCGTAGACCACAGCCACCCCGATGACCGGGGCGCTGCGGTCCGGCGTGAGCACCACACGCAGGCCGTTGTCGAGGGTGAACCGTTCGGCCGGGTACTTCGTCGCTGGGATCTTCGCTCTCCGCGTGGACACGAGATCGACATTAGCGCTTCCGTACCGGCTCTATCGCCGGTGTGCCCTGGCCGAACGGTGGACTGTTGCGGGACGGGTCTTGACGCCGACGGCCACTTGCCCCACTCTTCCTACCAACTAAATAGGAATACTGCGGATTGGACATTCGATGAGAGGGCTTCCCCTGCGCCGCCTGGTCACCCTGGCGACCCTGGCCGCGGTCGGCGCGGCCACGCTCGGCACCACCGCCGCCTGCGGCGAGGACAGCGACGCCGCCGGCGGGTCCGGCCCGGTCACGCTGCGCCTGGGCTACTTCCCCAACATCACGCACGCCCCGGCCGTGGTCGGCGTGGAGAAGGGGATCTTCAAGGAGAAACTCGGCAGCGACGTCGAGCTGGACACCAAGACCTTCAACGCCGGCCCGGCCGCCATCGAGGCGGTCTTCTCCGGCGCGCTCGACGCCACGTACATCGGCCCGAACCCGACGGTGAACGCCTTCTCCAAGTCCAAGGGCGAGGCGGTCCGGGTCATCTCCGGCGCGGCGTCCGGCGGCGTCGCGCTCGTGGTCAAGCCCGGCATCACCTCGGTGGAGCAGCTGCGCGGCAAGAAGATCGCCACTCCGCAGCTCGGCAACACCCAGGACGTGGCGCTGCGCTTCTGGCTCAAGGAGAAGGGCCTGGAGACCACCAAGGAGGGCGGCGGCGACGTCAAGATCGTGCCGCAGGAGAACGCGCAGACGATCGAGACGTTCGGCAGCGGCGCCATCGACGGCGCATGGGTGCCCGAGCCGTTCGTCTCCCGGCTGGTCAACGCCGGCGGCAAGGTGCTCGTCGACGAGCGTGACCTCTGGCCGGACAAGAAGTTCGTCATCACCAACCTGCTGGTCAGCACCAAGTTCCTCAAGGCACACCCGGACGTGGTGAAGAAGCTGGTCGAGGGCCAGGTCGCGGCGAACGAGTTCGTCAACACCAAGCCGGACGAGGCGCAGCAGGCCATCTCCGACCACATCGGCAAGATCACCGGCAAGCCGCTGGACCTCAAGCTGATCAAGCAGGCCTGGCCGACGCTGGAGTTCACAAACGACCCGATCCCGGCCTCACTGAAGACCGGCTTGGACCACGCCGTCGCGGTCGGGCTGACCCAGCCGGTCGACCTGAACGGCCTGTACGACCTCAAGTACCTCAACGAGGTCCTCAAGGCGCAGGGCAAGGCCGAGGTCAGCCAGCCGTGACGTCGACGACCACGACCCCGCGCAGCGCGACCGGCTCGGTCGCGCTGCGCGGCGTCACAAAGGTGTACGGCCAGGGCGACCAGGCCGTCCTGGCGCTGGACGGACTGTCGCTGGACATCGCGCCCGGCGAGTTCGTCTGCATGGTCGGCGCGTCCGGCTGCGGCAAGAGCACGCTGCTCAACCTGGTCGCCGGCCTGGACCGGGCCAGCGGCGGCACCATCGAGCTGGGCGAGGGGGTCAACCCGGGGCTCATGTTCCAGGAGCCGGCGCTCTTCCCATGGCTCACCGTCGAGGGCAACGTCGAGGTGCCGCTGAAGCTGCGCGGTCTCCCCCGCGACCAGCGCAAGGAGCGGGTGGCCGAGCTGCTGCGCACGGTCCACCTGTCGGAGTTCGGCCGCAAGCGCCCGCACCAGCTCTCCGGCGGCATGCGGCAGCGCGTCGCGCTGGCCCGCACGCTCGCGCTGGAGACGCCGGTGCTGCTGATGGACGAGCCGTTCGGCGCGCTGGACGCGATGACCCGCGACATCCTGCACGACGAGCTGGAGCGGATCTGGACCGAGCGCAAGCTCACCGTCCTGTTCGTCACGCACAACGTCCGCGAGGCGGCCCGGCTCGCCGACCGCATCGTGCTGCTCTCCAGCCGGCCCGGCCGGATCATCTACTCCACCGAGGTCGCCGTGCCGCGCCCCCGGCGGATCGACTCGCCGGAGGTCTCGGCCATCGCCGCCGAGGTCACCGACCGGCTGCGCAAGGAGGTGGGCCGGCATGGCCAGTGACACCCTGTCCGCGTCGGCGCGGGCCGACGCGGAGATCTCCGGGCTCGACGCGCTGGAGATCGCCGGCCGGGAGAAGGGCCCGTCCCGGGTACGCCGCCTGTGGTCGGCCACCTGGCCCAAGCTCGCCGCGCTCGCGCTCGCGGTGGCGATCTGGCAGGCGGTGGTCTGGTCCGGGTGGAAGGAGCCGTGGGCGCTGCCCGGCCCGGCCGTGGTCTTCGGCGACCTCGGGGAGTACCTGCTCAGCTCGGCGCTCTGGGAGGGCCTCGCCACCACGGCCCGGCGGGCGGCGGTCGGGTTCGCCGCCGCGGTCGCGGTCGGCCTGCTGCTCGGCCTCGGCGTGGCCCGGGTCAAGGTGCTCCGGGCCGCGCTCGGCTCGATGATCACCGCGTTGCAGACCATGCCGTCGATCGCCTGGTTCCCGCTGGCCATCCTGCTGTTCCAGCTCAGCGAGCAGGCGATCTTCTTCGTGGTGGTGCTCGGCGCCGCGCCGTCGGTCGCCAACGGCGTCATCCACGGCGTGGACTACGTGCCGCCGCTGCTGGTCCGCGCCGGCCGCAACCTCGGCGCCCGGGGGCTCAACCTCTACCGGTACGTGATCGCGCCGGCCGCGCTGCCAGCCATCGTGGCCGGGCTCAAGCAGGGCTGGGCGTTCGCCTGGCGCAGCCTGATGGCCGGTGAGCTGCTGGTGGTCATCGCCACCCGCACCTCGATCGGCGCACAGCTGACGTACGCGCGTGAACTGAGCGAGGCGCCCCGGCTGATGGCCATCATGATCGTCATCCTGGTGGTGGGCCTGCTCGTGGACACCGCGTTCGGTGCCGCCGACAAGGCGATCCGCCGCCGCTGGGGCGTGCTGGACCAGGCCGGCAACTGACGTCGTGTACATCTCCGCGCGCGCCGACTACGCGCTCCGGGCCATGCTCGCCGTCGCCGACGCCGCCGGTACCCCCGGCGACGCGGTGACCGGCGGCGGCGAGCTGGTCAAGGCGGCGAGCCTGGCCGAGAGCCAGGACATCCCGCTCAGCTTCCTCCAGGGGATCCTGCTCGACCTGCGGCGGGCCGGGCTGCTGCACAGCCATCGCGGCACCGAGGGCGGGTACGCGCTGACCCGCCCGCCGGACGAGATCAGCGTGGGCGACGTGCTCCGCGCGGTGGGTGGCGCGATCACCAGCGTCCGGGGCATCCCCGCCGACCGGGCCGGATACCACGGCGTGGCCACCGGCCTGCGGGACGTGTGGCTGGCGGTGGACGGCGCGATCGCCCTGGTCGTGGACCGGACCACGCTCGCCGACCTGCTGAGCGACCGGGCGACGGCACCCTGACGCGCGTCCGGTCACAGGGCGACGGCGCGCGGCGTCGCGGACCCGGCCGGTTGTCGGCCACAGAGGGCATGACTCCTGGCCGATATGACTCTCGGGCATATTTATACCTGAGAGTCATATCGCTTTCCGGGCATCATCCGCCCGGCGCGGCTACTGAGCGTGCGGGGCGCTCATCCCGGGCGTGAAGCTGCGGGCGGCGCCGCGATCCGGCGAGCCGCCGTCGGAGGGCCGCCAGGGCGCGAACGCGGCCACCGCGGCGAGCGCCAGGCCGGCCCCCGCCACCGCGAGCACCAGCAGCACTTCCCGTGCACCACCCGATCCGGCTTCCCCCGCCATGAACCGCTCCCTCCGCGTCCGGCCGACCCCCCGACCGGTCCCCCGCCCGACAGCATCGCCGCCACGGCGAGGCCGGACAGTCGGACAGCCGACCGAACGTCGACTGATTCCCGACTCAGGGACGGTCGGCCGGCCCGCTCGAAGCCGAGCCGGTCAGGCGCGGTCAGCGGCGGCGCGGACGCCGGCGAGGACGGGTCGCCGGGGCGGGGTGCGCGGCAGCGGGCGCGGCGATGGTCACCGGCACACCGGACGGCTCCCGGGCGCCGGTGAGCCGGCTCAGCTCGCTGTCGCCGGGGCGTACCCGGGTGGTCTTGGGGTTGATGCCCGCGGTGCTCATCAGCCGGGCGACGTCGCGGCGCTGCTCCGGCAGCACCAGCGTGACCACGGTGCCCGACTCGCCGGCCCGCGCGGTCCGGCCACCCCGGTGCAGGTAGTCCTTGGCCTCCGCGGGCGGGTCGGCGTTGACCACCAGGTCCAGCCCGTCGACGTGGATGCCCCGGGCCGCCACGTCGGTGGCCACCAGCGCGGTGACCTGCCCGGTGCGGAACTGCTCCAGGATGCGGGTGCGCTGCGGCTGCGACTTGCCGCCGTGCAGCGCCGCGGCGCGTACGCCCTTGGCGAGCAACTGCCGGGCCACCCGGTCGGCGCGGTGCTTGGTGGCGATGAAGACGATGGTGCGGCCCTCGCGGGCGGCGATGTGGGCCAGCGCGGCCTGCTTGTCGTCCGCCTCGAGGTGCAGCACGTGGTGGGTCATCGCGGTGACGGTGGCGGTGCCCGGGTCGACGGAATGCGTCACCGGGTCGGCCAGGAATCGGCGGACCAGCCGGTCCACGCCCCGGTCCAGGGTGGCCGAGAAGAGCATCCGCTGCCCGCCCGGCGCGACCTGCTCCAGCAGCTTCGTCACCTGCGGCAGGAAGCCCATGTCGGCCATCTGGTCGGCCTCGTCCAGCACCGTGATGGTCACCTGGTCCAGCCGGGCGTCCCCGCGGTCGATCAGGTCGTGCAGCCGGCCCGGCGTGGCCACCAGCACCTCGGCGCCGGCGCGCAGCGCGGCCGCCTGCCGGGTCAGGGAGAGCCCGCCGACCACTGTGGCGCAGCGCAGCCCGAGCGTGGCAGCGTACGGGGTGAGCGCGGCGGTGACCTGCGCGGCCAGTTCCCGGGTGGGTACGAGCACCAGCGCGAGCGGACGGCCCGGGCGGGCCCGGCGGCCGGCCGTACGGTGCAGCAGCGGCAGCCCGAACGCGAGCGTCTTGCCGGAGCCGGTGCGGCCCCGGCCGAGCACGTCGCGGCCGGCCAGCGAGTCCGGCAGCGTGGCCGCCTGGATCGGGAACGGCGCGGAGATGCCCTGCGCGGTCAGCTCGGAGACGAGCGCCGGCGCCAGGCCGGTGGCGGCGAACGTGGGCAGGGTCGTGGTCATGCGGAAAGCCTTCCTCGAGGCGGCACGTGTCGAGGAAGGGCGCCGGGCTGCGGCGCGTCACCGGCGTCACCGGTGGTCACAAGCACGAACCGAAAGGGACGGGCCGGCCCGGCAGAGGCGGGCCGGCCCGTGCACCGCGCCCGAGAGGGCGCGGTGGTGGTGCCGGTTGATCCGAAGATCAGAGCGGGCGGATGTTCTCCGCCTGCGGGCCCTTCTGGCCCTGGGTCACCTCGAACTCGACCCGCTGGTTCTCGTCCAGGCTCCGGTAGCCGGAGGTCTGGATCGCCGAGAAGTGGGCGAAGACGTCGGCGCCGCCGTCGTCCGGGGTGATGAAGCCGAAGCCCTTGTCAGCGTTGAACCACTTGACGGTGCCAATTGCCATGTGTTTCGTCTCCTTGACGGAACGGTCGGCCCGCACGTGTTGCGGGCCGGAGAGGAGCACCCCGCGCGTGGAATACGCGGCGTGCCTGTCGCTGCTGGTCGCCCCGCCCGGAGAACTCCGGACACAACAAAGAGCGCCTGGGGCCACAATCCGCCAGGCGCACACAGAGTCTCTGGAAACCAAAACTGCAACCCGGACAGCGTATCACGGACTCGTGCGCTGCGGTAGATCCCCCGGGATTTCCGGCACGGCGGCCACCAGATCGGCCAGCCCGTCCGCGTCGAGCAGGTCGGCCGGGCGGACGGTCACCGAGTCCCGGACGTAGTGGAACGCCGCGCCGACCCGCTCCACCGGCACCCCGGCCAGTTCCGCCCAGGCCAGCCGGTAGACCGCCAACTGCACCGCCGCCGCGTCGGCCTCCCGGCCGGTGGGCTGCCGCCCGGTCTTCCAGTCGACCACGTCGTAGCGCCCGCCCGGGCGGGCGAACACGGCGTCCATCCGGCCCCGGATCACCACCCCGGCGACGACAGTGGCGAACGGCACCTCCACCTCCACCGGCACCCGGTCGGCCCACTCGCTGGCCAGGAAGCGCTCCTGCAACTCGACCAGGGCCTCGTCCGGGGCCGCGTCCTCGTCCGCCGCGCCGGGCAGCTCGTCCACGTCGAGCAGCCGGTCCGCGCCGAAGCGCTGCTCCAGCCAGGCGTGGAACGCGGTGCCGCGCCGGGCGTACGGCGTCGGTTCGGTGGGCATCGGGCGGCGCAGCGTACGGGCCAGCGCCTCCGGGTCGCGGCGCAACGCCACCAGCTGGGTCACCGAGAGATGGCCGGGCAGTTCGACCTCGACCGCCTCGGCCTGCCGGGCCAGCTCCGCCCGCTCGGCGAGCAGCAGCTCGGCCTCACGCCGCCAGCGGGCCACCTCGGCGTCCTCCGCCGCGCCGGTGGTGGCGAGCAACGCCGCCTCGCGCCGGGCCACCTCCGGGTCGGCGAGGTACCGGCGGACCAGCGCCGCCGCCTCGGTCAGCGCGGGCCGGCGGGCGCCCAGCGGGTCGGCCGGCCACTCGGCCCGCAGCACCGTCTCGGTGGTCGGGTTCACCGCGTCCCCGGCCGGCTCGGGCATCCACGCGTCGACCACACGGCCGTCCGGGTCGGCCAGGCAGGCGTCGTGCACCTCCCGCAGGAACACCGACGGGCCGCGGAACCGCTTGGTCCCCTCCCCCCACCAGTAGCCGGAGCAGAGCAGCAGGCGGCGGGGGCGGGTCACCGCCACGTACGCCAGCCGGCGCTCCTCCCGCTCGTCGTGCGCCCGCCAGTCGTCGGTGAACTCGGTCAGCGCCCGGGCCACCCCGCGCTGGTCCTCCGCCTCCGGCAGGGCCAGCTCGGGCAGCCCGTCCGCGTCGCCGCGCAGCGGGAACGGCAGCACGCCCAGCCCGCCCAGCCAGTGGTCGGAGTTGCGCACCGGCCCCGGCCAGACGCCCCGGGTCATCCCGGCCACCGCCACCACGTCCCACTCCAGGCCCTTGGCGGCGTGCGAGGTGAGCACCTGCACCGCGCCGGCCACCACCTCGACCTCGCCCGGCGCCAGCCCACGCTCCTCGTCCTCGGCGGCGGCCAGGTAGGCGAGGAAACCGGCGAGCGTCGCGCCGGGCGTCTCGCCGCTGAACCGGGCCGCCACGTCGCCGAGCGCGTCCAGGTGCGCGCGGGCCAGCCCGGCGTCGCCCGCGCCGTCCCGGCCGGCCCGGACCGCCACCTCGACGTCGAGGCCGATGGTCCGCTCGATGTCCGCGATCAGTTCCGGCAGCGACTGGTCCAGGCGGTAGCGCAGCAGCGCCAGTTCCATCCCGTACGAGCGCAGCCGCGCGTAGCCCTCGGCCGAGTACGCCTGCGCCGGCCCCAGGTCCGCCAGCGCCTCCACGAGCGTCGCCTCGTCCAGCACGTCCACGGTGATCTCCGGGCCCTCGTCGCCGGTCAGTTCCCGGCGGCTGCGGGCGATCGCGCGAGCGCGGCGGTGCAGGGCGACCAGGTCACGCGGGCCGATCCGCCAGCGCGCGCCGGTGAGCAGTCGCAGCAACGCCGCCCCGTCGGTCGGGTCGGCGAGCACGCGCAGCGTGCACACCACGTCCCGTACCTCGGGGGTGTCCAGCAGCCCGCCCAGGCCGACCACGTCGACAGGAAGCCCACGGGCGCGCAACGCCGCCTCGATCGCCGGGATCTGGCTGCGCAGCCGCACCAGCACCGCGGTGGTCGGGCGGCGGTCGGCCGGGATGTGCTCGGGCAGCGCGCCGGGCATCCCGGCCGCGCCCCGCCAGGCCGCCAGCACGCTGTCCGCGATCCAGTCGGCCTCGTCGGCGTACGTCTCCAGCAGCGCGCAGTGCACGGTGCCGGCGGCCTGCCCGCCCGGGGTGCGGTGCGGGATCGGGTCGCGGACGCTGAGCGCGGCGTGCAGCTCCGGCACCCGCGCGCCGGCCGCCCGCAGCGGCACCGACAGCGTGTTGGCGACACCGAGGATCTCCGGCCGGTTGCGCCAGCTCGTGGTCAGGCTGAGCACGTCGGCGGGGCTGCCGTCGGTGCGGGCGAACTCGGCCGGGAACCGGTCCAGCGTGCCGGCGCTGGCCCCGCGCCAGCCGTAGATGGACTGGCACGGGTCGCCCACGGCGGTGACCGGGTGGCCGCCGCCGAACAGCGCGTTGAGCAGCACCACCTGGGCGTGGCTGGTGTCCTGGTACTCGTCGAGCAGCACCACCCGGAACCGGTCCCGCTCGATCACGCCGACGCCGGGGTGGTCGCGGGCCACCCGGGCCGCGCGGGCGAGCTGGTCGGCGAAGTCCATCGCCTCGAAGTCGTCCTTGCGCCGGGCGTACGCGCGCACCAGCGGCAGCAGCTTCAGCCGGGTCCGCTGGAGCTGGAGCGCCTTGCGCACGTCGGCGTAGACCCGGCCGGGACGCGACTGCACCTCGGCGAAGAACCGGCCGGTCCAGCCGGCCAGCTCGTCCGGGTCGACCAGGTGCTCGTCCAGCTCACCGGCGAGCGCCAGGACCGCGTCGGTGATGGTGGACGGCATCCGGTCCACCTCGGACATGTCCCCGTCGTAGTTGCGCACCAGCATGTCGACGAGCTGCCAGCGGGACGCCTCGGTGAGCAGCCGGGTGGTCGGCTCGTACCCGGCGCGCAGCCCGTGCTCGGTGACGATCCGCCCGGCGTACGAGTGGTACGTGGACACGGTCGGCTCGCCCGCCAGCGGGTCGTCGTGCGGGTCCCGCCCCTGCCGGCCGAGCCGCCGGATGAGCTGGTCGAGCCGCGTGCGGACCCGGTGCGCCAGCTCGCCGGCCGCCTTGCGGGTGAAGGTGAGGCCGAGGATGTGCTCGGGGCGCACGTAGGAGTTGGCGACCAGCCAGACCACCCGCGCGGCCATCGTCTCGGTCTTGCCGGAGCCGGCACCCGCGACCACCAGCAGCGGCTCCACCGGCGCGGCGATGATCGCGGCCTGTTCCCGGGTGGGCGCCGGCAGCCGCAGCAGCCGGGCCAGCTCGACGGGCGTGTAGCGGGGCCCGGCGTCGGCCGCGCGCGGCGCAGGCGTGGCGGAGGCGCCGAACAGCGCCGGCTGAACGCTCATGAGTTCTCCGGGGGCGGCTCGACCACCTGGCGGCCCTGGCCGGAGACCGGGCAGCTGGTGCGCACCGGGCAGACCCGGCACTTGGAGTTGGCCACCGCGGCGAACGTCGAGGCGGCCATCGTGTCGGCGGTACGGCGCACCAGCGCGGTGGCCCACCCGGCCTCCGGGCCCTCCCCGGCCGCGGCCTGGGTCTGCTCCTTGGCGTCCCGCGCGCCGGTGCCGAGCTGCACCAGCGCGGCCCCGCCCGGTTCCTCGCCGAACTCGGCGAACCCGCCCGCCTCCACCGCCGCCTGGTACGCGCCGAGCTGCGGATGCTCGGCCACCTCCCGCTCGGTGACCGCCGTCGACTTGCCGGTCTTCAGGTCGATCACCACGAGCCGCCCCTCGGCGTCGACCTCCAGCCGGTCGACCCGGCCGGTCAGCTCGATCGGGCGGGACGGATCGTCGAGGCGGACCGCGAACTCGTGCTCGATCGCCAGCAGCCGGCGCGGGTTTCCGGCCAGCCAGCGAAGCAGCTTGTCCACCATCGCCTCGGCGCGCTGCCGCTCCGGGCCGGCCATCCACCGGGCGGCCAGCTCGATCGCGTCGAACCGCGCGGCCACGTACTCCAGCAACGCCTCCCGGTCGACGCTGGCGTCCTCGGCGAGCATCGCGGCGGCGTGCACCAGGTTGCCGACGCCCTGCGCGGCGCTCGCCGGCCCGCTACCGCCGTGCCGTTCCAGCAGCCAGCGCAGGCTGCACCGCAACGCGCTCTCCATCGCCGACGGCGTGACCCGCACCGGCTCGCCCTCGTCGACCAGCGGCCGGTCGTCGGAGAGGCCGCGCAGCCCCCACCAGTCGTCCGGGTGCGCGCCGGGCACCCCGGCGGCGGCCAGCCGCGCCAGCTCACCCGCCGCCGCGTGCCGCCGGGTGATCGGCGCCGCCGGGTCGGTGACAGCGGTACGCAGCTCCGCCACCAGCGCGGACAGGGTGAGACCGCGTGGCGGCAGCGTGACCGGGAGTACGGCGGGCGGCCCGTCCTGCGGATGCTCGTCCCCGTGCGGCACCGGCCCGTCAGCGGTTTGCCCGCGCGTGACCTGGCCGGTCGGTCCGTTCCCGGCCGGGCCGGGGCCGGTCGGGTCCGGGCCGGTCGGGTCCGGGCCGGTCGGGGCGGTGCCGCCTGCGCCGGTGGCGGGTGGGTCGGCGGCTGCGATTTCGTGCAGGAAGCGGCTCGGCTGCTCCTCGTGGTCGTCCCCGCCGACCGCCGCCGACGCGACAGCGGTGACCAGCAGCCGCCGCCGCGCCCGGCTGATCGCCACGTGGAACAGCCGCCGCTCCTCGTCCAGCAACGCCGACGTCTGCCCGACCAGGCTGGCCCGCAGGCCGGCCCCGTCGGCGCGACCGGCCAGCACGTCGACCAGGCGCTCCGAGCCGAGCAGGCTGCCGCGCAGGCGCAGGTCCGGCCAGACGCCCTCCTGCACCCCGGCCACCGCGACCAGATCCCATTCCAGGCCCTTCGCGGCGTGCGCGGTGAGCAGGCGTACCGCGTCGCCCCGGTCGGCGGCGGCGGCGAGCGTGTCGGCGGGCAGTTCCTGCCCGAGAACGTGGTCGAGGAACACCTCGGTACGCGCGCCGGGCAGCCGGTCGGTGAACCGGGCCGCCGCGTCGAACAGCACGAGTACGGCGTCCAGGTCCCGGTCGGCGGCCTCGGCCCGCCACCGCTGGGCGGTCTCGTGCTCGCCGGTGGCCGCCCGCCCCCTGGTGATCGCCCCGGCCCAGCGTTCGGCCAGCCCGCTCTCCCGCCACACCGCCCAGAGCACGTCCTCGACCGTCGCGCCCGGGGTGGCGGCGGCCTGCCGGGCGGTCTCCAGCAGGTGCGCCACGGCCTGCGCGGGGGCCGCCCAGCGGCGCTCGATGGTGGACAGTTCGGCCGGGTCGCGCAGCGCCTCCACCAGCAGGTCGCCGGAGGGACGGCGGTCGCCGCCGGCCAGCGCCAGCGCCCGCAGCCCTTGACGCAGCCGCCGCTCGGCCAGCGGGTCGGCCCCGCCCAGCGGCGAGTGCAGCAGCGCGACAGCGGCCTCCTCGTCCAGCCGGTCCGGTTCGAGCGCACAGCGCAGCAGGAGCAGCAGCGGGGCGACCGCCGGCTGGAGGTGCAGCGGAAGGTCCTCGCCGTGCACGACGGTCGGCACCCCGGCCGTGTGCAGCGCGCGCCGCAGCGACGGCAGTTGCCGGCCGGTGGAGCGGACCAGCACCGCCATCCGGGACCACGGCACGCCGTCGAGCAGGTGCGCCTCGCGCAACGCGTGCGCCAGCCAGGCCGACTCGCTGGTGGCGGAGCGGAACGTCCGTACCTCCACCGTTCCGGCCGGCGCATCGGGCAGCGGGCGCAGCCGCCGGTGCGCCGCCGGGCCGCGCAGCCGCCGGGCCAGCCGGGCGGTGGCCGCGAGCAGTTCCGGCCCGGCCCGGTAGGAGGTGGTGAGCGTGACCTGGGCCGCCGGCGCGCCGGAGGCGGTGCGGAAGCGGTGCGGGAACGTGGCGACGCCGGCCGGGTCGGCGCCCCGGAAGGCGTACGTGGACGAGTCCGGGTCGGCGAACGCCACCAGGGACCGCCCGCCTCCGGCCACCACGGCGAGCAGGTCGAGCTGCGCCGGGTCGGTGTCGGCCAGCTCGTCGACGTACACGTGGGCCAGGCGGCGGCGCTCGGCGGCGAGCAGGTCGGGATCGTCGAGCAGCATGCCGGTGGCGGCGCGCACCAGCTCCGCCGGGTCGTACGCGACCGAGCCCCGGTTGCTCACGTCGCGCAGGGCGAGCACGGCGACGTACTCCCGCAGGAAACGCGCGGCGGCCGGCCAGTCGGCGCGGCCCAGCTTCTCGCCCAGCCGGGCCAGCTCCACCGGCCCGACGCCGCGCTCCGCGGCCCGCATCAGCAGGTCGCGCAGCTGCTGGGCGAACGCCCGGGTACGCAGCGCGGGGCGCAGATCCTCCGGCCAGCCGACCGGGTCGTCGCCGGGCTCCTCCCCCACCACGTCGAGCAGCTCGCGGATGATCAGATCCTGCTCCGGGCCGGTGAGCAGCCGCGGCGAGGGCTCGCCGCGTTCGGCCGCGGCACGACGCAGCAGCCCGAAGGCGTACGCCGGGAACGTGCGCACCAGCGGCTCGCGGACCACGCGGTGTCCGTCCCCGGCGATACGCGCCTCGATCCGGTGGCGCAGCTCGGTGGCGCCCCGCCGGCCGAAGGTGAGCACCAGGATCCGCTCCGGGTCGACGCCCTCGGCCACCCGGGCGGCGACCGCCTCGACGAGCGTGGACGTCTTGCCGGTGCCGGGACCACCGACGACGAGCATCGGCCCGTCGGTGTGCGCGACCACCTCGGCCTGCACCGGATCGACCCGGCGCGAGACGTTCGTGCCCGCCCCGGCCCCGGTCCCCGCCGAAGCGGCCGACGGTGACAACGCCCCGGTCCCGGTCTGCGGCGAAGCGCTGTCGTGCGGCGTGGCGGTCTGTGGGTGCGCGGCATCGCCCGCCGACCCCCCGGATCGCGGCTCCGCCTCGGCCGGCCCACCGGACCGACCCACCCCCTGCCCCGCCCCGGCGTCGTGGGTGACCCCCGCCCCCGCGCCGCCGGGCCGGCGCACCAACCGGTACGCCTGCATCACCGACATCCCACCACGCCGGTACGACACCCGGAAACCGACAGTCGTCCCGCCCGTCACCAGCTCACCTTGCCCGCGGCGCGCACCATTGCCGGCTCCGCCCCACGCCCGGCTCCATGCGTTCACGCCACCTCGGCGAAGTGGCCGCATCACGCGCGCCCGGACACCACCACCTCCCCGAAGTAGTGTCGATCAAGCACGCCGAGACGGTGGTGAACAAGCACGGGTGGCCGGGCGCGCGTCAGGTGAGGCGGGCGTCGATCAGGTCGAGCGCGGCGGGCACGCTGTCGGCGACCATCAGCAGGTCCAGCGCGGCCGGCTTGAGGAAGCGCTGCTCGCCGAGCCCGCGGATCCAGTCGAGCAGCGGCCGGTAGAAGCCGTCCACGTCGACGATCACCATCGGCTTGGCGTGCAGGGCCAGGGTGGCTGTGGTCCACACCTCGAACAGCTCGTCCAACGTGCCCAGGCCGCCGGGCAGCGCCACGAACGCGTCGGACTTCTCGTCCATCAGCGTCTTGCGGTCGGCCAGGCTGTCGGTCACCAGCAGCTCGTCGGAGTCCAGGTCGGCGACCTCCAGGTCGACCAGGGACTGCGGGATGACGCCGATGGTGCGGCCGCCGGCCGCCCGCGCGCCCTCCACCACGGCGCCCATCATGCCGACGCAGCCGCCGCCGCTCACCAGCGTGTGACCGCGCCGGGCGAGTTCCTCGCCGGTCTCGGTGGCCAGCGCGAGCCAGCGGTCGTCGAGGGTACGGGAGGACGCGCAGAAGACACAGACGTTCGCCACGTTCAGCTCCGTCCGGCCGGGCCCTCGGGGGCGGCCTCGGCGGCGGCGCGCTGGTCGGCGGCGACCCGGGCGACCGCCTCCTCGCGTACCGCCTCCTGCTCGGCGGAGAGCACCGCCTCGGCCTCCACGATGTGCCGGACCGCTTCGTTGACGTCGTCGGTGAGCCGGATCAGGTCGAGGTCGGCCGGGCCGATCTTGCCCTCGGCGGCCATCGTCGTACGCAGCCAGTCGAGCAGTCCGCGCCAGTAGTCGGTGCCCATCAGCACCACCGGGAACCGGGTCACCTTGCCGGTCTGCACCAGGGTGAGCGCCTCGAACAGCTCGTCCAGGGTGCCGAAGCCGCCGGGCAGCACCACGAACGCCTGGGCGTACTTGACGAACATGGTCTTGCGGGCGAAGAAGTAGCGGAAGTCGATGGCCAGGTCGACCCAGTCGTTGAGGCCCTGCTCGAACGGCAGCTCGATGCCGAGCCCGACGGAGAGGCCGCCGGCTTCGCCGGCGCCACGGTTGGCGGCCTCCATCACGCCGGGGCCGCCCCCGGTGATCACCGCGTAGCCGGCCCGGGCCAGTGCCGCGCCCACTTCCTCGGCCATCCGGCACTCCGGGCTGTCCGGCTTGCTGCGGGCGGAGCCGAAGACGCTCACCGCCGGGGGCAGGTCGGCGAGGGTGTCGAAGCCCTCGACGAACTCGGACAGGATCCGCAGGGCCCGCCAGGCGTCCTTGGTCTTCCAGTCGCTGCGTCCCCGGGAGTCGAGCAGTCGCTGATCAGCGGTACTCGTCGGAATCGCCCGGTTGCGCAGCGTCACCGCACCGCGGTGCCGTTCCGCCCGACGCGTCTCCCCCCGCTGCCCCTGCCCAGCCGTCTTCCCGCTGCTCTCGCCCATGTGGTCACCGTAATGGAGCGGATCCGGCGGGACGCGCTGGCCCGGGAGCCGAAGAAAATCTGGGATACGGGCAACTAAATCGCTGGCTCGTACGTCTTACTATTCACATACCCGGTATACCCCGGGCGACGCGCCTTCGGGGGAGGAGCCAGCGTTGATCAGTAACAGCGAGATGATCCGGATTCGCCGTCAGATGCAGCGGCGGATCCGCGACGTGGTGGCCGAGCGCCGCCGCGCCCGGATGATGGAGACCCACCGCACCGACCTCACCGGCGAGACCGGCGAGGCGGACGCGCCCCTGACGACCAGCGTCTGACGATCCGGGGCCCGCCAGGCGGGTGCGGGCCCCGGATCGCGGCGCGTCAGGCCGGGGCGAGCCAGCGGTGCAGGGTGGCCGCGCCGTCCCGGATCTTGGTCAGTTCGACGTGCTCGTCCTTGTGGTGCGCCAGGTTCGGGTCGCCGGGCCCGAAGTTCAGCGCCGGGATGCCCATGGCCGCGAACCGCGCCACGTCCGTCCAGCCCAGCTTGCCGATCGGGGCGGCGCCCACCGCCGCCAGGAACTCCTGCGCCGCCGGGTTGTCCAGCCCGGGTGGCGCGCCGGCCGCCGCGTCGGTGACCGCCAGGTCGAAGCCGGCGAAGACCTCGCGCAGGTGCGCCTCGGCGCCCGCCGGGTCGCGGTCCGGGGCGTACCGGTAGTTGATCTCGATCTCGCACCGGTCGGGGATGACGTTGCCGGCCACCCCGCCGGTGATCCGTACCGCGTTGAGGCCCTCGCGGTAGTCGCAGCCCTCGATCGTCACCCGGCGCGCCTCGTACGTGGTCAGCCGCCGCAGCACCTCGCTCGCGCCGTGGATGGCGTTCACCCCGTGCCAGGAACGCGCCGCGTGGGCCCGCTCCCCGTGCGTGGTGATCACCGCCCGCATGGTGCCCTGGCAGCCCGCCTCGACGATCCCGTACGTCGGCTCCAGCAGCACCGCGAAGTCGGCCTCCAGCCACTCCGGGTGGGTCTGCGCGACCAGGGTGAGGCCGTTGTACTTCGACTCGATCTCCTCGGCCTCGTAGAAGAAGTACGTGACGTCGTAGCGCGGGTCGGGCAGCGTGACCGCCAGGTGCAGGGCGAACGCCACGCCGGACTTCATGTCGGAGGTGCCGCAGCCGTACATCAGGTCGCCGCGCATGGTCGAGGGGAAGTTGCCGTTGAGCGGGACGGTGTCCAGGTGGCCGGCGAGCACCACGCGCTGGGCCCGGCCCAGGTCGGTACGGGCCATGACGGTGTTCTGGTGCCGGTACGTGGTCAGGTGCGGCACACGGCGCAGCACCTCCTCGACGCAGTCGGCGATCGCCTTCTCGTTGAGGGAGACCGACTCGATGTCGACCAGGGCGCGGGTCAGCGCCACCGGATCGGCCAGGACCTCGGGGGTCAACGGGTTCTGCATGTCTCGCACGGTACCGTCAACCTCGGCGGGCCAGGGAACACGTTCGGCGAGGCCCGCGGCCGCGAGCAGCGGCGGACGCCGTTGCCGGAGGAGAAGGGTGACATCGTGACGTCCGCACCATCTGCCTGGGGCATCGGCCTGGCCACCGTCACCGCCGAGGACCAGGTGCTCGACACCTGGTACCCGACCGGCAAGCTGGGTCTGGGCGAGCTGCCGCTGGTGCCCGGCGAGGACCAGGCCGACGTGCTCGACCTGCCGCCGGGCGCGATCGGCGAGCGGGCGCTGCCCGGTCTGCGCACGGTCGAGGTGACCACGGTGATCGGTTCGCTGGACGACCCGATCAAGGACGCGGCCGACGCGTACCTGCGGTTGCACCTGCTCTCCCACCGCCTGGTGCGGCCGAACGAGCTGAACCTCGACGGCATCTTCGGCAAGCTGGCGAACGTGGCCTGGACGTCGGCCGGGCCGTGCCCGCCGGAGCGGGTGGACGAGCTGCGTGTCATCGAGCGGGCGGCGGGCCGCCACCTGGCCGTGTACGGGGTCGACAAGTTCCCCCGGATGACCGACTACGTGGTGCCGTCCGGGGTGCGAATCGCCGACGCGGACCGGGTCCGGCTGGGCGCGTACCTGTCCTCCGGCACCACCGTGATGCACGAGGGCTTCGTCAACTTCAACGCGGGCACGCTGGGCACCTCGATGGTCGAGGGCCGCATCGTGCAGGGCGTGGTGGTCGGCGACGGCTCCGACGTCGGCGGCGGCGCCTCGATCATGGGCACGCTCTCCGGCGGCGGCACGGAGAGGGTGCGCATCGGTGAGCGCAGCCTGATCGGCGCGAACGCCGGTGTCGGCATCACGCTCGGCGACGACTGCGTGGTGGAGGCCGGCTGCTACATCACCGCCGCCTCGAAGATCACCCTTCCGGACGGCCGGACGGTCAAGGCCCGCGAGCTGTCCGGCGTCGACGGGCTGCTGTTCTGGCGCAACTCGGTGACCGGCGCGCTGGAGGCGAAGCCCCGCACCGGGCAGGGCATCAAACTGAACGCCGCGCTGCACGCCAACGACTGAGCCGTACCCCCGTCCGGGTCCGCGCCCACCGCGCGGACCCGGACGGCCGGCTCACCGCAGGCGGTACGCCTGGATGATCCGCTGGGTCACGGTGTTGCCGGCGTCGTCACGGGCGGTGGCCCGCAGCGACGCGTACCCCGGGCCGGCCGGGTGCCGGACGGTGGCCGTCCACGCCCCGCCCTGCTTCTTCACCGTCGCCTTGCGCCAGGTCTTCCCGCCGTCGTAGGAGACGTCGACGGTGAGCGCGACGACCCGGCCGGACGGCGCGCCGGGCTGGCGCTGCACCGCCACCGGCACGGTGAACGTCCGGCCCGCCGGTGCCGAGCTGTCCACCGCCAGCGGCGGGGTGAACCGGACCGCCATGGCCGGCAGCCGGGCCGGCACGTCGCCCGGAACCCGCTTGGAGCGGAACGTCCAGCTCGCCGAGACCTCGGTGCTCAGGTCGGTGAAGCCCCGGGTCGCGGTGGTCTCCAGCCGGTAGTTCGCCGCGCCCGGCGGCACCGTGAACTCGCCGTAGCCCGGGTAGGGCGACTCGCCGAGCAGCTTGCCGTTGCGGAACAGCCGCGTCTGCTCGGTGTCGTTGAGCGAACCGCCCGGGTGGCCGGCCGCGTCGCTGTGCACCGGCAGCGAGACCACGATGCTGTCGCCGATGCGGGTGATGCTCTCCTCCGGCCAGCGCGGCTGCGGGAACGACGGGCCGAAGGGGCCCTTGTTCCATTCCTCGGTGTAGGTGCGCCCGGCCCGGTAGCGGGTGGGCACGGACTGCAGCACCGCCCGCGCCTCCAGCCAGCCGTCCTCGCCCCGCTCACCGAAGTCCAGCTCGGCGCTCCAGCGGGTCTTGGCGGTGGAGAGGTGCTCGATCCGCTTGCCGGGCACCTGGACCGGCAGGACGATCGCCGAGCCGCCGATGTCGTAGTCGGACTCCGGGAACACGACCCGTTCGTTGTCCATCCCGGTGTAGCCGGCGGCGAACCGGCTCGTGACGGTGGCGAAGTCGGCGGGCCGGTAGTGCCTGACGAAACCGGTCGGGAACCGGCCCGGGAACTGCTCGTTCAGGCCGTAGAAGTACGGGCTGCGCTCGGGCGCCTTCGCCTCGGTCCACTGGCTGGCGACCGCGCCGACGAAGAGGTCGGCGGAGACGTTGCGGCCGACCTGGCCCGAGTAGAGACCGTCGAACTTGTCGGCCCAGAGCCCGAAGCTGGCTTGGAAGTCGTCAAGCTTCCAGGCCGCGGTGAGGTCGATCAGCAGCGGTGCCGCGCCGCGCTGCGGCACCGTGGTACGGACCGGCTTCGCCGCCCGCGCGTCCAGCACGAGCCGCTGGTTGCCGGTCACCACCAGCTCCGGCTGGGCGAGGAAGGAGACCTCCGACCAGCCCTCGTCGCCGGCTGCGAAGATCAGGCTCTGCACGCCGTACCGGCCCTTTGGCACCCGCAGCCGGGCCTCGCCGTCGGCGTCGTACACGTCGCGGTAGCTGGCGTCGTCGAGCCCGAGCAGGCTGGTGAAGTAGTCACCGGTCAGAGCGCCGGAGCGGTTGCGGTGCGTCACCGTCAGGTCGTAGCTCTCCACCTCGCGGTCGACCGCGAGCGGGGTCACCGCCACCGCGTCGCCGGCACGGGCGACCAGGCGGCCGGTCCAGTAGCCGTCGGCGCCGCCGAGCCGGGTGTCCACGACCACCGTCACCTGGGCGCTGCCGCCCGCCGGGACGGTGAGCCGGGGGGCGCTGAGGGTGAGCATGCCGGCCGGTGCGGACCGTCCGCCCGGCCCGGTGAACTCGGTGCTCAGGTCCAGCGTGACCGGGGCGGTCCCGCCGTTGCGGTAGGTGACGGTCCGGCTGATCGGCTGGTCGTCGGTGTGCGGCCAGGTCGCCACGCCGAACGAGACGGACGGCGGGTCGCTGGTCACCTGCTGGGTGATCGCGCGGGCGAGGTCGACCCGGCCCGCGCCCTGCTGGTACGCGGTCTGCTCCGGGTGCGGCTTCGCCGAGGCCATCAACGTCGCCTTGTAGCTGGCGGGCGTCCAGCCGGGGTGCTGCTGGGCGAGGAGCGCGACCGCGCCGGCCACGTGCGGCGTGGCCATCGACGTGCCGGACAGTGCGGCGTACTTGTCGCCCACCGGGTCGCCGATCTCGCCGTGTGCGGCCCGGGCGGCCACGATCTCCACGCCGGGCGCGGTGATGTCCGGCTTGATCGCTCCGTCGCCGACCCGGGGGCCACGGCTGGAGAAGTCGGCGAGCGCGTCGTCGCGGTCCACGGCGCCGACCGCCAGCGCGGCGTCGGCGCTGGCCGGCGACCCGACCGAGCCGTCGGCGCCGTCGTTGCCGGCGGCGATCACGAAGAGCGTCCCGTGCTGCTCGGTGAGCGTCCCCACCGCCTCCTCCAGCGGGTCCACCTCCGGCGTGTCGCCGCCGCCGAGACTCATGTTGACCACAGTGGCGTGCTGTTCGGCGGCGGCCCACTGCATGCCGGCCAGGATGGCCGACTCGGTGCAGCCGTAGACCTCGCAGACCTTCCCGGACAGCAGCGTGGCGTCCGGCGCGACGCCCCGGTACTTCCCGCCGGAGGCGGCCCCGCTGCCGGCGATGGTCGAGGCCACGTGGGTGCCGTGCCCGACGATGTCGTCCGGGTTGGTCTCCTCGGTGAAGTTGCGCGACTCGGCGACCTTGCCCGCCAGGTCCGGGTGGGTGAGGTCGACGCCGGTGTCGAGCACCGCGACCCGGACGCCCTTGCCGGTGTATCCGGCGGCCCAGGCGGTCGGCGCGCCGATCTGCGGCACGCTGTGGTCGAGCGTCACCCGCCGCCGGCCGTCGAGCCAGATCCGCTCGACACCCCCCGCCGCGTCGAGCCGGGCACCGGAACTGTCGGCGCTGACCGCGTTCCAGAGCGCGCCGGTGTCGCTCTTGGACGCGACGACCGCCGCGCCGGTGATCGCCGGCAGGTCGCGGGTCACCCGGGCGCCGGCGAGCGGAGCCGCCGCGCGCCGGGCCACCCCCGGCCGGTACGTCACGAGCAGCGGTACGGTGTCGCGCCGCGCGTCGTCGTAGCCGGCCTCGATCAGCCCGGTGACGTCGAACAGCCGCCGGTCGAGCTTGCCGGCGCGGACCAGCGGGAGCGCGTCCTGCGGCAGCACGGTGAGGCGGTCGCGCTCGCGGCGGACCAGGAACTCGATGCCGGTACGCCCGGCGCCGGGGCGTACCGCGGCGTGGCCGCCGGTGACGGTGACCCGGTCCCCGGTGATCAGGGTGACGGTGGCCGTGCGGTTGCCGGCCTGTTCGGACGGGCCGGTGGGCGCGGTCGGGCCGGTGGGCGCGGTCGGGCCGGTGGGCGCGGTCGGGCCGGTGGGCGCGGCAGCCCGCGCGGGCACCGGCAGACCGAGCGCCAGCGCCAGGGCCATGCCCAGCGCGCCCAGTTTTCTGCGATTCCGGAGCAACCTTCCTCCTTCGTCGAACGTTTCATCGATGAGGGACACATCGATGCGGGTATCAGCATTGCATACCGCGTATGCATCGGGAAGTCGCCGATCCGACGGAACCGCCACCACACTCCCGAACCGGCCGGGACGATCGAGCGATGACCTCCATGAAGGACCGGATGCTGGCCGGCGAGCAGTACATCGCCGACGATCCCGCGATCATCGCCGACCTGGCGCGTGCGGCCCGGCTCAGCGAACGCTTCAACCGCAGCTCCGCCGACGATCCGGCGGGCCGCCTCGCCGCGCTGCGCGAACTGCTCGGCTCACTCGGCGAGGACGCCTGGGTCCGGCCGCCACTGCACTGCGACTACGGACACCAGACGCACATCGGCCCGCGCACGTTCGTCAACTTCAACGCGGTCCTCCTCGACGTCGCCCGCATCACCATCGGCGCGGACGTCCAGATCGGACCGAACGTGCAGTTGCTCACCGCCACCCACCCGGTCGAACCGGAGGCGCGCCGGGCCAAGTGGGAATCCGCACAGCCGATCACCATCGGTGACAACGTCTGGCTCGGCGGCGGAGTGATCGTCCTGGCCGGGGTGACCATCGGCGAGAACACGGTGGTCGGCGCCGGCGCTGTCGTGACCCGCGACCTGCCGGCCAATGTGGTGGCGGTGGGTAACCCCGCTCGTCCGATCAGAAGCCTGACTCAGCCATCCTGAGCTGCGGGAACAACCGCTCCAGCGGATGCGGACTCCAGCCCCGGCGTGCACTCTGAGTAGTAGGGCGTTCACCGGGAGGCACTATGGAGCGGGTCCTCGAACTACGGGTGCACGGGGTGTCGAACACCCCGCCGGATCAGCTGCTCGGCCTGAAGGCAGGCGCGAACGGTGACGGTGGGCAACCAGCACTCGTCGCCGGCGGTCAGGTGACCGGCTTCTACCGGTCCACCACAGCCGGCCGGGACGACCCGATCACCGTCGAGGCGTACAGCTGGGGGCAGTTGACCTCCGGCGCGCGGACCCGGCGGGACGTGGAACGGGCGCTGTGGACGCTGCTGCTCCCTTTCGCCCTGGCGAACGTCGCGCTGCACGCCCGCGCGGGCATCCCGCCCGACCCGGACCAGGAGCGCTGGGCCAGCCGGTCCGGCATCACCGCCTGGCTCATCCGCCTGTTCTGCCTGAGCCTGACCTGCACGCTCGTCATGACCGTGACCGGCGTCGGCGTGGACCTGATCGGCTGGCAGTGCGTGGAGGCGGACTGCCTCGGCCGGCTCCCCGGGCCGTGGCAGTTCCTCGGCGACTCCTGGTGGCGGCAGGGCACCCGGGCGCTCGCGCTCGGACTGCTGCTGCCGCTGCTCGTGCTGGCCGCGATCGGACTCGTCGCCTTCCGCACCTACCAGTACGAGGCGCAGATGCCCGCCGACCCGCACCACCATGCGCCCGTCCAGGAAGACGGTGAGCCGGTCGAACCACCGGAGCCGCGCGAGCCGCCGCAGAACCCGCTCCAGGATCCGACGTTCTGGAACGGGGAAGGGCAACTGCGCCGCGCCGCCGTGCTGCACCTGTGCACGGGCGCGGTCACCGCCGCCGCCGTACCCGTCACCGCGGTTCTCATCATGGATCCGCCGCGCGGCCTGCGGGCCGCTGTCGCCTGGCCGACCGTCGCGCTGCTCGCCGCCGTGGTGACGATCGCCGTGATCGCGGTGGCCCGGCCCTGGTTGAGCCGGCGCCAGGGCGCCACCCCGCTCGGCCGGTGGAGCATCGCCGTCGCGGCGCTCACCGCGCTCGGTCTGGTCGGCACGTTCGTCCTGCTGCTGCTGCCCGAGGGCCCGGCCGGCCAGCCGCTGTCGGCGTACCGGCCGCCGCTCGGGTGCGCGGCGCAGCCGGAGATCGCCGGCTGCCATGCCGACCGGTCACTGCCCGGGTACGACACCGCCATCGCCTGGCTCGTCGCCTACCAGGTGCTGCTGCTGGTGGCCATCGCCGCGGCGAACCGCTCCGGCCGGCGGGCACTGGCCGGTCCGGCCGCCGGGGCGCTGCTGCTGCCGCTGGGCGCGACCTGGATCGAACGCGGGCTGCCCGGCCTGCCCGACGCGCCGGACGCGCTGCGCACCTGGATGCTCGTCGGCCCGGCCGGTGTGCTGGCCGGCATCGGACTGCTCCTGCCCCGCCTGCGCCCGACGGTGCCGACCCAGCCGCTCGGCGCGTACACCGATCTGGCCTGGCGGGGCTGCGCCCCGGCGGTCATCGCCGGTTTCGGCTGGATGATGGCGGCGGCCTACTGCGCCGGACTGCTCTACTGGGTCAGCGACCGGCTGGACGCGTCGGCCGAGCCGAGCGGCCCGAGCCGGGTGATACCTCCGCTCGCCGTCTTCTGGGCCGGGCTGGCCTGCGCGGTCGGCCTGCTCGCGCTGATCGGGCTGCTGGTCCGGGTCGCGGTCCTGCTGCACCGCCTGCGCCGGGTGGAGTACGCCCGGCTCACCGCCGCCCCCGGCCTGTCCGCGCACGACCGGCGACGCTGCCGCGACGTCAGCACGTACCGGGCGCTGCACCGGCTGGTCGGCGAGCACGCGGTCCGGCTGATGGGCTGCTACGCCGCGTTCTGCGCGGTCCTGGTCACGCTCTGCTGCGCCGCCGCGCTCTCCGGCGAACGGCCGAGCCCGCTGTCCCCCTCCGGCTGGCAGACCGCCATCCACTGGACCGCCGAACGGGGAGACGCCATCCTCGGCTGGCTGCCGGTGGTGATGGCGGCGCTCGGGCTGCTGGTCTACCGCACCGACTCGGTACGCCGCTCGGTCGGCGTGATCTGGGACGTGTGCACGTTCTGGCCCCGGGCCGCGCACCCGCTCGCCCCGCCCAGCTACGCCGAGCGCGCCGTACCGGAACTCCAGACCCGGGTCGCGGGCCTGCTGGCGCTACCGCCGCACCACAGCGACCGGATGGACGGCGTCATCCTCTCCGGGCACAGCCAGGGCACCGTCATCTGCGCCGCAGTGCTTCTGCAACTGCCCCGCCGGTGGCGGCTGCGTACCTGGTTCTTCTCCTACGGCTGCCAGCTCACCCGGCTCTACGGGCGGGTCTTCCCGTCCTACTTCGGCCCGGAGCGGCTGCGTACGCTGGCCGGCGCGCTCACCTGGCCCGGCGGCCACGTGGCCTGGACGAACTTCTGGCGGGACACGGATCCGCTCGGCTGGCAGGTCAGCGCCGGGCAGCGGGACGTGCCGGTGGCGGACCCGGAGGCGCTGCACCCGACCGGCGGCGAGGTGGCCGACCCGCCCATCCGCAGCCACAGCGGCTACCCGGAGGCGGCGGAGTTCACCCGCGAGCGCGCCGTGGTGGCCCGGTTGCTGCGCCGCACCGTGCCGTCGCCCCGGCAGCGGGCCGGCTGACCGTGCGCCGGTGCGGCGGCGGGTCTGCGGCAGCGCCCGGCGTCACGCCGGCGGCGGGTCGGCCAGGCGGACCACCAGGTCGGCGTGCACGGCCGTGCCCGCGACCAGCCGGGCGTTCTCCTCGTCGCTGCCCAGCGCCCAGGCCCGGGCCTGCTCCGGCGACTTCCCGTACGCCTCGTGCCGCGCGGTGAGCCGGCGCACCCGCACCTCCGCCTCCAGATCGAGGAACCAGGCCTCGTGCAGAAGCGTCCGCACCTCCTCCCACGGGTCGTCCCGCAGCAGGAGGTAGTTGCCCTCGGTGACCACCAGGCGCACCTCGGGCGGGACCTCGATCGCCCCGGCGACCGGCTCCTCCAGGTCACGGCGGAACTCCGGCGCCCACACCGACGTCGGCTCCAGCCGGCGCAACCGGCGCAGCATCGAGGCGAACCCGTTGACGTCGAACGTGTCCGGCGCGCCCTTGCGCCCCGACCGGCCGAGCCGCTCCAACGCCGTCCCGGCCAGGTGGAAGCCGTCCATCGGGACCAGCCGGGCGACCGGGCCGAGCGCGGCCACGATCCCTTCCGCCAGGGTGGACTTGCCCGCACCGGGTGCCCCGGCGATGCCGAGCAGCTGACGCGGGCCGGCCTCGGCCAGCGCGCGCGCCCGGGCGACCAGGTCGTCGAGCCCGAGCACCTCCGCCGCCGGCATCAGTCCAGCACCGGCTCGCTGATGGTGAACCGCGCCTCGACCGCCGCCTGCACCGGCTGCGGCGCCGGGTCCAGCTCCAACTCCAGCTCCGGCTGCTCGCCGGAGCGCGCGTACGCCGCCTTGACCATCATCGGCGGGGACGCGCTCAGCCCGGTGTCGGACAGCTCGCGCAACGCGATCACCCGGGCGCCGAGCGCCTCGGCGTACTCCCGGGCCCGGACCAGCGCGTCCGCGATCGCCGCCTGCCGCGCCTCCCGGTAGGCCGGGCTGTCCGGCCGCAGCGACCACACCGGGCCGGCCACCTCGACCTGCTCCTGGTCGGCCAGGCGGAGCATCAGCTCGCCCAGCGCGGTGAAGTCGCTCGTCGTGACAGTGGTGCTCACGCTGCCCTGGTATGCCACGACGCGGTCGCCGGAACGCCTCGTCACCGGCCAGACGTGCACCTGGCCGGTCTCCCGGCGCTCCACCGCCGGCTCGGCCGCGTCGAGCAGCGCCCGCACCGCTGCGGCCCGTTCGGCCAGCCGGGTCAGCGTGGTCTCGCGATCCCGGTCCCGGGCCGTCGCCGTCACCGTGAACCGCGCCAGCTCGGGCGCCACCTCCCGGTACGCCTCACCGCGTACCGCCACGACCGGTGCGTCCGCCATGCCGCTCAGCCTAACGGCGGCGTGGCCGGCAGGTGCCCCGTGTAGGTGACCGCGCCGCCCGCCTCGCGTACCCCGGTCAGGTGACCGCCCGCGGCGCCCAGCTCCCGCAGGTACGCCAGCTCGCCGACGTGGTCGGCGGCGCACGGGAACTCCCGCCGGTGCGCGGTGAACTCGCGCGCCCGCAGCGTGGACCGGGTCTGCCGCCCCTCGGCGAGGCGCTCGGCCAGCGCGTCGGCGTCGCCGGCGCGCAGCGCCTCGGTCAGCTCGCCCAGGAAGACGCCGAGCGCGTCCAGCTCGGCGAGGACGCGGTCGCGGTTCCCGAGCAGCATGTTCGCGGTCCGTTCGGGCGGCCCGCCGGCGACCCGGGTGCCGTCGGAGAAGCTCCCGGCCGCGAGCGTCAGAACCGCGTCCCGCAGCGCCGACCGGTGCACGGTGCCGGCCAGCGCCCCGGCGAGCACGTGCGGCACGTGCGAGGCGAGCGCCGCCGCTCCGTCGTGCTCCGGGGCGGACATCGGCACCACCCGGGCGTGGAAGACGTCCACGAGCAGCGAGGCCAGCCGCCGGAAGGCGTCCAGCCCGGTCGGCCCCGGGCAGAGCACCCAGGCGGCGCCGTCGAGCAGGCCCGGCTCGGCCGCGTCCGGTCCGGCCCGGTCGGCCCCGGCCATCGGGTGGCCCGGCACGAACCGGTGCCCGAGCCCCTGCACGGTGGCGACGGTGCTCACCTCGGCCTTGACGCTGCCGACGTCGGTGAGCACGCACCTGTCGTCGGTGACGGCGGCGACCCGGGCCAACGTCGCCGGCAACGTCGGCAGGGGGCCGCAGAGGAACACCACGTCCCGGCCGGCCACCGCGTCCTCGACCGTGTCGGCCACCACGACGCCCCGCTCGCGTACCCGCCCGCGGGTCTCCGGGTCCGGGTCCCAGCCGGTCACGTCGAGCCCGGCGTCGCGCAACCGGAGCAGCAGCGAACCGCCGATCAGCCCGGTGCCGACCACCGCCGCCCGTGCCAGCTCGCCCGCCATGTCAGGACCCGGCGAGCCGCCCGGCCACCGCGTCGACACGCTCGTCGGACTCGGTGAGCGCCACCCGGACGTGCCGGGCGCCGGCCGGGCCGTAGAAGATCCCGGCCGCGACCAGGATGCCCCGGCGGGCCAGCCAGTCCACCGTGTCCCAGCAGTCCTCGTCGCGGGTCAGCCAGAGGTAGAGGCCGGCCTCCGAGTGCTCGACCGTGAAGCCGGCCCCGGTGAACGCCGCACGCAGCTTCTCCCGCCGGACGCGATAGCGCTCCCGCTGGGCGTCGGCGTGCTCCTGGTCGCCGAGCGCGGCCACCATCGCGGCCTGCACCGGCGCGGGCACGATCAGACCCGCGTGCTTGCGGATCTTGAGCAGCTCGGCCACCAGCGCCGGGTCACCGGCGACGAACCCGGCCCGGTACCCGGCCAGGTTCGAGCGCTTGGACAGCGAGTGCACCGCCAGCACGCCGTCGTACGAGCCGCCGCACACCTCGGGCGAGAGCACCGAGACGGGCTCGGCGTCCCAGCCCAGCGGCAGGTAGCACTCGTCGCTGGCCACCACGGCCCCGCGCTCGCGCGCCCACTCGACCACCTTGCGCAGGTGGGCGGCGGGCAGCACCCGGCCGGTCGGGTTGCCCGGCGAGTTGACCCAGACCAGCCGGACCCGGGGATCCGGGCCGAGCGCGGTCAGCGAGTCGGTGCGTACGGTGGTCGCGCCGACCAGCCGCGCCCCGTCCTCGTACGTCGGGTAGGCCACCGACGGCACCACCACCACGTCACCGGGGCCGAGCCCGAGCAGCGTGGGCAGCCACGCCACCAGCTCCTTGGAGCCGATCGTGGGCAGCACGCCCAGCCCGTCGACGCCCGCGCCGCAGGCCCGGGCGACCCACGCCGCGATCGCGTCCCGCAGCGCTGCGGTGCCGGCGGTCAGCGGGTAGCCCGGCGCGTTCGACGCGTCGGCCAGCGCCTGCCGGATCAGCTGTGGCACCGGGTCGACCGGCGTGCCCATCGACAGATTGATGAGACCGTCCGGATGCGCCGCGGCCGTGGCGGCCGCGGCGTCCAGGGTGTCCCAGGTGAAGTCGGGCAGCCGTGCCGAGACCGGCGAGCGCCGGTTCAGTGGCCCTCGCCGCGCGGCGGCTGCGCGGCGACGAAGGTGGCGTCCTTCTCCACCTTGCCGATCTTCGAGGCGCCACCGGGCGAGCCCAGGTCCTCGAAGAACTCGTAGTTGGCCCCGGTGTAGTCCTTCCACTGCTCCGGGACGTCGTCCTCGTAGAAGATCGCTTCTACCGGGCAGACCGGCTCGCAGGCACCACAGTCGACGCACTCGTCGGGGTGGATGTAGAGCATCCGGTTGCCCTCGTAGATGCAGTCGACCGGGCACTCCTCGATGCATGCCTTGTCGAGCACATCCACGCACGGCTCGGCGATGATGTAGGTCACCGGTCTTCTCCTCCGCAGACTCGTCGCGATCACCCGCAACGGTAAGAGCCTAGTATCTCGCCGGGGAGGGGGTCGATCGTGCTCCGACAGCAGGACGTGGGACACCGGATCGTGGTCCGCCGGATTGTGGGGATTCGTGAGGGCCGCACGCTGTTCTCCGACGCGCTCGGCGAACTCGTCGAGCTGAGCGAGACCCACATCACCCTCGCCACCGACGCCGGCCCGCTGCGCGTACCGGTCGCCGAGGTGCACCGGGCCAAGCGGGTGCCGCCGGCCCGCCGCCCCACCGCCGCCGCCGTGGTCGCGCTGGAGCTGGCCGCCGACGAGGCGTGGCCCGCACCGGTACGCGGACGGCTCGGCGACTGGCGGCTGCGCTGGGCCGACGGCTGGACCGGTCGGGCCAACAGCGCGCTGCCGGTCGGCGACCCGGACCGGCCCCTGCCCGCCGCGCTGGACGCGGTGCAGCGCTGGTACGCCGAGCGGGGCGGCACCGCGCTGGTGAACACCCCGCTGCCGCTGGCCGCCCCGGTCGGCGCCGAACTGGACGCGCGCGGCTGGACGGCCCGGCCCCCGGTGCTGGTGCAGACCGTGCCGCTGCGCGCCCTGGCCGCGCCGCCGGACGCCGGGCTCGCCGACACGCCGCCGGATGCCGACACGCCGACCGCCGGCCCGGACGGCCCGCCGCCGCTCGCCGGTCCGGACGGCACGCCGCCGGTGACGCTGGCCGGCGCGCCCGCCGACGACTGGCTGGCGATCGCCGCGGGTCGCAAGGGAGGCCTGCCGGACGCCGCGCGGCACGTGCTCACGGCCGTCGACCGGGTCCGCTTCGCGGAGCTGCGGATCGACGGCCGGCTGCTCGCGGTCGGCCGGGGCACGGTGACCGGCGAAGGCCGCTGGCTCGGCGTCAGCCTGCTCGAAGTGCTGCCCGAGGCGCGTCGGCGCGGATTCGCCGTCGCGGTCGTCCGCGCCCTGGCCCGCTGGGGCGCGGCCGAGGGCGCCACGCGGGCGTTCCTCCAGGTGGAGCAGAGCAACACCGGCGCGGTCGAGCTCTACCGCCGGCTCGGGTTCACCACCCACCACACCTACCTGACCCGGGTCGCCCCGGCCGCCTGAACGGCCGGAGGGTCAGCGCCGGACGACCCGGCGCGGCCGGGACCGCTTCATCTCGGCGTACCGCTTGAGCTGGCGGGACCGGTAGTCCCGGCCGAGCGCGGTGAGGATCAGGTAGCCGACCAGCACACCGGCGGCGGTGGCGGCGAGATAGAGCCAGATCTGGGCGAAGAAGAGACCGGCGCCACCGCCGAACGGGTTCTCCCCGACCACCAGCGGACCGACGAACACGGTGAGCGCCAGCGCCACCCCCACCGCGGCGGCCAGGTCACCGGCCAGGCGGCCGAGCGGACGGTCGGCCCCCCACCGGAACGCGACGCCCGCCAGGATCAGCCCGATCACCAGGAACATCGCCAGCGACACCCGGTCGGACGCGGCGTCGTCGTCCGGGAACGCGAATCTGGTGACCAGCCGGGCCACCACGTTCACCGCGAACAACGCGGCCGCCAGCACTCCGACCGCACGCCACCGCTGACCCATCGCACGCCTCCCGCCGTACCGCCCGCTCCCTCGGCGGGCCTCTGGCAGGAATGTCTACCACCGTCGCCTGTGTGGCGTCAGCACCTCACCGGACAGGGGGCGGCGTCACCAGGTGCCGGAAACCGACCACCGCGAACGTGACCGCGCCGGCCACGATCAGCGCCAGGCCGAGCACGTTGTCGCCGACCAGCGCGAGATCACCCTCGACGGTCCGGACACCGCCCGCCACGATCACCACGAACCACGGCAGCGCGGCCAGCACGACCGCCCAGCGGCCCCCTGTCGACCGGTGCCCGAACGAGCCCAGCAGCACCGTCGCCGCCACCACCACCGGCACGCCGACGACCACCGCGCCCACCCCGACCAGCGCCTGCGCCGCGCCGGAGCGGCCCTGCACCAGCTCCCAGGCCCAGGTCGAGAAGATCAGTTCGAGCAGCGCGAGCAGCACGCCGCCCCAGACCGTCAGCACGCCGCCGGTCACCCGCAGCGCGCGGTCGAGCGTCCGCTCCGCCCGGCTCGGCGGCGCGGCCTCCGGTGGCGGCTCGGCAACTGTCGACACGGGTACGGCCGGCAGCGTCACCGGACACCGGTCGCCGCGACCGGGGACCGATCCGCGGCGTCCGGGGCGATCCCGGCGAAGAGGTCGTCCTCCCAGCCGTACGGGCCATGGCCGGGCCCCTTCTCGCCCACCGCGAGCGTGAAGTACTCGACGCCCATGAACTCGCCGCCGAAGTTGCCGGCGATCGAGTAGAGCCACGAGTTGGCCGGGATCTGGGTGGCGTGGGCCCGCATCGCCGCCTCCTTGGCGGCGTGCTGCTCGGTGCCGTCGATCCGGGCGGCGATCTCCGCGTCCGGCGTGCCGAACGGCAGCTCGTCGGCGCTCTCGATGCCGGCGAACGGGTTGTCCGAGGACTCGGTGAACGTCTCCAGCCCGGCGTCGAGCACGCTGCGCGGCATGGCCGTCCAGTAGACCTTCGCCGGGGCGATCCCCTCGGCCGCGGCCAGCTCCACGCCGCGCATCGCCACCCGGTGCGCCTGGATGTGGTCCGGGTGGCCGTAGAAGCCGTTCGGGTCGTACGTGACGAGCACCTGGGGACGGACCTCGCGGATGACCTCCAGCAGGTGCCCGGCGGCGACGTCCAGGTCGGCCTGCCAGAACGCCCGCGGGTGCTCGTTGGTGGCCATGCCCATCATGCCCGAGTCGCGGTAGCGGCCCGCGCCGCCGAGGAACCGGTGGTCGGTGACGCCGAGCGCGGCGCAGGCGTCGGCCAGCTCGCCGATCCGGTAGCCGCCGAGCTGGTCCGCCTCGGCCGCGCAGAGCTGGGCCAGCGCCGGGACGTGGATCTCGCCCTCCTCGCCCAGCGTGCAGGTGACGAGCGTGACGTGGGTGCCGGTGGCGGCGTAGTGCGCCATCGTCGCGCCGGTGCCGATCGACTCGTCGTCGGGATGCGCGTGGACCAGCAGAAGGCGTCGGTCGGGCAGCGTCGTCACGCCCGTCACTCTAACCGGCGGTCCTGCCCGCTCGACGGTGATGCGTCCGCTCAGGTCGGCCACATCACCTCCGGCGCGCGCCTACGCTGCAGGCGTGGACTTTCCCGAGCTGGCCGCCCGTACCCGTCGGTTCAGCCACGGGGCGCCGCGCGCCGTCACCGTCTCCGGCGACGGCTCCCGGGTCGTCTTCCTGCGCTCCGCGGGACCGGAGGACCCGGCCGACGCGCTCTGGCTGCTCGACATCGACAGCGGCGAGGAACGCCTGGTCGCCGATCCGGCGGTGCTGCTGGGCGCGGACGCCGATCCGGCCCGCCTGTCCCCGGGTGAGCGGGCGCTGCGCGAGCGGCTGCGGCTCAGCTCCGGCGGCATCGGCTCGTACGCCCTGGACGCGGCCGGCCGGGTGGCCGCGTTCGCGCTGGCCGGGCGGCTGTTCCGGGCCGACCTGGTGCACGGCGACGTGGTCGAGGTGGCCACCGGCGGGCCGGTGATCGACCCCCGGCCCGACCCGACCGGCGAGCGGCTGGCCTATGTCACCGACGCCGCCGAGGACGTACGCCGGGGCCAGCTGCGGGTGGTGGAGCCGGACGGTACCGACAACCTGCTCGCCGGTGAGGACAGCGGCGTGACCTGGGGGCTGGCCGAGCACATCGCCGCCGAGGAGTTCGACCGCTACCGCGGCTACTGGTGGGCGCCGGACGGGCGCAGCGTGCTGGCCGCCCGGGTCGACGAGTCCCGGCTGGAACGCTGGTACCTGCACGACCCGGCCGACCCGGCGAGCCCGCCGACGTCGCTGGCGTACCCCGTCGCGGGTGGCCCGAACGCGGAGGTCAGCCTGCACCTGCTCGACCTCGACGGCGGCTGGGTCGACGTGCACTGGGACCGGGAGACCTACCCCTACCTGAGCTCGGCGGACTGGTCCGACGGCGGGCCGCTGATCACGGTGCTGCGCCGCTCGCAGCAGCACGGCCTGGTGCTGGCGGTGGACCCGCGCACCGGGGAGACGCAGGTGCACGCCGAGCTGGCCGACCCGCGCTGGGTGGAACCGATCCCCGGCACCCCCGCCCACCTGCCCGACGGGCGGGTGCTGGTCGGCGGCGAGCTGGCCCACGACGGGTACGACGCACGCTGCCTGTTCGCCGACGGCACGCTGCTCACCCCGCCCTCGCTGTACGTGCGGCGGGTGGTCGGGCGGCTGCCGAACGGCCCGGGCACGACCGCGGACCTGCTGGTCGAGGCGAGTGAGGGTGAGCCGAGCCAGCGCCACCTCTACCGGGTGCGGACCACCATCGGCGGCGGCATGGACGCCCGCCGGATGGGCAGCGACCCCGGCTGGCACACCGCCTCGATCGGCGGCTCCACGCTGGCGGTGGGCATCGCGTCGCTGGAGCACCCCGGCGTGCGCTGGCGGGTCTGGCACGGCGACCGCGAGGTGGGTGAGCTGCGCTCGCTGGCCGCCACCTGCTCGTACGCGCCGCGCCCGACGATGGTCCGGGTCACCGACCGGCGGCTGCCAAGCGCGGTGCTCTACCCGGCCGAGCACGTCAAAGGCACCCGGCTGCCGGTGCTGCTGGACATCTACGGCGGCCCCGGCCACCAGGAGGTGGTGGCGGCCCGCAGCGTCTGGCTGGAGCGGCAGTGGTGGGCCGAGCAGGGCTTCGCGGTGGTCACCATCGACAACCGGGGCACCCCCGGCATCGCACCTTCGTTCGAGAAGGCGATCCACCGCCGGGTCGCCGACGTGATCCTCACCGACCAGGTGGACGCGCTCACCGCGCTCGCCGACAAGCACCCCGACCTGGACCTGGAACGGGTGGCGGTGCGCGGCTGGTCGTTCGGCGGCTGGCTGGCCGGGCTCGCGGTGCTGCGCCACCCGGAGTTGTTCAAGTGCGCGATCGTCGGCGCGCCGGTCACCGACTGGGCGCTGTACGACACCGCGTACAGCGAGCGCTACCTCGGCATGCCCGACGACGGCATGGACGTCTACGCCCACCACTCGCTGGTCGAGCTGGCCGCCGAGCCGCTCGGCGACCCGGCGCAGGCCCGGCCGATGCTGCTGGTGCACGGCCTGGCCGACGACAACGTGCTGGCCGCGCACACGCTGCGGCTGTCCGCGGCGCTGCTGGCGACGGGCCGCCCGCACGCGGTGCTGCCGCTGACCGGGGCGAGCCACCTGGCCGCGGGCGGGGTGTCCGAGCGCCTGCTCCGGCTGGAGCTGGACTTCCTCCGCCGCTACTTGTAAGGAAGGGCCCCCTGTTAACGCCTGCGGTAGAGGAAGGGCCCCCTATTAACGCCGCGCGTTAACAAGGGGCCCTTCCTTGCAGAGCTACTGCTTGACGTACGCGTTGACGAAGCTGGGCCAGCCGAAGATGCTGCCGATGAAGATGCCACCGGCCTTCTCGCCGTGCGCCACGGAGACCACCTCGTTGTAGAGCGGCACCGCCGGCGCGGACTCCTTCATCAGCTTCTCGTCCAGCTTGCTCCACTCCTCGGCCTGCTTGGCCGGGTCGAGGGCCAGCACCCGGTCGAACTCGGCGTTGATCGCCTCGTTGTTGAGCTGGGACGTGTTGCTGTTGCCCTCGGCCTTGAGGCTGCGGCCGTCGAAGAGCACCGGCAGGATCGAGGCGCCGCTGGGCCAGTCGGCCGCCCACGAGTCGACCCACAGGTCCCAGGGGTTGCTCTTCTTCTTCACGAAGTCGAGGTAGCCGTCCTCGGGGATCGGCTTGACGGTGACCGTGAAGCCGGCCTTCTCCAGCGCGTTCTTGACCTGGGTGGCGGTCTCCTGCGAGGCGGTGTCGTCGGAGGTGCCGAGCACCAGGTTCACCGACTTGCCGCCCAGCGTCTCCTTCGCCTTCGCCGGGTCGCCGCTCTCACCGGCCGGGTACGCGTCGAACTTCTTGTACCCGAGCGTGGTCGGGGGCAGCAGCGTGGTCAGCGGCACCGCGCCGTACGGGCCGCCGAGGTTCTTGGTGATGCTGCTGCGGTCGATCGCGTAGTTGATCGCCTGCCGCACGGACAGGTCGGTGACCCGGGTGGTGTTGATGCTCAGCCGGTAGGCGTTGGGCGTCGCCGCGACGATCATCCGCGCCTTGAGCGCCGGGTCGCCGGTCACCTTCGCGATCAGCTCGGGCGGCACGCCACCGGTGGCGACCGCCGCCGCGTCGTTGCCGGTGCCGGCGAGGACGCGGTTGGTCTGGGTGGTGTTGTCCGAGCCGAGCGACCAGACGAACTTGTCCGGGTACGCGTGCCGCACCGGATCGGTGGCCGGATCCCAGTTCGTGTTGCGCTCCAGCACCATCTCCACGCCGGGCTGGATCTTGGTGAACCGGTACGGCCCGGACGAGAACGGCATGTTGTCCAGGTTGACGCCGGTGTCCTTGTCCGGCGGCAGCGGCGCGGTGGCCGGCAGCGACACCGCGAACGGCAGGTCGCAGCGGGGCTTGTTGAACTCGAAGCGCAGCGTGCGCGGGTCCGGCGTGGTCAGGCCGGGCGGCAGCGAGGTCTTGTTCTTCTTGAAGTCCCATTTGGTGTCGTACTGCGGGCTGTCGGCCAGCCACTCCTGCAGGTAGGTGGGGCCGCCGGTCAGGTCCGGGTCGAACGAGCGGGCGATGCCGTACGCGATCTCCTTGGAGGTGATCGGGCGGCCGTCCTCGAACTTGACGCCCTCCTTGATCGTGAACTCCCAGACCTTGCAGTCGTTGTTCACGTTCTTGCCGGGCGTCTCGGCGAGGTCGCCGACCAGCGTGACGTTGCCCTTGCCGTCGTCCTTGAAGGTGGTGAGGAACCGGGCGTAGAGCTGGCTGCCCATCAGGCCGGCGAACGAGTAGACCCGCTGCGGGTCCAGGTGGGAGATCTTGCTCTCGCGCAGGATGTAGAAGGTTCCGCCCTTGGCCGCGCCGGGCACCTCGGCCGCCGGGCCGAGCGAGTCCTTCGGGTCGGTCGCGATGGCGCCGCTGCGGGGCTTGTTCGTGTCCGCGGTGTCGCCGTTGTCGCCGGTGTTCTTGCTGCACGCACTGAGGGCGACCACCAGTGCCATCGCACCGCCCACGGCGGTGGCGAGTCTTGCTCGCATACTCAACTCCTCGGGTCCGATGAAGGAAAGCTTCGCCTAGCTTTCACTCGCGGTAAATTTCGAGCAGATAACGGGGGCACAACGATCGACCACCGGCGACGCCCGGATCAGCCCAGACGCACCCGTGGATCGATGAACGCGTACAGCAGGTCGACCACGATGTTCGCCACCACCACGAACAGCGCCGACACCAGGACGGTGGCCATGATGGTCGGCAGGTCGCCCTGGCGTACCGCCTCCACCGCCGTACGCCCCAGCCCCTGGATGCCGAACGTCGTCTCGGTGATGACGGTGCCGCCCAGTGCCGCGCCCACGTCGAGCCCGGCGATCGTCACGATCGGCGTGATCGCGGCGCGCAGCGCGTGCCGTCCGTACACATTGCGTTTCGCCACGCCCTTGGCCCGCGCGGTCCGCACGAAGTCCTCGGAGAGCGTCTCCAGCATCTGCGCCCGGGACAGCCGCGCGTAGATCGCGGAGAAGAGCAGCGCGAGCGTCACCCACGCCAGCACCAGGCCACGCGCCCATTCGATCGGGTTCTCCAGGAACGGCACGTAGCGGGGTGTCGGCAGGATCTTCAGCGAGTACACGAAGACCAGCAGCAGCACGGCGCCGACGAAGTAGAGCTGCAGCGAGGCGAACGTCAGCGTCAACCCGATCGAGATGCGGTCGAGCAGCGACCCCCGCCGCAGCGCGGAGATCATCCCGAGCCCCACGCCGAGCGCCAGCCAGAGCACCGCCGCCGGGAGCACGATGTTCAGCGTCACCGGCAGCACCCGGGCGAACGTGTCGGTCACCGCCTCGCTGTTGACGTACGAGTAGCCGAGGCACGGCGCCTCGCACTTGCCGCCCTGCGCGCTGCCCAGGTCACGGCCGACGAAGATGCCCTTCATGTAGTTGACGTACTGCGTCGGCTTCGGGTCGTTGAGCCCCAGCTCCGTGCGTACCCGCTCCAGCCGCTCGGCGTTGCAGTTCTTCGGGCACATGCCGGTCACCGGGTCGCGGGGCAGCGCGAAGAACATGAGGAAACTGACGATGCTCACCGCGAGCAGCACCGAGACCGCGAGCAGCAGCCGCTTCAGCAGAAACCGCACCATGTCGTCGAACCCCCTACCGTGACGACTTCGGGTCGAGCGCGTCGCGCAGCGCGTCGCCGAAGAGGTTGAACGCCAGCACGAGCGCGAAGATGGTGATGCCGGGGAAGAAGACGTACGCCGGGTCGGTCTGCAGGTAGTCGATGCTGCGGTAGATCATCCGGCCGAAGCTCGGCACCGACTCGGGCAGCCCGACGCCGAGGAAGGACAGCGCCGCCTCGCCCGTGACGTACGACGGCACGGCGAGCGAGAACGCCACCAGGATCGGGGCCCAGATGTTCGGCAGCAACTGCCGGAACAGCATGTGCCCGAGCCCGGCGCCGCTGGCCCGCGCCGCCTCCACGAACTCCCGTTCGCGCAGCGACACCACCTGGCCCCGGACGAGCCGGGCCGTTCCGGTCCAGCCGAACGCGGCGAAGACCACGATCAGCGTGGTCACCGCGAACCACGTCGGCACCGCGTCCCGGGGGCCGTAGAAGCGCAGCGAGAACGTCGGCACCACGGCCAGCGCGAAGATGAGGAACGGCAGCGCCAGCGCGACGTCGGTGATCCAGCTGATCACCGAGTCGACCACGCCGCCCAGGAAGCCGGCGACGATCCCGAGCACCACGCCGATGGTCGTGGTGACCAGCGCGGCGCCGAGCGCGATCAGCAGCGACGTCCGGATGCCGTAGATCATCCGGATGAAGATGTCCCGGCCCAGGCCCGGTTCCAGCCCGAACCAGTGGTCACCGCTGACGCCGCCCACGTAGCCCAGCGGCATGCCGGTGGCGTCCAACAGGTCACCGAACTGCTGGTTCGGCGACACGCCGTACAGCCGCTGGATCAGCGGCGCGGCCACCGCCGCCAGGATGAACAGGGCCAGCACGACACCGCTGACCATTGCGGTACGGTCGCGCCGCAGCCGGGCCCAGACGAGCTGGCCCGGTGAGCGGCCGACCAGCCGCTTCTTCTCGTCCGGCTCCTGATCGGAGGACTCGATCTCGGCGAGCGCCGCGCCCTCGACCGGCGACAGGCTCATTTCGACACCTCCACGGGTTCGCCGGTCGGCATGCCGACCGGTCCGCTCTCCGGGTAGTGGCAAGCGGTGAGCTGCCCGCCGTCGTCCCGGGTGGTCAGGGCGGGTTCTTCGGTGGCGCAGTGGTCGGTGGCTTTCCAGCAGCGGGTACGGAAGCGGCAGCCCGATGGCGGGTTCAACGGGGTCGGGACGTCGCCGGTGAGGCGGATCCGGCCGGCGGGCCCGAGGGTGGTGACGTCCGGAATCGCCGACAGCAGGGCCCTGGTGTAGGGGTGCTGGGGGCGGGTGTAGATGTCGTCGCGGTCGCCGATTTCGACGATTGTGCCGAGGTACATGACGGCGACGCGGTGGCAGAAGTGGCGGATGACGGCGAGGTCGTGGGCGATGAACACGAACGCCAGGTCGAGGTCGCGTTGCAGGTCGCGGAGCAGGTTGATGACCTGCGCCTGGATCGACACGTCCAGCGCCGAGACGGGTTCGTCGGCGACGATCAGCTTCGGTTTCAACGCGAGGGCGCGGGCGATGCCGATGCGCTGGCGCTGCCCGCCGGAGAACTCGTGCGGGTACCTGTTGTAGTGCTCCGGATTCAGCCCGACCAGTTCCAGCAACTCCTGGACCCGTTTCTTCACGCCGCCGGGCGGGGTGATCCGGTTGACCTGCAACGGCATGGCCACGATCCGCCCGACCGTGTGGCGGGGGTTCAGTGAGGCGTACGGGTCCTGGAAGATGATCTGCAGGTCCTGCCGCAGCGCGCGCAGCTCACGGCGTCCGCCGTGGGTGATGTCCCGCCCGGCGAACTCGATCGTCCCGGCGGTGGGTTCCAGCAGACGCACCAGCATCCGCCCGGTCGTGGTCTTCCCGCACCCGGACTCCCCGACCAGGCCGAGCGTCTCGCCCGGCCGCACGTCGAAGTCCAGCCCGTCGACCGCCCGCACCGCACCCGTGCTACGCAGGCCCTGCCGGACGGGGAAGTGCTTGGTCAGTCCCCGCACCGACAGCAGCGGCTCGGTCTCGGCGCTCATCGGGCCACCCCCACCTGCGCGACCTCGTCCCGGTAGATCCGCTCCCGGTCACCCGCCGGCAGATGGCAGGCGACCAGGTGACCCGGCGCACCAGCAGGGCCCAGCTCCGGGATCTCGGTGCGGGACCGGTCGCCGTTCACGCCGGCCCACCGGCACCGCGGATGGAACGCACACCCCGACGGCAGATTGATCAAGCTGGGCGGGTTACCGGGGATCGGCACCAGGTCCGCGTCCGCGTCACCGTGCAACGACGGCACACTCGACAACAACCCCCACGTGTACGGATGCTGCGGCGCCCGCAACACCCGCTTGACACTCCCGTGCTCCACCGCCCGACCCGCATACATCACCAACACGTCATCAGCCACCTGAGACACCACACCCAGGTCATGCGTGATCAGAATGATCGCCGACCGGAACTCCGCCTGCAGATCCGCCAGCAGGTCCAGGATCTGCGCCTGCACCGTCACATCAAGCGCCGTCGTCGGCTCATCCGCGATCAACAGCTCCGGATCGTTCACCAGCGCCATCGCGATCATCGCCCGCTGCCGCATCCCACCCGAGAACTCGTGCGGATACTGATCGAACCGCTTCGCCGGCTGCGGGATGCCGACCCGGCCGAGCATGTCCACCGCCCGGCTGCGGGCCTCCCGTTTTCCGGCTCTGGGGTGGTGCACCCGGTACGCCTCCGCGATCTGCCTGCCCACCGAGTAGTACGGATGCAACGCCGACAACGGATCCTGAAAGATCATCGCCATGTCCCGGCCCCGCAACCGACGAATCTCCTCCTCACGCAGACCCACCAACTGACGCCCACCGACCGAGATCTCCCCCGAGATGGTCGTCCGCTTCGCGTTGTGCAAACCGAGAATCGCCAGCGACGTCACGCTCTTGCCGGACCCGGACTCCCCCACGATCCCCAGCGTGCGACCCCGCTCGACGGCGAACGACACCCCGTCCACGGCCCGCACCACACCGTCCTCGGTGTCGAACCGCACCCGCAGATCCCGGACCTGGAGATAGGGCCCGTCGCCGGAGCGCTGCTCCGGCACCTCCGGGCGGTCCGGCTCCCCGGACGGCACCGCCTCCGACCTGCCCATTGACCGCCTCCCCTTCGGTGATGAAGAGAACCTACAGGAAAACCCAGGAGGCGAAAATAAGCTACATCGAGCGGTCTGTCAGCGGCCTGAGCGTAACGACTGGGTTTCCGTCTCGCACGCCCGTCACCTGGGACATCCACACTCGCGACTGGCCGTCGCGGCCTCATCGCCGCACCCGGAGTGCGACGATGGTGCCGGCGACGAAGGGACGATTCCCGTCGGCACGAGGTGGAGGCGACCATGACCGCGGCGGTGTTCGGCCACGACGGCCCGTGGACCGAAGAGGAGTACCTCGCCCTCGGCGAGACGCGGCAACGCGTCGAACTCTTCGACGGGAGCCTGCACGTGACACCGGCACCGACTCCGCGGCACCAGCGAATCCAGCGGAACCTCGGCAACCTGCTGGAGGCCGCGGCCCGGCACGTCGGCCTGGAACTGCTGGAGACGGTGAACGTCCGGCTCCGGCCAGGCCGCATACCGATTCCCGACCTGGTCGTCACCGAGCCGATCGACTTCGACCAGCCGATGATCGAGGCGCGGGACGTTCGGCTCGTGTGCGAGGTCATCTCACCTGGTAACGCGGCAACCGACAAGGTGCTCAAGATGCACTACTACGCCGCCGCGGGCATCGAGTGGTACCTGCTGGTGGAGCAGGAGACAGGCACGCTGCACCTCCACCGGCGGCAGGGTCGGCACTACCGGGAGGTGTCGGTGACAAAGCCCGGTTCCCTGCTGGAGCTGACCGAGCCCGTCCGCGCCACGATCCGGCCGGAGGATCTCGTCCCCTGACGGATGTCGGTGGGCTCGCCTAGGGTCGGCGCATGAGCGAGCGTCAGCGAGCGAATCATCGGGGCAGCGCAAAGGTGCCTCATGCCGGCACGCAGCGCAGCGGAGTGCCGGCATGAGCGAGCGTCAGCAGGGCAACGGAGTGCCAGCATGAGCGAGTTCGACGCGGCGACCGCCGCCGTCCAAGCCGCCCTCGACGCGGGCGCCCGCTACGCCGACGCCCGGGTCATGCACCGCCGCTACGAGTCGATGTCTGCGCGCAACGGCGACATCGAGGAGCTGAGCCAGGACGAGAGCATCGGGCTGGGCGTACGCGCGCTCGTCGGTTCGGGGTGGGGCTTCCACGCCGTACCCGATCTGTCCGACGCGGCGGCCCGCGACGCCGGCCGGCGCGCCGCGGCGATCGCCACCGCGAGCGCGCGGGTTCCCGGCCCGCCGATCGACCTGGTGCCTTCCGAGGCGGCGGTGGCGAGCTGGGCCTCGGAGTGCGCCGTCGACCCGCTCGGGGTGCCGCTGTCGGACAAGGGCGACCTGCTGGTCCGCGCCACCGCGACGATGCGCGAGCACGGCGCCGACCTGGCCGAAGGGCTCTACCAGATCTGGGACACCACGAAATGGTTCGTCTCCAGCGAGGGCCACCGGATCGACCAGCACATCCGGGAGTGCGGCGGCGGCATCTCGGCCACGTCGATCGGCGACGGCGAGACGCAGCGCCGGTCCTACCCGAGCTACCGCGGGCAGTACGGCACGACCGGCTGGGAGCTGGTCACCTCGCTGGACCTGGCCGCGCACGCCGCCCGGATCGCCGAGGAGTCCCGCGAGCTGCTGACCGCGCCGCTCTGCCCGGCCGGCGAGACCGATCTGATCCTCGGCGGCGAGCAGCTCGCGCTGCAGATCCACGAGTCGGTCGGGCACGCCATCGAGCTGGACCGCATCCTCGGCTGGGAGGCGGCTTTCGCCGGCACGTCCTGGCTCGACCTGGCCCGCCTCGGCTCGCTGCGCTACGGCTCCGAGCTGATGAACGTGACCATCGACCCGACCATCCCCGGGGCTCTGGGCAGCTTCGGCTACGACGACGAGGGCTCCCCCGCCGTGGCCCGGGACGCGGTCCGCGAGGGGCGGTGGGTCGGGGTGCTCGCCGGCCGGGACTCGGCCGCCGTCGCCGGCCTGGACTACGGCGGCAGCGTACGGGCCGACGGCTGGGCCCGGCTGCCGATGGTGCGGATGACGAACGTGGGCCTGGAGCCCGGCCCGCACACGCTGGACGAGATCATCGCGGCCACCGACGACGGGGTGCTGATGGACATCAACAGGTCCTGGTCGATCGACGACAAGCGGCTCAACTTCCAGTTCGGCTGCGAGGTCGGCTGGGAGGTCAAGAACGGCCGCCGGGGGCGGATGCTGCGCAACCCGACGTACACCGGCATCGGGCCGGTCTTCTGGCGCTCGATGGACATGCTCTCCTCGGAGACGGTCGCCTGGGGCACGCCCAACTGCGGGAAGGGGCAGCCCGGCCAGGTCGGGCACACCGGCCATCCGGCCGCGCCGGCCCGGTTCCGCGGCGTCCGGGTGGGGGTGCGGGCATGAGCGAGCGCAGCGAGCGAATCAGTAGGCTCAGGGCGACAGTGCCTCATGACGGCACGGAGCGAAGCGGAGTGCCGGCATGAGCGCCGAACTGGGGATCGCCGCCGGGGTGGTGGACCTGGTCCGGCGTACCGCCGGGGCGGATGCCGAGGCCGAGGTACTGGTGACCCGCACCGACCTGGCCCTGACCCGGTTCGCCAACTCCTTCATCCATCAGAACGTGTCCGAGACCGGTGTCTCCGTACACCTGCGGTTGCACGTGGACGGGCGGACCGCGACCGGCAGCGGCAGCCGGGTCGACGCCGACGGGCTGGCCGCCCTGGTCGAGCGGACCCGGGCCGCGGCCCGGCTCGCGCCGCCCGACCCGGCCTGGCCGGGACTGACCGCGCCGACGCCCGTGCCGTCCGGCCCGGCCACCGACGAGGCCACCGCGTTCGCCTCGCCCGGCGAGCGGGCCGAGCGGGTACGCGCGTTCGTGGACGCGGTCGACGGGCTGGAGGCGGCCGGCTACTGCCGCACCGCGTACCGGTCGGGGGCGTTCGCCAACTCGGCCGGGCACACGGCGGCCGGAAGCGCGGCCGAGGCGGCCATGGACGGCATCGCCCGCGCCGGCGCCGCGGACGGGGTGGCGCGGCTCTGCGCCGACCGGCTCGCCGACCTCGACGGCGCGGCGCTCGGCGCGCACGCGGCGGCGAAGGCACGGGCCGCGGCCGACCCGGTCGAGCTGCCGCCCGGGCACTACGAGGTGGTGCTCGAACCGGCTGCCGTCGCCGACCTGCTGCAGAACCTCGCCTGGTTCGGCTTCAACGGCAAGCGGTACGCCGAACGGCAGTCGTTCGCCGAGCCGGGCACCGCCCAGTTCGACCCGCTGGTGACGCTGGTGGACGACCCGCTGCACGCCGGTACTCTGCCGTTCGACCTGGAGGGCACGCCGCGGCGGGCGTTGCCGCTGGTCGAGGGCGGCATCACCGGGGCGGTGGCGTACGACAGGCGCGGCGGCGCGGAGGCGGGCAGCGGGTCGACCGGCCACGGCATGCCGGGTAGCGCGACGTTCGGGCCGATCCCGCACAACATCCGCCTGCTGGCGGATCCGGGCGTCGCCGATGCGGGCACGACAGTCGCGGCCGGGCCGGTGAGCGCTGGCGTCACCGGAGCGGTGGGCGACCCGGACACCGCCGCGCTGGTGGCCGGGATGCGGCGCGGGCTGCTGGTGAGCGACTTCTGGTACACGCGGGTGCTGGACCCGAAGCAGCTGGTGGTCACCGGGCTGACGCGCAACGGGGTGTGGCTGGTCGAGGACGGCGTGCCGACCCGGGCGGTGCGCGACTTCCGGTTCACCGAGTCGTACCCGCGGGCGCTGGGGCCGGGGCGGGTGCTGGGCCTGGGCCGGGCGCCGGTCCGGCAGCCGGGCCGGGTCGACGGGTCCTGGTACGAGGCGCCGACGCTGCGGCTGTCCTCCTGGCACTTCACCGGCGGCGCGTCCGGGTGATCCGGCGCGTCGCCGGGCGCACCCGCGGCGCCGGTCGGCGCACCGTTCGACCGACCCGCCACATTGATCATGAACTGACTCTTTCCAAGCTGCGGGACACACGGGACACTGCGTTGCGCGGCCGGGCCGTGAAGATCGGCGTAACGTGTGTCACTTAGCCGCACCGGTTCGCCGGTGTGGCCTCGTGCGTGCGCAAGACGTGACAGTGACGTCAGGGAGATGACTCGAATGACAACTACGTCGGCCAAGACGCCGAGATCGCAGCCGCGGGGAGGGCGGGCGCGCGCCGCCATCGCGGCGAAGACGTTGCGGACCGACCGGTGGTGGTTCGCTCCGCTGATCACCGTGGTCGGGCTCAGCGCGTGGGTCATCTACGCGACGGTCCGGGTCTTCATGCACAAGTGGTACTGGGTGGAGCAGTACCACTACCTGACACCGTTCTACTCCCCCTGCGTCACCGACCGCTGTGTCGAGGGCTCCTCGCACTTCGGCCAGTTCCTGCCCGGCTGGTGGATCATCCCGGACGCGGCGCTCACCCTGCCGTTCCTGCTGCTGTTCCGGCTGACCTGCTACTACTACCGCAAGGCGTACTACCGGTCGTTCTGGCTGTCGCCGCCGGCCTGCGCGGTGCCGGACGGTCACCAGTCGTACAGCGGTGAGACGCGGTTCCCGCTGCTCGGGCAGAACCTGCACCGCTACTTCTTCTACGCCGCCGCGATCATCTCGCTGATCAACACCTGGGACGCGATCCTGGCCTTCCACTCCCCCGACGGCTTCGGCTTCGGCCTGGGCAACATCATCCTGGTCGGCAACGTGGTGATGCTGTGGGCGTACACGATCTCCTGCCACTCCTGCCGCCACATCATCGGCGGGCGGCTCAAGCACTTCTCCAAGCACCCGATGCGCTACAAGGCGTGGACCGGGGTGTCCTGGTTGAACGTCCGGCACATGCAGCTCGCCTGGATCACCCTGGGCACCCTGGCGCTCACCGACTTCTACGTGATGGCGGTCGCCGCCGGCTGGATCAACGACCTGCGGTTCATCAACTGAGAGCCTGGACATGACTGAGACGCGAATCGAACGACACCACTACGACGTCGTCGTGATCGGGGCCGGCGGCGCCGGCCTGCGCGCGGCGATCGAGGCCCGGCTGGCCGGCAAGAAGACCGCGATCATCTCGAAGTCGCTGTTCGGCAAGGCGCACACGGTGATGGCCGAGGGCGGCGCCGCCGCCGCGATGGGCAACGTGAACTCGCGGGACAACTGGCAGGTGCACTTCCGGGACACCATGCGCGGCGGCAAGTTCCTGAACAACTTCCGGATGGCCGAGCTGCACGCCAAGGAGGCGCCGCAGCGGATCTGGGAGCTGGAGACGTACGGCGCGCTGTTCGACCGCACCAAGGACGGGAAGATCTCGCAGCGCAACTTCGGCGGCCACGAGTACCCGCGCCTGGCGCACGTCGGCGACCGGACCGGCCTGGAGCTGATCCGTACGCTCCAGCAGAAGATCGTCTCGCTCCAGCAGGAGGACAAGCAGGAGTTCGGCAGCTACGACGCGCGGATCCGGGTCTTCTCCGAGACCACGATCACCGAGTTACTGCTCGACGGCGACCGCGTCGCCGGCGCGTTCGGCTACTACCGCGAGTCCGGCGAGTTCATCCTCTTCGAGGCGCCCGCCGTGGTGCTCGCCACCGGCGGCGTCGGACGGTCCTACAAGGTCACCTCGAACTCCTGGGAGTACACCGGGGACGGCCACGCGCTGGCGCTGCGCGCCGGGGCGACGCTGATCAACATGGAGTTCCTCCAGTTCCACCCGACCGGCATGGTCTGGCCGCCCTCGGTGAAGGGCATCCTGGTCACCGAGTCGGTGCGCGGCGACGGCGGGGTGCTGAAGAACTCCGAGGGCAAGCGGTTCATGTTCGACTACGTCCCGGACGTGTTCCGCAAGCAGTACGCGGAGACCGAGGAGGAGGCGGACCGCTGGTACACCGACCCGGACAACAACCGGCGTCCGCCGGAGCTGCTGCCCCGTGACGAGGTCGCCCGCGCGATCAACAGCGAGGTCAAGGAGGGCCGGGGTACGCCGGCCGGCGGCGTCTACCTGGACATCGCCTCCCGCAAGTCGGCCGAGGAGATCCGCCGCCGCCTCCCGTCGATGTACCACCAGTTCAAGGAGCTGGCCGACGTCGACATCACCAAGGAGCCGATGGAGGTCGGCCCGACCTGTCACTACGTGATGGGCGGCGTCGAGGTCGACCCGGACTCCGGCGCGGCGTACGGCACGGTGCGCGGGCTCTACGCCGCCGGTGAGGTGTCCGGCGGCATGCACGGCTCCAACCGGCTCGGCGGCAACTCCCTGTCCGACCTGCTGGTCTTCGGCAAGCGCGCGGGCGGGCACGCGGCCACGTACACCGATCAGCTCACCAGCCGCCCGGCGGTGTCGGTGGCGGCGGTGGAGGCCGCCGTGGAGACGGCGCTGGCGCCGTTGCAGCGCGACACCGGCGAGAGCCCGTACCAGCTCCAGCAGGACCTCCAGGCGGTGATGGGCGACCTGGTCGGCATCATCCGGCGCGAGGGCGAGCTCGCGGACGCCATGCGCCGGCTGGCCGAGCTGCGGGAGCGGGTGGCGAAGGTGAGCGCGGTCGGCGGCCGGCGCTACAACCCGGGCTGGCACCTGGCGCTGGACCTGCGCAACATGCTCGTGGTCTCGGAGTGCACCGCGATGGCGGCGCTGGAGCGGCAGGAGTCGCGCGGCGGGCACACCCGGGAGGACTACCCGGCGATGGACCCGAAGTGGCGGCGGGTCAACCTGGTCTGCTCGCTGGACGGGGACGCGGTCCGGCTGACCCACAAGCCGCTGCCGAAGATGCGGCCGGAGCTGATCGGGCTGTTCGACCGGGCCGAGCTGGCCAAGTACCTGACCGACGAGGAACTCGCCGAGTTCGACGCCCTCACCGAGGAGGCGAACACTGATGGGAAGTAAGCGCCAGTTCCGCATCTGGCGGGGCGACGAGACCGGCGGCGACCTGAAGGACTACACGGTCGAGGTGAACGAGGGCGAGGTGGTCCTCGACGTGATCCACCGGCTGCAGGCCACCGAAGCGCCGGACCTGGCGTGCCGGTGGAACTGCAAGGCCGGCAAGTGCGGCTCCTGCTCCATGGAGATCAACGGCAAGCCGCGGCTGGGCTGCATGACCCGGATGTCGACGTTCGAGGAGTCCGAGACCGTCACGGTCACCCCGCTGCGCACGTTCCCGGTGATCCGGGACCTGGTCACCGACGTCTCGTTCAACTACGAGAAGGCCCGGGAGACCCCGGCGTTCGCGCCGCCGGCCGACGTGGCGCCCGGCGACTACCGGATGCAGCAGGTCGACGTGGAGCGCTCGCAGGAGTTCCGCAAGTGCATCGAGTGCTTCCTGTGCCAGAACGTCTGCCACGTGATCCGGGACCACGAGGAGAACAAGCCGGCGTTCTCCGGCCCCCGGTTCTTCATCCGGGCGGCCGAGCTGGACATGCACCCGCTGGACGCGCGTACCGACCGCCGGGAGTACGCGCAGTCCGACATGGGACTCGGCTTCTGCAACATCACCAAGTGCTGCACCGAGGTCTGCCCCGAGCACATCAAGATCACCGACAACGGGATCATCCCCATGAAGGAACGGGTCGTCGACCGCAGGTACGATCCCCTTGTGTGGCTCGGTAACAAGATCTTCCGGAGGGGTCAGGTGCCTCAGACCAGCGCGACCAGCGGGCATTCCAGCGGTGCCGTCACGTCCGGAGGGGCGCACGGCGGGGCGCACGCGCACTCCGGCGGAACGCACTCGCACGGCGGGGTGCACTCGCACGCGGGCGGCTCGCACGACAGCGCCGCCGAGCGTCAGGCCCAGCAGGGCGTCAACTGGCACCGCGAGGTGCCGCACCCGACCGCCCCGGCGGTGGACGCCAACGGCAAGCTGCCGCTGACCGAACTGACGTTCAACCGGGCCGCCGCGCCGTCGCCGTTCGGCGACGACGTGACGTTCCCGCTGCCCCCGGAGCACCTCAACTTCGCCCACCCGCAGCAGGACGAGCCGAAGCACTGAACGACAGCACGACGACGGGGGCCAGCGGCACACGCCGCCGGCCCCCGTCCCGTTCCGGCCCGGTTGTCCGGTCCGGAGCCTCAGTCGGACGTGGCGAGCAGCGGGCGCAGCGCGGCCACGATCGGCACGTCGGCCGGAAGCCAGTCGACGCTGTCCAGCTCGGCGGCGGAGAGCCAGCGCAGCTCCGCGTGCTCCAGGGCCTTCGGCTGGTCGCCGTGCAGCAGGCGGGCGGCGTAGACGCGCAGCACGGACCGGCCGTGCGCCATCCGTACGTCACGGCCGACGCGGGCGCCGACAGCCACCCGTACGCCCAGCTCCTCGGCGCACTCGCGGGCCAGCGCGTCGGTCTCGGCCTCACCCGGCTCGACCTTCCCGCCGGGGAACTCCCACCGGCCCGCCACCTCGGGGGGCGCGGAGCGCTCACACGCCAGCACCCGGCCGCCCTCGATGATCGCGGCCCCGACGACCACCCTCGGCTCCCGCCGGTCGGCGTGTCCGCCCCCGCTAATCCGTTCGGTCCGCACGGGCCACCAGCGTGCCAGATCAATCGGCGGTTTGGGTAGCTGCGTCGGCCGTCAGGTCAGCAGAACACGGAAGTGTGGGCGTGGACACACCATCTGAGTGGCGAGAGACTAGAGAGCGTCGACTGGGACACGGGATGGCGACGATTTGGCCACAAGCCGGCAACGACGCCTGGGAGGTGCGGTGATGCGCGTGCTGTTCAGCGGCCGTGCGAAGCACGACTACCTCAGCGACGCACTGGCCCTGCTGTCGGGATGGACGCGCGAGGGCGAACAGATCCGCCGCACGATCGTCCTCGACGACACCCAGCACGCCGCGCTCACCGAACGGGTGGCGGTGGTCGCCGACGCGCTGCGGCTGCGCCCGGAGATCAGCCGCCGGGCCGATCGTACCCAGATCCGGCTGGGCCACGGCGACGGCGAGCCACTCACCGAAGGTGAGGTGCTGCTCGCGGCGCGCATCGAGGACGCGGTCCGCGCGGTCACCGAGCCCTGAGCGCTGGCGCGCCCCGCCTACCCTCAGATGCATGTCTGGCCCCACGTACGACCGCAAGGAACAGTTCCAGCAGATCCAGAGCGGGCTGCTGCCCGGTGAGCAGATCATCGCCGTCTACGACGCGGTGGGCACCGGCACCGGCTTCATCGGCCTGACCGACCGGCGGGTGATCATCCAGGACCGCTCCTTCGTCGGCAAGCGGTACGCCATCACCAGCATCCCGTACTCGAAGATCACCAGCGTGAGCGTGGTGAGCAACAAGTCCTGGGGTGGCTCGTTCTTCTCCACCGGGTCGATCGCCGTGCACGTCGGCACGCACACCTACGAGGTCGAGTTCCGGGGCGCGGAGAAGAGCCACCACGTGCACAACGTGATCCTGCACCACATCTCCTGACCCGCACTGGCACAATCGCCGCCATGCGAGGGCTGACGGCGCGCTGGCGGGCCTGGCGGGGCGACCGTCGCCGGGTCGTACGCCTGGTCCGCCGGCTCCTGCTGCTCGCCACGGCCGCCGTGGTGCTGCTGGGCGCCGCCACGACCGCCAGCGTGACCTGGGTCCGCGGCGCCGCCGAGGGCCGCCTGTTCGGCGCCGCGGACGTGCCCGAGACGCCGGTCGCGCTGGTGCTGGGCACCAAGGTGGACCCGGACGGCACCCCGGCGCCGTTCCTCGCCGGCCGGCTGGAGATCGCCCGCCAGTTGTACGCCGCCGGCAAGGTCAAGGTGCTCCTGCTCTCCGGCGACCACATGGACTGGGACTACGACGAGCCGGACGCGATGCGGCGCTGGCTCGTCGAGCGGGGCGTCCCGGCGGAGAAGACGGTGCTGGACCATGCCGGCTTCGACACGTACGACTCGTGCGTGCGCGCGCACCGCGTCTTCGGGGTCCGGCGGGCCACTGTGGTCACCCAGTCGTTCCACCTGCCGCGCGCGGTGGCGCTCTGCCGGGACGCCGGCATCGACACCGTCGGCGTCGGCGACGACACCGCCCGCCGGTACGCCGGCCAGTGGCGGATCAGCTCCACCCGGGAGCACGCCGCCTGCGTCAAGGCCGCCGTGGACGTGCTCAGCGGGCGCGAACCGGTGCACCTCGGCCGCCGGGAGACCGCTGTGGACGACGCGCTGCGGGCGTAATCCGGTTGTCGCCCCGGTCGGCTGCTGGTCTGCTGGACCCCTCGAAGCCGACCGGAGGGAGCACCGCCATGTCACACGCTGCGAAGCCCAACCGACCCGTCGTCACCCTTGCCGAAACGAGGCTTCGTGTTTCCGTACCCCATTCCGGCGGAGGTCGCTGACCTCGCGCCGCGTCCTGTCCCTTCCGCCCGGCGGGAGGGCGTGTGATGTCCGTCTTCGACGATCCCGGCTTGTTCGGCCGGCTCTGGGCCGACACCTACGACGGCCCCGGCAATCCCGACCCGGCCCCGGCCGTCGACTTCCTCGCACCGCTGGCCGAGGGCGGCCCGGTGCTCGAACTGGCGGTCGGCACCGGCCGGGTGGCCCTGCCGCTGGCCGCCCGCGGTCTGACCGTGGAGGGCGTCGAGGCGTCCCCGGAGATGGTCGCGCACCTGCGCGCCAAGCCGGGCGGCGCGGACCTGCCCGTGACCATCGGCGACATGGCGGACGTCCCGGTCGCCGGGCCGTACCGTCTGGTCTTCCTGGTGTTCAACACGCTGTTCAACCTGGTCTCCGAGGAACGCCAGGCGGCGTGCTTCCGCAACGTCGCCCGGGTGCTCGCGCCCGGCGGGGCGTTCGTCATCGAGACGTTCGTGCCCGACCCGGCGGACTTCGACCGGGACGAGCAGGTCCAGGTGCGGGAGGTGACCGAGGACTCGGCCACCATCCGCGTGCACCGGTACGACCGCGCGGCGCAGACGTTCGTGCGGCAGACCGTCACGTTCGACGCCTCCGGCGTGCACCTGAAGCCGTTCGCCATGCGCTACGCCTGGCCGGATCAGGTCGACGAGCTGGCGGAGCGGGCCGGGCTGCGGCTCACCGAGCGGTACGCCGACTGGGACCGGTCGCCGTTCGACGCGGACAGCCGCTCGCACATCTCCGTCTACCGGCGGCGGTAGCGCTCACGTCGAGGGGCCGGGCGTCGTCCCGGCCCCTCGACGCGCGACTACGCTGACGACCGCCGGTCCGGACAGGGGGAACCGATGACTGTCACCGTCGTCGCGATGGACGACTCGCACGCCGACGCCGTGCTGGAGATCTACCGTCTGGGCATCGCCGAGGGCAACGCCACGTTCGAGACCGAGCCGCCGGACTGGGCGCGGTTCACCGCCACCCGGCTGCCCGGCCACCGCTGGGTGGCGCTCGACGAGGCAGGCGACGTGCTCGGCTGGGTGGCCTGCTCCGCTGTCTCCGACCGCTGCGTCTACGCCGGTGTGGTCGAGCACTCCGTCTACGTGCACCCGCGGGGGCGCGGGCGCGGGGTCGGCCGGGCGCTGCTGGAGGCGCTGATCGCCTCGACCGAGGCGGCCGGGATCTGGACCATCCAGTCCGGCGTGTTCCCGGAGAACACGGCGAGTCTCGCGCTGCACGCGACGTGCGGCTTCCGCGTCGTCGGCACCCGCGAGCGGGTGGGCCGCCACTACGGCACCTGGCGCGACGTGACCCTGCTCGAACGCCGCAGCCCGCACGTCACCTGACGCTCCCCGCCCCGCCCGCCCCGGCCCGGGCCCGCCCCGGCCCGCCTGGTGATCAAGGAGTTTGTGTCCGGTCGGCGCGGTCCGGGAGACGTAAACCCCTTGATCACCGGGTGAGGTCGCGGCAGGACACGCTCCAGGATCAGGTCAACCATCTGCCGGAACTCGGGGAGCTTGCGGCCGAAGATCGGGCTGTCCCCCCGCGACCTCACCGCCGTTGACGAGCGTCGCGGCCGGCCCCGGCGAGCCGGCCACCGGCCCGACCCGGCAGCCGAAGGTGACGCGTCGTCAGCATGCATGTCGGCCCAGGTCCGCTCCGCGGCGGTGTCGCAACAGCCGCAGACGGACTGCCGTACCTGGCGGGTGCTCTCGTCGATCGTCAGTGTCACGGCGCGAACTCGATCGAGCCGTAATCGGCCACGCGTACCGAAGAAGACTTGACGCCCCGGCCCGCGAGCGCCAAGGTTAGTTACATGAGTAATGAACCAAAGAACCAGGATGGATGACGGCCGGCCGATCTTCGTCCAGATCGCGGAGATGATCGAAAACTCGATCATCGACGGGACGTACGCGGAGGAGACCCAGGTGCCGTCGACGAACGAGCTTGCGGCGTTCCACCGGATCAACCCGGCGACCGCCGCCAAGGGGATCAACCGCCTGGTCGATGACGGGCTTCTCTACAAGCGCAGGGGGATCGGAATGTTCGTGGCAACGGGCGCCGTCGAAACACTCCGGGAACGCCGCCGGCGCGAGTTCTCCGACCAGTACGTGCGGCCCCTCATCGAGGAGGCACGCAAGTTGGGCATCGGCACCGAGGAGCTGAAGAAGCTCATCGACACAGGGGAGGAACAGCGATGAGCGTCGTGGCGGCAGCCGGGCTCACGAAGCGGTTCGGCGAGGTGACCGCTCTCGATGACGTCACCTTCACGTTGACGGGCGACAAGATCTATGGGCTTCTCGGCCGCAACGGCGCCGGCAAGACGACGCTGATGCAGCTGATCACCGGCCAGAACAGCGGCACCAGCGGCGACCTCATGCTCTTCGGTGAGCGGCCGTACGAGAACGAGCGGGTGCTGTCGCGGGTGGTCTTCATCAAGGAGAGTCAGACGTACCCGACCGCGTACCAGGTCCGGCACGTGCTGAGCCTGGCCAAGCGGCTGTTCCCCAACTGGGACGAGGACTTCGCGCAGTCCCTGGTGGACGACTTCGACCTGCCGCGCAAGCGCAAGGTGCGCAAACTGTCCCGCGGCATGCTGTCCGCGCTGGGCGTGACGATCGGCCTGGCCGCACGCGCGCCGCTGACCTTCTTCGACGAGCCGTACCTCGGTCTCGACGCGGTCGCCCGGCAACTCTTCTACGACCGGCTGCTCGCCGACTACGCCGAGAACCCGCGCACCGTCGTGCTCTCCACACACCTCATCGACGAGGTGGCCGACCTGATCGAGCACGTACTGCTGCTCGACCGCGGAAAGCTGCTGCTCGACGCGCCCAGCGACGAGCTGCGCGGCGAGGTGGTGGAGGCGTCCGGCCCGGCCGCTGCGGTGGACGAGTTCGCCGCCGCGCACCAGGCGCTGCATCGTGAGCAACTCGGCGGCGCGGTCCGCGCGTCGCTGCGCGGGTCGTTCGACGACGCCGAACGGACGCGCGCCAAGAAGCTCGGCATCGACCTGGCACCGGTGTCGCTCCAACAGGCCGTGGTGCGCCTGACGACGGAAAGGACGAACGCGCGATGACTCGTATCCTCGACGTCGCCCGGATGCACACCATCGCCTGGGTCAGCCAGTTGGCCTGGCCATGGGGCATCATGGCCATCTCGCTCGGCGTCAACCTGCTGATCTTCGCCTCGATCGACGAGGCCGCGCCGGGCAAGAACACCACGGGCGGTCTGGTCAGTATCTACATCGTCTGCTCGATCGTCGCCGCCACCTCGATCAGCCAGGTGTTCCCGTTCGCGCTCGGCATGGGCGTCACCCGGCGCACCTTCTACCTCGCCACGGTGCTCGTCAACGTGGTGCAGGCGGTCGTCTACGGCGTCCTGCTCTACCTGCTCAACCTGATCGAGGGCGCCACCGGCGGCTTCGGGATCCAGCTGCGGTTCTTCCGAATCCCGTACGTCGACGTCGACAACGGGCTGTTGCAGATCGCCGTCTACGCGGTGCCGTTCCTGTTCCTGAACTTCGTCTCCGTCTTCGTCGCCGTCTGGTACGTCCGGTTCGGCATGAACGGCCTGTTCGGGGCCGGCGCGGCCCTGATCCTGGTGACCGGCCTGCTCGTCGCGTTGATCACCTGGCAGGGATGGTTCGGTGACATCTGGCAGTGGCTGAGCAGCCAGCACCAGGTCAGCCTGCTGGTGGGGTGGCCCGCCCTGATCGCCGCGGTGGCCGCCCTCGGGGGGATGGCGGCCATCCGCCGGGCCAACGCCTGACGGCGGGCACGGATGGTCGGCCGACGATCCGCGCGATGCGGGTCGTCGGCCGCCACCAGCAGCTTCCCGGTCCGGTCGCATCGACAGCTGTTGTCGGACCTGCTCGCTAGCATTGCCGCGATCGCCGACGAGAGGGGTGCGCCGTGGACCAGAGCGACCTCACGACGTTCGTGGACCGGAACCTGCAAGGCGCGCGCTTCACCAGGTCGACGCTGGCCGGCGCGGTGATGCGCGGCGTCGACGTGCGCGGGCTCGACATCGACGCGCCGTGGCTCACCGACGGCGCGCTGCTGGTCAACGGTGTCGACGTCGTGCCGCTCGTCGAGGCCGAACTCAACCGGCGGTTCCCCGGGCGCGAGCTGAGGCGTGCCGAGGATCCCGACGGCCTGCGCGCGGCGTGGGCGGCGCTCGAACGAGCCTGGGCGGCCGCGGTCGACCGGGTCGTGTCCATGCCCGAGGGTGCCGCCGACATCTCGATCGACGGCGAGTGGTCGTTCGCGCAGACCCTGCGCCACCTCGCGTTCGCCACCGACGCCTGGCTCGGCAAGGCGATCCTGCGCCTGCCGCAGCCCTTCCATCCGCTCGGGCAGCCGCACGCCGAGTACGAGACGGACGGACTCGACATGTCGATCTTCCCCGCGGCGCGGCCGAGTCTCGCCCAGGTGCTCGATCTGCGCGCCGAGCGGCAGGCCATGGTGCGGGACTTCCTCACGGGCGTCACTCCGGAGCTGCTCACCGAGCCTCGGCCGTCAGCCTGGTCACCCGAACACGAGAAGCCGGTCCTGCACTGCCTCCACGTCATCTTCGACGAGGAGTGGGAACACCTCCGCTTCGCGGTGCGCGACCTGGACGCGCAGGCGTAGCGTCCGGTGTCCACGTGGACCGGCCCCGCATCGGAGGCCTCGGCGGACGGATCTCCCAAGGCGCGCATCGTCACCGGGTTGCTGTGCGACGGCAACCGGATACTCCTGTGCCACCGCTCTCCCCTGCGTCGTGTGCTGCCCGACGTCTGGGACCTGCCCGGCGGGCACGTCGAGCCCAGGGAACCGCCCCGTGTCGCACTTGCCCGTGAGCTTCGAGAGGAACTGGGCGTCGACGCGGCGTTGCCGTCGGGTCCACCAGTGCACGAGGTTCACGCCGACACGTTCTCCATGCGGATCTGGCTGGTCGAAGCGTGGACGGGGTATCCGGCCAACCTCGCGCCGGAGGAACACGACGCCATCGGCTGGTTCACCGAAGACGCGCTCGGAGCGCTGCCGCTGGCTCATGCCAGCTACCCCGCCCTGTTCCGCAGGGTTCTTGCTGAGCGTCGCGCCTGACCACGACGGACACGTCTCGGCACGAGGCTGGGACCAGACGTTGAAAAAAGCGTCGTCGCCTGGGTGGGCACGCGACTACAGGTACGGCTCGAAGGCGGTCGGCAGGATCTCACGGAGATAGTCCAGGGAGCTGACCCTTCCGGTGCCGCCCAGGACGTCCAGCAGCAGGTCCACCATGCCGCCGGGATGGCGTTCCCCGGTCTGACAGCGGATGTCGGCCACCACGCACGTCCAGGTGTCGGGCGACCCGTTGGTCAGCTCCCAGCAGAGCTCGAACTCGCCGTTCACCGTGCCCCAGGAGAACAGCTCCCCCGGCGCATTGCCGAACCGGTACCAGTCCTCGATGTCGTTGGCCGGATCGGTGCGCGCCAGAAGCTGCTCGACATAGACAGCCGGATCCCCCTGGAAGGCCCGTTCGTACGGGTGGAACACCTGGACGAAGTCGACGGCGCCCGGAGGGAACCGCTCCACGTACTGCTGGAAGTCCGTGGGAAACCGGTGGCCGAACGCGGCGTGCAACGACGACCAGTCCGGGCGCTGGGAGGACCTGCCGTTCCAGCCGACCAGCGCCGCCAGCCTGTCCACCGCCGTGCCCGACACGCCCACATCGTTGCACGGGCCCGGCGGTGGTCAGCGACGTCGTAGCCAGTCCGGCGGCGGCGGCGAGACCCGCATCGGTGCGCGACGGTCCCTGATGTACGTCGCGTGGTCCGCGAAATGACGGCGGCGGCTCAGGTAGTGGGTGTCGCGCCGTCGGCGCCCCACAGCACCCCGGCCGGAAGCTCGTGCACCGCATGTTCGAGCCACCGGGCGGTCATGCCGGTAACGGTCCCGGTCAGCGCTCACGTCGCGCCTCGCGCCACAACTCGTGCCCACGCATCAGCCAGCCGACCCAGAACACCGCGAACAAGATCAGGAAGCACGCGAACAGCACCACGGCGAGCACCGCCGCGATCGGCTGGAACCGCCCTGCGTCGCCGTTCCATCCGCTCGCCGCAAGAGTCCCGAGGCCACCACAGACGATCATGGAGATGAGCAGGCCCGGCCGGTCAACCGGGTGGGGCTCACGGGGCAGACGCACATCGGCTCCTCGGTCGGTGAGACACGAGACGTCCGCACACGGCCGCCTCCGACGGCCTGCATCGTCGCAGTGCCGGCCCAGAGATCAAAGACCCGAAATCCGGCGTACGGACGTCTGACAGGTCGGACGGTCGTCCCGCTCCCAGCGCTCCTGGTCAGATCTGGTTCAGGGTGGCAGTGTCCTGCCGTGATGCAACGAGACCTGGTGACCTGGCGAGAGGATCTGCGGAATGCTGTCGCTTCCGCGGTGCTCGACTTCGAGGACCGCTACGGATACCCGCCCGGCGAGAATGCCGTCAGTGAGCCCACGACGACCTCCGCCGCGCTGATCGCCGCCGCCCGTCCCGCCGTTCCCGCTGTCCTTGCCGACCTGTACGCGGTGGTTGACGCCGTCGACCTGGCCGACATCGACAACGGCTTCTTCCTGCACAGCGCCGCCCACGTGGTCCACGTCCACGAGGCACGGGACCTCTGGCACGTACGTGGCCGCCACGACGCCGATGTCGTCGTGTTCGCCAGCGACGGCGGCGGCACGCAGTACGCGCTGGCGATGCCGGACGGGTCGCCCGTCTACCGGCTCCCTCCCGACCTCGTCCTCGACGGCGTCTACACCTCGGAGGACCCGCGCTTCGACGTGGCCGCCCCGGACCTGGCCACCTTCCTCGACCGCCTGCTCCAGGACGTGAAGAGGTTCGCCGCGTCGGGCACGTCATAGTCGGACGTCACCTGCGGCCCGTTCGGCAGCCTGGTTCCTGAGAAAGCGGGCCGGATTCAGACGTCGAAGCGGAACCTGGACCGGCTCGCCGATGGCCTGCACCGACATGCCTGCGGTCCAGGTCAAGAGGTGTTGGTACCTCGCAGTACTGCCGGCTGCTTGCCAACCTTTGCCGGAGGCGGAAGCTGGCGTGAGGACTTTCGCCCGCAGGCTCGACAGCGCGCCTTGGCGCTCATGGCTGAGCTATTGCACACGCCCGACGAGGAGGTAGGCAACAAGGTCAAAGAACTCGAACCATCCTCAATGCCCGCACGTCGCCGACTACATGGTTCATCGAAGAGGCATTGACCTACGAGCCAACCGCGCTGTGAGCTGGGACTGGTGCCGGATCTGCACCCCTGTCTCGCCTTGAGCGCTGGCCCGTACACCTTCGACGCGCCCCACCAGTTCACCAACTACAGGCAAGGAGGCCCCGGCCAACCCTGCTTAGCGGGCCCATCACGCCTTGTCACCTGGGCAGACGTCGTCACCAGTGATCGTCGTTGGCCACTCTGGATCGACATCCGGCGGCCTGGAGCTGGTCCTCGTCGACCCGCCGCAGCCGGTGCGCCCCGGCCCGCGCTGATCCCTCGCTTGCAAGCTCCCCGTCTCACCTCGGGCGAGTATGTCCAGCTTCACCTGTGCGGCCTTCGCCCCCGGGGTCAACGGGCGCGACCCGGCCATGCCTGACCAAGCAGGCTGACAAGTCACGACGCCGGGAACGCCCGCTGGATCGTGGTCATGCAATGCGGAAAGACGCCGCTCTGCTCCTCCGTCACCTTGCCGTTGACCAGTATCCGGCAGGTCGCCCCGGTGGAGTCCGGGTCATGGATGACGTTGAGAATGATCGGCCCCTTCAGAGACTTGACGTCGATCCGCCGTGACCAGGGCGTCTTGATCATGCCAGAAGAGTCGCTCACGTCATGGATCTTGTTCCCGTCATCCGGGTACCGCCAGACAATGCCCTTCACCTGACCGGCCCCTGAGGTGACTTCCAGCTCGATTTCACGAGCGTCCTCGCCACGCCCATCCTCGCCGCGCACGGCGAAGGTGAGCCAGACACCGAGCCCGACCAGGCACAGTGCGACGCCCACAGTGATGGGGATGGCGGCACGCCGGCGACGACGGCTGGCATCGGTAGGGTTGTTGATCACGGGGCAGATTAGCGCATGTCAGGCACGTTCTGGTCATCCGTCACTAGGGCCGCGGTGGCTGATCGTCCGGTGCGTCTCTCCCTCGCCGGCCAACTGCTAGCGGTGCGTACAGGCCGACTCGTCCGTCGCCCACCAGGTCAGCCGCCTCTACGTGGCGGTTGACCTGCTCTTTTCTGGGCAATGCTGGTCGTCGTCGGTCATCTCCGGTCGGCCCTCGGCGGCCCGAACGGCCCAGAAACGCCAAGCTGATCTTCCTGAGCTCCATCGCCGCTGTGGCGCTGTGCCGACTCTACGATCATGCGCATGGAAGGTCTCTTCGCCGTCGGGGCACTGCTCTGCGGCGGGTTCAGTTGTCTGCTGCTGCTGTGCATCGTCGCAGCGATGTGGGCGGCCGGGCGGCCTGAGAAGCGGAAGTGATGACGTCACCGCCTCAGACGTTGAAGCGGAACATAGACGGGCGCTCGCATGACCGGCGGCGATCCAGTCGGCAGGCTTGTCACGCCACATCTTGGGCTTACGCTGTTAGCCTCGGCCGTTCAGTAAGGCCGCCTGTGGTTCATGATCAGAAATGAGGAAGTGCCTCCCGATCTGGGATGATCTGGCTTGTCGAAGGCCCATGATCGCCCGCACGGAAGGCACTTACCGAGTGAAGGCTACCGGAGCGCGCCCGAAGATCATCGTGAGTGCCGACGGGCGTGGCGTGGTCGGCCATGCCGGCGCTCGTCTCCTGGCTGATGTCGCGGAGGTGACCGGGCTGACCGAGGCGTTCGGCGACGCCCTCGCCGGTCTGCGGCGGCGGCGTGGCCAGCACGACCCGGGCCGGGTCGCGGTGGACCTGGCGGTGATGCTCGCCGACGGTGGTGAAGCGATCTCGGACCTGGCCGTGCTGCGTGACCAGGCGGACTTGTTCGGTCCGGTCGCGTCGGACCCGACGGCGTGGCGACTCCTGTCCGGCGTGGACGGTGAGGCACTGGGTCGGTTGCGTGACGCTCGGGCACGGGCTCGCCAGCTGGCCTGGGCCCAGCTGGCCGAGACCCGCGGCGGGCTCCCGCAGACAACCGCGGCTGGCCAGCCGGTCCCCGGCCTGGTCCTCGATCTGGACGCCTCGATCGTGCTGTGCCACTCGGACAAGGAATCAGCGACCCCGACCTGGAAGAAGACCTTCGGCTACCACCCGTTGTTCTGCTTCCTGGACAACACCCGCGAGGCCCTGTCCGGCCTGCTGCGGGAGGGCCGGGCCGGGTCGAACACCACCGCCGACCACATCACCGTCCTCG
>NZ_BBVA01000008.1:0-367964 GCF_001652995.1 Micromonospora sp. NBRC 110037
GTGCGCCAGAGCAGGTCACGGGCGATGGTGCGGTCGTTGACGTGCGCGCCGGTGATCATGACGGCCAGGAGCAGGCCCATGGTGTCCACGACGATGTGGCGTTTACGGCCGTTGACCTTCTTCGCGACGTCGAAACCGCGGCTGTGTCGGGGCACGGTGTCCGCGGCGCGCACCGACTGAGAATCGATCGCTCCGGCGCTGGGATGCGCGTGCCGTCCGGCGGCGGTACGGCACTGCTCCCGCAACCGGTCGTGCAGACGCATCAACGTGTGGTCATCGCGCCATCGAGCGAACCACCAGTACACCGTCCCCGGGGGCGGGAACTCCCGCGGCAGGGCCCGCCACGGACAACCGGTGCAGGCCACATACAAGATCGCCGTGACGATTGCCCGCATCGGATGCGACGGCGGCCGCCCCCGCCGACCGACCGACACCGGCGTGACCAGCGGCGCGATCAACGCCCACTGCGCATCGGTCAGATCACTGGGATACCGCCGCCGCACCGCCCGTTCCCGTTCCCGCCGCACCCGCTGCGACGGATAACGGCGGGGCGACGCGGACGGCGTGACAGTGATCGGGTACAACGTCATCAGAAGGCCCTCGGTATGGAAACGGTTGGCTCGACACCACCGGACCTACCGAGGGCCTTCCCTCACCTCAACCCGACACGCCGCCGCACCCCAAATCTCAAACACTCACTAAGAGGGGGCCCTTCCTTACACAGCGCCGGGGTGCCAGGTGGCGCCGCGCAACAGCTGGTCGGCGCCGAGCCAGGCCACGTTCATCATCCGGGTCGCGGTCTTGCCGGCATCGGCCTCCGGGTGGTCGGCAAGCCAGTCGGCGAGCGACTCGGAGGCGCCGACGAGCGCGTACGAGACCACCTCCAGGTCGGTGGCGCCGACCTCCCGTCCGGCGGCGCGCAGCGCGTGGTCGAGCATCCCGGCCACCACCTCGACCAGCCGTCCCCGCATGGCGGCGAGTTCGGCGGCGAACGGCTGCGAGCCGCGGGCCTGCCGGTAGAGCACGGCCCAGCCGTCCCGGTGCGCGCCGACGAAGCCGAAGAACGCGCGCAGCCCGCGCCAGAGCCGCTCGTCGGCGGGCAGGTCGGGGGCGGCGGCGCCGGCGATGGCCTCCATCATCCGGGTGCTCTCGCGGTGCAGGCAGGCGATGAAGAGTTCTTCCTTGGTGCCGAGGTAGGCGTAGACCATCGGTTTGGAGATGCCGGCGTCGTCGGCGATCTCGTCCATGCTGGCGGCGTGGAAGCCGCGACGGGAGAACACCTTCACCGCCGCGTCGAGCATCTGCTGCTCGCGTACGGCTCGGGGGAGGCGCTTGAAGGTCGGCGTGCTGGACACTCTTGCGAGCATACCTACCCGTGCGTAGGGTTACGCCAGAGTAACCAAGCTGGCCCCGCCCGAGAGGTGCATTTCCTGATGACTGACTTCGACCCGGCCAACTTCGCGAACGTCGGCCCCAAGGAGTTCGCGCAGCTGGTCAAGTCCACGCCGGACGCCAAGATCGCCGAGATCATGTCCGGCGAGTCGCGCGGCAAGATCCTCAGCGAGGTCTTCAACCGGATGCCCACGCTGTTCCGCGCCGACCGCGCCGGTGCCACCAACGCGGTCATCCACTGGAACATCACCGGCCGCCCGGACGGTGGCACCGACACGTACGAGATCGTCATCGAGAACGGCGCCTGCACCGTCTCGGAGACCGCAACCCGCGACCCGAAGCTGAGCCTCACCATGGGCCCGGTCGAGTTCCTGAAGATCGTCTCCGGTGGCGCCAACCCGGTGATGATGTTCATGACCGGCAAGCTGAAGGCCAAGGGCGACCTGGGCCTGGCTGCCAACATCGCCAACCTGTTCGACATCCCCAAGGCCTGACATGGCCGAGTTCTCGCTCGACCTGAACGAGGAACAGCGGGATCTACGCGACTGGGTGCACGGCTTCGCAGCCGAGGTCGTGCGCCCGGCCGCGGCCGAGTGGGACGCCCGGGAGGAGACCCCGTGGCCGATCATCCAGGAGGCGGCGAAGGTCGGCCTGTACGGCTTCGAGTTCCTCGCCACCTGCTGGGCCGACCCCACCGGCCTCTCCCTGCCGATCGCCAGCGAGGAACTCTTCTGGGGTGACGCCGGCATCGGCCTGAGCATCTTCGGCACCTCGCTCGCGGTCGCCGCGATCTACGGCGCCGGCACCCCCGACCAGCTCGTCGAATGGGTGCCGCAGTGCTTCGGCGACGTCGACTCCCCGGCCGTCGCCGCGTTCTGCACGAGCGAGCCGGAAGCCGGCTCCGACGTCGGATCGATGCGTACCCGCGCCGTCTACGACGAGGCCACCGACGAGTGGGTGCTCAACGGGCAGAAGGCGTACGCCACGAACGGCGGCATCGCCGGCGTGCACGTGGTCACCGCCTCGATCGACCCCGAGCTGGGCTCGCGCGGGCAGGCCGCGTTCGTCGTACCCCCGGGCACCTCCGGTCTGACCGCCACCCGCAAGCTGCGCAAGCTCGGGCTGCGCGCCTCGCACACCGCGGACGTCTTCCTCGACGACGTCCGGGTGCCGGGCCGCTGCCTGCTCGGCGGCAAGGACGCGCTCGACGAGCGTCTGGCCCGCGCCCGGTCCGGGCAGCGCGCCTCCGGCCAGGCGGCGATGCGGACGTTCGAGCTGTCCCGTCCGACAGTCGGCGCGCAGGCGCTCGGCGTGGCCCGCGCCGCCTACGAGTACGCCCTGGACTACGCCAAGGAACGGGTCCAGTTCGGACGGCCGATCATCACCAACCAGGCGGTCGCGTTCGCGCTCGCCGACATGAAGATGGAGATCGACGCCGCCCGGCTCCTGGTCTGGCGCGCCTCCTGGATGGGCCGCAACAACCGGCCGTTCGCCGCCGGCGAAGGCTCGATGTCCAAGCTCAAGGCCGGTGAGGTGGCCGTCTCGGTGACCGACAAGGCGGTCCAGCTCCTCGGCGGCGCGGGTTTCCTGCGCGACCACCCGGTCGAGCGGTGGTACCGCGACGCCAAGATCTACACCATCTTCGAGGGCACCTCCGAGATCCAGCGGCTGGTCATCTCCCGGGCCATCTCCGGCATGCAGATCCGCTGACCGCCGGCGGCACGCCGCCCGGCCCGTGACGACAGGCAGCGCCGTCGCGGGCCGGGCGTCCCCGCCTGGCCGACCCGACCCGCGATCGGGCGCAAGATCACGCAAAACCGGACGGCCGACCCGTCCGGAGCCTGGTCGACGAACCACGAACGCGAAGGAGTTGCGCCTTGGACCTGCCGTTCATCGCCGCCACGCTGACCCGCCGTGGACTACTCACCCCGGGCCGTCCGATCCGGGTCGTCTCGCAGCTCAACGCGCTGCGCCGGTGGGGCTGGAGCCTCGCCGGGGAGCTGCGCCAGGCCGCCGCCCGCGACCCCGGCCGCGTCGCGGTGGTCGACGAGCGCGGCGCCACCATGACGTACCAGGAACTGCTGGAGCGCTCCGAACGGCTGGCCCGCTCCCTCCGGTCCCACCTCGGCGTCCAGGCCGGTGACCGGGTCGGCGTGCTCTGCCGCAACCACCACGGCCTGATCGAGGCGATAGTCGCCGCGATGCTGCTCGGCGCGGACGCCGTCCTGGTAAACACCGGACTGTCCGCGGCTCAGCTGGGCACCGTGGCCGAGGAACAGGGCCTGCGCGTCCTGGTCCACGACGGCGAGTTCACCGAGCGCGTCCTCGCCCTCCCCGCCGAGGTGCACCGGGTCGACGAGCGGCGGCACGAGGAGCTGATCGCCGCCGCGGTCCCCGGCGAACAACTCCAGCCGCCCGAGCGGGACGGCCGCACCATAGTGCTGACCTCGGGCACCACCGGCGCGCCCAAGGGCGCCCGCCGCCCCACCCCGCACGGCTTCGGCCCGCTGGTGTCCATCATCGACCGCATCCCGCTGCACGCGCGGAACACCACCATGATCGCCGCGCCGATCTTCCACACCTGGGGGTACGCCGCCCTCCAGGTCTCGTTCGCGCTGCGCGCCACAGTCGTGCTGCACCGCCGATTCGACCCCGCCGCCACGCTGACCGCGCTCGTCGCCCAGCGGTGCGACGCGATGTTCGCCGTACCGGTGATGCTGCAACGACTCATGGAGGTCGAGCCGCCGCTGCCCCGGCCCCCGCTCAAGGTGGTCGCGGTCAGCGGATCCGCCCTGCCCGGCAACCTGGCCACCGCCTTCATGGACCGCTACGGCGACGTGCTGTACAACCTCTACGGCTCGACCGAGGTCTCCTGGGCCTCCATCGCCGGCCCACGCGAACTGCGCGCCGCGCCCACCACCGCGGGCCGGCCGCCGCACGGCACCCGGCTGGCGATCCTGGACGAGAACGGCCGCCCCGTCCGGGACGGCGAGGTCGGGCGGATCTTCGTGGGCAACGAGATGCTCTTCGAGGGCTACACCTCGGGCGTCGGGCGGGAGAGCCGCGACGGCCTGCTGGACACCGGCGACCTCGGCCGGCTCGACGCCGACGGCCTGCTCTTCGTGGACGGCCGGGCGGACGACATGATCGTCTCCGGCGGCGAGAACGTGTTCCCGTCCGAGGTGGAGGACCTGATCGCCCGGCTGCCGCAGGTCCGCGAGGTCGCGGTGATCGGCGTACCGGACCCCGACTACGGCCAGCGGCTGGCCGCGTTCCTGGCGCTGCGGCCGGGCGAGACGCTCGACCCGGACGCGGTCCGCGAGTACGTCCGGCGCTACCTGGCCCGCTTCTCCGTGCCCCGGGACGTGGTGTTCGTCAAGTACCTGCCGCGCAACGCCACCGGCAAGGTGCTGAGCCGGGAGTTGCGCCGCTACTTCGACTGACGGACGGCGCCCCGCGAACCGGTCCCGCCGCGGGGCGTCGCCCGTCAGCCGGGAATCGTGATCCGGCCCTCCACCGCACCCGCCGCGATGTCGGTGCGGTGGTGGGAGCCGGCCAGCTCGACCTCGCGTACCAACTCGTAGGCGGCGTCGCGCGCGGCGGCCAGGTCGGGGCCGGTCGCCGTACCGCAGAGGACCCGGCCGCCCGCGGAGCGCAACGTGCCGTCGGCGTCGCGGCGGGTCCCGGCGTGGATGATCCCGGCGCGGTCCGCGCCGGTGATCACGTCACCGGTACGCGGGCCCGCCGGGTAGCCCTCGGCCGCCACCACGACTGTCACCGCCGCGCCGTCGCGCCACCGCAGCGGCGGGTGCGCGCCGAGCGTGCCGGTGGCGGCGGCGTGCAGCAGCCCACCCAGCGGCGTCTCCAGCAGGGCGAGCACCACCTGGGTCTCCGGGTCGCCGAAGCGCGCGTTGAACTCGATCACGCGCGGGCCGGACGGGGTGATCGCCAGGCCCACGTAGAGCAGGCCGGCGAACGGGGTGCCCCGGTCGCGCAGCTCCGCGAGCGTCGGGTGCACCACGTCGCGCATCACGTCGTCCACCAGGTTCGGCGGGGCCCACGGCAGCGGCGCGTACGCGCCCATCCCGCCCGTGTTCGGGCCGGTGTCGCCGTCGCCGACGCGCTTGAAGTCCTGCGCGGGCAGCAGCGGCACCGCCGCTTCACCATCGGTCACCACGAACAGGGAGACCTCGGGACCGGACAGGTACTCCTCGATCACCACCCGGCCGCACTCCGCGGCGTGCCGCTCGGCGGCGGCGCGGTCGTCGGTGACCACGACGCCCTTGCCGGCGGCCAGCCCGTCGTCCTTCACCACGTACGGCGCGCCGAACTCGTCCAGCGCCCGCGCCACCGCAGCCGCGTCCTCGCAGGTGTACGCGCGGGCGGTCGGCACACCGGCCGCCGTCATCACGTCCTTCGCGAACGTCTTCGAGCCCTCCAGCCGGGCCGCCTCGGCGCTCGGGCCGAACACCGCGATGCCCTTGGCGCGTACCGCGTCGGCGACGCCCGCCACCAGCGGCGCCTCCGGGCCGATGACCACCAGGTCGGCCGCGACCTCGACGGCGAGGGCCGCCACGGCCGCCGGGTCGGTGGGTGTCACCTCCCGAAGCGAGGCGACCTCGCCGATCCCCGGATTCCCCGGCGCTGCGACGAGCGCCTCGACAGCCGGGTCACCGGCCAGTCCGAGCGCGAGAGCGTGCTCCCGCCCACCACCACCCACAAGAAGTACGCGCACGACCCCGCATCCTACTGACCACCCCACCCCACCCCGTTGATCATGAAGTTGGCGGCAGGATGTGAGATCGAAATCGCCGTCAACTTCATGATCGATCCCCGCTCCTCGCGGCCAGTGCCGCGCGGACGACCTGGGGGATGTAGTCGGGGCGGAGGGTGTCGGGCCAGGTGAATCTGAGGACGGTCCAGCCGGCGTTGGTCAGGCGGTTCTGCCGCTGCCGGTCGTCGAAGAGCGCACCGGGCGTGGAGTGCGGATCTCTCCCGTCCGCCTCGGCGATCACCCGGGCCGCCCGCCAGCCCATGTCACCGATGCCGAGCAGGTAACCATCGGCGTCGCGCACCTCGATCTGGAGCGCGTCGGGCGGGACGCCGCCGTCGACGCACCGCAACCGGGTACGCGTCTCCAGCGGAGACTGGGCGCCGCCGTTCGCCTCGGCCAGATGGCGCCGCGCGTTCACCACACCCCTCCGGCCCGCGATCAGTGCGGGGATGGCGCCGAACTCGCCCTCGTCGATCACTCCCTGGTTGAGCGCCGAGTCGAGCAGGGCTACCGCGTAGTAGCGGCGCACCCGGAGGACGAGTCCCGCGAGCGTGTGCGTGGGAGTTGTCACCGGAATGCCGTCGACAGTCGTCAGCGCCTGCTCGGGATGCTCGAACTGGTGCAACGTCACGGCAGGATCCCTGACGCGGGCCGGCCGGGCCGCGCGACCCGGCACCGCGACGTGAATCGCACCCGTTCTCGGCAGCCCCGCGATCCCGTGCAGCTCGGCGGCGGTGCCGAGCACTGCGTGCGCCGCCGGGCCCAGCGACAGGACCGCCGCCCGGATCCGCCGACGCCGTTCCACGCAGTCGGGGCCGGAGCGCTCGACGGCGTAGGTCGCACGAGCCAGCCGCCGCCACCGGCGCGAGGTCAGGAGATTGTCGATCTCGTGCCTGCTGTAGCCGGCTCGGAGCGCCTGCACACGGGTGACAACGCCGCCCTGGTCACGCGCGATCTGCCGGATCACCCAAGCCCGTTCCACCCACCGAGCGTCCCCGCGCACCCCACCCACGCGAAGCCCCTGTGGACAACCCACCCCACCCTGTGGATAACCCACCCCCTCGCCCTCACCCTCGCCCCGTTGATCATGAAGTTAGCGGCGATGTGGATCTACAAAACAGCCGCTAACTTCATGATCAACGGAGTGGTGCAAAGGGCGGGGTTAGGGGAGGAGGGGGTGGCGGAGGACGTTTTCCTCTCGGCCCGGGCCCACACCCACCACGCTCACGCGGGTACCGGTCAGCTCCTCGATGCGGGCGATGTAGCGCCTCGCGTTCTCCGGGAGCTCGTCCTCGGTGCGCGCCTTGGTGATGTCCTCCCACCAGCCGTCGTGCTCTTCGTAGATCGGCGTGGCGTGGTGGAAGTCGGTCTGCGTCATCGGCATGTCGTCGAAGCGCTCGCCGTTGATCTCGTACCCGACGCAGATCGGCACCTTCGCCAGGCCGGTCAGCACGTCCAGCTTCGTGACCACGAGGTCGGTGACGCCGTTGAGGCGGCACGCGTACCGGGCCACCACCGCGTCGAACCAGCCGCAGCGGCGCTCCCGGCCGGTGGTGGTGCCGTACTCGTGGCCGACCTTGCGCAGGTGCTGCCCGTTGTCGTCGAACAGCTCGGTCGGGAACGGGCCGGAGCCCACCCGCGTCGTGTACGCCTTGCTCACCGCGATGACCTTGGTGATCGCGGTCGGCGGAATGCCCGCGCCCACGCACGCCCCGCCGGCCGTCGGGTTCGACGAGGTGACGAACGGGTAGGTGCCGTGGTCCATGTCGAGCATGGTGGCCTGGGCGCCCTCCAGCAGCACGGTCTCGCCGCGGTCGAGCGCGTCCCAGAGCATCACCCGGGTCTCGGCGATGTACGGGCGCAGCCGCTCGGCGTACTGGAGGTACTCCTCGACCGTCTCCTCGACGTCGATCGCCTTGCGGTTGTAGACCTTGAACAGCAGCTGGTTCTTCTCGCGGAGCGCCAGCTCCAGCTTCTTGCGCAGGATGCCCGGGTCGAGCAGGTCCTGCAGGCGGATGCCCATCCGTGCGACCTTGTCGCCGTACGCGGGGCCGATGCCCCGGCCGGTGGTGCCGATGCGGGCGCTGCCGAGGTAGCGCTCGACCACCCGGTCCAGCGCCCGGTGATGCGGCATGATCAGGTGCGCGTCGCCGGAGATGCGCAGGCGGGACACGTCCACGCCGCGCTCGGCGAGCCCGTCGATCTCCTGCAGCAGCACCTTCGGGTCGACCACCACGCCGTTGCCGATCACGATCATCGCGCTCGGTGACAGCGCACCGGACGGCATCAGGTGCAGCGCGTACTTCTGGCCGTCCGGCGTGATCACCGTGTGGCCTGCGTTGTTGCCGCCGGAGTAGCGCACGACGTAGTCGACCCGCTCACCCAGCAGGTCGGTAACCTTGCCCTTGCCCTCGTCGCCCCACTGGGCGCCGAGCAGCACGATCGCTGGCATCTCTTCCGCCTCCAGAAGGCTCGGGTGCCAGGTGGCGACCGGTCTGCGAGCCCGGGGTGTCAGGCTAACAAGTAGTGACGGCGGGACCAGCAGGGGTTGGTCGAGAAGCAGGAGGCTCCTTCGTGTACGACGTGGTGCTGCTCACCCTCGGCTCGGAGCGGGACGCTCCCGGTGGTGGCTGCGGCAGCGGCGGCGCCTGCTGCGGCGGCGCGGACGACACCGCCGCCGAGAGCGGCGAGGAGCGCTGCGAGACGCCGCGCGTACCGGTGCTGGCCTGCGCGGACGAGCTGACCGCCCGGGGTGCCCGGGTGACCACGGTGACCGCCCGGTCGGACGCCGAGATCGACGAGGTGCTGGCCCGGCTCGACGGCCCACCGCGCGCCGACGGCCTCACCTGGCCGGACCCCGACGGCAAGACCCGGCTGATCGTCGCCACGGCCAGTGACGGTCAGTTGCGCGCCGTCCTGCGCCGGCTGGTGCGCCGGTACGCTCCGCCGCCGAGCCGCCGCCCCGCGGACCTGGCCGACAACCGGACGGTGCCCGACCTGCCCCCGGTCGGCGTACTCCCGCTCGATCCGGCCCGGTCCGGGACGGCGCGTGACCTGGCCGCGCAGCTCGGGCTGCCCCGGGATCCGGCCGGGGTGGCCGCGGCGGTGCTGGACGGCACGGCCCGGCGGCTGGACCTGCTGCGCAACGACGGCGGCTCGGTGACGCTCGACGGCGCGCTGCTCGGCGCCGCCGACGACGCCGGCCGGCCGCTGCACTGGCGGGCCCGGGTCGAGGTCGACGGCACGGTGCTCAGCGACGGCGCCGAGCCGATCACCGCGTGCGCGATCGGCAACGCGGGCGGGTACGCGCGCCTCGGCGAGGTGGACCTGCTGGGCGGGCCGGACCCGGCCGACGGACGGGTGACGGTCGGCGTCGCCGTACCAGTGGTGACCCGGTCGGCGTTGGGCCGGAAGAAGGTCCGCCTGGAGGTACGGCGGGCGCGGGGACGTGCGGTGGCGGTGGTGCCCCGCGACGAGAAGGTGCCCTTCCTCGACGACGGCGTCGAGGGCGAGCTGAGCCGCAAGCGCTCCTGGTGGACCGAGCCGGGCGCCTGGGCGGTCTGGACGGGCTGACCTCGGTCGATCCCCGTCCGGCTCGCGCCGCTGGCCGTACCGCCTATCCTCGGCGGAAGGAATGGGGAGGAACCGTGGTGCACGACAACGACGACCGGGCCCACGTGCCGGGTCGAGGGCAGGTGCCGGAGCGGGACGTCGAGCCGCTCTGGCCGCCGGAGGAGACCGACGGCGTGGTCACCGCCCCGCCCTGGGCGGCCGTGCCCTGGCCGCTTCCGCCGGCCGACGCCCCCACGCCGTCGACGTCGGACGTCCCGGGGCCACCGGCGCCCGCGGTCGACCTGGACCTGCCGTTCACGCTCGACCAGCCGCCTGCCGGCGCGGCGCCGGCCCAGCCGGGCTCACCGGTCACGGCCGCCACGCCTCCCGCGTCGCAGGCAGCGCCCGGCCCGGATCCGGCCGCCGCATATCCCTCGTTGCAGGGCGCGCCCGCTCCCGATCCGGCCGCCACGCGGACACTGCCGGACCCGGCTGACACGCAGACGGCAGCCGACCCGGAGGACACGCGGACAACGGCGCGCTCGGCCGACGCGCGGACGACGGCCGACGCGGACGGCGAGGGCGCCGGCAACGGCCGGGCCGTGTCTCCGTGGGCCCAGCCGCCGCAGCGGGCCACCGCCGACTCCGCACCAGACCTCGTTCCCGCTGACAGCGACACGCCGGGGTCCGGCACCGACCCGGCGCGGGCCGTCCACGCCGACGGCGCTGTCTCCGGCCGGGCCTCGGTCGCCGGCACTGCGCTCCCGCCGCCCGACACCGCCCCGGTGACCGGCCGGGCGCAGGTCACCGGAGCGTCGTCGCCGGGCACGGGTGAGCCGGCGCCGGAGCCGCCGCGTCTCGGGCCGTTCCCACCGTCGCCGGGCGTGCCGGCGCCGCCGTCGCCCTATGGCAACGGCTACCCGCAGGCCGGCTACCCCCAGGCCGGCTACCAGCCGCAACCCGGCCAGCCCGGCTGGTACCCGCCGCCCGGCTGGACGCCACAGCCCGGCCCGGCCCAGACCGGCCCGGCGCAGGCCAGTCCGGCGCAAGCCAGTCCGGCGCAGGCCGGTCCGACGCAGGCAGTCGCGGCGCACAACGGCCCAGCGCAGACCGGGCCGGCGCAGACCGGCGCCCCGGTGCCACCGCACGTGCCCGCCCCGCCGGTGTCCGGTCCGGCCGCGCCCCAGCCACCACAGCAGCCGGCGTACCCGGAGCAGGGCTGGACGCCGCAGCAGGCGGTACCCCCGACCGCCGAGGACTTCGCCCGCCGCCGCCAGGCCCGGCCGGTCGACCCGGTGGCCACCATGGGCGTACGCGCGGTGGTCAACAAGATCGGGCTGGTCCGGCTCGCGCCCGGGCGGCACGAGCAGGAGGTGAAGCGCGACATCGAGATGGTCCGCCGCAACTTCGGCGGGCTGCGCCAGGTGACTGTGGTCAACCCGAAGGGCGGCGCCGGCAAGACGGTGGCGATCCTGCTGCTCGCCATGACGTTCGGCCAGAAGCGCGGCGGATACGTGCTGGCCTGGGACAACAACGAGACCCAGGGCACCCTCGGCATGCGGGCGCAGCAGGACTTCCACGCCCGTACGGTGCGCGACATGCTGCGCGACCTGGCGCAGTTCCAGGGGCCGCACGGCCGGGTGGGTGACCTCTCGCAGTACGTCCGCTCGCAGGGCGAGGGCATGTTCGACGTGCTCGCCTCGGACGAGTCGGCGACCGGCGGCGAGATGCTCACCGCCGCCGCGTTCGCGGAGATCCGCGAGGTGGTCAGCCGCTTCTACAAGCTGATCTTCGTGGACACCGGGAACAACGTCCGGGCGCAGAACTGGCAGGCCGCGATGGACGCCACCGACCAGCTCGTGGTGACCATGTCGGCCCGGAACGACTCGGCCGAGACCGCCGCCCGGATGCTCGACCACCTGGAGCAGAGCGGCCGGCAGCGGCTGGTCCGGCAGGCGGTGACAGTGGTGTCGATGCCGCCGTCGCGCAAGGAGATCGACCTGCCCGCGATCCAGGCCCACTTCGCGGCGCGGACCCGGGCGGTGCTGCTGGCGCCGTACGAGCGCCTCATCGACACCGGCGAGCCGCTGCGGTACGGCCAGCTCTCCTCCGCCACCCGGGACGCCTGGCTGAAGATCGCCGCGTCGGTGGCGGAAGGGCTGTAGGACGGGCGCGACGGCCGGTACCCGGGTGGGGACCGGCCGTCGCGGCAGTGGTCAGTCGCCGGAGAGCGCGTCTCCGGCGGCCGGGTCGCAGTCACGGAGGAACTGGGCGCACCGGGCCGCCTCGTCCGCCTCGCCGATCTCGCCCGCCGCGCGGGACAGCACGTAGAGGCAGCGCAGGAAGCCCTGGTTGGGTGCGTGCGACCAGGGCACCGGGCCGTGGCCCTTCCAGCCGCTGCGGCGCAGCTGGTCGAGGCCCCGGTGGTAGCCGGTGCGGGCGTACGCGTACGCCGTGACGACCTGGCCCGCGGCGAGCGCGCGGCCGGCCAGCGCGGCCCAGGCCGCACTGTAGGTCGGGAAGCGGGCCGCGACCTCGGCGTACGCCTCGTCGGTGCCCTGCTCGGCCGCCGCCGCCAGCGCGGCGTCGGCCTCCTCGTGGGCCGGGAGCAGGGTGGCCGGTGGCTCAGGCAACAGGTTCTGCATCGCCCCATTCAACCCGCTTCGCCATCGGGTACGCGAGGGGCCTCGCCCGTACGGTTGGCTGAACGGCTGAGGGTTTCGTCACGCCTGCGGCGGGAGCACACGTACCCGCGGCCCATGCCGCCGACGTGGTTCTTGCACTACAAATACAGATCCGGAGCCTCCCCAGGACCCGGTTACGCAGGAGCCCGGCGGCGTGCCCGCCGGGCTCCTGTCGTTCCCGCCCCCGGTTTCGGCACTTGCCGTGCGGAGGCAGGATGACGGGGTGCCGACTCCACCACCCGCGGACGTCATCGAGCCGCACGCGCCCCACGTCAACGAGATCGAGACCCGCACCGCGTTCGAGCAGCGGCTGGCCGGGGGGACCTTGGCCGGGCTGACCGTGCAGGGCCTGCGCCTCGACCTCGACCCGGTCCCCGACCTGCGCCACGTCGACGTCACCGGCACGCTCTTCGTGGGCTGCCGGTTCGCCGGCCGCGAGGTGGGCGCGGACCTGGTCCGGCGGGGCGCCAACGTGGTCCCGCCGTTCTCCGGGCTGCCCTACCCGACCCAGCCGTCGCACCTCTACACGGCCGACGAGCTGGCCGCCGGGTTCGCCGAGAGCGGGTTCGCCGGGATGTACGACACCCGGGTGTACGCGCACTTCCGGGCGCACGGCGGCGCGCTGCCGGACGTACGCGAGGCGCTCGGGCAGCGACTGCACGACCACGGTGTGGACAACGCGCTGGCCGACGCCACCCGGTCGTGGCTGGCCGCGCACGGCCCGCAGTCCGTGGTGGGCGTGATGGGCGGGCACGCGGTGCCGCGCGGCAGCGTCGCGTACCGGATGGCGGCGGTGCTGGGCTGGGAGCTGGCGCGGGCCGACCGCCTGGTGGTGACCGGCGGCGGTCCGGGCGTGATGGAGGCGGCGAACCTCGGCGCGTTCCTCGCTGCGTGGCCGGCCGAGGAGCTGTCCGCCGCGATCGACACGCTCGCCGTCGCGCCGGACTTCACCGACCACGAGCGGTACACGGCGGCGGCGCTGGCGGTGCGCAAGCGGTACGCGGACGGCCCGTCGCTGCCGTCGCCCCGTCCGTCGGCGCCCGGCACCGAGTGGGCCCGGTCCGGCGGGCTGGCCATCCCCACCTGGCTGTACGGCCACGAGCCGGCGAACCTGTTCGCGGGCCGGATCGCGAAGTACTTCTCCAACGCCATCCGAGAGGACACGATCCTGCGGCTGGCCCGGGGCGGGATCGTGTTCGCACCAGGCAAGGCCGGCACCGTGCAGGAGGTGTTCCAGGCGGCCACGAAGACGTTCTACGGCACCGACGGGGCGAGCGGGGCGTACGTGTTCCTGGACCGCGCGTACTGGACCACCGAGCTGCCGGTGGAGTCGCTGCTGCGGCCGCTGTTCGCCGCGTCCCCGTTCGGCGACCTGTCGCACACGATCCACCTGACCGACGACGTACGCGACGCCGTCCGCCTGCTGGTGCAGTGAAAGGAAGGGCCCCTTTTTAACGCCTCCGGTAGAGGAAGGGCCCCTTGTTAACGCACGGCGTTAACAAGGGGCCCTTCCTTACAAGCGGAGGGTCACTTCATGGTGGTGCCGGTGGAGCGCAGGTGCTCGCAGGCCTCGACCACGCGGGCGGCCATGCCGGCCTCGGCGGCCTTGCCCCAGACGCGCGGGTCGTACATCTTCTTGTTGCCGACCTCGCCGTCGACCTTCAGCACGCCGTCGTAGTTGCGGAACATGTGGTCCGCGACCGGGCGGGTGAAGGTGTACTGGGTGTCGGTGTCGATGTTCATCTTCACCACGCCGTAGTCCAGCGCCTCCCGGATCTCCGAGAGCAGCGAGCCGGAGCCGCCGTGGAAGACCAGGCTGAGCGGCTTGTCCTTGCCGTACTTGGCGCCGACCGCGTCCTGGATCTGCTTGAGCACCTCGGGGCGCAGCTTGACGTTGCCCGGCTTGTAGACGCCGTGCACGTTGCCGAAGGTCAGCGCCGCCATGTAGCGGCCCTTCTCGCCGAGGCCGAGCGCGTCGACCATGGCCAGGCCGTCCTCGACGGTGGTGTAGAGCTTGTCGTTGATGGCGTTCTCGACGCCGTCCTCCTCGCCGCCGACGACGCCGACCTCGATCTCCAGGACGATCTTGCCCTTGGCTGCCTCGGTGAGGAGCTGCTCGGCGATCTCCAGGTTCTCCGCCACCGGCACGGCCGAGCCGTCCCACATGTGCGACTGGAACAGCGGCTCCTGGCCGGCCTTGACGCGCTCCTGCGAGATGGCCATCAGCGGCCGGACGAACTTGTCCAGCTTGTCCTTCGGGCAGTGGTCGGTGTGCAGCGCGATGTTCACCGGGTACTTCTTGGCGACCTCGTGGGCGTACGCGGCGAACGCCACCGCGCCGGTCACCATGTCCTTCACGGACGGGCCGGACAGGTACTCCGCGCCGCCGGTGGAGACCTGGATGATGCCGTCGCTCTCCGCGTCGGCGAAGCCCTTGAGCGCCGCGTTCAGCGTCTGCGAGGAGGTCACGTTGATCGCGGGGTACGCGTACCGGCCGGCCTTGGCCCGGTCCAGCATCTCCGCGTAAGCCTCAGGGGAAGCGATGGGCATGTCGAACGCTCCTTACTTACCGCTCTCGGCCGTGCAGGCCGCTGTCTTCCATGGGCGCGACCGTTCCGGTCGCTCACGTCCACGGGTGCGCCGGACCGCGCTGTCCACCGCGGGCAGTATCCCGTAGGAGCGCGCACGGGGCACAACCGGCCCGGGCGCTGCTCACCGATTCTCCAGCCGGTCCGGCACGACGACGCTGATCAGCCAGCTCACCACCGCCACCACGATGGCGCCCCAGAAGGCGGCCCAGAACCCGTCCACGTGGAACGGGAGCTTCAGCAGACCGGCGATCCAGTCGGTCAGCAGGAACAGCAGCGCGTTCACCACCAGCGCGAACAGGCCGAGCGTGAGCAGGTAGAACACACAGCCGAACACCTTGATGAGCGGCTTGAGCACCGCGTTCACGACACCGAAGACCAGCGCCACCACGATCAGGGTGAGCACGTTGTTGCCGGTGTTGCGGCCGCTCACCTCCACCCCGGGCACGATCAGCGTCGCGATCCACAACGCGACCGCCGTGATCGCCAGTCGGATCAGAAAGCCCATGGCAACCATCCTGGCACCGGCCGCGCGCCGGGAGCGGGACAATCGCCGACTCCGCGTTCCGCCCGCCGCCGGGCGGCGGCCCGGACCAGCCCGTACGGTGGTGGGGACGATGCCCGCACGGAGACAGGGAGGGACGATGGGTCAGCCCGACGAGGACTTCGCGCCCAGTGACCACCTCGCCCCGGAGGAGCGGGACCTGGAGGCCGAGCCGGCCGACGCGGTCGAGCAGGCCACCACGGTGACCGACGACAGCGACGGCGAGCCGCACCGCGGCCTGGAGGTCGACGACTGGGACGCCATGGAGCAGGCCCGCGTCGTCACCGCCGACGAGGACGACTACCGCTGATCCGGCGCCCGGGTCACCGCAGGCCGGTGACCCGGGCCGGATGGGCGGCGGCCCATTCCCCCAGCCGGTCGGCCCGCAGCGCGTCCAGGAACCCCGGGGTGAGTTCGGGGTCCGCCTCGTACCCGCGACCGTTCCACTCGGCGAGCACCGGGAAGGCGACCGCGACCGGCTCGGCGGCGCCGGCCCGGGCGGTCGCGCCCACCAGCGCCGGCAACGACAGGTCACCGGCGTCGACAGTGACGGCCGGGCCGATCCGGATGAGCAGCCGGTTGAGTTGCGCCGGATCGGTCGCCGTTCCCCGCTCACGCATCTGGCGGAGCAGGCCGGCGGCGTAGCGGGCCGCGTTGCGGTCGCGGTCCAGTCCTCCGTCGCGCAGGCCGTACCGCTGCCGCAGCAGGTCGACCGCCGCCGCGCCGTCGAGCCGCTGGCATCCGGCGGGAAAGCGCCGCTCGGTGTGCACCGAGCGGACCGGCTCCGGCAGGCAGACCGGCACGCCGCCGACCGCGTCGGTCAGGTCACGGGCCCCCGGGTACGTGAGCACCGCGCCCGCGTCGACGCGTACCCCGGTCAGCCGGGCGACCGCCTGGCGGGTCGCCCGGTAGCCGGCCGCCAGGTCGGTGCCCGAACCGGTGGCGCGGGAGAAGGTCGCGTTGAGTTTCTCCGTTCCGCCCGGCGCCGGCACCAGCAGGTCACGCGGGAGCGACACCAGGTAGAGCCGGCTCCGGTCGGCCGGCACGTGCACCAGCAGCACCGAGTCGGCACGGCGACTGCCGGCCGACTGGTCGACGCCGAGCAGCAGCAGGTTCAGCGCGCCGCCGGGCTCCGGCTCCGGCGTGGCGAGCAGGGGCGCCGCCGTGGGCGCCGGTGGCCGGGGCGCCATGGCGGTGAAGCCGACCAACGCGACGGCGGCGACCGCCAGCGCCGTGCCGGCCAGGCGTACGCGCCGACGGCGCCGACGGCGGGTGATCACCGCCCGGTCGACTGCGGCCCGGACCGGGCCGACGGGCGGGGTCGACTCCTCGAGGCGGGCGAACGCGGCCCGCAGCTCGTCCTCGATCATCAGGAGACCTCCACGAGTTCGGCTCGGAGGGTGGCCAGCGCGCGCGAGATGCTGGACCGGACGGTGCCCACGGCGCAGCCGAGGATCTCGGCTATCTCCCCGTCCGGCAGGTCCTCGTAGTAGCGCAGCACCAGCGCGGCGCGCTGCCGCCGGGGCAGTCGGGACAGCCAGGAGCGGACCTGGTCCCGGTCGACTGCGGACTGGGCGTGGTCGGCGGACGCGGGCACCGAGTCGTCGACGTCGCCGCGCAGCAGCACGCGCCGGGCCCACGAGCCGCGCCGCCAGTCGATGAACTGGTTGGTGAGCATGCGTCGCACGTATCGCTCCGGGGCGTCGCTGCGAGCCACCCGCCGCCAGTGCAGCTGCACCCGGACCATGGTGTCCTGAACCAGGTCCTGGGCCTGGTGCGGGTCTCCGGTCAGCATGACCGCGTACCGCAGCAGGGCGCCCAACCGCGCGTCGGCGAACTCCTCGTACGTCACTGCACCTCCCGGTGTCCGTTTGAAGGACGGTCCCGGGCGGCTGGAACATTGCGGCGGCGACGATCATCCGTTCGGTCAATATTCATCATCTGGGACAACGCGATCCCTTAAGGAATCTTTAAGCTCCGTGGGCTCCACCTGATCACCCCCACGGGAGGACCCTCCACATGCTCAGCAACTCCAGCCGGCGTCTGCTCGCCGGGTTGGGCGTCGCAGGCGCGTTCGTCGCCGCCTCCGCCACACCCGGCTTCGCGGCTGACCCCAAGGTCAAGCTCGGCGTCTACTTCAGCGACACGACGATCGCCGCCGACTCGGACGGCAAGATCGACTACAGCATCATCCGCAGTTCGACCTCGGTCGTGCTGCACGACCTCACCGTCCGCTACGACCTCACCGGCCTCGCCGGCAAGGTGACCGTCGGCGAGGAGGAGAACACCGGTACGGACTGCACCTCGCCGTCGGCGAACGTACTCGTGTGCACGACGCCCTGGGAGGTGGAGCTCGACGAGTGGGGTCTGTCCGGCGTCTTCCCGGTGCAGATCAAGCCCACCGGCAAGGCCCAGGACGGCGACACCGGCACGCTCAAGGTGACGCTGTCGGCGAACGGCGTCGACAGCGTCTCGCACGAGGCCAAGGTGCGCGTCGGTGAGGGCGTCGACCTGGCCGCCGGCCCGGAGACCACGGTGTCGGCCGCTCCGGGCAAGGGCTTCACCGCGCCGCTGAAGGTGACGAACGTCGGCGAGACCACCGCCAAGGGCGCCGCCGTCGTCTTCTACAACGACTACGGCATGAACGCCGCCAAGCACTACAGCAACTGCACGTACGTCGGTGACGAGCTGCGCACCTGCCGGTTCGACGAGGAGCTCCCCGGCGGCAGCACGTTCGGCGCGACGCTGCCGTACGCGCTCGGCGCGGACACCATGGCGCCCGGCAACCGGTACGGCGAGATCATCTGGATGACGCCGGACGAGTTCGAGGACTTCGAGAACTACCTCGGCAACTACGACGTGACCATCGGCAAGCCGGGCACCGACGGCAAGCTGACGCTGGCCGAGGCCGCCGGCCGCGCCGCCGCGCGGGGTTTCCAGGCCGACCCGCGGCCGGAGAACAACGCCTCGTACCTGCAGGTGAAGGTCACCGGCAACAACAGCACCGACCTGGAGGCGCTCGGCGCCTCGGTCACCGGCAAGGCGGGCGCGACCGTCAAGGCGACGGTGGGGCTGCGCAACAACGGCCCGGCCACGCTCGACTACAGCCGCTCCGGCAGCTCGGTCACGTACCTGACCTTCGACGTGCCGAAGGGCACCACCACGACCGCCGTGCCGGAGAACTGCTTCCCGGTGAAGGGCGACGAGTGGGGTGAGCCGGGCAAGCCGGGCGCGCGTCACTACCGCTGCTACTTCGACTCGTTCCTGAAGGCCGGGGACACCGTGAAGCTGGACTTCGGCCTGAAGATCGACAAGGTGATCCCCAACGACACCGGCCTCGTGAAGATCAACGTGCCGTGCGAGTGCGACGGCGGCTTCTACCGTGACCTGAAGCCGGCCAACGACACCGCCAAGGTCGTCGTCAACGCGGCGCCGGGTGGCGGCGACGGTGGCCAGGGCGGCGGTGACGGCGGCACGCTGCCGATCACCGGTTCCTCCACCGGCCTGATCGCCGGCCTCGGCGCGCTGCTGCTCGCCGCCGGCGCGGTCGGCTACGTGCTGACCCGCCGCCGCAAGACCCGCTTCGTAGCCTGACGAGAAGCACAAAGGTGCCCCGCCGACCACAGGTCGGCGGGGCACCACCACATAGAAGCCGAACACCAAGCCCCAAGCGGTACACCCGTCAACGAAGCCGGACCACGTCAGGTTTCCGGGGAGCCCGGCCCGCGCAGGGATCAAGCCTGACCGCCCGGAGCGGGTCGGGCTCCCCGGAAACCCCCACGACCCGGAGCCCCGGAAACCCCCACGACAAAAACCAGAAAACAACGAGATCATCGACAAGTGCTGCTGACCCTCACCACGACCCACCGCCCCGCGACCGACCTCGGCCACCTCCTGGTGAAGCATCCGGACCGCGTGCAGACCTTCGATCTGCCCGCCGGCGCCGCGCATGTGTTCTACCCGGAGGCGGACGAGGCGCGCTGCACGGCGGCGCTGCTGGTCGAGGTCGATCCACTCAAGCTGGGCGGGGGCCGGAAGAACCGCGCGCCGGAGGGCTTCGCGCTCGGGCAGTACGTCAACGACCGCCCGTACGCCGCCTCCAGCCTGCTCTCGTCGGCGCTGTCGAAGGTGTTCCGCTCCGCGCTGCGGGGCGAGTCGCGTGACCGTCCCGAACTGGCCGCGACCGCGATCCCGCTGACCGTACGGGTGCCGGTGCTGCGCTGCCGGGGCGGCGCGGAGCTGGCAGTACGGATCTTCGCCCCGCTGGGCTGGACCGTGACTGCCACCCCGATCCCGCTCGACGAGACGTACCCGGAGTGGGGTGACAGCCGCTACGTCGACCTGACGCTGACCGGCACGCTGCGGCTCGCGGACGCCCTCAACCACCTGTACGTGCTGCTGCCGGTGCTCGACGACGCGAAGCACTACTGGGTGGCGCCGGACGAGGTGGACAAGCTGCTGCGCGCGGGCGCCGGCTGGCTGGCCGGTCATCCGGAGCGGGCCCTGATCACGCGGCGCTACCTGGCGCACCGCCGGGCGCTCGCGGGCGTGGCGATGGCCCGCCTGACCGAGCTGCGCCTGGCCGACGAGCCGCCCGCCGACGACAGCATCGACCCCGCGCCCGGAGAAGCGCCGGTGGTGGAGGACGTCCGCCGCGCCTCGCTGGCGGTACGGCGACGCGAGGCGGTGCTCGCCGCGCTGCGGGACAGCGGTGCGAGCCGGGTGCTGGATCTGGGCTGCGGTGGCGGCGCGCTGCTGACCGCGCTCGTCGCCGACCGGCGCTTCACCGAGGTGGTGGGCGTCGACGTGTCCGACCGGTCGCTCGGCCTGGCGGCCCGGCGGCTGCGCCTGGACCGGCTGCCGGAGCGGCAGCGGGACCGGATCCGGCTGTGGCAGTCGGCGCTGACCTACCGCGACGACCGGCTCCGGGGGTACGACGCGGCGGTGCTGATGGAGGTCGTGGAGCACCTCGATCCGCCGCGCCTGCCCGCGCTGGAGGACGCGGTGTTCGGTCACGCCCGGCCGGGCACGGTGGTGGTGACCACCCCGAACGTCGAGTACAACGTCCGCTACGAGGGGCTCGGGCCGGGCCGGTTCCGGCACGCGGACCACCGGTTCGAGTGGACCCGGGCCGAGTTCGCGGCCTGGGTGGACCGGGTGGCGGCGGCGCACGGCTACACGGCTGTCGTCGGCGGTGTCGGCGACGACGACCCGGAGGTGGGCGCGCCGACCCAGATGGCGGTGCTCACCCGCGCCGACCGCAACGAGAACACCAGCGACGACCGGAAGGAGGCGACGAACCGATGACCGTCCTGGACATCCCCGAGCTGGCACTGGTGGCGCTCGTCGGCGTCTCCGGCTCCGGCAAGTCCACGTTCGCCCGGCGGCACTTCGCGCCCAGCCAGGTGCTCTCCTCGGACACGTTCCGCGGCCTGGTCGCCGACGACGAGAACGACCAGTCCGCGTCCGCCGACGCGTTCGACGCGCTGCACCACGTCGCCGCCATCCGGCTGCGGCGCGGCCTGCTGACAGTGGTCGACGCGACGAACCTCCAGCCGCACGCCCGCGCCGGGCTGATCCGGGTCGCCCGGGAGCACGACGTGCTGCCGGTGGCGATCGTGCTGGACGTGCCGGAGGCGGTGGCCTGGGAGCGTACCGAGGCGCGCGCCGACCGCACGCACGGCCGGCAGGTGCTCAACCGGATGCGCCGCGACCTGCGGCAGTCGTACGGGCGGCTGGCCCGCGAGGGCTTCCGCAAGGTGCACGTGCTGCGCGGCGTGGAGGAGATCGACGCCGCGGAGATCCGCTACGAGAAGCTGTTCAACGACCGGCGCGAGCTGACCGGCCCGTTCGACGTGATCGGGGACGTGCACGGCTGCCGTACCGAGCTGGAGGCGCTGCTGTCCCGGCTCGGCTACGTGCTGCGACGCGACGACGCGGGCCGCCCGGTGGACGCGGAGCACCCGTCGGGGCGTACCGCGGTGTTCGTCGGTGACCTGGTGGACCGCGGCCCGGACTCGCCCGGCGTGCTCCGCCTGGTGATGGGCATGGTGGCGGCCGGCCACGCGATCTGCGTGCCGGGCAACCACGAGCAGAAGCTGCAGCGCAAGCTGCGCGGCCGGGACGTCCGGCTGACCCACGGTCTGGCCGAGACGATGGAGCAGCTCGCCGCGGAGCCGCCGGAGTTCGTCGCCGAGGTGGAGACGTTCATCGACGGCCTGGTCAGCCACTTCGTGCTCGACGGCGGCCGGCTGGTGGTGGCGCACGCCGGGCTGAAGGAGGCGTACCACGGGCGGGCGTCCGGCCGGGTGCGGTCGTTCGCGCTCTACGGCGAGACCACCGGCGAGACCGACGAGTACGGCCTGCCGGTGCGCTACCCGTGGGCGCGCGACTACCGGGGCTCGGCGATGGTCGTGTACGGGCACACGCCGACTCCCGAGCCGGAGTGGGTGAACAACACCATCTGCCTGGACACCGGTTGCGTGTTCGGCGGAAAGCTGACCGCGCTGCGCTACCCGGAGAAGGAGCTGGTCGCCGTACCGGCGGCGAAGGAGTGGTACGCCCCGGCCCGGCCGCTGGTCCCGGTCGCGCCCGTGCGGCCGGACACCGTGCTGGACCTGGCCGACGTGACCGGGCGACGCCACGTCACCCACCCGTACGGGTCGCTCACAGTGCCGGCCGAGAACGCCGCCGCCGCGCTGGAGGTGATGAGCCGCTTCGCTGTCGACCCGGGCCGGCTGGTGTGGCTGCCGCCGACCATGGCGCCCTGCTCCACGTCGACTGTCGAGGGGTTCCTGGAGCACCCGGCCGAGGCGTTCGCCGACTACCGGGCGGCCGGTGTCGACCGGGTGGTCTGCGAGGAGAAGCACATGGGCTCGCGGGCGGTGGTGCTCGTGGAGCGGGAGCCGGGCCGGTTCGGCGGTGGGGTGGTGCACACCCGTACCGGTAGGCCGTTCTTCGGCCCGCCGCTCGACGGCGAGCTGCTGGCCCGGGTGCGCGCCGCGGTCACCACCGCCGGTCTCTGGGCCGAGCTGGGCACCGACTGGCTGCTGCTCGACGCCGAGCTGCTGCCCTGGTCGGCGAAGGCGAGCGGGCTGATCCGCGAGCAGTACGCCGGGGTGGGCGCGGCCGGGCGGGCGGCGCTGCCGCCGGTGCTCGCCGCGCTGGACTCGGCCGCCGCGCGGGGGCTGCCGGTGGACGGGCTGCGTGACCGGATGGCCGAGCGGGCCGCCGAGGTGACCGCCTACTCGGCGGCCTACCGGGCGTACGTCCGGCCGACCGACGGGTTGCGCGGGGTGACGCTGGCGCCGTTCGCGGTGCTGGCCGGGGCCGGGGTGAGCTACGCCGACCGCGACCACGGCTGGCACCTGGCGCTGGCCGACCGGCTCTGCGCCGCCGACCCGGAGTTCTTCACACCCACCCGGCGGCGGGTGGTGGAGCTGGCCGACGAGACGGCGGTGGCGGACGCGACGCAGTGGTGGCTGGCGCTCACCGCGGCCGGCGGCGAGGGCATGGTGGTCAAGCCGTACGCGGGCCTGGCCGCCCGTGGTCCGAAGGGCCCGCTGCTCCAGCCGGGGATCAAGTGCCGGGGCCGCGAGTACCTGCGGATCATCTACGGTCCCGGCTACACCGAGCCGGGTCAGCTCGCCGCGTTGCGCCGGCGCTCGCTGGGCCGCAAGCGCGGGCTCGCGCTGCGCGAGCACGGCCTGGGCCTGGCCGCGCTGGACGCGCTGGCCGAGGACGCGCCGCTCTGGCGCCGCCACGAGCTGGTGTTCGCGATCCTCGCCTGCGAGTCCGAGCCCGTCGATCCCCGCCTCTGACGAGGACGCCCGGTCCGGCCGAAATGCCGGACCGGGCCGGGGTACCCTGTGTGGCCGTGGACACAGCAGAGAAGACACGGATGTTCTCCGAGAGCGTGGCGCTGAACCCGCTCGATCCGAAGGACCTCATCCACACCTTCGGCATGATCGGCGTCTGGGTCATTCTCTTCGCCGAGACCGGGCTGCTGGTCGGCTTCTTCTTCCCGGGCGACTCGCTGTTGTTCCTGGCCGGGGTGGCCGCCTCCCCGGTGGCCGACGCCATCTTCGGCGACGGCACCCGCCTGTCCCTGGCCGGGCTGCTGATCGGCGGGCCGCTCTGCGCCATCGTCGGGGCGCAGCTCGGGCACTGGCTCGGCGCCCGGTACGGCCGCCGCATGTTCGACAAGCCCAACTCCCGCCTGTTCAAGCGGGAGTACGTGGAGAAGGCCGAGTACTACTTCCAGAAGTTCGGGCCGGCGAAGGCGGTGGTGCTGGCCCGGTTCATCCCGATCGTGCGGACGTTCCTCAACCCGGTGGCCGGCGTGCTCGGCATGTCGGCCCGCCAGTTCTTCGTGTGGAACGTGGTGGGCGCGGTCCTCTGGGTGGACGGCATCCTGCTGATCGGCTACCTGCTGGCCCGGCAGATCTACGACGCCATCGGCGACAAGATCGACAGGTACATCCTGCCGGTGGTCGCGCTGATCATCGTGATCTCGGTGCTGCCGATCTTCTTCGAGTTCCTGCGAGACCGGCGTGCGCGCAAGCGCGGCGAGGCGGTCGCGGTGATCACCGCGGCGACCGTGGCCGGCACCGTGGAGGCGGCTCGCGAGGGCATCGAGGAGCACCGGCCGGGCCACGGAGACGGCGGGCAGCACCGCCGCTGAGCACGGTTCAGACACCGAAGGCCGGCCCTCGGGCGAGGACCGGCCTTCGGCATGACTGATCGAACCGGGTCACACGAACGGCCGCAGCCGTCATCGTGCGCTGATGGCGCCACCCCTCGCACGCCACCGGGCACCCGGCCGGGACGACCCTCTACGGGCCGGCCCGAAAGGTTTCAGCGAGCCTTCTTGGTGGCCCGCTTCCGCGGCGGGGTGAGCAGATCCGCGATCGTGGCGATCGCGGACGGCACCAGCCGGTAGTACGCCCAGACCCCGCGCTTCTCCCGCTCCAGCAAGCCGGCCTCGGTGAGGATTCGCAGGTGGTGGCTGACCGTCGGCTGCGAGAGGCCGAGCGGCGCGGTGAGGTCACACACGCACGCCTCCCCCTCGGGAGCCGACTGGATCAGGCTGAGCAGCCGCAGCCGTGCGGGGTCCGCGAGGGCCTTGAGGACCCCCGCAAGCCGCTCGGCGTCGGCGCGTTCGATCGGCTCGCCGGCAAGCGGCGAGATCTGAGGCATGGTCATTTCAGCCAACGCAGTTCCCACGTATTCCATCCTTCCACCAGCAGCATCGATCCGCCTGCATATCAGCAGATCCGAATCGGCAGACTTTTACGCCACAAGGCCGAGGTCAGCCAACGTATAGGCCGCCCGATAGGGCAATCCGGCGGCTCGCACCGCGTCGCCGGCGCCTCGATCAACAATAACCGCCACACCCACCACTTCGGCCCCCGCCTCGCGTAATGCCTCGACCGCCGTCAAAACACTTCCGCCAGTGGTGGAGGTGTCCTCGACCGCCAGGACCCGGCGACCGGCCACGTCCGGACCTTCGATCCGGCGCTGGAGGCCGTGCGCCTTGCCCTCCTTACGGACCACGAACGCGTCCACCGCGCCGTCGGTGCCGGCCGAGGCGTGCAACATGGCGGCGGCCACCGGATCGGCGCCCAGGGTCAGCCCACCAACCGCGTCGTACGCCCAGTCGGCGGTCAGATCGAGCATGACCCGACCGATCAACGGAGCCGCTTCGTGATGGAGCGTGACCCGGCGCAGATCCACGTACCAGTCCGCCTCGCGGCCCGACGAGAGCACCACCCGGCCGTGGACCACAGCCAGGTCACTGATGAATTTGCGCAGGTCGTCGCGGTCGCCCATGGCCCAAGAGAGTACTTCGCAAGTCTGAGAGCCGTGCTCGGGGTCCGCCCTGGTCAACCCAGTGGGCGACCGATGGGTGGCGATGAGCGGCTACGCTGCGCGACCGTCCATCGAGGTCGGCCGCCGACCGGCCCCGCCGCCGCTCAGCCGCGTCGCCGGTCGACCGCGCCCCGGGTGTCCCGGCGGAAGCCCCGCAGCAGGCGCTTCGGGGCGTACCGCAGCCCGGCGACCGCCACCTTGTACTTCCAGTCCGGGACACTCACGAACTTGCCTTTATGCAGGTCACGGAGCCCTTCGGCGACCACATCGTCGGCACGCAGCCAGGCCCAGGCGGGCAGGCGCGACATGTCGATGCCGACCCGCTCGTGGATGCCGGTGCGGGTGTAGCCGGGGCAGAGCGCCATCACCCGTACGCCGAGCGGCGCGACGGACTGGCCGATCGACTCGCTGAAATTCGTCACCCACGCCTTGCTGGCCGAGTACGTGGATCCCGGCATGGGGACACCGAAGCCCGCAACGGAAGAGACATTTATCACTGCCCCTTGCCCTCGTTCGATCATCGGGCCGAGCGCGGCGTGGGTCAGACGCAGCACCGCGAGCACGTTGAGCCGTACCAGCCGCGCCTCGCCGGCCACCGGCGACCGGACGAACGAGGTGTTCAAGCTGATCCCCGCGTTGTTCACCAGCAGGTCGACCGGTGGGCCGTCGGCAAGCCGGCGCTCGACCGCCGCACAACCGTCCTCGGTGGACAGATCGGCCGCGATCGTCTCCGCGTCGCCGCCGTGCCGGCCGGTCAGCTCGGTCGCGAGCGCGTCGAGCCGGGTGGCGTCCCGGGCCACCAGGACGAGGTCCCAGCCGCCGGCGGCGAGCCGCCGGGCGAACGCCTCGCCGATGCCGAGGCTGGCGCCGGTGACCAGGGCTCGGCGCCGGGAGGGGTGGGTGTCACCGGTCATGGGCGGTCCTCGGGAGGCGGCGGGGCGGCCCACGGCGACGCGGGCGGGGCGGACGCGGGCGGGGCGGACGGCTGTTGCAGGCCGGGCGGCGGTCCCCAGGGCGTCGGCCCGGAGACGGGCGCGCCGGATAAGGTGGCGCCGTACCCGGACGGCCGCGCCGGTCCGGTGCCGCTGCGCAGGAACGCGCCGGCCGACGGCAACGTGAGCAGCGCGGCGACCACCAGATAGCCGAGGATCTGCGCCACCGACACCACCGCGTTCACCGGGATCCACCACCCCGGGTAGGCGTCCCCGACCAGCCCGAGCAGGTCGGCGGTGATCCGGTCCTCGGGGCCGAGTTGCAACGGGGCGGCCCGCTGGCCGACCAGCAACGCCAGCCCGCAACAGCCGCAGAGCAGGCCGGTGCCGGCGACGACCCAGGTTCCCACGCGGGCCCCGGACCGGCCGGCGAGCAGGCCGAGCGCCAGCCCGACCAGCAGCAGCGCGGCCAGCACGCCGAGCACGGCGGCGAGGTAGGTCGAGGCGCGCAGCAGGCCGGCCACCTGGTCGATGTCGCCGCCGCTCGCGCCGGTCTCGTCCGCCGCGGCGGCCCGGAACCGGTCCACCGTGCCGCCGGTGACGGCGAGGTTCGCCACCGCGTACGCCACGGCGCCGACCGCCATCGCCAGCAGCACCGCCACCGCGGCGAGGACGGCGCCCGGCCGGCGGGGGGCGGCCCGATCGGGGTACGACACGACTGATCCCTCCGGTAGGCGTCGGATGCAACCTACTCGGAGGGATCGTCGGCGTCGCCTCAATCCGGACGTCAACTTCCGGATGGCGGCTCCGGGTCGCGGCGCTCGCCCGGCTGACCGGCCGGCCCGGCCGGCGGCTGACCGGCCGACGGCGGCGGACCGCCCGGCGTGGACGGCGGCGGGGTGCCGGGAGCCGGCGGGTACGACGGGTACGACGGGTACGACGGGTACGACGGGTCACCCGCGTGCCCCGGGGCCGCCGGGTACGCGCCGCCCGGTACCGGCGGCTCCCAGCCGGCCTTGGGCTTGCGGAAGAACTCGTTCGCCTTCGGCAGCGCCAGCAGGATCAGCGCGGCCAGCAGGGCGAGCAGCGCCACCAGGCCCAGCAGCAGGTTGACCGGGGTGTACCAGGACGGCAGAGCGTCGTCGAGCCGGCGCTGGATCTCGTCCGGGCTGGGCATGTCACCCGTGGCGGTGCCGCCGGTCATGCCACCGGTGAGGCCGGTGAGCAGCCCGCCGCCGGTGCAGCAGAGCAGGATGCCGCCCAGCACCCAGGTGGTGATCCGGGAGGCGTTCTTGCCCCTGTTGTTCAGCAGCGCGAGCACGACGAGCCCGGCCGCGATCAGCAGCGACACGATCGCCGTGACGATGCTGAACACGTACGCGATGTCGGCGGCCCCCTCGGCCGAGGAGCCCGCGTACGCGTCGGTGAGGACGTCGCGGACGGTGCCCGCGACGGTCAGCGCCACGATCAGGTTCACCACCTGGATCGCGGCGACGAGAATGAGCAGCCAGCTGGAAAGCGTCACCACACTGGGACGCGCGCGGGGCGCGGTGCCCGGAGCATCGGCCATGATTCTCCCTTTCCTGGATCAGGTGACCACCGTAGCGATCTCGCACCAGGTCAGCATGTCGGAACGGCTCACCGGTCCGCGGCGCGGCGCAGCCGGCGGTGCTCGGCGGTGACCACACCGAGCAGCGCCAGGTCGAGCGCGACCGCGGAGACCGCGCCGAACTGGTTGACGGTGAAGTTGAAGACCTGCCCGAACAGCAGGTCGACCAGGAGCGCCAGCTTGAACAGCCGGAACGCCTCGGCCCGGTCGCGGCGCAGCAGCCAGGCGGCCCACAGGCCGAGCACGGCCGTGATCAGCGCGCTGGCGCTGACACCGAGGATCGCACCCCACTCCCGTTCCTCGCCCAGGTGCCCGGTCACGCCGTCGAGGAACACGGCCAGCACGGTGAGCACCGGCTCCACCACCAGATAGACCACCACCGGCCAGATGAGCCAGCGGCGTCCGGCCGCCCAGACGGCGAGACGCCGGGCCCGGTCCGCCGCTCGCTGCCAGAACCGCACCGGCGGCGGCTCCCGGCGGGGTACGGCGTCCAGCAGTTGCGCCACCGCCGTCTCGGTGGCCGGTCCGGTGCCCTGCACGAGACGCAGCACGGCGATCCGCCGCCTGTCGGTCAATCCGCCGGGCAGGCCGCTGAGCACCACGTCCAGCGCGTTGGCGGTGCGTTCGGCGGGGGTGAGCCGGGAGCGGCCGGTGCGCCCGCGTACCGCCTGGGTGAGCAGGACCAGCAGCGCGAACGCGACGTAGATGATGGCGGCGGCGGGGGCGTAGAAGTAGTCGGTGCCGGTGGTGACGAACTTGCCCACCTCGTCGATGAACAGCCCGAACCCGATGCCGCCGATCACCGCTCCGCCGCTGCGGGCGCCACCGCCGAGGAAGACCAGCGGGATGCCCAGACCCACGGCGAGCAGCAGGCCGCCCCAGAGCACGTGCGCGATGTGCAGCCCGCCGCCGCCGAGCTGTGGATAGTCGGCGGCCTTCAGGTACGCGCGTACGGCCAGCACGGTGACCACGCCGGAGAGCACGAACGCCTGGAGGTAGGACGCAGCCTGGATCGCCCGGGTCGGCAGCCGGCGGACCAGCCAGCCGATCCCCGGCCGGTAGCGCGGCGATTCGGGTGGCATGCCCCGAAACCTAGTAGCCGCGCCACTCCTCGCGGGCGTAGTCCAGCACCCTCGGTCGCAACAACGTGTTGGCCGGCATGTCCAGCCGGGCCCGGTCGGCGGGGAACGTGGCGGCTGCGGCCACCACCTCCGGGGTGAGGAAACGCAGCGGCGGCCTGTCGTCCGGCAGCGCCAGTTCCGGCGCCACGTCACCCGGCGCGGCGAGCACGAATCCCCAGTCGCCGAAGCTCGGCACGTCGACGTGGTACGGCACGGTGGCGAAGCCGGCCTCGCGGATCGACCGCTCGATCGACCAGTACGACCGGGGTGCGAAGTAGGGCGACCCGGACTGCACGACGAGCCGCCCGCCGGGGGCCAGCACCGGCCGGATCAGCGTGTAGAACTCGATCGTGTAGAGCTTCGCGGTGGCCGTCTCGTCCGGGTCGGGCAGGTCGGCGATCACCACGTCGAAGCGGTCCGTGGCGGTACGCAGCCACGCGAACGCGTCAAGGTTGAGCACCCGTACCCGGGGGTCGGTGAGCGAGCCGCCGTTCAGCTCGCGCAGTTGCGGCTCGCGGCGGGCCAGCTCGACCACTGCCGGGTCGAGGTCGACGAGCGTCACCGAACGCACGTCCGGGTACTTGAGGATCTCCCGCGCGGCCAGCCCGTCCCCGGCGCCGAGCACCAGCACGTCGCCGTGCGCCCCGCGCATCGCCGGGTGCACGAGCGCCTCGTGGTAGCGGTACTCGTCGATCGAGCTGAACTGCAGGTCGCCGTTGAGGAACAGCCGCAGGTCGGTGGCGGAGCGGCCGGGCTCGGACACCGACCGGGTCAGCACGATCTCCTGGTAGCGGCTGCGCTCGGCGTGCACCACCGGGTCGCGGTAGAGCTGCTGGCGGGTGGTCACCTCGAAGTCGTGGGCGGTCACCCAGGCGTACCCGAGGAGCAGGCCGACCACGGCGGTGGCCGCGCCCAGCGCGGCCCGCGCCCGGCGGCTGAGGTCGGCGCGGAACACGGTGAAGACGAGCACCACCCCGGCGACCGCGTTCACCGCGCCCACCACGAGCGCGCCCTTGAGCTGGCCGAAGGCCGGGATCAGCAGGAACGGGAAGGCCAGCCCGCCGAGCAGCGCGCCCACGTAGTCGGCGGCGAACAGGTCGGCCACCGCGCTGCCCGCGGACTGTTCCCGGATGCGTTGCAGCATCACCATGAGCAGCGGGATCTCCGCGCCGATCAGCAGGCCGAGCACGAACGCGGTGCCGACGAGCGCCGGGCCGTACAGGTCGAGCCAGGCGAACGCGGCGTAGAGGCCGAGCACGGAGAGGCCGCCGAGCAGCGCCAGCGTCAGCTCGATCACCGCGAACGAGACCACCGCCCGGGACTGCAACGGCTTCGCCACCAGCGCGCCGACGCCCATCGCGAAGACCATCACGCCGAGCACGATCGACGCCTGACCGACCGTGTCGCCGATCAGGTAGCTGCCGAGCGCGACCAGCGCCAGCTCGTACACCAGGCCGCAGGCCGCGCAGACGAAGACCGCGAGCAGGACCGCCGCGCGGGCCAGGCGCCACCGCGGCCGTGCGGCCACGTCGGCGGTCACCGTCTGCTCCGGGTACGTCCGGCGGCTCCCGCCCCGGCGCGCTGCGCGGGCACCCGTCCCCGGTGGCTGCGGCGCTGCCGCACGCCCACGGCGATGAACAGCGCGGCGAGCAGGAACAGTCCGACCGAGCTGAGGAGGTAGGCCCAGCGGTCCCGCCAGAAGTCGTTGCCGGCGTCCGGCAGCGGCGCGGCAGCGGTGGACGGCGCGGCGGTGGGCGGCGTGGCCGGTCCGGCCAGCCCGCGTTCGGCGGCGAGCAGCGGCAGGATCGTGGCGGCCCGGGTGACGGCCCAGCCCGGGTCGTCGAGGAACGCGTCCTCGTCCAGCCCGAAGCGACCCAGCCGGGTCTCGATCGCGGCGAGGTCGGCGAACTCGATGTCGTCCGACCCCTTGATCCGGATCGTGGCGGAGTCCTCCGACTCGCTGCTGGACGAGGTGTACCTGACGTTCACGGAGACCGCGATCCAGCGCGCGCAGCCGGGCGCGTCGACGACTGTGGTGCCGTCGCCGAGGTTGGAGCCGACGCTCACCTCGTCGTACACGTCGAGCAGTTCCCAGCCGTAGCAGATGCCCTGGCTGTCGGCGGCGGCCCGGAGGATCGGCACGGTGCCGGAGCGTTCGTCGGCGGCCGGCGCGGGGACGGAGGTGTCCGAGTCGCCGCTGAACGCGCCGACGGCGCAGACGACGACCACGACCCCCACGACCACGGACCAGATCACCGTCTGGCTGCGTTTGTCCTTCCCCGCCGAATGCTGTGCGGGCTTTCCGCTCATCAGATGATTGCGGCTGCGATGATCGCGCCGGTGGCGAGGTGCACGGTGGCCGAGACCCACACCGCCGGATGCGGCTCCGGGTCGACCAGCAGCTCACCGAGCTTGCCCGGAGTGGCGGCGTCGAGCAGCATGAACGCCACCGCCATGATCACCAGGCCGAGGATGCCGTACGCGCCCGCGCCGATCAGCCCCAGCCTGAAGTCGTTGTCGCTGGCCACGATCGCGGCCACCACGATGGTGCCCACCCCGACCAGGTTCGACGAGAGCAACAGCGCCGCGTTGCGGTTGCGCTCGACCCAGATCAGCTCGTGAAGCTTGCCCGGGGTGGCCACGTCGACCAGGACGTAACCGATGGCCATCAGTACGACGCCGACCACGCCGTACGCGAGGGTGACCAGCAGATCGGTGACGAGATGCTGCACAGAAGACTCCAGGGTGAGGGGGCGAAGGGGGCTACTTACCGGAACCGGGGCCGCCGCCCCGGACCGTGCTGCCTCGGCCCCAGCCCCAGCTGTTGCCGACGACGGTGTGGTAGCGGGGGTAGGCGGTGGTCATCTTCTCCAGCAGGATCACCGAGCCGACGGCGAGCGGGAGGATCACCACCGAGTCGTCGTCGTAGCGCAGGTAGACCCCGCTGCCGTCGACGTACTGGTCGGCCGGCTTCCAGGCGTCGGTGATCTGCTTGGACACCTCGCTCGGCGTCTTCCGGGAGGTGTACGCGATCGCGTTCGAGCCGATGTCCCGCCCGGAGGCGCGGGAGAAGTTGTCCTCCACGTAGCCCCGGGGCGAGAAGTTGCCGTAGAAGATCGTGAAGGTGGCGATGAGCGCGCCGATGACGGCGACCGCCACGCCCACCACGAACCACCGTCGGTACGTCACAGCTCCTCCACCACGGTCTCGGTCAGGACCAGCTCGTTCGTCTGGGGGTAGACGTGCCAGGTACGCCAGGCGAGCACGCCGTCCGGCGGCCGGGGCCGGACGGAGAGCGCGGTAACCGCGTCCTCGTCGCCGGGGAAGACCCCGATCAGCGCGTACGGGTCCTCGGCCAGCTCGGCGCGCAGCGCCGCGACCCGGGTACGCAGGCCGTCGCCCTCCGGCCGGAGCACGGTGGCCATGAACCGGTAGCCGGTCGTCTCGTCGTGCAGCGCGTCCGGCAGGTGCGGCGGGCGGCCGGGCAGGCAGGCGACCGTCTCCGTGAGCCCGCCGAGCACCACCTGGTGGGAGGCGCCGAGCAGGCGCAGCCGCAGCCGGGGCAGCCCGGGCAGGTCGATGTCGCGTACGGCGAGCGCCGGCAGCTCCGGGCCGCCCAGGGCCAGGCTCAGATCGGCGGCGCTGGTGTCGACGTAGGGCGCGTCCAGGCAGACGAGCACGTCAGCGCACCGTCTCCGGGCCGCCCTGCGGGTAGATCATCACCTCGGCGCGGCGCAGCTCCTCACCGAGGTTGACCTCCCAGCCGGCCTCCCCGTACGCCTCGAACGACAGCCGCGCGCCGCCCGGCGCCTGGTAGTCGTAGTAGCGCATGGTGCCGTGCGGATCGAGGCCGGTGCCCTCGGTCGCGGTGTACCGGGCCTGGCCCGACTCGTCCCAGTTGTAGCGGCGGCCGGCGATCTCCAGCGTCGGGGCGCCCGGCGTGACGGTGGCTGACGGCTCGCTGGTCCAGAGCACCAGCTCCAGGTCCGGGTCGGACTCGACGGAGAGCCAGCGCTTCACGCCGCCCGCGTCGTCGAGCAGGTGCTCCGCCCAGCTCCAGCCACCCTCGACCAGGTGCACCGAGCCCCGCACGGTGTACGGCACCGAGCGGATCTCGACGATGTCGCCGGGCTTGAGCGCGCGCGGGTCGCCCCGCAGCGCGTCCGCGTCCCGGTCCCGGAACGGGTCACCCGGCGCCGCCTTCGTCTTCGGGCCGGACTCCGACCGGGACTTCCGTACCGCGATCACGGCGATCACCACACCGGCGACCCCGACGAGGCACCCCAGCGTGGTCACCACGTACGCCAACGAACCGTTCACGACCGCCTCCCCCAACCTGCTAGGCGGGAACGGTAACAACCGCATGCACGCCTTCTGAAGTCCTGTTCGCTGAGTGTGCGGTCAGCTACTGCTCGCCGCCGGCGAGCCGGTCGGCGGCGTATTCGCCCAGCGTGGCGCGGCCCATCAGGCAGCCGGAGAACGTGGTGAACTCGCCGTCGTCGTCGCGCAGCCGCGCCCAGGCGTCCCGCCCGGCGGCCGGGTCGGCCGCCTCCAGCAGCGTCGCCGCGTACGCCCGCCCGGCCGGGGAACCCTTGCGGAGCAGCTTGTCGACCCGCTTGCGGGCCGCCTCCGGGTGCTCCCGCAACCCCTGTTCCAGCCGTCGGTACGCCTCGGTCGCGGGCAGCACCTGCCCCGCCAGTCCCACCCCGCCGAAGGCGAGGGTGTCCGCGCCGTCGAGTTCCCGCGCCGCCTCGTCCAGTTCCCGCTCCCACGCACTCATGCCCCACTATGTGCCCACCCCGCCACCCCCTCCAACCGCAAGGAAGGGCCCCCTTTTAACGCCTCCGGTAGAGGAAGGGCCCCTTGTTAACAACCTCCACGAGCAGGGCGCGGCCGGGAACGGCGAAGGCCCGGCCAAGACGGCCGGGCCTTCGCAGGAGCGGGTCAGGCGGCGGTGACCGCCAGGGACTCCTTGGTGTCGGACAGGTCTACGCGGACCGTGTCGCCGTCGCGGATGTCGCCGGCCAGCAGCGCCTTCGCGAGCTGGTCGCCGATCGCCGACTGCACCAGCCGGCGCAGCGGGCGGGCACCGTAGATCGGGTCGTACCCGTGCTCGGCCAGCCAGGTCCGGGCCGCTTCGGTGATCTCCAGGCCCAGCCGACGGTCGGCCAGTCGGCGGCGCATCCGGTCGAGCTGAATGTCCACGATCGAACGCAGGTCCTCGCCCTGGAGCGCGGCGAACACCACGATGTCGTCGAGCCGGTTGAGGAACTCCGGCTTGAAGTGCGACCGGACCACCGCGAGCACGCCCTCCCGGCGCTCGTTCTCGGTGAGCGTCAGGTCGCTGATCACCGACGAGCCCAGATTCGAGGTGAGGATCAGGATCGCGTTGCGGAAGTCCACGGTACGGCCCTGACCGTCGGTGAGCCGGCCGTCGTCGAGCACCTGCAGCAGTACGTCGAAGACGTCCGGGTGGGCCTTCTCCACCTCGTCCAGCAGGATCACCGAGTACGGCCGGCGGCGTACCGCCTCGGTGAGCTGGCCGCCCTCCTCGTAGCCGACGTATCCGGGCGGGGCACCGACCAGGCGGGCCACCGAGTGCTTCTCGCCGTACTCGCTCATGTCGATGCGGACCATGGCCCGCTCGTCGTCGAAGAGGAACTCGGCGAGCGCCTTTGCCAGCTCGGTCTTGCCGACGCCGGTCGGTCCGAGGAACAGGAAGCTGCCGGTCGGGCGGTCCGGGTCGGCGACGCCGGCCCGGGCGCGGCGTACCGCGTCGGAGACCGCGCCCACCGCCTCGGCCTGGCCGACGACGCGGGCCCGCAGCGACTCCTCCATCCGGAGCAGCTTGGCGGTCTCGCCTTCGAGCAGCCGGCCGGCGGGGATGCCGGTCCAGGAGGCGACCACCGCGGCGATGTCGTCCGCGCCGACCTCCTCCTTGAGCATCGCGCCGTCGGCCTGGAGCCGGGCCAGTTCCTCCTCGGCCTGCTTCAGCTCGGTCCGCAGCGCCGGGATCCGGCCGTACCGCAGCTCGGCGGCGCGTTCCAGCTCGCCGTCGCGCTCGGCCCGCTCGGCCTCGCCGCCGAGGCGCTCCAGTTCCTCCTTGGCGGTGGAGAGCTTGGTGATGTGGCTCTTCTCGGTCTGCCAGCGCTCGGAGAGCGCGGTGAGCTGCTCGCGCTTGTCGGCCAGTTCCTTGCGCAGTCGCTCCAGGCGTTCGGCGGACGCGGCGTCCGGCTCCTTTGCCAGCGCCATCTCCTCGATCTCCAGGCGGCGTACCGCCCGCTCGATCTCGTCCACCTCGACCGGGCGCGAGTCGATCTCCATGCGCAGCCGGGACGCCGATTCGTCCACCAGGTCGATCGCCTTGTCCGGCAGGAACCGGTCGGTGATGTAGCGGTCGGAGAGCGCGGCGGCGGCGACCAGCGCGGCGTCGGTGATGCGTACGCCGTGGTGCACCTCGTAGCGCTCCTTGAGCCCGCGCAGGATGCCGATGGTGTCCTCGATGGTCGGCTCGCCGACCAGCACCGGCTGGAAGCGGCGCTCCAGCGCCGGGTCCTTCTCGATGTGCTCGCGGTACTCGTCGAGCGTGGTAGCGCCGACCATCCGCAGCTCGCCGCGCGCCAGCATCGGCTTGAGCATGTTGCCGGCGTCCATCGAGCCCTCGCCCTTGCCGGCGCCGACCACGGTGTGCAGCTCGTCGAGGAACGTGATGACCTGGCCGTCGGAGTTCTTGATCTCCTCCAGCACGGACTTCAGCCGCTCCTCGAACTGGCCGCGGTACGACGCGCCGGCGACCATCGCGCCGAGGTCGAGCGAGACGAGCTTTTTGTCCCGCAGCGACTCCGGCACGTCGCCGGCCACGATCCGCTGGGCCAGGCCCTCCACGATCGCGGTCTTGCCGACGCCCGGCTCGCCGATCAGCACCGGGTTGTTCTTGGTACGCCGGGACAGCACCTGGATCACCCGGCGGATCTCCGAGTCCCGGCCGATCACCGGGTCGATCTTGCCGTCGCGGGCGCTGGCGGTGAGGTCCACGCCGTACTTGGCCAGGGCCTGGTAGGTCTGCTCCGGGTCGGCGGTGGTGACCCGGCGGTCCCCGCCCCGGACGGTCGGGAACGCGGCGACCAGGTTCTCCTCGGTGGCGCCGGAGTTCTTCAGCGCGACCGAGACCGCGCCGCCGACCCGGGCCAGCCCGGCCAGCAGGTGCTCGGTGGAGGTGTACTCGTCGCCCAGCGGCCGCGCGATCTGCTCGGCGGCGCCGATGGCGTTGACGAACTCGCGGGCCAGCGTCGGCTCGGCGATGCTCGACCCACGCGCGGCGGGCAGCGCGTCGACCGAGCGCAGGGCGACTCGGCGCAGCTCGGCCGGGTCGGCCCCGACGGCGCGCAGCAGGCCCGCGGCGGTCGAGCCCTCGGTGTCCAGCAGTGACAACAGCAGGTGCCAGGGCTCCACGGTGGCGTGACCGCGCTGGTTCGCCAGCGCGACGGCACCGGTGATGGCCTCGCGGCTCTTGGTGGTGAGACGTTCCGTGTTCATGGGCTCCCCCGGATCGGCGTGTCCACTGGACATGACACAACCAGAGTTGAGTCTATTCCGCTCAACTCCACTCCTGTGACCTGAGTCACCCTCCGCCGGCGAGGCCGGGTAGATCTTGGTACGAAACGGCCCTCATAGGGGCCCTTTCGTACCAAGATCTCATCGACGCGGGAGGCGCGTAAGGCAAGGGGTCTCGTGGTCGGCGCGCAGCACGCAACGCCGGCCGCCGTCCAGCTTGCGGTCACAGAAAACCCAATGGCGTACGGCCTGGTCGTCCTCCGTCGACACGGTGATCCCGCCCAACTCCACCACCGCGAGGAACGTCAACGACCGGCCGGCCGTGCGACCGAGCATCTTCGCCCGGGTCAGATCCGCCGCGCGCACCGGCAGATGGATCACGTACCGCCCGGTCACGGCCGCCCGGCCAGGTCGCGCATTGAGGGAGCCTGACGGGACTGCCACTCGCGCAACGCGCCCTTGATCCGCGCCGTCTCCTCACGGCTCCGGGCGACTTCGGCGTACGCGGCGGCGAGGTCCCCGGCCACGCGGTCGAGGAACGCGGCGACCTCGGCGGGGTCCAGCCCCCGGCGGCGCGTCGCGAAGCTGCGGCCCCGCACCTGCCAGGGCCGGAGCGGAAGGTACGACGCGGAGCGGTACGCGGCGCCCGGCGCGGAGTCGGGCGGGCGCGCGTTCCGCCGCTTCGGACGTATTCGCAGGAGATTGCGCACGACACTGTCCCTTCTCGCAGAGGACGGGGGTCGGGACGAGCCACGGGGGATGCCCGCCCCGACCCTGGAAGCTCCAGGTGCCATCCGGGAGCGTTCGTCAGCAACCTACAATCGGTACCAGTCGTAGGTCAACGATCGACCCACAATTGCTTGAGGTTGGAGGTGGGTGCATGGTCGAATGGGCCTGCCATCCGGGGAGTGTGTATGCCCAAGCAGCAGTACCAGGTGCTCGCAGACGAGCTGAAGAGCAAGATCGATTCGGGAGAGTGGCCACCCGGCACCAAGCTGCCGAGCCGTGCCCAGCTCTGCAAGGAATACGGCGTCTCCGACACCGTCGTCGGCAAGGCGATGATGATCCTGCGGGCGACCGGCCTCACCGAGACCCTTGAAGGTGTCGGCGTGTTCGTGGCCGAACGTGCCTAGACGAGTCGCATCGACCAGCCTGTAGTTCGACCCCGGACGCAGCAGGTGCGCGCCCGGAGTAGCCTCACCCGCGTGCGAGTACGTGTCGAACAGACCGCCCTGCCGGGTATCGGCGTACGTCATGACCTGATGACGGAGTCCGGCCGCCGGCTCGGTGTGGTCTCCCACCGCAATGGCCGTCGCGACCTGGTCCTCTACGACCCGGAAGATCCCGACTCCTGTCAGCACGACATCCCCCTGACGGACGACGAGGCGGAGGCGCTCGCCGACATCCTCGGCGCGTCGCTGATGCTGGGTCAGCTCTCCGGGCTGCGCGAGCAGGCCGCCGGGCTGCTGACCGAGCAGATCGCCATTCCGGCCGGCTCGAAATACGTCGGCAAGCGGCTGGGTGACACCAAGGCCCGGACCCGGACCAGCGCGTCGATCGTCGCCGTGCTGCGTCAGGGCACGGTGAACGTCTCGCCGGATCCCACTTTCCGGTTCGAAGCCGGCGACGTGGTCGTCGTGGTCGGTACCCGCCAGGGGCTCGACGGCGTGACCGCGATCCTCGCCGAGACCGACCCGGACGTCTGACGCGTATGCACGAAACCACAATCCTGCTCATCGAGGTCGGTGCGCTGCTGCTCCTGCTCGGCCTGCTCGGCCGGCTGAGCCGTCGCGTCGGTGTCTCGCCCATCCCGCTCTACCTGCTCGCCGGCCTGGCGTTCGGGCACGGTGGCCTGCTGCCGCTCAACGCCAGCGAGGAGTTCTTCGCCGTCGGCGCCGAGATCGGCGTGATCCTGCTGCTGGTCATGCTCGGCCTGGAGTACAGCGCCAACGAACTGGTGGGCAACCTCCGCTCGGCCGCGCCGGCCGGTCTGATCGACGCGGTGCTCAACGCGCTGCCCGGCTTCGGGTTCGCGCTGCTGCTCGGGTGGGGCTGGGTCGCCGCAGTGGTGCTCGGAGGCGTCACCTGGGTGTCGTCGTCGGGCGTGATCGCCAAGGTGCTCGGCGACCTGGGCCGGGTCGGTAACCGGGAGACGCCGGTGATCCTCTCCGTCCTGGTGATCGAGGACCTGGCGATGGCCCTCTACCTGCCGCTGGTCACCGCGCTGCTCGCCGGGGTCGGCCTGATGAAGGGCGGCATCGCGCTCGCCATCGCGGTGTTCACCGTCGTCGTGGTGCTGGCCGTGGCGATCCGGTACGGCCACCTGATCTCCGCCGCGCTCTCCGCCAAGGACCCGGAGGCGCTCCTGCTCGGGGTGCTCGGCCTGACCCTGCTGGTCGCCGGTATCGCCGCCAAACTCCAGGTCTCCGCCGCTGTCGGCGCGTTCCTGGTCGGCATCGCGTTGTCCGGGCCGGTGGCGCACCACGCCACCGAACTGCTCTCCCCGCTGCGGGATCTCTTCGCCGCTGTCTTCTTCGTGTTCTTCGGGCTGGTCACCAACCCGCTGGACATGCCGCCGGTGCTGCTGCCGGCGCTGGTGCTGGCAGTGGTCACCATGGCGACGAAGGTGGCCACCGGCTACCTGGCCGCCCGCCGGGCGGGGATCGCCGAGCCCGGTCGCTGGCGGGCCGGCCTGGCGCTGACCCCGCGCGGCGAGTTCTCCATCGTCATCGCCGGACTGGCCGTCGCGGCCGCCTACCCGGTGAACCCGAAGCTGGCGGCGCTCGCCACCGCGTACGTGTTGATCACGGTGGTGACCGGGCCGCTGCTCGCCCGGCTGCCCGACACCCAGTGGTTCAAGCAGTGGCTGCGCTCCCGCGCCGCCGCCGCCCGTGCGGCAGCGGCGTTGCCCGCGCCGACCGGGGACTGACCCGCGCCGGGCCGGACCTGCCACAGGCAGATCCGGCCCGGCGTTGTCAAATTGATCCCCGGAAGGTCTACCACTGCTCCGCTCAGCCGCGTTAACGTTTCGGCCCAGCAGCCAGGGTCCGCGGGTGGCCGGTGCCCCCGCCAGCGCAAGCGGAAGGTCGGCCGGTGAGCGTGCAGGAAGATACGTTCCACGGCTTCGCCAATCCGGTCGATCCCTCGCCCGCCGAACTCCGGGCGTGGGCCTATCAACCGGATTCGGTGCCGCTGACCTCGATGCCGCCCGACTGGGACCTGCTGGTCGCCGGTGACCATCTGGTGCAGACGCTGTTCGACCTGGCGATGGACGAGCGCTGCCCGGCCCGGCGGTTCGCGCTGCACTGCCTCTACATCTACGCCGCCGACGGCATCCGGACGAACTTCCGCGCCCATCCCAAACGCCGGTTCCGCAAGCTTGTCGAGCAGGCCGAACGCGCCGGTGACGACCTGATGCGCAACTGGGCGCACAACAGCCGCGTGCTGCTCGCCCGGCCCGACCTGTTCGTCTACCGGGACTGGTGCGAGGGCGGCCTGGTCCGCGAGAACCGCCGCCTCTGACACGTCGCCGGGTTGAACGGCGAACGGGCCGGGATCCCCCGTGGATCCCGGCCCGCACGTCGGCGGATCGTCAGGTCGACCCGCCCTGCTTCTTGCGCCTCTCGTCGTCCCGGGCCCGGTCCACGCCGTGGTCCGTCTGGTCGGCGAAGCGCCCTTCCTTGACCTTGTCGCTGAAGCGTCCCTCGGTGACCCGGTCGAACCGCTCGCGGACGTTCTCGGCCACCTTCTCCAGCCGTTCCTCGGCGCGTTCCGCCACCTTCTTAGCCGGTTCCGCCATGGCTCCCCCTGCCAACTCGGCGTCCGATTTAGGGGTTTCGGCCCTACCGGCGAGCCTAGTCGACAGCGCCCTGCCGCATCCCGCTTTCCCCGACGAGCGCCCCGAACCAGGGACGCACGAGGGCCGGACGTACGAAGGCCGGCGCGGCCCCGGGGGAGCGGGGCGCGCCGGCCTTCCGGTGAAAGGTCAGCGGTCGGGAGCGCGGCGTGGTCGCCAGACGACGAGCGCGGTGGACGTGCGGTTGGTCGGCACGAGGTCGCCGCGGGCAAAGCCACCGAGCGACTCCAGCTCGGCGATCCGCCGGTACGCGGCGTCCAGCTCCGCCTCCAGCCGGGCCACCCGCTGCTGTGCCTCTTCGAGCAGCCGCTCCAACCCGATGATCCGCTTGACCCCGGCCAGGTTGATCCCGTCGTCCTGGCTGAGCCGCTGCACCTCGCGCAGCAGCACCACGTCCCGGACGCTGTACCGGCGACCACCGCCGGACGCCCGGCCCGCCTGCACCAGGCCCAGCCGGTCGTACTGGCGCAGCGTCTGGGGGTGCATCCCCGCCATCCGCGCAGCCACCGAGATCATCAACACCTTGGCCTCGTAGGCCGGGTCACCCGAGCCGACGTACTCCTCCGACATGCCCGCTCACCTCCGCTGCCGCCGTCAACTGAATCGACGTACCCGCGCGTCGAGATGTTCCCGCGCGGCGGGCGGAGTCTGCTCCGCGAAGGTCTCCAGCGCCGCCCGCGCCTCGTCCGAGACCTTCGCCGGGACCACCACGTCGAGCGTGACCAGCAGGTCACCGGCGCGGCCGTCCTTGCGTACGACGCCCTTGCCGCGGGCACGCAGCACCCGCCCGCTGGGCGTACCCGGTGGCACCCGCAGCGTCACCGTCCCGTCCAGGGTCGGCACGCGCAGGTCGGTGCCGAGGACCGCCTCGGCGTACGTGATCGGGACGTTCAGGGTCAGATCGTCCCCGGTACGCCCGAACAGCTCGTCCGGGCGGACCTTCACCTGCACGAACAGGTCGCCCGCCGAGCCGCCCCGCTCACCGGGCTCACCCCGGCCGGCCAGGCGGATCCGCTGCCCGTCGGCCACCCCGGCCGGGAAGCGCACGTTCAGCGTGCGGGTCTTGGTGACACCGCCGGTGCCGTGGCACTCTGGGCACTTCTCCTCGACGATCGTGCCGACGCCCTGGCAGTTGCGACACGGCTCGGAGAAGCTGAACGACCCCTGGTTGCGGGTGGTCACGCCGGCGCCGTGGCAGACCGGGCAGGCCACCGGCTGGGTACCCGGCTTCGCGCCGTTGCCGTGGCAGGTGTCGCAGACGCCGGGCGCGCGCAGCGTCAGCGGCAGCGTGACGCCGCGTACCGCATCCTCGAAATCGAGCGCCACCTCGGTCTCGACGTCCCGGCCCCGCGCCGGACCGCGCGGACGCGCCGCGCCACCCCCGCCGCCGGAGAAGATCGAGCTGAACAGGTCGGTGAAACCGCCGCCGCCGAACCGGGTGTCCCCGCCGCCCGCGCCGCCGCCGAACAGGTCGGAGACGTCGAACGGCACGCCGCCCGGCTGGCCCGCGCCGCGGGCGCTGCGGCGGAAGGCGCCCGAGCCGAACAGCGAGCGCATCTCGTCGTACTCGCGTCGCTTCTTCTCGTCGCCCAGCACCGCGTACGCCTCGGAGACGGTCTTGAACCGCTCCTCGGCCCCGGTGTCGCCGGGGTTGTGGTCCGGGTGCGACTCCCGGGCCAGCTTGCGGTACGCCTTCTTGATCTCGTCCGAGGAGGCGGACTTCTCCACGCCCAACGCGGCGTAGTAGTCCTTCTCGATCCAGTCCTTGGAACTCACCGGTCCACCCCCTTCCACGGGTCGAAGCCCGGCCGTCCCGCCCGCCCGGTGGGGGCGGGCGGGACGTCACGGGTCGGCACTACTCCGGGTCCGCGACCGCGACCATGGCGGGCCGCAGCAGCCGCTCGCCGAGCTGGTAACCGCGGCGCATGACCTGTACGCAGGTCGACTCGGTCACGTCGGCGGAGGTCTGGTGCGCCACCGCCTCGTGCCGGGTCGGGTCGAACGGGTCGCCCTTCTCGCCGAACGCGGTCAGGCCGAACTTGCCCAGCGCGGCGGTGAGCTGCTCGGCCACGCTGCCGAACGGGCCCACCAGATCGCCGTGCTCACGGGCCCGGTCCAGGTCGTCCAGGATCGGCAGCAGCGCGCTGAGCACAGTGCCGGTGGCCTGCTCCTGGACCAGGTTGCGGTCCCGGTCGACCCGCTTGCGGTAGTTGGCGTACTCCGCCGTGACCCGCTGGAGGTCGCGGGTGCGCTCCTCCAGGTCGGTGCGGAGCGACTCCAGCTCGGCGCCGAGCGGCGCGGTCGCCTCCGTCTCCCCGCTCGGCTCGGCCGGGGAGTCGACCACTGTCGGCCCGGTGACCTCGGCCTCGCCGCCGATCTCGTCGACCACGACCTCGGCCTCCTCGACCAGCCCTTCGGCGGGCGCGTCGGCAGCGGCGTCCGCCGCCGAGGCGTCGTTCGCCGGCTGCTCGGTCACCTTGCCGAGCTTGCGCTTGTCGCGGATGACGACCCGGGGTTCGTCGCCGGCGTCCTTGCCGGCGCCCGCCGACCCGGTGGCACCCGGGTCGGCCGCGCGTGGCTTGTCCGTCATGCGGTTACCTCATCCCTCTGCCGTGCGAATCGTGTCCGGGACCGGATGTCACTTCTTGTCCTCGTCCACGATCTCCGCGTCGACCACGTCGTCGTCGCCGCCGGCCTTCGGGCCACCGGTCGCGCCCGCGCCCGCGCCGGCGCCCGGCCCGGCCGCGCCACCCGGCGCCGCCTGCTCGCCCTCCTGCTGCTGGGCGTAGAGCAGCGAGCCGGCCTGCTGGGAGACCTGCGCCAGCTTCTCGTGCGCGGACTTGATCTTCTCGATGTCCTGGCCGCCGAGCGCGCTGCGCAGCTCGCCGAGCGCCTCGTTGAGCTGGTCACGGTTCTCGCTGGGCAGCTTGTCGCCGCTCTCGGCGAGGAACTTCTCGGTCTGCCACTGGAGCGCCTCGGCCACGTTGCGGGTCTCGGCCTCCTCGCGGCGGCGCTTGTCCTCGTCGGCGTGCTCCTCGGCGTCCCGGCGCATCCGCTCGATGTCGTCCTTCGGCAGCGAGGAGCCGCCGGTGATCGTCATCTTCTGCTCCTTGCCGGTGCCCAGGTCCTTGGCGTGCACGTTCACGATGCCGTTGGCGTCGATGTCGAACGTGACCTCGATCTGCGGCACGCCGCGCGGGGCCGGCGGGAGGCCGGTCAGCTCGAAGGTGCCGAGCTTCTTGTTGTAGGCCGCGATCTCCCGCTCGCCCTGGAACACCTGGATCAGCACCGACGGCTGGTTGTCGTCGGCCGTGGTGAAGACCTCGGAGCGCTTGGTCGGGATGGTGGTGTTGCGCTCGATGAGCTTGGTGAAGATGCCGCCCTTGGTCTCGATGCCCAGGCTCAGCGGGGTCACGTCGAGCAGCAGGACGTCCTTGACCTCGCCCTTGAGCACACCGGCCTGGAGCGCGGCGCCGACGGCGACGACCTCGTCCGGGTTGACGCCCTTGTTCGGGTCCCGGCCGGTGAGCTGCTTGACCAGGTCGGTGACGGCCGGCATCCGGGTCGAGCCGCCGACCAGGATGACGTGGTCGACGTCGGAGATCTTGATGCCGGCGTCCTTGACGGCCTGCTCGAACGGGCCCTTGCAGCGGTCCAGCAGGTCCTGCGTCATGCGCTGGAACTCGGCGCGGCTGAGCGTCACGTCGAGGTGCAGCGGGCCGGCCGAGCCGGCGGTGATGTACGGCAGGTTGATGTTGCTGGTGGTGGCGGCGGACAGCTCGATCTTGGCCTTCTCGGCCGCCTCCTTGAGCCGCTGCATGGCCATCTTGTCCTGCGAGAGGTCGATGCCGTGCTCACCGCGGAACGTCTTCACCAGGTGGTCGATGATGCGCTGGTCCCAGTCGTCACCGCCGAGCTGGTTGTCACCGCTGGTGGACTTGACCTCCACCACGCCCTCGGCCAGCTCCAGCAGCGACACGTCGAAGGTGCCGCCACCGAGGTCGAAGACCAGGACGGTCTGCTCCTTGGAACCCTTGTCCAGGCCGTACGCCAGGGCGGCCGCGGTCGGCTCGTTCACGATCCGCAGCACGTTGAAGCCGGCGATCTCACCGGCCTCCTTGGTGGCCTGGCGCTGCCCGTCGTTGAAGTAGGCGGGGACGGTGATCACCGCGTCGGTGATCTGCTCGCCCAGGTACGCCTCGGCGTCCCGCTTGAGCTTCATCAGCGTGCGGGCCGAGATCTCCTGCGGGGTGTACTTCTTGCCGTCGATGTCGACGGTCCAGTTGGTGCCGATCTCCCGCTTGACCGAGCGGATGGTCCGGTCGGGGTTGGTCACCGCCTGGCGCTTGGCGACCTCACCGACGAGCACCTCGCCGTTGCGGGCGAACGCGACGATCGAGGGAGTCGTACGCGAGCCCTCTGCGTTGGCGATGACGGTGGGCTCACCGCCCTCGAGAACGCTGACGCAGGAGTTCGTCGTGCCGAGGTCGATGCCGACCGCACGTGCCATGTTCGCTTCCTCGCTTCGTAACGGGTGAGCAGGTCAGACGGCCTGCCCGGGAGGGCCGCCCGGAAGCGACCGCACCACAAGTTGAGTGAACTTGACTCAATAGTGCCACGCCATCGCCAATCCGCAAGTCGAGGTTGAGCCGACCCGGCGCAACCCGACCGTTACTACTGTCCGGTTGTCTTACCTTGCGTCGGTCGGGCACGCTTTAGCGGTGACGACGCATGGCGATTCCGCCACCCGTGCCGGCGCGCCCGCCGTCGCAGCCCGCACCGGAGCCACCACCGGCGCCGACCAGCCTGCGCACGCCGCGGAGGGCCTGCCCGCCGCGCTCACCGGCCTGCGGTCGGCGATCGGCGCGGCCCGCTTCCCGCTCGCCCTCCCCTCGGCCGAGCCGGCCCGGCACGCCGCCACGAGCCTCACCGACCAGCTCGACGACTACCTGCTTCCCCGGCTGGCCCGGCTCGACGCCCCGCTGCTGGTGGTGGTCGGCGGCTCCACCGGCGCGGGCAAGTCGACGCTCGTCAACAGCCTGGTCCAGGCACGGGTCAGCGCGGCCGGGGTGCTCCGCCCCACCACCCGCTCCCCGGTGCTGGTGTGCAGCCCGACCGACGCGGCCTGGTTCCGGCAGGGCGAGCTGCTGCCCGGCCTGACCCGGACCACCGAGCCGAGCGAGCAGCCGGGCACCCTGCACCTGGTCACCGCACCGGCGCTGCCGCCCGGCCTGGCCTTCCTCGACGCGCCCGACATCGACTCGGTGGTCGACGCCAACCGGGCGCTCGCCGGGCAACTGCTCGCCGCCGCCGACCTCTGGCTGTTCGTCACCACCGCCGCCCGGTACGCCGACGCCGTCCCCTGGGAGCTGCTGCGCAGCGCCCGCGCCCGGGGCACCGCAGTGGCGATGGTGCTGGACCGGGTCCCCCCGGAGGCCGCCGACGAGGTCGCCGCCCACCTGTCCGAGATGCTGGCCGAGCAGGAGCTGGGCGCCGCGCCGCTGTTCGTGCTGCCGGAGACCTGGGTGGACGGGCAGGGGCTGCTGCCGGACCGGATCACCGCCCCGCTCAGTGACTGGTTCGCCCGGCTCGCCGCCGACGCCGACGCCCGCGCCGCGGTGGTCCGGCAGACGCTCGACGGCGCGCTGGCCGCGCTGCACCCGGTGGTGGAGGCGCTCGCCGAGGCCGCCGACGAGCAGTGCACCGCGGCCGACGCGCTGGACGAACGGGTACGGGCCGCGTACCGGGGCGCCGAGCGGAGCGTCGACCAGGGGCTCCGGGACGGCCGGCTGCTGCGCGGCGAGGTGCTGGCCCGCTGGCAGGAGTTCATCGGCACCGGCGAGTTCTTCCGGGGCCTGGAGGCACGCATCGGCCGGCTGCGGGACCGGGTCGTCGCGGCGGTCACCGGGCGGCCCGCGCCCGCCGCGGAACTGCGTACCGCGATCGAGTCGCAGCTCGTCACGCTGCTGCGCGGCGTGGCCGCCGAGGCGGCGGAGAACGCGTACACCGGTTGGAAGGCGCACCCGGCCGGCGCGGCGCTGCTGGAGCCGGACCTGGCCCACGCCTCGGCCGACCTGCCGGAGCGGGCCGAGCAGTTGGTCCGCGACTGGCAGCGCGGCGTGCTGGAACTGGTCCGGGTCGAGGGCGGCGACCGGCGGTTCGTGGCCCGCACTGCGGCGTACGCGGTGAACGCCACCGGCCTCGCCGTCATGATCGGCGTGTTCGCCTCCACCGCGTTCATCCCCACCGGGCTGGAGGTCGCCGCCGGCACCGGCACGGCGGTCGCCGGGCAGACCGTGCTCCAGGCGATCTTCGGCGACCAGGCGGTGCGGAACCTGGCCCGCAAGGCCCGGATCGACCTGCTCGACCGGACCGGCAAGCTGCTGGCCGAGGAGGCCGAGCGCTTCCTGGCCCGCACCGAGGCCGAACGCCCGGCCGACAACGCCGGCGCGGCGCTGCGCTGGGCCGCCCTGGAGGTCGAGCGGGCCCGGCACCGGAGCGGCTTGTTCCCGAGCCCCGAGCAGGACGGACGCCAGTGAGTAACGTCGTCGGACGGATGCGGGACGCGCTGCGCGGCGAGCAGCGGGTCGACCCGGACGTGCTGATCGAGCGCCTCCAGGCGATCCAGCGGTTCCTTTCCGCGGTGGACGGCGATGTGCCCGACGCTCAACTGGTCGCCGCGCACACGGTGGTCGAGCGGGCCGGTGACCGGCTCGCCCTCTCCGGCCGGCACACGGTGGTCGCGCTGGCCGGCGCGACCGGCAGCGGCAAGTCGAGCCTGTTCAACTCGCTGGCCCGGCTCGACCTCTCCCCGGTCGGGGTGCGCCGGCCGACCACCGGCGTCGCGCACGCCTGCGTGTGGGGTCCGCTGGACGGCGCGGTCCGGCTGCTCGACTGGATCGGCGTGCTGCCCCGGCACCGGTTCGTCCGGGAGAGCCCGCTTGACGCCGACGACGAGTCGACGCTGCACGGCCTCGTCCTGCTCGACCTGCCCGACTTCGACTCGGTGCAGCACGGTCACCGGCTGGAGGTCGACCGCCTGCTGGGCCTGGTCGACCTGGTGGTCTGGGTGGTCGACCCGCAGAAGTACGCCGACCGCGTGATCCACACCAGCTATCTGCGCGAGTTCCACAGGCACAAGGACGTCACGGTCGTGGTGCTCAACCAGGCCGACCGGCTGCACCCGACCGAGCTGCCCAAGGTCCTCGAGGATCTGCGCCGGCTGCTCGACGAGGACGGGCTGGGCGGGGTGCCGCTGCTGCCCACGGTAGCGGTCGACCCGAACGGGCTGAGCGGCCTGCGGGCCGAGCTGGAGCGTACGGTCGCCGAACGGCAGGCCGCCCTGCGCCGGCTCTCCGGCGACGTGGACGCCGTGGTGGCCGATCTCGAACCGCTCGTCGGGCCGGAACCGCCGAGCAGCAAACCCGGCGACGCCTCGGCGCAGGAGCTGAACCGGGCGCTGGCCGGGGCGGCCGGGGTGCCGACTGTGGCGGCGGCGGTCGAGAGGGCGTACCGGCACCGGGCCGTCAGCAACACCGGCTGGCCGCTGCTGCGGAGCTGGCGCAAGCTACGACCCGATCCGCTGCGCCGGCTGCACCTGCCCGGGCGGGACCCGGACGCGCCGGCGGACAGCCTGGTCGCGGCCACCTCCGTACCCGATCCGACAGCCGCGCAGCGCTCGGCGCTGACGCTGGCGATCCGCGCGGTGGCCGACCGGAACGGCGCCGGTCTGCCGGCGCCGTGGCCGGCCGCGGTGACCGCGGCGGCCCGGTCCCGGCAGGCCGACCTGCCGGGCGCGCTCGACCACGCGGTCGCCGCGACCGACCTGGGCATGGACCGCCGGCCGGCCTGGTGGCGGGTGGTCGGCGCGCTTCAGTGGGTGGTCACCCTGGCCGCGCTGGCCGGCCTGGTCTGGCTGCTCCTCGGGTACGCGGTGCGCCTGCTCGGCCTGCCCCCGCTGGAACACCCCACGCTCGGCGTGGTGCCGTGGCCGACGGTCCTGCTGCTCGGTGGCCTGCTGGCCGGGCTGCTGATCGCGGCGCTGACCCGGCCGGTGGTCGGGTGGGCGGCCCGCCGGGCCCGGGCGCGGGCCGAGCGACGCCTGCTCACGTCGGTGGGCAGCGTCGGCGAGAAGTACGTGCTGGACCCGGTGTGGGCGGTGCTGACCCGCTACGGCACGGCCCGGGAGGCGCTGCGCGAAGCCGTGCGGCGCTGAACCCGGCGCGCTGACCGGTGTGGGGGCGGCCCGCGCGGCGTAGGGTCGATGCATGGCCACGCCACAGACCCCCTACGACGCGGTTCTGCACGCCGCGCGCGACGTGACGAGGCTCGACTCGGCCCTGGACGCGGAGATGCTCGGCGCCGCGTTGCTGGGCAGCGTCTACGCCGTCGCGGAGCACGACCGGGAACAGGCCGTCCGCGAGTTCGTCACCGGCTTCCTCGCCGCCACGTCCCGGCGGCGCAGCGCCGCCGCGACCACACTGCGCGCCGTCTTCGCCGCCCTGGTGCCCGACGCCGAGGGCGCCGCCCGGGTCCGGCCCGGCGCGTACGCCCCGACGTGGGCCGGCCAGCTCGGCCGGGTGCACGTCACAGGCGCCTGGGCGTACGGCGACGTGTACGGCGACCAGACGTCCTACCTCGCCACGTTCGCGTACGACGACGAGGAACAGGGCGGGCCGGAGCACGCGCTGGTGGCGCTGGTCGACCACAACATCGGCATCACCAAGGACGTCTTCGTCGGCGGCCCGGCGGCCCGGATCGTGGAGCAGGCCCGGGAGATCTGCACCGAGGACGAGTTCACCTGGTTCCGTACCGAGGACCCGGCCCGGATGCACGCCGAGGTGAGCCGCCACCTGGCGGTCACCGACGACCTCGCCGAGCTGCCCGCACAGGGCTCGCTCGCCACCGACCGGGCGCTCGTGGGCGCACGGCTGGCCGCGCTGCCCGGGCCGACCCCGCCGGCCGGTCCGGCGGTCGTGCCGCCGCCCACCGACGAGGAGCGCACCCGCCTGATACGCGCATTCCTCGACTCGCCCGAGGCGTCCCGGTTCGGCCTGCCCGAGGTCGCCGACGGCGAGCTGGCCTCGCTGCACTTCTGCCTCGGCCTGCTGCTCGACCACGCGGCCAGCTTCCCGGACGCCGACCCGATGCGGTGGAGCCCGATGGTCGCCGAGCTGTTCCTGCTCGACTGGGTGCACCGCCGGGCCGTGCTGGACATGGACGACGCGGCGATGCTGCCCCGGGTGCTGCGCGCCTGGGCGGCGTACGCGGCCCGGCAGCGCGGACTGTCGCAGTCGGCGGCCGCCCGGACGGACGAGGCGATCACCGAGATGGTCCCGGAGTTCGCGCGGCTCTACAGCACCGGTGAGCGGCGCAGCCCGGCCACCGCGGCGGTCGCCCAGCTGATGGCGGACGGCGTGGACCCGGACGACCCGGAGGCGCTCAACGCCTGGATCGAGGCGAACCGCCACCGCCTGACCGACGACCCGGCCTAGGCAGTCGCACACGCATGATCGACACCACCTCGGCGAGGTGGCGGCATCACCCCGGCCAGAACCACACCACTACGCCGAAGTGGTGTCGATCATGCGGGCGCCGGCCCTCGGTTGCCCCGCCCCTCGTTGATCGACACCACCCCGGCGAGGTGGCTGCATCGAGCCGGCCGGGACCACACCAGCACGGCGTAACGGTGTCGATCATGCGGCCCTGGGTCCCCGCGCGAGGGGCCTCCCCGAACCTCCTTGATCGACACCAGCACGGCGAAGTGGTGTCGATCATGCGCCTGCCGATGCCCTGACCAGCCGGACCTCGTTGATCGACACCACCTCGGCGAGGTGGCTGCATCAGACCGGCCGGGACCACACCACTACGCCGAAGTGGTGTCGATCATGAGGCGCGGGACACCGATGGGCGGACCAGGCCGGAAGGAGCGGACGCGGCGGACGACCCGGCAGGACCCGACGGCCCAGCAGAACCGGACGGATCGGCAGGACCCGACGGCTCGGCGGGACCGGACGGCTCGGCGGAACCCGACGGCCCAGCGGAACCGGTCGGCTCGGCAGGACCCGACGGATCAGCGGGACCGGACGTACCCGATGGGCCGGACGGGTCGGACGAACCTGCCGAGGGCGTCGGCTCGACGGACGTGGCGGACGGCTCGGGGCTGGGGCTCGGCTCGGGCGTCGGCGTACCCGGGTCGGACGGCGGGTGCGACGGCGACGGTGAGGGCACCGGCGAGGGGTGCGGCGGGCGGACCGGGGTGGGCCGGACCGGCGTGGACGGTGGCGGCGGCGCGGCCACCGGGCGGGACCGGTGGCGGGCGGCGAGGTCGCTGTCGTCGGGCAGGCTCGGCGCGGCCGGGAGGACGGGCCGCGCCGGGGGTACGGAGGTGACGTCGGGGGTGGGCGTGGACGGCACTGCGGGCTGGGTCGCCTGGGGCGGCGGGATCACCACCGGCCCGATCGAGGGTGTCGGCAGGAACGGGGTGCTGGTGTCGGGGAGCGCGCTGTTGCCCACCGTCGCCGATCCGGTGCTGATGGCGGCGAGGATCGGCATCGACGCGGTGCCGGCGAGCAGCGCCACTGTGAGCAGGTAGCCCCGGCTGGGGGCGCCGGCGCCGGGGGCGCGGTGCGCGCCGACGACCCGGCGGTACGGGGAGGCGGGCAGCGCGCGGTGCCGGCCGAGGAAGGGTGAGCCGGGGGGACCCTCTGGTTCGGACACCGGCACACTCCTCACGCGCGAACGGGGACGGGAGAGCACGCGCGGATATTCGGACAAATGCCGCGCAACAGCTCACCGCAAGCTTGACCCAGTGACGCTCAGTTCACCAGTCGCAACCGCGTGTCGACACACATTTTGTACGTCAGCCGATCCCGCCACTGGGGACAAAGACGGCTATCCGTCATGAAGACGATGGAACCTCACCCACCAAGGAGGCCATACTGTGGGCCCGCTCACCTCCTCTGCAATCATTCAGACACGACGGCAACGCAGCCGCCACCTCCGCGTACCCCGCGGCTGGTGCGGAACGGCGCCGGCGCTCCCGGGCCTGGGTCTGTCCCCGACCGACTCCGGCTCACGCCGCGCGGCAACCCCTACCGGGGTCAGGCGCGGTCGCCAGGGACCGACCCGGCATCAGCCGGGCGGGCGCACGAGGTGCTCGGCTCGGGTAACCCCCGGCGCCGGCGCAGACAGACAGGGAGAGACGGATGGCAAAGGGCGACCCCGGGGCCGCCACCCGCAGCAAGCGGGCCGCACCCCGCACCAGGCGCGCCGCCGCGGCCGGTGAACCGGAACTCGTACAGCTGCTCACGCCGGAAGGTGAGCGGATCGAGACCGCGCTCGGCCCGGACGGGACCGAGTACCGCGTCGACTTCACCGACGAGGAGTACCGCGGGCTCTACCGCGACCTCGTGCTGGTCCGCAAGCTGGACGCCGAGGCCACCGCGCTGCAGCGCCAGGGCGAGCTGGGACTGTGGGCCAGCCTGCTGGGCCAGGAGGCGGCGCAGGTCGGCTCCGGCCGGGCGCTGCGTACGCAGGACATGGCGTTCCCGACCTACCGCGAGCACGGCGTGCTCTACTGCCGCGGCATCGACCCGATCATGCCGCTGGGCCTGTTCCGCGGCGTCGACCAGGGCGGCTGGGACCCGAACGAGTTCAAGTTCAACATGTACACGATCGTGATCGGGGCGCAGACCCTGCACGCGACCGGGTACGCCATGGGTGTCGCCATGGACGGCAAGACCGGCGGCGAGGACGGCGAGGCGGTCATCGCCTACTTCGGTGACGGCGCCACCAGCCAGGGCGACGTCAACGAGTCGTTCGTCTGGGCCAGCGTCTTCAACGCCCCGCTGGTGTTCTTCTGCCAGAACAACCAGTACGCCATTTCCGAGCCGCTGGAGCGGCAGACCCGCGTGCCGCTGTACCGGCGGGCCGGCGGGTTCGGCTTCCCCGGCGTCCGGGTGGACGGCAACGACGTGCTCGCGTCGTACGCGGTGACCCGGCACGCGCTGGACAACGCGCGCAACGGCCAGGGCCCGAGCCTGATCGAGGCGTACACCTACCGGATGGGCGCGCACACCACCTCCGACGACCCGACCCGCTACCGCATCGCCAGCGAGGTCGAGGCGTGGCAGGCGAAGGACCCGATCGCCCGGATGAAGGCGTTCCTGACCAAGCAGAAGATCGCCGACGAGTCGTTCTTCACCGAGGTCGACGAGCAGGCCCGCACCGAGTCGGTGCACCTGCGCGAGCGTGTGCTCGCCATGCCCGACCCGCAGCCGGTGAGCATGTTCGACCACGTCTACCCCAACGGCTCTCCCGAGCTGGACGAGCAGCGGGCCCGGTTCACGCAGTACATGGAGTCCTTCGAGGGGAGCGCGCACTGATGGCCACGGAGACGCTCACCCTCGGCAAGGCACTGAACACCGGCCTGCGGCGGGCCCTGGAGAACGACCCGAAGGTCGTCATCATGGGCGAGGACGTCGGCAAGCTCGGCGGCGTGTTCCGGATCACCGACGGCCTCCAGAAGGACTTCGGCGACCAGCGCGTCATCGACACCCCGCTGGCCGAGTCCGGCATCATCGGCACCGCTGTCGGCCTGGCCATCCGCGGTTTCCGTCCGGTCTGCGAGATCCAGTTCGACGGCTTCGTCTACCCCGCGTACGACCAGATCGTGTCGCAGGTGGCGAAGATGCACTACCGCTCGCAGGGCAAGGTGCGGATCCCGATGGTCATCCGCATCCCGTTCGGCGGCGGCATCGGCGCGGTCGAGCACCACTCCGAGTCGCCCGAGGCGTACTTCGCGCACACCGCCGGTCTCAAGGTGGTGAGCTGCGCGAACCCGCAGGACGCGTACGTGATGATCCAGCAGGCGATCGCGTCGGACGACCCGATCGTGTTCCTGGAGCCGAAGCGGCGCTACTGGGAGAAGGGTCCGGTGGACCTGGACGCGCCGATCGCCGACGCGTACCCCCTGCACTCGGCCCGGGTCGCGCGGCCCGGCACGGACGCGACGGTCCTGGCGTACGGCCCGATGGTGCGCACCGCGCTCGACGCGGCCACCGCCGCCGCCGAGGACGGCCGCGAGCTGGAGGTCATCGACCTGCGCACGATCTCGCCGCTGGACCTGACCGCGGCGTACGAGTCGGTGCGGCGCACCGGCCGCTGCGTGGTGGTGCACGAGGCCCCGGGCAACCTGGGTCTCGGGTCGGAGATCGCGGCCCGGATCACCGAGGAGTGCTTCTACTCCCTGGAGTCCCCGGTGCTGCGGGTGACCGGCTTCGACACCCCCTACCCGGCCGCCCGGGTGGAGGAGGAGTACCTGCCCGACCTGGACCGGGTGCTCGACGCCGTCGACCGCACGTTCGGCTGGTGAGCGGCATGTCCCGGATCAAGGAGTTCAACCTTCCCGACCTGGGCGAGGGCCTGACCGAGGGCGAGATCCTCGCCTGGCTGGTCAAGGTCGGCGACGACATCGAGCTGAACCAGCCGATCGTCGAGGTGGAGACCGCGAAGGCGGCGGTCGAGATCCCGGCGAAGTGGGCCGGCCGGGTGCAGGCGATCTTCCACCCGGAGGGGTCCACTGTCGAGGTCGGCGTGCCGATCATCGCGATCGACACCGACCCGGGCGCCGGGCCGATCGAGGAGTCGACGACCGCGACCCCCGCGTCGGACCTGCCCGCTCCGTCTGCCGCGTCGCTCGCCGCGGTCCAGGTCGCGCCCGCCGAGGGCATGGTCGAGCCGGGCCTGATCGGTGGTGTGGCCCCGGGTGGGCGTACCGCCGTGCTGGTCGGCTACGGCCCGCGCAACGCCCCGGCCAAGCGCCGCCCGCGCAAGGGTGACGCGCCGGCACCGGCTCAGGCCGCCGCCCCGGTGGCGCCCGCGCCGGTCGCGCCCGCCCCGCCCGCTCCCGCCCCGGCGGTCAACGGCAACGGCCGGGTCTCCGGTCCGGTGCTGGCCAAGCCGCCGGTCCGCAAGCTGGCGAAGGACCTCGGCATCGACCTGGCCACGCTGACCGGCTCGGGTCCGCTCGGCTCGATCACCCGTGAGGACGTACAGCGGGCGGCGACCGCGACCCCGGCGGCGGCCGAGCCGCTGACGGTCACGACGCCGGCCGCGTCGGCCGCGAGCTTCGGCGCGGACCGCGAGCAGCGCATCCCGGTCAAGGGGGTACGCAAGCTCACCGCGGAGAACATGGCCCGCTCGGCGTTCACCGCCCCGCACGTGACGGAGTTCCTGACCGTCGACGTGACCCGGGCGATGAAGGCGCTGGACCGGCTGCGCGACCGGCGGGAGTGGCGCGACGTGCGGGTCTCGCCGCTGCTGCTGGTCGCCAAGGCGGTGCTGCTGGCGGTCAAGCGGCACCCGATGGTCAACTCGACCTGGGCCGGCGACGAGATCGTGGTGAAGGAGTACGTCAACCTCGGCATCGCGGCGGCCACCGAGCGCGGCCTGATCGTGCCGAACATCAAGGACGCCGGGCGGCTCTCGCTGCGCGAGCTGGCGGACGCGATGACGGACCTGGTGCAGACCGCGAAGTCGGGGAGGACGTCCCCGGCGGACATGTCCGGCGGCACGTTCACCATCACCAACGTCGGCGTCTTCGGCGTCGACACCGGTACGCCGATCCTGCCCCCGGGCGAGTCGGCGATCCTCGCCTTCGGCGCGGTACGGGAGCAGCCGTGGGTGCACAAGGGCAAGGTGAAGCCGCGCCTGGTGACCACGCTCGGCCTCTCCTTCGACCACCGCATCATCGACGGTGAGCTGGGCTCGAAGTTCCTCCGCGACATCGGGGACTTCCTGGCCGACCCGGAGGCGGCGCTGCTCGCCTGGACCTGACGCACCACCGCTCCGGTCACGGCCGGTGTGCCACGGGTGAACGCCCGGCACACCGGCCGTAACCGTTTCGGGAACGGAATCATAGGATCTGAGGGCAGGCTGACCTACGATCCTTAGGTACGTGGTTCAGCTCACCTAATAATCGATGGCGATGGGCGGCCTGGTGCGCTTAAATAGAGACATCAAGGGGCTGACAACCGAATAGCCAGGAGGAGAGACCCAAGATGAGCATGATCGAGCGAATCCGCACCCGCCGCGACGCCAACCGCCGCGCCCGCGCCATCGAGCACGCGCTGCGTTCCGCGAACTCGCCCGCGGTCCGCGAGGAGCTTCTCGCCATCGCCCAGCGTCACATGAGCTGACGCCACAGACCTTTCTCACCTCCTCCAGTCCGAAGACCCGCCCGACACCGGGCGGGTCTTCGGCGTATCGGCATCGGTCGGCACCGGGATTCCACCTCGCCGCACCGCCCGGTACGGTTGGCACGGTCGCCAACCGGTGGTTCCGGGCCGACGCGGGCAAGTGAAACCCATCGACGTCGTCCGGTGACTTTCGGTGACGGCCGATGCTCCCCCGGGCGGCTCCGGGCAACCACCGGATACGGTGCGGGGAGCCCGCACGGCCGGTACCCGCCGGCGACGCCGGCAGCCATGCCGACGGTTCCCCGGACCGGCATCGGCGGCCGACCTGTGATGGAGGAGGCGCACCCATGACGTCCGAGGCTCCGCACCGCCCCGGCCAGGAGCCGGGCGAGGTGTCGCCGGGCACCGGCGGACCGGTGCCGTACGGCGATCAGCCGGCGCAGCAGGACAACGGGTACAACGGAGCGCCCGACCTCGGCTGGGCGCCGCCCCCGCCGGCCGGTCGGCCCGCGCAGCCGGCCCCGGCCTGGGCCGCTAACGACGAACAGCCCCCCGCCTGGGCCCCGCCCGCGGGCCAGCCGGTGACCGGCCGGGCCACCGCCCAGGTCCCACCGCCCGCCGACCGTGGGCAGCAGCCCGCCTGGGGCGGCACCGACCAGGGCGCCCCCGCCTGGGCCGGTCCCGCCCAGGGCAGTCCCGTGTGGGGCGCTCAGGAGCAGCCCGGCCCGGACCGCGCCGCCGACCCGGCGCCGCCCGCGTGGGCCGCCACGCCGCCGGGCAGCCCGGTCGAGCCGACGGCGCCGGCCTGGGCCGCCGAGCAGAACCGCCAGGGGTGGGGCTCCGGTGAGCAGCCGGCCCGGTCGCCGTCCGGCGACCCGGCCGCCCGCAGCACCGGTTACGTCCCCGCCCCGGCCACCGTGCCGAACGAGACCTGGGTCACGCCCGCCCCGCCGGACGACCCGCACCGCTCCGGCGGCTTCGCGCCCACCGGCGGGCAGCACGACGACGCCCCGGGACACGCCGGTGGCTGGTCCCCCGCCGCGCCGCCGGAGGATCCGAACCGCTCCGGCGGCTGGAACCCGCGCGACGAGCAGCCCGCCGCGGCCGACGACCCCGGCCGCTCCGGCGGCTGGACGCCGCGTGAGAGCCAGCCGGCCTGGGCACCTCCGGGTCAGCAGACCGGCGCCACCTGGCCGCCGGCCGACCCGCCCGCCCGTGCCGCCGCCGCGGTCTCCGTGCCCGGCGTCACCCGGCCGGACAACGCGTGGTCCACTCCGGAGCAGTCCGATCAGGACAACCGCTCCGCCGCTTCCGAGGACGACTCCCACCGCTCGGGCGGCTGGCGTCCGACCGGTGGACAGCACGACGGCGGATGGCCCGCCCCGCAGGCCGAGAACCGGCCGGGTGGCTGGGACGAGCCCGCCCGCCCCGACGACCCGGACCGCTCCGGCGGCTGGGCCGCGGGCCGCGCCGTCGGCCCCGCCGAGGCGGCACAGCCGGGCGGCTGGGGTGAGCCGGACCAGGGCCGGCAGCCCGGTGGCTGGGGCGCCCCCGCCGCACCGCAGCAGCGTGACTCCGAGGAGCAGGCCGGCGCCTGGAGCGGCGCCGCGTCCGTGCCGCAGCAGCAGGAGAGCGGCCGGTCGGCCGAGGAGCCGGCACAGCCCAGTTGGGGTGCCGCCGCACCGGTCGATACTCCGGCGGCCCGCGCGAGCGTCTCCGTACCGGCGCCCGACGCCGGCTGGGGCGGCAACCAGAACGACCGCCCGGCCGTACCGGCCGCCGAGCCGTGGTCGCCCGCCGAGGCGTGGGGCCGCTCCGAGGACTCCGCCCCGGCGTACCAGCCCGCTCCCGCGCCGGGCATCTCGCCCGGCAACGCGGTGCCGCTGCCGGCGCAGCAGCAGCGCGTGCCCGGAGCCGCGCTCGCCGCGTCGCCGCCCGCCGACCAGCCGCCCGCGCCGGCCGAACCCCAGGGGTACGAGCCGGAGCGCGGTGACGGCGCGTGGGGCGAGTCGCAGTCGGCCTCCGTGCCCGGCCCGCGTACCTCTCCGGAGGGCGGCCCGGTCTCGGCCAGCGCGTCGGTCCCGGTGACCAGCCGGGTCACCCCGCCGTCCGACCAGCCCCTGCCGACCGGCACCCCGGCGCCGCAGCCCCGGGTGTACGGCCGGCCCGCCCGCCCGGAGCCCGAGGACACGCCCGAGCAGGACGGTCACGGCTTCCCCGAGCAGGACGGGCCCTCCGGATTCGGCCCGGACAACGGCTTCCCCGGCCCGCAGTCCCGGACCGACGACGCCGACGGGCCGCACGGGTACGCCGCCGTACCGCCGTCCTCGCCGGCCGCGCCGCCGCCGTTCCCGGCCGGTGTGCCGTCCTTCATGGACCCGCCCGCCAACACCCGCCCCGCCAACGGGGTGCACCCCGGCGGCGAACAGCCCGGCGCGGTCCGGGACCCGTTCGACGGCCCGCAGAGCCCCTACGGCACCCCGGGCGGCAGCCAGGACCCGTTCGGCCCGCCCGGCGGCCATCAGGACCCGTTCGGTGGCCCCCAGGACGGCCGCCAGGATGCGTTCGGCAGCCCGGCCGGCCGGCCCGAGCCGTTCGGCGGCCAGCCGGACCAGTTCGGCCCGCCGGCCGGTGGGCGCGCCTCCGTCGCGGTGCCCGGCCAGGGCCGGCCGGGCGAGACGAGCCCCTTCCCGGCACAGCAGGCCCCGCCGGCCTGGTCGCAGGACGCGCCGTCCGGTGAGCCGGAGCAGGGCCGGTTCGACGCGTTCAAGCCGGACGCCGCCGAGCCGCAGACCGAGGCGCCCCCGCCGAAGGTACGCAACGGACGGGTGCTCGCCGCCGTACTGATCGCGGCGGTGCTCATCCTCGCCGTACCGCTCGGTCTGCTCACGCTGCTCGGCAAGGTCGGCGACGACAAACCGGCGGGCTTCGACCCGGCGGTCGGTTCCTGCGTCAAGCAGTCCGGCGAGACCGCCGTTCCCGCCGACTGCGGTGAGCAGGGCGCGTTCAGCGTGGTGTCGAAGGTGGACAACAAGGACAAGTGCGCCGATCTGACGCAGCCCACCGTCTCCGTCGAGAACGGCGGGACCACCCGGGTACTCTGCCTGAAGCCGGCCGGCCAGTAACCACACGTACGCGGAGCGTCCACCCCTCACCGGGCGGGCGCTCCGCGCCGTTCCGGTGTGCCTCTGTTCACCCCGGGTTCGCCGCGAGCGCACCCGGCCGGTGCGGCACGATGGGGGCATGAGCGCGCGCGTACGGGCACCGGAACTGCGGGGTCGGGCCTGGCTGAACACCGGCGGCAAGGCCGTCACGCTGGCCGACCTGCGCGGCAAGATCGTCTTGTTGGACTTTTGGACCTTCTGCTGCATCAACTGCCTGCACGTGCTGGACGAACTGCGCCCGCTCGAAGAGAAGTACGGCGACGTCCTGGTCGTGATCGGGGTGCACTCGCCGAAGTTCGAGCACGAGAAGGACCCGGCGGCGCTGGCGGCGGCCGTCGAGCGGTACGGCGTGCACCACCCGGTGCTCGACGACGCCGACATGGACATGTGGCAGCAGTACGCGGCCAAGGCATGGCCGACTCTGGCCGTGGTCGACCCCGAGGGGTACGTGGTCGCCACCATGGCCGGCGAGGGGCACGCCGAAGGGCTGGCGCGGCTGATCGACGAGTTGATCGCCACCCATGAGGCGAAGGGCACGCTGCACCGGGGCGAGGGCCCGTACGTGCCGCCGGCCGAGCCGGACACCGTGCTGCGGTTCCCCGGCAAGGCGCTGCCGCTCGACGGCGGGAACCTGCTGGTCAGCGACTCGGCCCGGCACTCACTGGTCGAGCTGGCCGCCGACGGCGAGACGGTGGTGCGCCGCATCGGCGCCGGTTCCCGGGGCCGTACGGACGGCCCGGCCTCCGCCGCCACGTTCGCCGAGCCGCAGGGGCTCTGCCTGCTGCCGCCGCACGTGGCCGAGGTGGCCGGTTACGACGTGGTCGTCGCGGACACCGTCAACCACCTGCTGCGCGGCGTACGGCTGTCGTCCGGCGAGGTGGTCACGATCGCGGGCACCGGGCGGCAGTGGCGCTCGACCGTCGACGACCACGCGCACGACGCCCGCGCCGTCGACCTGTCGTCCCCGTGGGACGTGGCCTGGTACGGCGATCGGGTGATCGTCGCCATGGCCGGCATCCACCAGCTCTGGTGGTTCGACCCGATCAAGCGGACCGCCGGCATGTACGCCGGGACCACAGTCGAGGCGCTGCGCGACGGCCCGCTGCCGGACGTGTGGATGGCCCAGCCGTCCGGGTTGTCCGTCTCCGTCGACGGGACACGGCTCTGGGTGGCCGACAGCGAGACCAGCGCGATCCGGTGGGTCTCCGGCGGCGAGATGCACACCGCAGTCGGTCAGGGCCTGTTCGACTTCGGGCACGTCGACGGCCCGGCCGACCAGGCGTTGCTCCAGCACCCGCTGGGCGTGTGCGCGCTGCCCGACGGTTCGGTGCTGATCGCCGACACGTACAACGGGGCAGTGCGCCGCTTCGACCCGGAGACGGGCCAGGTGGGCACCGTGGCGGACGGGCTGGCCGAGCCGAGCGACCTGGTGCTGACCGGCGAGGGCGACGTGCTCGTGGTCGAGTCGGCCGCGCACCGCCTGACCCGGCTGGCGCCGGGCGCGCTGACGTCGGCCGGGGCGAACACGGTGGACGGCCCCCGGCACCGGCTGGAGCGCAAGCCGACCGACGTGGCGGCCGGGGAGCTGACCCTGGACGTGATCTTCACGCCGGCGCCGGGGCAGAAGCTCGACGAGACGTACGGGCCGTCGACCCGGCTGGTGGTCTCGGCGTCCCCGCCGGAGCTGCTGGTCGAGGGCGCGGGCACGACCACCGACCTGTCCCGCAAGCTGGTGGTCAGCGGCGACGTGGCGCAGGGGGTGCTGCAGGTGACCGCCCAGGCGGCGACCTGCGACGCCGATGTGGAGCACGCGGCCTGTCACCTGACGCGGCAGGACTGGGGCGTGCCGGTCCGGGTGGTCACCGGCGGCGCGACCCGCGTGCCGCTGGTCCTGCGTGGCATGGACGCCTGACAGCGCGTGTTAAGAAGGGGCCCTTCCTCTACCGGAGGCGTTAAGAAGGGGCCCTTCCTTTCACGCGAACGGAGTGAGCGTGACCCCCGCGTCGATGAGCGCGGCGCGGACCAGCTCCGCGCACCGCACCGCGCCGGGCGTGTCCCCGTGCAGGCAGATCGACTCGACCGGGCAGGCGATCACCGTCCCGTCGACGGCGACGAGCGTCTGCTCGACAGCCATCCGTACCGCCCGGACGGCCACCTGCTCCGGGTCGGTCACCAGCGCGTCGGGGGAGCTGCGCGGCACCAGCGTGCCGTTCGGGAGGTAGTTGCGGTCGGCGAACCCCTCGGCCACCACCCGCAGGCCGGCGCCGGTGGCGAGCTGCGCGAGCACGCTGCCGGGCTGGCAGAGCACCGGTAGCTCGTGGTCGTACCCGCTGATCGCGGCCACCAGCGCGGCGGCCTGGGCCTCGTCGCGGGCCGCCGCGTGGTAGAGCGCGCCGTGCGGTTTGAGGTAGCGGACCCGGGTGCGGTACAGCCGGCAGAAGGCGTCGAGCGCGCCGAGCTGGTAGATCGTCTCGTCGCGCAGCTCGGCGAAGTCGTACGCGATGTGCCGCCGGCCGAAGCCGGCGAGGTCCCGGTAGCCGACCTGCGCGCCGACCGCTACGCCGCGTTCGGCGGCGGCGGCGCAGACCTGGTGCATGGTGGCCGCGTCGCCGGCGTGGAAGCCGCAGGCGACGTTCGCGGAGCTGATCAGGTCGAGCAGCGCGTGGTCGTCGCCGAGCCGCCAGCTTCCGAATCCCTCGCCGAGGTCAGCGTTGAGGTCCATGGAACGTCACCGTAGTGCCTGGCCGGGCCTGGGCGAGCGCTGTCACGTCGTCCACCACTCCGACGACCGGGTAGCCGCCGGTGGTGGGGTGGTCGGCCAGGAAGACCAGCGGCTGGCCGTCCGGCGGGACCTGCACCGCGCCGAGCACCAGGCCCTCGCTGGGCAGTTCGCCGGCGACCGCGCGGGGCAGCGCCGCGCCGGCCAGCCGCGCGCCGACCCGGTTGCTGTCCGGGCTCACCGTGTACGCGGTGCCGCACAGCAGGTCCAGCGCCTGCGGGTTGAACCAGTCCTGCCGGGGGCCGGGGCGTACGGTCAGCCGCAGTTCGTCCGGGACCGGCCGGGTGACGGCGAGGTCGACCGGAGCGGATGGACCGTCCGCGGTACCGAGTGGCAGCCGGTCCCCGTCGCGCAGCGGCGGCGGCCCGAGCCCGGAGAGCGTGTCGGTGGATCGGCTGCCGAGCACCGGTTCGACGGTGATTCCGCCGCTGACCGCCAGCCAGGTGCGTACGCCGGCCCGGGCCGGTCCGACGCGCAGCACCGCGCCCGCCGGTAGTGCGAGCGGCAGTCCCACGTCGCCCGGCCGGGTGTCCCCGGCCGGCCACTCGACGGCCACGTCGGCCGGGGCACCGGTGAGCGCGAGCGCGACGGCCCGGGTGAAGCGCAGCACGCAGCCGGTCATGGTGATCTCCAGCCCGGCGGCGTGCTCGTGGTTGCCGACGAGGCGGTTGGCCAGGCGCAGGGCGGCCGGGTCGAGCGCGCCGGAGCGGGGTACGCCGAGGTGCGCCCACCCCGGTCGGCCCTGGTCCTGCACGGTGGTGAGCGCCCCGGCCCGCAGTACCTCGATCACGGCGTGTCGACCAGCCGGACCCGGGTGCCGGGGGTGAGCCGGGCCGGCGGGTCGGCGTGCACGTCGAACAGCGGCAGGTCGGTCCGGCCGACCAGCAGCCAGCCGCCGGGTGACGCGGCGGGGTAGATGCCCGCGTACGGGCCGGCGAGCGCGACCGAGCCGGCCGGCACCCGGGTACGCGGTGTGGCGAGCCGGGGCACTGCCAGCTCGGGCGGCAGCCCGGTCAGGTACGCGAACCCGGGCGCGAATCCGCAGAACGCGACCCGGAACTCGGTACGCCGCAGCCGGTCGATCACGGCGGGCACGTCGGTGTCCCAGTGGGCGGCGACGCGCGGCAGGTCCTCGCCGTCGTACACGACTGGCACCCGGACCTCGGCGGTGGTCGCGCCGGGGCCGCCGGTCCGGGGCCGCCAACCGGCGATCCGGTCGGCGGCGGCGGACGGGTCCGGTACGCCGTCGAGCAGTACGGTGACCGCGCCCGGGACGATCTCGGTGGCGGTCAGCTCGCCGTTCGCGCGCCGGTGCCACAGTTCGGCCCGCCATGCCTCGACCTGCTCGGGGTCGTCGCAGTCGAGCAGCAGGGCGTGGGTCCCGACCGGCCGGATCCGCATCCGGTCATCCTCCCGTCGGCTGACGTGACGGTCCACACTACTTGCAAGTAACCTACGCTGTCGTAACCTGTTGATGTGACCACATCCGCACCGTTCCGGCTCCGGCCGGCCGACATCGGGAAGCCGCGCATGCGCGGCTGGCTGCACGCATACGCGTTCTTCGCCGCTCTCGTCTGCGGCATCGTGCTCTGTTCGATCGCCGCCGGCCGTCCCGGCTGGGCGCCGCTGGTGAGCTGCCTGATCTACAGCTTCACCGTGTGCGGGCTGTTCGGCACCAGCGCGCTCTACCACCGGCGGGTCTGGTCCGAACGCGGCTACCAGATCATGCGCCGGATGGACCACTCGATGATCTTCGTGTTCATCGCCGGCACCTACACGCCGTTCTGCGCGCTGCTGCTGGACACCCGGCAGGCCACGATCATGCTGAGCCTGGTCTGGGGCGGCGCGATCGCGGGCGTGGCGGTGAAGCTGATCTGGCCGCACGCGCCGCGCTGGGTCTCCGCCCCGCTCTATCTCGCGCTCGGCTGGGTAGCGGTGGCCATGCTGCCGCAGATCCTGCACTCCGGCGGCGTCACCGCGCTGGTCCTGCTGGCGGTGGGCGGCGCGATCTACAGCGTGGGCGCGGTGTTCTACGCGCTGCGCCGCCCGAACCCGTGGCCCACGGTCTTCGGACACCACGAGTTCTTCCACGCCTGCACGCTCGTCGCGGCGATCTGCCACCACATCGCGATCTACTTCGCCCTGTTCGCCTGAGCCGAGTCGCGCCGCGCCGGACCGGCCCCGGACACGCGCGAGGGCCCCGCGCCGTTGCGGGGCCCTCGGGTTCGGGGGTACGGGATCAGGCCGGGTAACCCGAGCCCGGACCACGCACCTCGCGGTACTCCTCGCGTACGACGCGGTCCTCCCGCACCGGTGCGACCGGCTCGGCGACGACCCGCTCACGCACCGGCGCGGCCACGACCCGGCGGCGGCTGTTCCAGAAGTACAGCGTGGTGAGCAGGCCGGCGACGCCGGCGAGCATGAGCACCCAGCCCACCACGTTGAGGTTCAGCCATCCCAGATTGGCGTCGACGGCGAACGCGAAGATCGCGCCGAGCGCGATGAGAAAGATGCTGGCACCGATGCCCATGACGTCGCCTCCTTGGCGTCCTGCTGGCGTTTCCTGCCCGCCGCGGCCATGGATGAGGTAGCGGCACACATCGACATACCCAGGCGCTTTGATCGTCAATCAGGCAAGCTGGGCGGTATGACGGACGGCAGGAACGGGCAGCGGACGCTGGTGCTGCTGCGGCACGCCAAGGCCGAGCCGTCCGGGGACCTCCCGGACGTGGAGCGGTCACTCACCGCGCGGGGGCACGCCGACGCGGCCACCGCCGGGGCCTGGCTGGCCCGGCACGGGCTGCTCCCCGACGTGGTGCTCTGCTCGCCCGCCCGGCGTACCCGGCAGACCTGGCACGACGCGGCGATGGGCATGAGCGGTTCGCCGACGGAGAGCGGTCCGGCGGGCTCGGCGCCCGCGGTGCGGTACGAGGCGAGCGCGTACGACGCGCTTCCGGATCAGCTGCTGGAGCTGCTGTGGACCGTCGAGCCGACCGCCGGCACCGTGCTGCTGGTCGCCCACAATCCGGGGATCTCACTGCTGTCGGCGCTGCTCGACCCGCAGCGGGCCGACCCGGACGGGCTGCGGACCAGCGACCTTGTGGTGCACCGGCCGACGACCCGCTGGGCCGACCTCGGGCCGGGAACCGCGCCGATCACCGGCCGCCACACCGCCCGCGCCTGATGCTCAGCCGACGCGGGTGTCGTACGCCGCCCGGTTGGCGAGCACGTCGTCCATGTGCGCCTCCGCCCAGGACTTCAGGCCGCGGATCATCTCGTGCAGGGAGAACCCGAGGTCGGTCATCTCGTAGGTGACCGTCACCGGCACTGTCGGCTCGACGGTGCGGGTGATCAGACCGTCGCGCTCCAGGGCGCGCAGCGTCTGGGTGAGCATCTTCTGGCTGACCCCGGGCAGCGTGCGGAACAGCTCGGAGTATCGCCTCGGTCGTGGGTCGCCCGCGCAGTCCGCCCCGAACCGGTGCGAGCCGTCGCTGCGCAGCGCGGCCAGCACGAGTGCGACCCACTTGTCGGTGATCCGGTCGAGCAGTTGCCGGCTGGGGCACCCGGCCAGGAACGCGTCGTACTCGGCCTTGCTCATCTTCTGCTCCTGCCGCCCGGTGAGCTACGCACTTTCAGGTGCCTACTTCCCACGAGAAAGTAACACCCCGATAGTGGAGGACGGCCGCCGCGACCCGGCGGCGTCGCGTAACGACGAGAGGTACACGCATGACCCCCACCACCCTTCCCGGCGGCACCTGGACGCTGGGCGACCTGACCGTGACCCGGTTCGGCTACGGCGCGATGCAGCTCGCCGGCCAGTGGGTCATGGGACCACCGGCGGACCACGACGGCGCCCTCGCGGTGCTGCGCGAGGCGGTCGCGCTCGGCATCACCCACATCGACACCAGCGCGGCGTACGGGCCGTACGTCACCAACCGGCTGATCCGGGAGGCGCTGCACCCGTACCCGGAGTCGCTGCACGTCGTCACCAAGGTCGGCGCGGACCGGGACGAGCAGGGCGGCTGGCCCACCGCGCGCGACCCGCGCAGCCTGCGCCGGCAGGTCCGGGAGAACCTGGAGACGCTCGGCCTGGAGAGGCTCGACCTGGTCAACCTGCGGCTCGGCGACGCCACGGGCCCGCAGCCCGGCTCACTCGCCGAGCCGCTGGAGACGCTCGTCGCGCTCCAGCGGGAGGGCCTGATCCGCCACCTCGGCCTGAGCAACGTGACGCCGGAACAGGTCACCGAGGCACAGGCCATCACGCCCATCGTCTGTGTGCAGAACCACTACAACCTGGCGCACCGCGCAGACGACGACCTGATCGACGAGCTGGCCCGGCAGGGCGTCGCCTACGTGCCGTACTTCCCGCTCGGCGGCTTCACCCCGCTGCAGTCCTCGGCGCTGTCGGCAGTGGCCGCGCGCCTCGGGGCGACACCGATGGGCGTCGCCCTGGCCTGGCTGCTGCGCCGTTCCCCGAACATCCTGCTGATCCCCGGCACCAAGTCCGTCGCGCACCTGCGCGAGAACGTCGCCGGCGCCGGGCTGGCCCTCTCCGGCGAGGATCTCGCCGAGCTGGACCGGATCGGCCGCTGAGACGCGGCGTCAGGACGGCGGCGCCGTCGGCGGCGGCGGGTCGGGCGGCGGCGGCATCATCGCGGTCGGATGCGAGAGCCGGTTCTCCTCCACGATGAGCGTGCGGGCCCGCTTGCGGCGGTCCTGCCAGAACCACAGCGTGGTCAGCAGGACGCCCAGCCCGGCCAGGATGAAGACCCAGCCGACCGCGCGCAGGTCGATCCACCAGACGTTGGCCCGGATGGCGAAGGTCATGATCGCGCCGAGCGCGATGAGAAAGATGGCGCTACCAATGCCCATGTGCGCTGCACTCCCCCGTGCGATGGCCTTGGGCGTACTCCGGTCGTGGTCCGCGACGGTTACCCGCCACCGGGCCGCCTATCCGCCCGGGGCGCACGCATGACGACGGCCGGCGGGCTGGGGCCCGCCGGCCGTCGTCATGAGGGGGAGAGTGACGCTTCAGGGGTGAAAGCCCCCGGAAGGGCTCAGAAAGCCTCCTCCGGGAGGTCCATGATCTCCAGGTCGGTGCCCTCGATGATCCGCCGGTCCGCGCCGATGCGGGGCAGCACCTCGCGGGCGAAGAACCGGGCGGCGGCGACCTTGCCGGTGTAGAAGGACTTGTCGGCCGCGGAGACCTCGCCGGCCAGCGCCTTCAGCGCCACGTCCGCCTGCTTCTGCAGCAGCCAGCCGACCACCAGGTCGCCGATCGCGAGCAGGAACCGGCGGCTGCTCAGGCCGACCTTGTAGAGGGCGCGGGTGTCGCCACCCTGGGCCTCGCCCAGCCAGCCGGTCATCACGCCGAGGATGTTCTGGATCTCGGCGAGCGCCTTGCCGAGCGCCTGCCGCTCCTCCTTGAGCTGGCCGTTGCCGGCCTCGGAGGTGATGTGCTCCTGGATCTCGGCGGCGACAGCCATCAGGGCCTTGCCGTTGTCCCGGACGATCTTACGGAAGATCAGGTCCAGGCTCTGGATCGCCGTGGTGCCCTCGTACAGGGTGTCGATCTTGGCGTCCCGGACGTACTGCTCCAGCGGGTAGTCCTGGAGGAAGCCGGAGCCGCCGAAGGTCTGCAGCGCCTCGTGGCCGAGCAGCTCGTACGCCCGCTCCGAACCGACGCCCTTGACCAGCGGCAGGAGCAGGTCGTTGACGCGCTTGGCCAGCTTGGTGGCCTTCTCGTCACCGGCCGCCTCGGCGATCGTGACCTTGTCCTGCCAGGTCGCGGTGTAGCAGACGAGCGCGCGCAGGCCCTCGGCGTACGACTTCTGCAGCAGCAGCGAGCGGCGCACGTCCGGGTGGTTGGTGATGGTCACCCGCGGCGCGGTCTTGTCGGCCATCTGGGTGAGGTCGGCGCCCTGCACCCGGTTCTTGGCGTACTCCAGCGCGTTCAGGTAGCCGGTGGAGAGCGTAGCGATCGCCTTGGTGCCGACCAGCATCCGGGCGTACTCGATGATCATGAACATCTGGCGGATGCCGTCGTGCTTCTCACCCAGCAGCCAGCCCTTGGCCGGTACGCCGTGCTCGCCGAAGGTCACCTCGCAGGTGTTCGAGACCTTCAGGCCCATCTTGTGCTCGACGTTGGTGGCGTAGACGCCGTTGCGCTCGCCCAGCTCGCCGGTCTCGGCGTCGAAGTGGTACTTCGGCACGACGAACAGCGACAGGCCCTTGGTGCCCGGGCCACCGACGCCCTCGACGCCGACCGGGCGGGCCAGCACGTAGTGGACGATGTTGTCGCTCAGGTCGTGCTCACCGGAGGTGATGAAGCGCTTCACGCCCTCGATGTGCCACGAGCCGTCCGGCTGCTGGATCGCGCGGGTACGGCCGGCGCCCACGTCCGAGCCGGCGTCCGGCTCGGTGAGGACCATGGTCGAGCCCCACTGCTTGTCGATGAACAGCCGGGCCCACTTCTTCTGCTCCTCGGTGCCCTCGACGTGCAGCACGTGGGCGAAGGACGGGCCGGAGGCGTACATCCAGATCGGGGCGTTGGCGCCGAGCACCAGTTCGGCGAGCGACCACCAGAGGGCACGCGGGGCGTTGGTGCCGCCCAGGGACTCCGGCAGGTCGAGGCGCCAGAACTCGGAGTCCATGAACGCCTTGTACGACTTCTTGAACGACTCCGGCAGCGGCGCGGTGAACGTCGCCGGGTCGAAGACCGGCGGGTTGCGGTCGCTGTCCGTGTAGCTGGCAGCCAGGTCCTCGCGGGCGAGGCGGTCGACCTCGCCGAGGAAGCTGCGGGCGGTGTCGACGTCCAGGTCCGTGAACGGGGCCTGGCCGAGCGTCCGGTCCGCCCCGAATACCTCGAACAGGTTGAACTCGAGGTCCCGCACGTTGCTCTTGTAGTGGGTCATGCTCGCTGGCCCCGCTTCCGGACAGGTGTTACCGATCAGTAACTCCAGACTGTATTACTCACCGGTAGGCAACGACAAGCGGATCTCGGAAGTGACAGCGATTACACACTTCCCGTTCATCCGTCGGCGGCGCCGACCTCCCAGCTCGGCACCGGCGTCGCGGTGGCGCTGTACGGGCCGGCGTACTCCATCAGGACCAGCGCGATGTCGTCGTCGAGCCGGCCGTGCACCCACTCGACCAGGGCGGTCTCCAGCGAGGCCAGCCCGTCGGCGACGGTGCCGTGGCCGAGCAGCCGCCAGGCCCGGTCGGCGGTGGGGAAGAACTCGCCGTCCCGGCGCGCCTCGCCCAGCCCGTCGGTGAACAGCAGCAGCCGGTCGCCCGGCTCCAGCCGCTCCACGCGCGGCCGGACCACCGGCATGAAGCCGAGCGGCGGCGCGGGCGCGGGCGGCTCCAGCGGGATCACCGCGCCCCGGCGCAGCAGCAACGGCGGCGGGTGCCCGCAGTTGACAATCGTGAGGGTGCCGCCGCGCTCCTCGACCAGCGCCGCGGTGACGAAGTCCTCGTCGCCGACGTTGCGGGCCACCGCGCGGTCCAGGTCGGTCACCACCGCGCGCAGGTCGGCCCGCTCGTACGCGACGTGCCGGTAGGAACCGAGCACGATGCTGGCCAGGCGGACCGCGTCCAGCCCCTTGCCCCGGACGTCACCGATGATCATGCGGACGCCGTACGGGGTGTCCATCGCCTCGTACAGGTCGCCGCCGATCTCGGCGGTAGCGGTCGAGGAGATGTACCGGGCGGCCACCGCGAGCGTGCCGACCTGCGGTCCGAGCGGGCGCAGCACCGCCTGCTGGGCCACCGAGGCGAGCCGGGACAGCTCCGCGATGCGGTCCACCTGCCGCTGGCGTACCGCCGCCGTGGCCGCGGCGACGACAGTCCCCACCGCGATGGCTGTCACGTTCACGGCGGTCACCAGCGTGGTGCCCCGCTCGGCGAGGGCGAAGGCGACACCGACGGCGGTGGCCAGCCCGCCCATCGCGAGCACCACCCGCCAGGAGGCCAGCGCCGCCGCCAGGAACGGCGCGATGACCATCAGCGCGAGGTAGTGCGCCGGACGGCCGTCGGCCAGTTCCGCCGCGGCGACGATCGCGAGCAGCCCGAGGGCCGCGCCGAGGCCGGCGCGGGATCCGGGGCTCAGCGGGCGACGGCCCGGCTGGAAGGGTTGCGTGCGTACATCGGACAGCATGCCTGATGGACGTGAACGGGAGAATGAACCTGGCCCGTCGGCCGTGGAAGTTCTGGCCGAGTGGACGGTCAGCCGAGGACCTCGTACCGGACCTGGATGTGCCCGAGACCGGTGGCGGCGATGGACGCGAACGCGGCGCGGGACAGGTCCAGGCACCGGCCCTCGATGAACGGGCCCCGGTCGTTGATCCGCACCACCACCGACTTGCCGTTGTCCGGGTTGGTGACCCGGACCTTCGTGTTGAACGGCAGCGTCTTGTGCGCGGCGGTCAGCGCGTTCGGGTTGAACGACTCGCCGTTCGCGGTCATCTGACCCTCGGCGTAGAAGGACGCGCCGCAGGAGCCGCTGTCCACGACCTTCGGGCTGCTGGTCTTCTTCGCCGTCGGCGACGGGGAGGCGGTCCGGGCCTTGCTCCGGGAGGCCGCCTGGGTCCGGCTCGACTTCGGGCTCGCGGTGGCCGTCGGCGACGGGCTGAGGCTCGCGCTCGGCGAGGCCGACGCGCTCGGCGAGGGGGCCGCCGAGGTGGGGGCGGGCGTGCTGGGCAGCGTCGCGACCGCGACCGGCTCGGCGGGCGGCTCGGCGGAGGTGAGCCGCACGGCGCCGACGGTACCGCCGACCGCGAGCGCCATGCCGACCGCCGCGGTCGCGGCGATGGCGGCGGGCGAGGAGAACTTGCGGGTACGAAGGTGCCTAGCAGCCACCGGCCCGGTCCTTTCGTCAACTGAACAAACCGGCCCGGACCGTAACGAGAGAAGCACTTCCGAAGTCAACGTGATCATGGTGCTATGCCCGTATTTACCCCGGTACGTGTAGCCGATCACGCCACGCTCGATCGGCCGAACGGCCCACCGATCCGCGAGGATGGAAACCGTGCTGAACCGTCGCCTGGTCGAGCTGTTCCGGTGGATCGACCCCGGCCCCGGCAGCACCCACCTGGTCAGCGACACCTCCGGCTGGTGGCGTGACCCCGAGGTGCTCGCCCAGGTCGGCCCGGCGCTGGCCGGGCTCTTTCCGGACGCCCGCCCGACCGTCGTGATCGCGCCCGAGGTGACCGGGCTGCTGCTCGGCCCGCTCGTCGCGGTCGCCGCCGGAGCCGGTTTCCTGCCCGCGTACAAGGACGGCGGCGAGCGGCGCCGGGCCGGGCCGACGCGCTGGGCCGACACACCCCCCGACTACCGGGGGCGGCGGCTGCGGGTCGGCGTGGACAGCAGGCGGCTCGGCACCGGCGACCGGGTGCTGCTCGTCGACGACTGGGTCGACACCGGCGCGCAACTCGACGCACTGTGCCGGGTCGTCCGGGACGCCGGGGCCGACCTGGTCGGCGCTGCCGCGCTCGTCGCGACCTGCCCGCCCGAGGTCGCCGCGCGGCTCAGGCTGCGCGCCCTGATCACCGGCGCCGACCTGCCGTGAGCCGCCGGCGGTGGCGGAGCGTGCCGTAGCGTCGGCGGCATGTGGCCCCGCATCGGTGGATTGCGCGCACTCGCCCTCGGCACGCCCGGTGAGCTGCGCACCCGGCTCAACACCCTCGTGCTCTCCGGCGTGAAGACCGCCACCGCCGGCCTCGTGCAGGAGTACGACGACGAGAACGAGGAACTGGAGCACGTCGGCGAGCGACTGGTCCTGGTCGACGACAACGACCGGTTCGTCGCCGTCGTGGAGGTCACAGGCGTCGAGGTGGTGCGCTTCGCCGACGTGCCGTGGGACTTCGCCCGCGCCGAGGGCGAGGGCGACAGGTCGATTGAGGAGTGGCGCGAGGGCCACGGCGCCTACTGGGCCCGGCAGGGCACGCCGGTCACCGACGACACCCGGATCGTCTGCCTCCGGTTCCGGGTGGTCTCCACCGAGGGCAGCGTCGGCACCTAACCGGCCCGGCGCAGCTCCGGCAGCAGCGCCGCCGCCTCCACCAGCACCGCCTCGTCGCCCGCGTACCAACTGCTGGCCCGGGGCCAGTGCGTCACCACGTCGGTGAAGCCCAGCCGGGCCGCCCGGGCCACCTGCTCGGCGAAGAAGTCGGCGCTGGTCAGCGAGAACATCGGAGCGGAGTCGAGCGAGAGGTAGCGGTCCAGCGTCGCCGGGTCACGGCCGGCCTGCTCCAGCGTGCGGTCCATCCGCTCGGACAGCTCCGTGACCGTCCGCCACCAGCTCTCCACATCGTCGCTGCCCTGCCCGATGGTCACCCAGCCCTGCCCGAACCGGGCGGCCAGCCGCATCGAGCGGGGACCGTTCGCGGCCACCACGAACGGCACCCGGGGCTGCTGGACACACCCCGGGTTGTTGCGCGCGTCGACTGCGGTGAACCAGTCCCCGCGCCAGGTCGTGCCGTCCTCCCGCAGGATCGCGTCGAGCAGCTCGATGAACTCGGCGAACCGGTCCACGCGCTGCCGGGGCGGCAGCGTCTCGCCGCCGAGCACCGCCGAGTCGAAGCCGATGCCCCCCGCGCCCAGGCCGAGCAGCACGCGGCCGTCGGACACGTCGTCGAGCGCCGTCACCTGCCGGGCGAACGCCACCGGGTGCCGGAAGTTCGGCGAGGCCACGAGCGTCCCCAGCTTGACCCGGGACGTCACGCCGGCCGCCGCGGTCAGCGTCGTCCACGAGTCGAACCACGGCCCGTCGACAAGGTCACGCCAGCCCAGGTGGTCGTAGGTCCAGGCGTGGTCGAAGCCCCACTCGTCCACCTGGGCCCACCGCCGACGTGCTTCCGACCAGCGCTGGTCAGGCAGGATCACGATGCCGATTCGCATGCCCGCCAGGGTACGACCCGGGTCGGACACTCCGACCCGGGTCGCGGTGATCACGCCGCCAGATCGGCCACCACGCAGGCGATGTTGTCCGGTGCGCCGGCCGCGTACGCCAGCTCGACCAGGCGCTCGACGGCGCTCTCCGGATCGTCCGCCTCCGTCAGCGCGGCGTGCAGCGCGCCCGGCTCCACCACGGCGGAGAGGCCGTCGGAGCAGAGCAGGTAGCGGTCGCCGGGCAGCGCGGTCCGCAGCGCCAGGTCCGCCTCGACCTCCGCGCCCGCGCCGAGCGCCCGGGCCAGCAGCGCCCGCTGCGGATGCGATCCCGCCTCGGCCGGGGTGAGCCGGCCCTGGTCGACGAGCGTCTGCACGTACGTGTGGTCCTGGGTGAGCCGGGACAGCTCACCGCCGCGCAGCAGGTACGCCCGGCTGTCCCCGACGTGCACGAGCGCCAGCCGGGTGCCACGTCGCACGAGCGCGGTGAGCGTGGTGGCAGGCTGGTCGGCGCCGGTGGCGTGCGCGCGTACCGCCCGGTCGGCCCGGCTCACCGCGTCGGCAAGCGCGGCGAGCAGGTCGGCCTGCGACTCGTCCGTCTGCTCCAGCGGCCGCAGCGCGTCCACCGCCTCCGCACTGGCGGTGGACCCGGCCGGACCGCGTACGCCGTCGGCGACAGCGAGCAGCGCTGCGCTCGCGTACGCGGTGTCCTCGTTGGAGTCGCGGACCGTGCCGGTCTCGCAGCGCGTCGCGTACCGGAAGATCGTCTCGGACATGGTGGTGCCCCTCTCGCTGAGCGTGTCGACGAGGAGCGCGACGGCCCGGCCGCGCGCCGCGGTGTCCGCGCTGACCCGCCGCCACCAGGCGTCGAGCGCTTCGGCGGCGGCCGCGGGCGGCAGGCCGCAGACGGTACGGATCTCGGCCAGCGGCATCCCCGCCCGGCGCAGCCCGGCGATCAGCCGCGCCCGGTCCGCCTGCTCCGGCGCGTAGTAGCGGTAGCCCGAGTGCGGGTCCACCGCGGCCGGGGGCAGCAGCCCGCAGTCGTCGTAGATGCGCAGCGCCTTGGCGCTCAGGCCGGTCGCGCTGGCGAACGCCCCGATGGTCAGCAGTCGCACCGTGCCTCCCTCGCGCTCCTCGTGCCGGTCACCGCGACCGGCACCGATCACGCTGGGCCTTGCCGCAGGGGACGGGTCAAGCCGCGTCAGGGAGCGGGTTGGCGTCGGCTGCTGCGCGGACGAACTCGCGTACCCGGGATGTGGTGTTCCCGGCCGGCCACACCGGACCGCGACAGATCGGCGGCGCGTCATGGATCGGCACGTAGGCCACGTCCGGGCGGGCGTAGAACTGCCGGGCCTGCTCACCCACCGGCAGCACCCCGCGCCCGAGCGCGACGAGCGCCAGCATCTCGGAGAAGCTGCCACCCACCGGGCCCTTCGGCACCGGACGGCCGGACGGGGTGCGGTCCGGCGTGCGGTCCTGCTTGAACGCGGTCGACGTCACCGCCGGGTACTGCACCACCGGATGGTCGCCGAGCGCCTCCAGCGACACCGACTCCTCGGCCGCGAGCGGATGGCCCGCGGCCACCGCGAGCACCCGGCGCTCGCGCAGCAGCACCGGGCCGTTCGCCATGCCGTCGAAGGGGTACGAGGCGATCAGCACGTCGATGGTGCCGTCCAGCAGGCTCGACCGGGTGCTGACCAGCGGCGCCTCGTGCACGTGCACCTCGCAGTCCGGATGGCGCTCGGTGAACAGCGCGACCGCCCGCAGCAGCACCGGCGCTGTCGACTCGCCGACGTACGCCACCCGCAGCTCGCCGGTGAGCCCGCGCCCGGCGTCCACGGCCCGCTGCACCGCCGCCTCGATGCCGGCCACCAGCGGGCGCATCTCCTCGGCCAGGCGGGCACCGATGGGGGTGAGCCGGACGACCCGGCTGGTGCGCTCGAACAGCGGCGCGCCGATGCGGCGTTCCAGCTTGCGCACCACGTGACTGACCCGGCCGGTGCTCACCCGCAGCCGCTCGGCGGTCCGCCCGAAGTGCAGCTCCTCGGCCAGGGTCAGGAACGTCTCGATCTCGTACCGCTCCAGCACAAGGCGCCTCCGTCGTTGCCCGTGAGTCAACGATCGTAGTGCGATCGGGGGTTGGTCCCGCCGCCGCGCCGGGCCAGAGTTGACGGCATGCGGAACGATCTCGTGACGGTGACCGGGTTCGACCATCTCGTGCTCTCGGTGAGCGACGTCGAGCGTTCCCTCGACTTCTACTGCGGCACGCTCGGGCTGGCCCCGGTGCGGGTCGACAGGTGGCGGGCCGGCGAGGTGCCGTTCCCGTCCGTACGCATCGACGCCGGCACCATCATCGACCTGATCGCGGGCGACCCGACCGGGTCCAACGTGGACCACTTCTGCCTCGTCGTGGAGCCGGTCGACTGGCAGCGGGTGGTCGACTCCGGGGTGTTCACGGTGCTGACCGGCCCGGTCCCGCGCTTCGGGGCGCGCGGCACCGCCACCTCGATCTACGTCAGCGACCCGGACGGCAACACAATCGAACTGCGTTCCTACCCGGCCGACGCCTAACCTGGCCCGATGCCGGAGCTGGAACGACTCGCCGCCCGCCACGCGCCCGCCGTGCTGCGGTTCGAGCGGGAGAACCGGGCCTACTTCGCCCGGTACGTCCCCGACCGGGGCGACGACTTCTTCACCGGCTACGCCGCCCGGCACGCGGCCCTGCTGGCCGAGCAGGACCGCGGCACCTGCCACTTCCACGTGCTGGTCGGCGACTACGGCGCCGTGCTCGGGCGCTTCAACCTGGTCGACGTCGCAGGCGGCAGCGCCGAGCTGGGCTACCGCGTGGCCGAGCGCGCCGCCGGGCGCGGGCTCGCAGGCGAAGGCGTACGGCGCGTCTGCGAACTGGCCCGCAGCGAGTACGGGCTGCGCCGGCTCGTCGCCTCGGCGGCGCTGGCAAACCCGGCCTCACTGGCGGTGCTCACGCGTGCCGGCTTCGTACCGGACGGTCCGGTGGAACTGGACGGGGAGCCCGGCCTGCGGCACACGCTCGACCTCGACGTGCCCTACGCGGCCGCGTCGCCGTAGGCGGGCGCGCCGGCCGGCTCGTACGTCAACTGGAGCGTGCCATGGGCGTGGGTGACCGACTCGGTGAGCCGCAGCGCGGTCGGCACCGTGCCGTCGCCGAACAGCCGCTTGCCGGTGCCGAGCAGCACCGGGTACACCCACAGGTTGAGCCGGTCCACGAGACCGGCGCGCAGCAGCGACTGCGCCAGGTCGAGGCTGCCGATCACGTGCACCTCGTCGTGGCGGGCCTTGATCTCGGTGACGCGCTCGGCGAGGTCACCGTTCACCAGCGTCGAGTTCGCCCAGGCCAGCGGCTCGGTGAGGGTACGGCTGGCCACGTACTTGGGCACGCCGTTGAGCAGGCCGGTGAAGGGGATCTCCTCCGGCGCCTTCGGCCAGTAGCCGGCGAAGATGTCGTACGTCTTGCGGCCCAGCAGCAGCGCGTCCATGCTGCTCGCCTGCTGGAACATCACCGCGCCGGACTCCTCGTCCAGCAGCGGCATCTGCCAGCCGCCGTGGTTGAAACCGCCGTCACGGTCCTCGTCGGGCTCGCCGGGCGCCTGCGCCACGCCGTCGAGGGTCAGGAACTCGGTCACGATCAACGTACCCATGGGTCTGCTCCTCCGGTTTTCGCTCGTCCCCCGACAGACCCGTCAACGACCCGCAACTCATCGCCGAGGTGTACGTGATGGATTTCGTGGAGCACGGCTCCCACCTCGATGTCGACGTCCTTGTGACGGCGGACCGACAAGCCGTCCTGGACGCTGTCTTCGGGGTGCTCGCCGCCTTGGACCTAGGCGGCGTCCCGGGGCACGTGAGCGGCCCAGGCGGCGAGCCGCCGCATCAGGTCCGCGAGCAACATCTGGTACTCGTGGCGCACCTGCGCATCGGCGCCCACCAGTGAGCCTGCCGGAAGCTCTGCCCAGAACTCCTGGGTGAGACGGCACGAGTCGGGCCCGAGCGGCACAACGGTGAGCACGCCGCCGCTGGGACAGCCGGCCGTCAGGTTGCGGGTGACGGCGCGGCGTCCCGGTTCCACCTCGACCACCTCGTGCATCATGCCCGTTCGACCGCCGGGGCTCCGATCCACGAACGCCTGGATCTCGCCGACTCCCTTCGGGCCGGGCAGCGTCACGCCGAGCTCCGTCGAGTCGTGCAGCGCCACCGACGACGCCGGATCCTCCATGAAGCCGAAGGCTGCCTCCGCACTCGTGGGCAGGTCGACGGTGGCCGCCTCCCGTACCTGGACCGCAGACGTCGTCACCCTGATCAACCGCAGACGCGAGCGCACGCCGCATTGTGTCAGTCGATCCGCCGACGGTGGGGGCGAGATCAGCGCTACGGCGCCCTCCCTAGCGGGCTCCGCTCGGTGCGAACACGGCATAGAAGTACCGGAGGCTGTCCTCCGGGCCGTTCTCCAATCGCTTGAAGGCCTTCGCGATCGGATTGCACCAGCGCTGCCCGCCGAGCTCCACCACCATAGGCCACCCGACGACGGTCAGTTCGTCTGCCGCCGTTGCGCGCCACCGTCCACCGGCATGCCGGTTCAACACCTCGCCGACGTAGCAACCGAAGCCGAAGAGGGTCTCCGCCACCTGCCCAGCCATGAGGCCCTCGGCCCGAAAGCCGTCGAGGATGGCGTCCACGGATGCCAGGCTGTCCGGCGTGTAGTCCAGGTGCACACCGCTGACCTGGGCCGCTGACACCACGATGTCGCCAGCGAACCGGGCTGCGTTCTCCGGGACGGGCGCGTACTTCAGGCGCAGTTGCACGGTTCTCTCCGTTAATCAACAGATGGGGATCTTGCGATCGTACCGACGACGGCCGACAAGCAGCGGCCTCGCGACGGCTCGCAGGACGCCGGACGAGCACGACGCCGTGGTCTGGTTCGCGACGTCCGATCTCGCCGGCCTGCGTCTCAACCATAAGCCGCTTCTCCCGATGCTCACCGCCCTGCTCGCCGGGGTCAGCAGCCCTATCTCGTCCGCACGTCAGGTGCGAACCGGCGGCTCGCCGAATCTGCCACCACGAACGACGGAATCGGTCTCGACTTCCTGGACCGTCCAGACGTGACCGACGAAGTCGTCCACTGCGACGCCACCGCGTCCGAGCAGCGTCCGGATCGCTGCCACTGCGTCCTGCCGCCGCGACAACCGGTAGTTCACCTGGACCGCCCACGGCGGCCGCTCGCCGACAACGCGCTCCAACTCCGCCACCATCTCGCGCTCCCAGTCGAGGTACAGGTCACGGTGTTCCTCCACCAGCCAGAGGAAGACCGAGCCCGGCGCGACCCACTGATCAGACTGGGTCTCACCGAGGGAACCCAGGAGCCGCAACACGTCCGCCCTGGACACGGCCGGGAAGACGAACGCGTTCTCACTCATGTGCAGAACCATAGGCGCCGGCTTCGTCGCCCTCGATGCTGAGAAGAAACTCGGCCACCTGGTGGCCGTCCGGGTGGGTTATCGTGAGGGCGACCCGAATCTCGTCGTCGATCCGGATCATGGCCTCGTCATCGGCCGCGTCGAGGGCGGCGTTCCGGGCGACGAAGAGCGGACGCAGCGGCTCGAATGCAGGCAGCGGACGGAATCGGCCGTACGTCCACGGGAAGTCGTGAGTCTGCTCATCGATCTCGCCGGCCAGCTCGCCCCGGCGGTACAGCCGCCACACCCTGCCCGCGTCCATCGCGACAGCGTAGGCGGCGCTGAGCGGTCAGTTCCGGTGCGGTGTGGGTGAGGCCGGAGGGCCGAGGGCAAGCCGGCGTAGCCGGTGCGGCAGCCGATCGCCGAAAGCTCGACGGCCGCCAGCCACCTTGGCGATCGTCATTGCCTGGCCGCGATCGACTGTCTGCCCGATGCGGGCGTGGCAACCCGTCGGCTGTCGGCGGCTTGCCGCCGGGCGGACCACCGGGCCCGCACTCGTGGAACATCGAAGGCCCTGACCGGGACTGACGTCCTGATCAGGGCCTTCACGCTGGAGCGGGTGACGAGAATCGAACCCGCACTGTCAGCTTGGGAATCAGGCTCAATCACGAATAGATGGCAGTCTTTGTACTTTTTATTTGACCGTGATTGGACTGGCGGCCCTTGCCTGGAACCTCGCCTTGACCTCTGTTGGCCGCCCGAACGGGCATGCCACGGGCACGTGAGAGTCGAAGACTCCGGCTCGTTACTGGTAGCGTTCGCCGGTGCGCGTTGGAGTGTATGTCGATGGGTACAACCTCTACTACGGTGGCCGAGGGCTATGCGGACAGGGAACCCCTGGCTGGCGCTGGCTCGACATCCGGGCCCTTGCAGAGCGCCTGCTAGCCAACGTGCCGACCTGGGCTGGTGCTCAGGCGCACCGAATCGTCTACTGCACTGCTGTAATCGACGCGGCTAGCAACCCCTCGGGCTTCATCGATCAAGACATCTACCTCAAGGCTCTGATGGCGTCATCGAGCGTCGACCTCATCGAGTACGGCAGCTATGTCTCTCGCGTGAAGTACGCCCCGCTTGCAGTAAAGGCCCAGAGCCGCAGCGCAGGCCCCCAGCTCGTAACCTCGCAGTGGCCGATCATGGTTCAGGACGCGCAGGGCAATCCAGTACAAAACGCGACATTCATGGTGTCGTACGCCCACCGAGAGGAAAAGGGTTCCGACGTCAACGTGGCTTCCCACCTCCTGGTCGACGTACTCACGTCGCAGGTAGACGCGGCCCTCGTGATCTCCAACGACAGCGATCTTAAATTTCCGGTGTCATATGCGAGGACACTCGTCCCCGTCGGCACGATTAACCCCTCGCGGAACTACCTGGCAGGAGCCTTGAAGGGACAACGAGGGGACGGGGTCGGCAGCCACTGGTGGAAGCAGCTCACGGCGGGAGACCTCCAAGCCTGTCAGCTCAGTGACCCTGTAGTGAGCCCTGCCGGCACCTACGCGCGCCCAGCCGGCTGGTAGCTCTATAGTCTGTCTCGGTTGCAGGTCGAACTAGGCTGCGCTACAGTTCACCGCATATACCACCCGGTTCCCCTAGAGGGGCCGGGTTTTTTTTGGGCCGAAGCACCCAACCCCTCGACGCTTCCACGCTCTGACCTGCGGGTATGCAACCGCCAGGGCCGGCAAGGCGGGGGTTCGCTTCGCACCAAACCGGCCTACAGGAGCCTGCGACAAGAGGGCGAAAGAGGGAGCATCCACTACGCTCAGGCCGCCCGTTGGGTGCAAGCATCGCGGAGCGACGGCCTGAGCGTAGTGGATGCTGTCAAGTCCCGCGCACCCGGCCCCGACTAGGCTCCGGCTAGCTATCCTAGCCTTTGAGCGCCGGAGCCTAGTCGGGGCCGGGTGCTTCAAAGACGCGACACGCCGGGGGAAATTTGTGACATTCGTCACTCTGCTTATCCTCGCCATCCGGACTTTCTGCCGTCGACCCGGCCTCGCGGGGGCAGGCCGCTGCCCGACCCGCCAACTTCAAGACGGACTTGACGCACGAACGGCCCCTCCCCCGGCAGGCCCAGTCGCCGATGCCGACATTCGGACCGTCACCATTCCCGACGCGATCCGCCGTGACATCCGCCCACACCTGGACGACTTCGTCGACGAGGACCAGGACGCGCTCGTCTTCACCGGCGCGAAGGGTGCTGTCCTGCGCCGCTCCAACTTCCAGACCGCCTGCAAGTGGCGTGACTGCGTGGCTGCGGCTGGCCTGCCCGGCTTCCACTTCCACGACCTGCGGCACACCGGTAATACCCTGGCGTCCCGGACCGGGGCGAGCCTTGCCGACCTCATGGCCAGGATGGGTCACGCCTCGACTCGCGCGGCATTGATCTACCAGCACACCGCCAAGGAGCGCGACGAGCACATCGCGAGCGGGCTCAGCGAGCAGATCAAGAAGGGCCGTGATCGGGCACGTAGCGGGCACGGCCAGCGCAAGAAGCGGTAGCAACGAACGAGGCCCCAGCCAGGAAAGCTGTCCTGAGCTGGGGCCTCACGTTGGAGCGGGTGACGGGAATCGAACCCGCACTGTCAGCTTGGGAATTGTCGATCTCGGGGAAGTCAGCGGCTCGGCGGCCTGGTCTCGGCGGTCCCTGGTGGCCTCGGCGTGCCCCGGCTGGCCTGACTCAATGGCACGCTAATGGCACGCCGCATCCGGCTCTACGTGCTTAGGTGGCGTGTAATGGCGGCGCGAAGCTCGTCGTGCTGGGGGCCAAGGGCGCTCGCAGGGTCACGCCACTTCTCTGGTGGATAGAGCCAGACGGGCATCCCGACGAGGTGGGGCGGTTCCCACTCGTACCGAGGCCATATGTGGGCGTGCAGGAAGGGATCGGTGTTGCCGAGGATCTCCAGGTTGATCCGGCGGAAGGCCGGGTCGGCTTCGGCGCAAGCCCGCTCGACTGCCTCACCGAGCCGTTCCATGCTCTCCAGGTAGGCCAACCGGTCAGGCCGCGAAAGATCAGTCAGTCGTCCCACATTCGGATCGTCGCTCAGCAGCACGCAGTAGCCGGGTAGCCATTGCACGTCACCGATGACCGCGAAGCCCTTCGGCAGACGAGCCAGAACGGTTGGGTTCTCTCCCCGCAGGGCCGAGCCGATGCGGTCTTTCCGCCAGTGCGTCATCGCGCCATGCTCCCTGCTTGACCCTTATAGATCAACTGCGGCAAGGCAAGCTGGAGCTGGTGCTGGCACTGGCGGATCTCCTCGTCGGGCAGTCGTAGACCGTCCAGCCTCCCCGGACGGGGACAAGGTGGAGCGCCCTACCGGACGAACGACCTTGGCCCCGTCCGGGGAGGCTGGTAGCCCTTGTGGTGCCCGGCGAGGTGATCCGCCCGGCATCTCTGAGGAGGGCCGGGGTTCGGGGCGGAGCCCCGAGGTCTTCAAAGTCTGGCGATCCCCGAAAGCGTGGCCGGCCGGCCCGGCCGATGCCGACCGGAGGTCGCCAGCAGGCCGGGGCCGGGCCGGCGCGGCCCGCTTGCGGGCCGCCTTGATCTCATAGAGGCGGATTCGGCAACGATCTCGGCGAGAGCGTGGAGCTTGACGATCGCGCAGCAGGTCATCCCAACACGACGTGCTTCCACTGCCGACCCGCACCCAGGCTCGGCATGATGTACTGAGACCGTTACGGCAATCTATAGAACATGCGTTCGATTCGGGTTAAGCTCAAGTCTGCGGTGCATGTCGCGATGGAGGAGGACTCATGGGGGATCGCAGTTCCATCGAGTGGACGCAGGCGACCTGGAACCCTACGACGGGCTGTGATCGCGTCTCGTCCGGGTGCGACAACTGTTATGCCATGACTCTTGCTAAGCGGCTGAAGGCAATGGGCCAGCCCCGCTATCAGAAGGATGGCGACCCTCGCACAAGCGGTCCAGGCTTTGGCGTCACGTGCCATCCGGATGCGCTGAAACTGCCGTCCACGTGGCGTCGCCCGCGTCTAGTATTTGTCAACTCAATGAGCGACCTATTTCACGCACAAGTCCCTGCCGACTTCGTCCGGCAGGTATTTGATGTGATGGCGGCTACTCCTCAGCACACATACCAGATTCTTACAAAACGATCCCGTCGCCTGAGGAGGATGGCGCCATCGCTGCCATGGCCACCCAACGTATGGGTAGGCGTATCTGTCGAAGATGGCGAGGCTTTGTACAGGGTGGACGATCTCCGGACGGTTCCCGCTGCTGTGCGATTCCTATCCTGCGAGCCTCTCCTCGGTCCACTACACAACCTGTCGGTGGAGGGTATCGGGTGGGTGATCGCGGGAGGCGAGAGCGGACCGAATGCCCGACCGATGGAGCCGACGTGGGCGATAGGCGTGCGGGATCGGTGCACGGAGGCAGGGGTGCCATTCTTCTTCAAGCAGTGGGGAGGCCGTACGCCGAAATCTGGTGGTCGCGAGCTTGACGGCCAGACGTGGGACGAGATGCCGGAAGCGACGCCCGTATTGGTCTAGGGAAAGTTGATTGTAACGCCGTCGGCGAACTGCCTCTTACCCGCTGGCCGCCTGACACTGATTACGCCGTCCTGCTCCAGCGGCCGGAGTACAGGGCGCACGTGGGTTTCTCGGTATGGCGTGTAGAGGATCGCGTGCCATTCAATCTCGGAGACGGGAACACCCTGGCGACCGCTGAAGTGCCGAAGGATCTCTGCACGTAAGGGCCGCAAATCCGGCTCTGGAGTAAATAGAACATCCTGCCCGGCAAGTCGATCGGAGAAGGTAAACCCGCCGCCTGGATCGATTTTCCACATCGCGTCCTTCATGAGCTTGACACCTGCGCGGTGCCGAGTCCCATGAAACAGGTAGTAGCCGATGTTGCCAGTACTATTCAACATCGCGAACGATTGCACGTGGTCGAAGCCGACGCGCTCTTGCAGCTGTCTGCCGTAAACTGCGCGGAGATGCTCTACCCTGTCCGCCTCTTCGCTGAAGCCGTTTAGGACGTCCCGCACGTCCATCCCGAAGAGTGAACGCATCGCGTTCTCTTGGCCGTCTCTCGTGATGAAGCGTTGCACGTGCCCAACCATGAAATTAACGAATAGCTCACTGCGCGGGTATGAGAGAAGAGCGGCAAGTAGGTCCATTGGTAGGCCACTGTAGCCAAAGGGGTCAACGAAAGCGAACGTCGGCGCAAGGTTCTTCTTCTGCTCACGCAACGTGTCCAGAATCGAATTCGCGGTTACGTCGAATTTTTCGTTTACTACGTGGACTCTCACTTTGGCAGGCCAAGGCGCTCGCTCGGTCTTGAAGGCTTCCACTTCCTTTAGGAGCGACTCGGCGTTGTCGCGATTGGCTTCTACGAAATAGAACACGAACTCGCGGTGCCGCATCTGTGGAAAATAGCGATGATCGAGAAGATGCCGCAGGGCCACAAGGGGTGACCCTTCGGCACCATCGTTATAGCGCCCCCTGCCGGCAAAGCCGTCTAGGAAGACCACGCGTCCGTTCCAACTCGACAAGATGGGAAACCAACCGTCCAGGTAGCGGCCCAGCATGTCGTGCTTCGCCTTGGTGTGCGGCGGGCAGTCCCACTTTGAGGTATCAGAGTCGCTGACCATGGCAGTCCTCCCCATCGATGCCCTGGGCGAGATCGTCTCACGCTAAGCGCATCAGTGGTAGCTGTTAGTGATTGCCCGTTTGTGCTAGGGCTTCGCCTGTTCGCGCTTCAGCCGACAGGACTTTCAAGTCCATGGGATGCGGCGCCTGTCATACACTGCTGTCGGTATGCATGGCTGCATCGTGGTGGGAGTACTCATGGTTGGTTCGGCCCATCGGGAGCGGGTGGCTGCTGAGTTGAAGCGCATCCGTGAGGGCTTGGGCCTGCCGGGCGAAGAGGTCGCGACTGCGCTCGGTTGGTCCCAACCGAAGGTGTCCCGGATCGAGAACGCGCGCATCGCGGTGAGCACCCGTGACCTGGCCACGTTGCTCCACTACTACGGTGTGTCTGAGGAGGTGCGCGCGGAGCTGCTGGCGATGACTGCTGACGATGAGGGCATCGGTGGCGCGTGGCTGGTTCGCGCTGGAGGCGTGACCCGTCGCCAGGGCGAGGTGGCGGCAATCGAAACGCGAGTGCGGTTGATTCAGCAGTACTACCCGCTGATGGTGCCTGGTCAGTTGCAGTCGCCGGAGTATGCGTTGGCCTACACAAAGAGCGGCGGGTGGCCCAACCCGGAGGCTATCGTCGCCCGCCGGATGAACCGACAGGCTCTGTTACGTGCCGACGATGCCCCGGCGTATGCCGCGCTCCTGGATGCTCGCGCCTTCCTGGCCTGGCCTGGCAGTCGAGACGTGATCCTCGCGCAGCTGGCGTACCTGCGGGCTCGTGCTGAGCTGCCCAGTGTGACTCTGCGGATCATCCCGCTGGGTGCAGGTCGTACAGCCTCAGCGGTCGTGCCCTTCACGCTGTACGACTTTCGTGCTCAGTCCAGCCCTCGGGTTGTATTCGTGGAGTCTCAGACGGCTGATCTCTATCTGTCTGCGCCCGCCGATGTGGATGCGTACTCGACACTGTTCGATGCACTCGCCGCCGACGCGCTGTCGCCGGCAGAGTCGATAGAGCACCTTGCGTCACTGACTCGCTACATCGAGGATCTAGAAGACCCTCGATCGATCGACGGAGGCCGTGGTGAGTCCTGACTTCAGCAGAGCCAAGTGGCGCAAGAGTTCGCACAGCGACAGCGGAGGATGTGTCGAGGTCGCGTGCGCGGGCGGCGTGATTGGCGTCCGAGACACCAAGCAAGCCGGTGCTGGCCCGATGCTCGCCTTCGCTAAGCCGGGTTGGGCTGCGTTCGTGGCCAGCGCCGCTGCGGGGCACTTCGGTTCCGACGACTCCCCCGCAGTGAGGTAGTTGGCATGTCCGCGGTGACCGAGCGACCAGTCGAGGCGTCGTCAAAGCGGGGCCTTGGCCTCCTGCTGGCCTCGACCGGCGTCTCGGTCACCGGGGACGGCATGTTGTTGGCCGCTGCGCCCCTGATGGCGGCGGCGCTGTCCCGGGATCCGTTGGCGGTGGCCTCGGTGTCGGCGGCCGGCTACGCGGCTTGGCTGCTCGTCGGTCTGCCCGCTGGTGCATTGGTGGACCGCTGGAGCAGGCGGACAGTCATGGTGGCGTCTGACCTCGGCCGGGCGGCGGTGCTGTTCGCGCTTGTTCTCCTAGTCGTGACCGACAGCGCCAGCATCGCCGCCCTTGCGGTGGCGGTCTTCCTCGTTGGCGTCGGCTCGTGCTTCTTCGATCCTGCGGCCCAGGCCGTGATTCCGGCGATCGTCGGCCGAGACAAAGAGCGGCTGTCACGCGCTAACGGGCGACTCTGGGCGATCGACACCTTCGGCCGCTCACTAGCTGGTCCACCTCTCGGTGCGGCGGCTTTCGCAGCGTCCCGCGTCCTTCCCTTCGGGCTGGATGCCGGTTCCTTCCTGCTCTCAGCGGCGCTTGTGAGCCGGCTACCTTCCCCGCCTGCGAAACCTGCTGTCGAGCATGCGCCGATGCTGCGTGCCATCAGGGTCGGCATGGCCCACCTCGTTCGCCATCCCGAACTCCGCACGGTGACGCTCGGGATGGCTTCCTACAACCTCGGCTACAACATCGCGTTCGCGACGCTGGTCCTCTATGCCCAGGACGTTCTCCACCTTGGCACCATTGGCTTCGGCTTGCTTATCGCGAGTGGCGCCCTAGGTGGCATAGCGGGTGGGTGGCTTGCGCCTCGGACCGTCGCCGTGCTCTCTCCTCGCTCTGCCTATGCCGGCACGCTGGGCGTCCAGGGTGTGGCCTGGCTGACGGTGCTTCTGACGGCCACGCCCTGGGTCACGGCTGTCGCCCTCGTGTTCGTTGGCATTGCTTCGACGACTGGCAGCGTCGTCGGCGGTTCCACCCGCCAGTTGCACACGCCTGACGAGATGCTCGGCCGCGTTGTCTCCTCGACTCGCCTCTTCGGTATCGGCTCGGCCGCCCTGGGCTCCGTCCTCGGGGGTGTTGTCGCCGACGCTGGTGGCCTCGGCGCGCCCTTCGCCGCCGCAGCAGGTTTGCTGGCTCTAGCTTCCCTGGCCTTCGTGCCGCTCCGCCGCATCCGCTGAACCCTCCTCTGCGCATTGATGGAAACGCTTGCCTATCGGTATGCACGCGTGCATACTGTCCTCAGTGGCCTTATGCAGATGTGCATAAGGCGTGCGGCCGGCAGGTTGCCGACCATCAGAGCGAGGAGGCAGTGGGCATGGTCCCCAACTCGATCAAGGTTCCGGTTCCGTTCGATTACGTCTTCCCGGCAGGTGCGCTGTGCCTGGGGGTGGAGCCGGTGACGGACTTCGACAAGCGGGGTCAGGGTGACGACCAGGCCCGCGACAAGGACACGGGCGAGCGCCTGTGGGTGGTCAAGGTCCTCGACTTGGACCCGGAGGCCGGGAAGTTCGGCGGCACGAAGGAAGTGAAGGTGAAGATCGCCGCGCCGGTGCAGCCGGTGCCTCCGGCGTCGAAGATCCCGGGCTATCCGCCGGCGGTGACGTTCTCCGACGTGACGCTGACGCCGTACGTGGACTCGCAGCGGTGCAAGGGCTCGGGGAAGTGCCGGGCGCGTCAGGCGTGGTCGATCCGCGCGGGCGCCATGACCGAACCGACCGCCGCCGCTGCGACGAAGCAGGCTGCCTGACCAGAACTCGACGCGCGGGGCGGGCCATCTTCCGCCAAGTCGACTCCCGCCCCGCGCTCTGACCCTCGTCTCCGTGGAAGGAGTTGGGCTGATGCCCACGCTAGCTGACGCTGCCCGCATTGTCGGGAACCCGCGTCCCGCCCCGCGCCGTACGACTCACCGCCGGACGGTGATGCGTCTGGCCGGTCCGGGTATCCGGGCGGCCCGCGAGGTCTACACCACCGTTCCGTCCGATGCCGTGCGCGTGGCTGCGCTGGTGGAGATTTCCGCCGCTGCTGCTGCTCTGGCGCGGACGGTGGTGAAGCTGCGCCGCCTGGACCCGGACCTGATCGCCCCGCACGTGTCCGACCGGGTCGACCTCCGTGCCGTCCTGGGCCGGGGCCGGTGGCTGCCGACCATGACCCGCCACGTTCCCGCCCCGTTGACCGGCCCGGTCGACCTGGCGGCCCTCGGCCCGTCCCGGATGCCGGTGCGCCGCCGGGTGGTGCGCCGCCGTGCCGGTGCGCCGGGTCAGGCCGTCCTGTTCGCCGCTGCGAGTGGGGAGGGCTGAGGGATGCCGTTGGTCAACGTGATCCGGGGTGAGCGCATCGACGCCGCCCCGCTCAACGTGCGGACGCCGTTCGTTCGTATCCCGATGTGGCTGGCCCTGTCCTGGTGGACCCTCAAGGGCCTCGCTCGCTTGGCTGTGGTGCTGGTCCGCTTCTGGTACGTGACCGCCCCGGCCGTGTTCTTCGGCTGGCTGTACCTGCGCTTCGGCTGGGTGGGTCCGGTCGGTGTCGTGGTCCTGGTCGCCGCCGTCGCTGCGGGGTGGGGGTTCGGGCATCGGTCGTCGTGGCTGCGGTTCGGGTGGTGGCCGGTCCTCGCCCGCTTCCGCCGCTGGCTGTACCGCCGCAACTGGCATGCCGCGATGGTCACCGCGAAGCTGGCCGTCTCGTTCGACTCCCACACGGTGTTGCCGGTGCTGCGGAAGGTCCAGTGCGCGGGCGGCGTGGACGTGGTGACGGTGCGGATGGTCACCGGGCAGATCCCCGATGACTTCGCCAAGGTCGCCGAGCGCCTCGCCCACACGTTCGGTGTCCGGCAGGTGAAGGCGGTGCCCGGTGGTCGGCCGGATGTGGTGCTGCTGCACCTGTTCCGCGGTGATCCCCTGGCCAAGCTTGTGCGTCCGCTGCCGGTGCCGGCGGTGCCGGAGTTCACCGCCCTGCCGGTCGGACGGCGTGAGGACGGCGAGGGTTACGACCTGCGGCTGTTCGGCACGCAGGTTCTCGTCGTCGGGGCGACGGGTGCGGGGAAGGGCTCGGTCATCTGGTCGCTGGTCCGCTCCCTCGCCAACGGGGTCACCTCCGGCCTGGTGCAGCTGTGGGGCCTGGACCCCAAGGGCGGCATGGAGTTGGGGATGGGCGCGCCGATGTTCGCCCGGTTCGCCCGCAAGGACTACCCGGCCATGGTGGAGCTGATCGAGGAAGCCGCCACCGTCGCCAAAGACCGTGCCGGGAAGCTCTACGGCCGCACCCGCCAACACGTCCCGACGCCGGATGAGCCGCTGATCGTCGTCGTCATCGACGAGCTGGCGAACCTGACCGCGTATCTGACCGACCGGCAGTTGAAGGACCGCGTCAAGGCCGCCCTGTCCATCCTGCTCAGCCAAGGGCGGGCGGTCGGTGTGCACGTCCTGGCCGCGATTCAGGACCCGCGTAAGGAGGTGCTGCCGTTCCGGGACCTGTTCCCCACCCGCATCGGCCTGCGCCTCGCCGAAGCCGCCCAAGTGGACCTGGTCCTCGGGGAGGGGATGCGGGACCGGGGCGCGCTGTGCGACCGCATCCCACAAAGCCTGCCGGGGGTGGCGTTCGTGGTCATCGACGGCGACCCCACCCCCATGCGGGTCCGGTTCTCCTACCTCACCGATGACGAGATCCGCGACATGGCCCACACCTACGGCCGCCTCCGGGTCATCGACGGCGAAATCCTGGACGGTGCCGCATGAAACCTCACCCCACCACCACCCGCACCGACCGCATCGAGGGCCTGCTCCTCATCGTCATCCTCCTACTCGTCGCAGGCTTCGCCGGGGCCGCGTCGTTCACCCACGTCAAAGACTGGACCCTCGACAACAGCCCACCCGGGACCGGGGCGTGGTTCGGCTGGGCCAACGCCGTCATCAGCGAACTCGTCCCCGTCGCCGCGCTGCTCACCATCCGCCGCCGCAAGCGCAACCACCAACCGGTCGGCTACCCCATGTTCCTGCTCATCGCCGCCGTCCTCCTGTCCCTGGCCGCTCAGCTCGCCGTCGCCAAACCTGGCCTGTCCGGCTGGCTGCTGTCCGCCGTCCCCGCGCTGGCGTTCATGGGCTTGTCCAAACTCGTCCTCACCACCGCCCCGACCTCGGCCCCTGTCCCGGCTCCTGTCCCCTCCCGCCCGGTGCCGCCGCCTGCTCCCGCCCCGGCTCCGTCCCGCCCGGCCACGCAGCCCACCCCGGCCCCCGTCGCCCCGGCTGTGGCTGAGCCGGTCGCGCCGGTGCACGCCGAACCCGCCCCGGTCCCGGCTCCTGTTCCGCCTGCTCGTCCGGTTGCGGTGGCTCCGGTGCCGCCGGCCGCGTTCACCCGCCGCAACGGCGTCCCCCTGCTCGGAGAGGTGAGCCGATGACCCTGTCTCCGACGCTGCCCGGCCTCGAACCCGCCACCCCGGCGCAGGCTCCGAGGCCGGGCTCCCGGGCCGCCCGCATGCTCATGCCCCGCTCCGTCGACGTGGTCAAAGACCTGGCCGCCGACTACGGCGTCTGCACCCGCCCCGTCTCCCTGCGCCGCACCGACCTCGACTCCGGCCAGACCGAAGTCATCGACATGCCCTGCGGCGCCACCCAGGAAGCCAAGTGCCCGGCGTGCGCGAAGCGGGCGAGGAAGCTGCGGCAGCAGCAGATCCGCGAGGGCTGGCACCGCGACGACGAACCCGACCCCGGCCCCCGCCCGGCCACCGAGGCACAACAGGCGCTCATCGTCGCCCGCGCTCACCTGGAATTCGCCCGCGACGAAGCCGCCCGCACCTCGCAGTGGGACCAGGTCGCGGACCTGGACGACGCCATCGGGGAGCTGGAAGCCGAGATCACCACCGAAGGACTCCGGGGCAGACCCGCCCCACCCCACACCACCGACGACGACCAGGAGAGCGACGGCAAGCGACGCGTCCGCTCCACCAAACGCCGCCAGGACGCCCCGGACCTGCCCCGCCTGCCGGTGGAAAACCGCACGATCGGGCGGACGTTCGAGGGCCACGCCGGGCAGGTGTTCCGGCCCTCGATGTTCCTGACCCTCACCCTCGGCTCCTACGGCCGCGTCCACTCCGACGGCACACCCGTCGACCCGGACGCCTACGACTACCGGCGCGCCGCCTGGGACGCAGTCCACTTCCCCCGCCTCCTGGACCGCTTCTGGCAGAACCTGCGCCGCGCGGTCGGCTGGAACGTCCAGTACGCGGGCGCGGTCGAGCCGCAACGCCGCCTCGCCCCTCATGCGCACTTCGCCATGCGCGGCACCATCCCCCGCGCCCTCGTCCGCCAGGTCGCCGCCGCCACCTACCACCAGGTGTGGTGGCCGCCCGTCACGAAGGTGGTCTACGAACCGGGGAGGGCGCCGCGATGGGACGCCGACGCCGCCGGCTACACCGACCCGACCACCGGGCGGTTGCTGCCGTCGTGGGATGACGCCCTGGACCTGCTCGACGCCGACCCCGACGCGCAACCCGTGCACGTCGTCCGCTTCGGTGCCCAGGTCGACGCCAAAGGCGTGCTCGCCGGGACCAAGGACGCGGACCGGTGCGTCGGCTACATCACCAAGTACCTCACCAAACAAGCCGCCGACTGCCACGACGTCACCACCGGCCGCCAACGGGCGCACCTGGAACGGCTCTGGCAAGAGCTGCGGCACACGCCGTGCTCCGAGCGGTGCGCCAACTGGCTGCTCTACGCCATCCAACCGAAGAAGGCACGGCCCGGGTTGAAGCCGGGCAACTGCAAGAACAAGGTCCACAAGCGGGAAACCCTCGGCATCGGCGGCCGACGTGTCCTCATCTCCCGGCAGTGGTCCGGCAAGACCTTGGCCGATCACCGGGCCGACCGACGCGAGTGGGTCAAGGCACTGCTCGGCGTCACCACCGACACCGACACCGCCCCGGCCGGCTCCGACACCGTCCGGCACGCCTGGGAACTCGCCAGACCCACCGACCCGGACGTCCCGCCCCTCGGGCACCGCGTCCTGCGGGCCATCTCCGAACGCATCCAGTGGCGGGCGCAGCTCGACGCCGCGAGACGTGCTGCGGTCCCGCCTGATGTTTCGGCAACTGACTGCAAGACCACCGAAAGCGGGGACGTATGACGGCGGTGGACGAGGTCCTGACGGTGGAGGAAGCCGCAGCCCGGATGAAGATGAGCGTCCGCTACGTGCGCCGGCTGGTCGCGCAGCGGCGCATCGCCTTCCACAAGGTCGGCCGGAGCGTGCGCCTCAAGGCTTCGGACGTGGACGCCCATGTCGACGCCGGCCGGGTGGAGCCAATGACCGTTTCCGCCGTGTGGCGCGACCTGGGGCGGGTGGCCTGATGGCGAACAAGGAAGGACATCGGCGGTTCGGCAACGTCCGCAAGCTGCCATCCGGGCGGTATCAGGCCCGCTACCCGGGGCCGGACGGCCGGATGCGGAACGCGCCAGAGACGTTCGCCCGTAAGTCCGACGCGGACCGGTACCTCACGCTGGTCGAGGCACAGATAGCCCGGCGGGAGTGGATCGACCCGGAACGGGCCAAGGTGCAGCTCGGCGACTACGCGCGGCGCTGGATCGACCAGCGGCCAAACCTGCGGCCCCGAACGATCCACCTGTACGGCTGGCTGTTGGACAAGCACGTCGTGCCGTACCTGGGCGGGGTCGAGCTGGGCCGGTTGGACACGCCGATGGTCCGCGACTGGCGGGCGAAACTGCTCGGCAATGGGGTCTCGGAGAGCATGGCGGCCAAGGCGTACCGGCTGCTGCGCGCGGTGCTGATGACGGCGGTCAAGGAAGACGAGATCCTGAGCCGGAACCCGTGCCGGATCCCTGGTGCCGACCAGGAGAAGCCTGCGGAGCGGCCAGTGCTTACCCTCGCCCAGGTCTTTAGGCTGTCCGAGATCGTGCCGCCCCGGTACCGCGCCCTGGTCCTGGTCACCACCTTCGGGTGCCTGCGCTGGGGTGAGGTCGCCGCGCTGCAACGACAGGACATCGACACCGTAGCCGGCACCATACGAGTACGGCAGGCGTACACCGAACAGCGCGGGGTCGGCTTGGTGCTCGGTCCGCCGAAGTCCCGGGCCGGCCGCCGCACGGTGAGTCTGCCGCCTGCTGTCGTCAAGGTTGTCCGCGACCACCTGGCCGCTGAGGTTGACGACAACCCGGATGCGTTCGTGTTCACGACCGAGAGCGGACGCCCGATCTGGCGCGGCAACCTGAACAAGCTCATCGCCTGGAAGGCCAGCGTGTCCCGCATCGGTCAGCCGGACCTGCACTTCCACGACCTTCGGCACAGCGGCAACACCCTGGCGGCCCGTACCGGCGCGAGCACCCGGGACCTGATGGCCCGGATGGGACACGACTCGCCGCAGGCCGCGCTGATCTACCAGCACGCCACGGCGGAAGCTGACCGGGCCATCGCCCAAGCGCTGCACGATGCAATGCGCGCGGACCAGAAGAAGGCTAAAAGGACGACTGGCGGCAAGGACAAGGGCGGCAAGAAGTCCGGCGGCAAGAAAAGCAAGAAGCGGTCGGCCGACCGAGATGACGCCAGCGGCGACCAGGGCTAATGGCACGCTAATGGCATGCCGCATGATTCTTGACCTTGGAACATCGAAGGCCCTGACCGGGACTGTCGTCCTGATCAGGGCCTTCACGTTGGAGCGGGTGACGGGAATCGAACCCGCACTGTCAGCTTGGGAAGCTGATGTTCTGCCATTGAACTACACCCGCAGCGGCACCACTCTACCTGAAGCCCCCCACCCCCGTGCACTCAGGTGCGCGCGCCACCTCGGCGAGGTGGCGGCATCGGCGGGCGGTTGACCCAGCCACCTCCCCGAACTGGAGTGGATCAAGCACTCACCGGCGCCGGCAGGCGCGAAGTTGCACGTCGGAAACGTATGGGCATTCTCAAATGCATCGATGGGATGTAACGTCTGCCCCACGTTTCCGCACCGGCGTGACACACCCCCTGGCACGCCGTCAGAAAGAGGTGGGCCCATGGGACTCCGTCCCAACCTGCTGACCCGGCGTACCGCCGGTGTCGCGACGTCGACCCTCGCGCTGCTGCTCAGCACCGCCGCCGTCGGCGTCGTTCCCGCTGCTTCGGCCTTCTCGGCCGCCCCGGCCGGCGTCTGCGCCGAGCCTGCTGACGCCCACGCCGACGAGCACGCGAACGCTCGCGTCGCGAAGGGCGGCAACGCCAAGCTCGACCCCAACCACCTGACCGCCAAGCAGGTCCAGGACCGGGAGGCCGACCTCGCCGCCGCGCAGCGCGAGCGGGCCAACTTCCGGACCGGCGCGGTCACCCCGCTGGCCACCGTGACGATCCCGGTCGTCGTGCACGTCATCCAGGAGAACAGCACCCGGGCCGGCGGCAACATCACCGACTCGATGATCAACCAGCAGATCACCGTGCTGAACCAGTCGTACGCGGGCTCGACCGGCGGCGCCGCCACCGCCTTCGGCTTCCAGCTCACGAAGATCAACCGGGTGACCAACCCGTCGTGGTACCCGATCGTGCAGGGCTCCTCCGCCGAGCGCTCGATGAAGACCTCGCTGCGTGAGGGCGGCAAGAACACGCTGAACATCTACCTCGGCGAGCTGAGCGACAGCCTGCTGGGCTGGGCGACGTTCCCGAAGCGGACGCTGGACAAGATGGACGGCGTGGTCGTGCTCAACGAGTCGCTGCCCGGCGGCACCGCCACCAACTACAACCAGGGTGACACCGGCACCCACGAGGTCGGCCACTGGCTGAACCTCTACCACACCTTCCAGGGCGGCTGCTCCGGCTCGGGCGACAGCGTCTCCGACACCCCGGCCGAGGCGTCCCCGGCGTACCAGTGCCCGACCGGCCGCGACACCTGCTCGACCGCCGGCAAGGACCCGATCACCAACTTCATGGACTACACGTACGACTCCTGCATGTACCAGTTCACCGCCGGCCAGGCGAGCCGCATGCTCACCGCGTGGAACGCCTACCGCGCAGCCTGACCGCCTCGTACCGCGTACCGGTGCCGGCCCTGTCCTCGGACGGGGCCGGCACCGCTCGTTTCGGGGTCGGGGTCAGGCGGCCGGGCGGCGGGTGTCGAAGCCGTGCCGGCCGCGCCGGCCCTCCGCGCCCACCGGCTCACGCCGGGCCGGTTCGGCCCCGAGCGGGTCGAGCCACACCCGCACCTGCGGCGGAGCGGCGCCGGGCTGGGCGACAGGGTCGCGCCGGGTCAGCATCGCCGCCTCGACTGTGAACTCGAACAGCCGCCAGTCACCATGTGGCGACGCGCGGGCGATCCGGGCCAGCCGCGTCACGGTGGCCGGGTCGGTCACCGGCCGCGCGCGCCCCGCGACGTACGCCTCGTCGTCGCTCTCCTCGGGCGGGAACGAGTGCAGCGCGTAGCGGCCGTCGCGTTCGAGGTCGCGGCGCTTCGGCGAGTCGATGACGAAGCACCATAGGCCGTCGTCGGTGAACACCGGGGAGACCGGGTGGACGCGGGGGCCGCCGTCGGCGCGGACCGTGGCGAGGTAGCCGAAGCCCGGCCCGTACTGCTGCATCAGGAGGCGGATCTCGCCGGCGAGGCGGGGCTCGTCGGCGGCGAATTCGGACCAGGAAGCCATGCGGACATCCTATCGAACACGTGTACGAAGAAGTAGTGCGACACGCAGGTCACCCATACCGGTCGCTATGGTGTTCCGATGCTGCTCTCCGACCGCGACCTGATCTCCGAGATCAAGGCCGGCACGCTCGCGCTGGAGCCCTTCGAGCCCACGCTGGTGCAGCCGTCGAGCATCGACGTACGCCTGGACCGGCTCTTCCGGGTCTTCAACAACCACCTCTACACACACATCGACCCGTCGGTCCAGCAGGACGACCTCACCTCGATGGTGGAGGTGCCCGAGGGCCAGCCGTTCGTGCTGCACCCGGGCGAGTTCGTGCTCGCCTCCACGCTTGAGGTGATCTCGCTGGGCGACCAGCTCGCGGGCCGGCTCGAGGGCAAGTCGAGCCTGGGGCGGCTGGGGCTGCTGACCCACTCGACAGCCGGCTTCATCGACCCCGGCTTCTCCGGCCACGTCACGCTGGAGCTGTCGAACGTGGCGAACCTGCCGATCACGCTCTGGCCCGGCATGAAGATCGGCCAGCTCTGCATCTTCCGGCTCTCCTCGCCGGCCGAGCACCCGTACGGCTCGGCCGTCTACGGCTCGCGTTACCAGGGGCAGCGCGGCCCGACGCCGAGCCGGTCCTGGCAGAGCTGGCGCACCTGGCCGACGCGCTGACGCCGCCCGCAGTTGTTAAGAAGGGCCCCCTCCTCTACCGGAGGCGTTAAGAGGGGGCCCTTCCTTACACGCGGCCGTAGCTGTTGATGTCGCCGTCGTCGACCCGCTTCATCGTGATGGGCTTGCCGGACTGGGAGGCGTGCACCACCCAGCCGTCGCCCACGTACATCGCCACGTGGTGCAGGTCGCTGTAGTAGAAGACGAGGTCGCCGGCGCGCAGCTCGGCCCGGCTGATGCGCTTCGTCACGCCGTGCTGCTGGCGTGCGCTGTGCGGCAGTGAGACGCCGCCCTTGGCCCAGGCCGCCATGGTGAGGCCCGAGCAGTCGAAGTGGTCCGGGCCGGCGGCGCCCCAGACGTAGATCTTGCCGATCTGGGCGCAGGCGAACTTCACCGCCGCTCCGGCCGGGCCGGCGGGATAGCCGGCCGGGCAGGGCGCCGGGCGCAGCGGGCCGCCGCCGCCCTTGCCGTACACCTTGAGCCGCAGCTTCTCCAGCTTGGCGATCTCGGCGTCGATCTGCTTCTTCTTCGCCGCGAGCTGGGCCTCGGTGCGCGCCAGGCCGGCGATCATCTCGTCCAGCGGCTTCTTCTTCGCCGCCAGCTCGTCGCGCAGCGCGGCGACCGAGCGCACCTGCTCGTGCTGGCGGTGCGCGAAGCGGTCGAGCAGCTCCAGGCCGTCGACCAGGTCACCGGGTGAGCGGCTGCCGAGCAGCGCGTTGACCGTGGAGAGGTTGTCGGCCTTGTAGGCGTCGGCGGCGAGGCCGCCGACCTGGCCGAGCGCGGCGTCCACCCGGGCTTGCAGGGGTGCGATCTGCCGGCCGAGCGCGTCGGCCTGCCTGCGCCGCGCGGCGAGCTGCTCGCGTACGTCGTTGACCTGCTCGATGACCGGTTCGAGCTTGTTCCAGTCGCGGTCGATCTGGGCCTCGATCTCGGCGACCGAGGGTTCGGCGTGTGCCGCAGTGGCGCCGCCGGTCAGTACGACGGCGGTGCCGACCAGTGCGGCGAGGGCGGTGGTGAAGCGGGACCAGCGGGAACGCGGCGCGACGCTGGACCGGTCGACCGACCGGTTCGACGACGGCCGCGGGGCATGGAGTGCCACCGGGCGTCCGTACTCCTTCTTCCGTACCGCCTACCGGGTTAGCTGACGGATTCGGGCGGGAAGGGAGCCGCCCTACCGCAGCAGTGCTGCGGATTCACCCCAGGTACCTGGTTCCCCGGCTCGCCCGGAGGCGACTCGGCGGTGTCGGACCGTCACCGACCGGGTTGGACGATGAGACGTGCGGCCGACGATTCACCAGAGTAGGGACCACCGTTATCGATCCGCAACTTCCAGCGCCGTGACACTCCGTACGCAATCCAGCGCCACACCGCGCACGGAGGTGAAATTTTCTTTCACGACTGATTACTTACTGGAAAGGTATTGACCATCGCGGGTGTGCGGAGTGAGGGTGGAAACGCAGTGACCCCCATCCCTGTCCAGGAGGTTCGATGCACCTCTCCGCCCCGCCGTCGGGCAGACGGATACTGCTCGCCGCCGCCGTGGCCACGGCCACCGCGCTGGCGACCACCGGCCCGGTTACCGCCGCGCCGGACACGTCCGCGCCCGCGAGCGACCGGCAACAACAATACGCCGCCGCCGCGGCCGAGTACGGCGTGCCCCAGAACGTGCTGCTCGGTGTCTCCTATCTGGAGTCCCGCTGGGACACCCACCCGGGTCAGCCCAGCACCAGCGGCGGCTACGGCCCGATGCACCTGACCGACGCCGCGCACATCCTCGCCACGCCGGGCAGCGCCCACGTCGACGAGGACGAGGACCCGCGCGGCGACGACTCCCGGCCGCTGAAGCTCGACCCGGCCACCGCCGCCGCGCCGACGCGGGAGACGCCGCTGCCGAGCGCCTCGCTCCAGACGCTCGACGCGGCCGCCGCGCTCACCGGGCTGGACGCGGGGACGCTGCGCACCGACCCGGCCGCGAACATCCGCGGCGGCGCGGCGCTGCTGTCGTCGTACCAGAAGGCTCTGGGCGGGCCGGTCGGCGCCGGCACCGACCCGGCGGCCTGGTACGCCGCGGTGGCCCGCTACTCCGGCGCGGACACCGCCGACGCGGCGGCGGCCTTCGCCGACGAGGTCTACGACCAGCTCGGCCAGGGCGCCACCCGGACCACCGACGACGGCCAGCGGGTCACGCTCGCCGCCACCGCCGCGAAGCCGGACCGCTCCCGGCTGGCCCGCCTCGGCCTGCGCACCGCGCAGCGGCCGGACGGACTGGAGTGCCCGGTCCGGCTGGCCTGCGAGTGGATTCCCGCGCCCTACGAGCAGCTCAGCGACGACCCGGGCGACTACGGCAACCACGACCTGGCTGACCGGCCGAAGCAGCAGAAGATCGAGTACATCGTCATCCACGACACCGAGGGCTACTTCGGCCCGAGCGTCGACCTGGTGAAGCGGGCCGACTACCTGGGCTGGCACTACACGCTGCGCTCGGTGGACGGCTACATCGCCCAGCACATCAAGACCAAGGACGTGGGCTGGCACGCCGGCAACTGGTACGTCAACGCCAAGTCCATCGGCCTGGAGCACGAGGGCTTCGCCGGCCAGGGCACCTGGTACACCGAGGCGATGTACCGCACCTCCGCCAAGCTGGTCCGCCACCTGGCGCTGAAGTTCGGCATCCCGATGGACCGGCAGCACATCATCGGCCACGACAACGTGCCCGGCATCACCGCCGCCAACGTGGGCGGCATGCACTGGGACCCGGGGCCCTACTGGGACTGGTCGCACTACTTCGACCTGATGAAGGCGCCGTTCCGCGGCACCGGCACGGCGAAGACCGGCCTGGTCACCATCGACCCGGACTTCGCCACCAACCGGCCCGCGTTCACCGGCTGCAACCAGCAGCCGCCGGGCGTCCCGACGCCCACCCCGCCGGCGCAGCCGTGCCCCTCGCGCGGCTCCTCCGCGGTGATCCTGCGGACCGCGCCGAGCCCGGACGCCCCGCTCGTCAACGACCTCGGGCTGCGCCCGGACGGCACGCCGGACACCATGTACATCTCCGACCACGGCGCCCGCGCCTCGGCCGGCCAGACGTACGCGCTCGCCGGCCGGCAGGGCGACTGGACCGCGATCTGGTACCTCGGCCAGAAGGCGTGGTTCCACAACCCGGCCTCCGCGCCCACCGCCAAGTGGGCCACCGGCTTCGTGGTGACCCCGCGGCCCGGCAAGGCCACCATCCCGGTGTACGGCCGCGCCTACCCGGAGCAGTCCGCCTACCCGGACACCATCCCGTACCAGGCCATCTCTCCGCTGCAGTACACGTTCGCCGCCGGCCAGCGGTACGCGGTCGGCGGGGTGCTGCCCGGCGAGTACTACCGGGCGGTCTCGTTCGACGGTTCCGCGCCGGGTGACCGGACCGTGGTACGCGGGAAGAACCAGTACGTGCAGGTCCAGTTCGGCCACCGGATCATGTTCGTGAACCTGGACGACGTGCTGATCCTGCCGTCCCCGGTCGGCGCGCCGCGCTGACCCCTCCCCGAGAACGCGAAGGCCCCCGGTCCATGCGGACCGGGGGCCTTTCGGTGTGACCGAGGTCAGGTGACCCGGACGAAGCCGGCGAGCGGCTGGGTGTTGATGCTCGACACCTGGACCGGCTTGCCTGTCCGGGGCGCGTGCACCATCACCCCGTTGCCGAGATAGAGCCCGACGTGATGCAGATCGGAGCCGAAGAACACCAGGTCACCCGGGCGCGCCTCGGAACGGGACACCTTGCGGCCCTCGTTCCACTGCGCGCCGGTGAAGTGGGTGAGCGAGATGCCCGCCGCCTTGTACGCGTACTGCGTGAGGCCGGAGCAGTCGAACGCGTTCGGGCCGGTGGCACCCCACACGTACGGGTCGCCGACCTGGGCGCACGCCGTCGCGATCGCGGTACGCGCGGCGCTGCTCACCACGCCGTCGATCTTCGGGCAGCCCGCCGGGCGGATCGAGGTCACCGGCAGCATGGCGGTGAGCCGCTTGATCTCCGAGTCGATCTGCTTCTTCTTCGCCGCGAGGTCGTTCTGCTGCTTGGTCTCCAGCTCGATCAGCTCGTCGAGCTTCTCCTTCTGCCTGTTGTACTCGTCCCGCACCTTGAGCACACCGGCGATCTGACGGCGCTGGTCGTCGGCGATCCGGTCCAGCATGACCAGCTGCTCGGCCAGCGTGCCCGGCTTGGTGCTCACCAGCAGCGCGCCCAGCTCCTGCGACGGGCCCTGGATGTAGTAGCGGGCCGCGATGTCGCCGACCTTGTTCATGGCGAGCGTGGAGGCCAGCTCCAGCGGCACCATCTTGTCCTTCAGCGCCTTGGACTTCTTCTGGTTGGCGCGAAGCTGCGAGCGGACCTTGTTGAACTGCTCGATGGTGGGTTCGAGCTGCTCCCACTGCTTGTCGATCTGCGCGTCGATCTCGTCCACCGACGGCGCCGCGTGCGCCGGAGCCGTCAGCATCCCGGCGCCGACCGCGGCGGCCGCGACCAGGGTGACCAGACGGCGTGCCATCCGGTGGAACCCGGCACGTCGGCCGGGTGGAGCGCTCGGGGCGTGACGTTGAGGGGGCGTGGTTGCCACCGGCACGGACTCCTTTGCAACCGACCGCCGGGCGCCTCGCGAGAGGGAAGATCGAGGCAGACGACCCACAGCGGTCGGTGCCCCACATTAGGGAAGGCGTCCGGTGGAATCAAGGCGACCGTTTGTTCAATCACGTATCCGCAATCGATTGCACACCAAGGGTATTCATTTCATCTTCCGACGATGGCTGTCAATACGTCGTCGAGCGTCACCACGCCCATCGGCCGCCGTCCGTCGCTGACCAGCACCATGTGGCGGCGTTCGCGGCGCATCGCGAGCAGCAGGTCGGCGAGCGTACGGTCCGGCGGCACCACCGCCAGCGGCCGGTAGACAGCGGCCGGCACGGGGGCCCGGCGACTCGCGCCGGCGTACCCGAGCACGTCCTTCACGTGCACGAAACCGAGCACCCGGCGGGTGGACCGCTGCACCACCGGGAAGCGGGACCGGCCGGTGCGGGTCGCCAGCACCTCCAGCGACGCCGGTGAGACGTCCTCGGCGACTGTGGTGACAGTGGACCACTGTTGCAGCGCGTCCGCCGCCGTACGGCTGTGCAGGGCCAGCGCGCCGGTGATCCGGGCGTGCTCCTCGGCGTCCAGCAACCCCTCGGTACGCGCCTGCGAGACCAGCCCGGCCAGTTCCTCGGCGGTGAACACGGTTTTCACCGCGTCTGTCGCCTCCACCCGCCACCACCGCAGGACCTGCCGGGACGCCCACTTCATCGCCAGCAGCAGCGGCTTGGTGACCAGGCAGAACGCCAGCATGGCCGGGCCGAGCCAGAGCGCCGAGGGCTCCGGACCGGCCAGCGTGATGTTCTTCGGCACCATCTCGCCGACCACCGTGTGCAGGAACACCACCACCGCCAGCGCGATGACGAAGGTCACCGGGTGCACCGCCGAGGCGGGCATCCCCAGCGCGGCGAACGGCCCCTCCAGCAGGTGGGCCAGCGCCGGCTCGGCGATCGCGCCGAGGCCGAGGGAACAGACGGTGATGCCGAGCTGCGCTCCGGCGATCATCAGCGGGATCTGGTTCATCGCGGCCAGCGCCCACCGGGCCCGCTTCGACGTCGCCGCAAGCGGTTCGATCACGGTACGGCGGGAGGCGATCAGCGCGAACTCGCTGCCCACGAAGAACGCGTTGCCGAGCAGCAACACCACCGCCACGAGTAGCTCAGGCACCGTCGTCGGGCTCCTCGGGGCGCACCACCCGCACCTGCTCGATCCGGTGCCGGTCGACCTCCACCACCGTGAACTCGTACCCGGCCTCGTCGACCGTCTCGCCCGGCACCGGGATGTGGCCCAGCCGCGCCATCAGGAAGCCGCCCAGCGTCTCGTACGGCCCGTCGGGCAGCCGGAACCCGGTCTGCTCGACCAGTTCGTCGGCGCGCAGCACGCCGTCGGCCAGGACGGTCCGCTCGCCGCCCGGCACGGTGAGCTCCACCGGCCCGGCGTCGTCGACCGCGTCCGGGTCGAACTCGTCGGCGATCTCCCCGACCAGTTCCTCGACCAGGTCCTCCACCGTCACCACGCCGTCGGTGCCGCCGTACTCGTCCACCACGATCGCCAGGTCCGCCCCGGCGGCCTTCAGCGCGGCCAGCACCCCGTTCAGGTTGAGGCTCTCCGGCACGTACACCGGTTCCCGGGCCACCGCGGCCACCGAGGTGACGGCCCGGCGGGCCAGCGGCACCCCCAGCGCGTCGGGCACCCCGGCGACGCCGGTGACCAGGTCGAGCGTCTCCTCGTAGACCGGGAACCGGGTCCGGCCGGTCTGCCGGGAGAGGTCCAGCAGGTCGGCGACGGACGCGGTGGCGCGCAGCGCGGTGACGTCCACCCGGGGCGTCATCGCCTCGGCGGCCCGCTTGTCACCGAAGCGGATCGTGCGCCGCAGCAGCATCGCGGTGTCCGGCGGCAGCGCGCCGGCCCGCGCCGAGATGGCGGCGAGCAGGCCCAGCTCTTCCGGGGAGCGGGCGCTGGCCAGCTCCTCCTGCGGCTCCACGCCGAGGCGGCGCACCAGCCGGTTGGCTGATTCGTTCAGCAGCCGGATCAGCCAGCCGAACATGCGGGAGAACGCGCGCATCGGCGCGGCGGTGGCGAGCGCCGCCGGCATCGGGCGGGCCAGCGCCAGGTTCTTCGGCACCAGCTCGCCGAAGAGCATCGAGATGAGCGTGGCGAGGGCCAGCGCGAGCAGGCCGGAGAAGCGTTCCGCGCCGCCGAGCGGATGCAGCAGCGGGGCGAAGATCCGGGCCAGCGCGGGTTCGGCGAGGTAGCCGGTGAGCAGCGCGGTGAGGGTGATGCCGAGTTGCGCGCCGGAGAGCTGGAAGGACAGTTCGCGCAGCGCGCGGCGTACCGTGGCGGCCCGGCCGTCGCCCTCGCCGGCCCGCCTGTCGATCTCCGCCCGGTCCACGGTGACGAGGGCGAACTCGGCCGCGACGAAGAAGGCGTTGCCGGCGGTCAGCAGCACGAAACCGACCAGGGGCAACAGCGTCAGAAGAAGAAGGCCGTCGATGGGCGTGATTGTGGCACGCGAGCGCCGACGGTGGGCCCCCGTGGCGCGCGACGGCGGCGGCACCGCACGGGTGCCGCCGCCGTCGTGGTCCGGCTTCCGCCGGGGTACGCCTCAGCTCGCGCTCGGCGCGACCTCCGGCTCGCCGGCCGGGGCCTCCGGCTTGACCGAGCGCAGCAGCACGCTGGCCACGTCGACCACCTCGACCTGTTCGCCCGCGCCCTTGCCGTTCACGCCGTCGTTCAGCATCGTCGAGCAGAACGGGCAGCCGACCGCGATGGTCTTCGCCCCGGTGGACATGGCCTCCTCGACCCGGTCCACGTTGATCCGCTTGCCGATCTTCTCCTCCATCCACATCCGGGCGCCGCCGGCGCCGCAGCAGAAGGAGCGCTCGCTGTTACGCGGCATCTCGGTCAGCTCGCCCTGGATCGAATCGCCGAGCACCTCACGCGGCGCGGCGAAGATCCGGTTGTGGCGGCCCAGGTAGCACGGGTCGTGGTAGGTGACGCCGCCGTCCACCGGCTGCACCGGGGTGAGCTTGCCGGCGCTGACCAGGTGGGCCAGCAACTGGGTGTGGTGCACGACCTCGAACTCGCCGCCGAGCTGGCCGTACTCGTTGCCGAGCGTGTTGAAGCAGTGCGGGCAGGTGGCGACGATCTTGCGCTTGGTCTTCTCCCGGCCCTCGAACGCCTCGTTCAGCGTCTCGACGTTCTGCTGGGCGAGCATCTGGAAGACGAACTCGTTGCCGATGCGGCGGGCCGGGTCACCGGAGCAGGTCTCGCCCTCGCCGAGGATGGCGAAGGAGACGCCCGCCTCGTTGAGCAGCGTGGCGACCGCACGGGTGGTCTTCTTGGCCCGGTCCTCGAACGCGCCGGCGCAGCCGACCCAGAACAGGTACTCGAAGTCGTCGACCTCGCCGACCCGCGGCACCTCGAACCCGAGGCCCTTGGTCCAGTCCTCGCGGGTGTTCTGCGGGGCGCCCCACGGGTTGCCCTTGTTCTCCAGGTTGCGCAGCATGACGCCGGCCTCGGACGGGAAGCTCGACTCGATCAGCACCTGGTAGCGGCGCATGTCGACGATGTGGTCCACGTGCTCGATGTCCACCGGGCACTGCTCGACGCACGCGCCACAGGTGGTGCAGGACCAGAGCACGTCCGGGTCGATGACGCCGCCCTCTTCGGCGGTGCCGATCAGCGGCCGGTCGGCCTCGGCCATCGCGAGCACGTCGACGCCGGCCAGCTGCTCCTGCGTCGCCTTCTCCTCGCCGGTGAGGTCCTTGCCGCCGCCGGCGAGGAGGTAGGGCGCCTTGGCGTACGCGTGGTCGCGCAGGCTCAGCACCAGCAGCTTCGGCGACAGCGGCTTGCCGGTGTTCCAGGCCGGGCACTGCGACTGGCAGCGGCCGCACTCGGTGCAGGTGCTGAAGTCGAGCAGGCCCTTCCAGCTGAACTGCTCGACCTGGGCGACGCCGAACTGGTCCTTCTCCGGGTCGGCCTCCTCGAAGTCCAGCGGCTTGCCCTCGCTGGTCATCGGGCGCAGCGGGCCGAGGCCCGAGCCGGCCGGCTTCTCCGGGTCGCGCTTGAAGAAGATGTTCGGGAAGGCCAGGAAGCGGTGCCAGGCCACGCCCATGGTGACGTTCAGCGAGATCACGATGAGCCAGGTCATCGAGATGCAGATCTTGATGAGCGCGGCGACGCTGACGCCGGCCTCCCAGTTCGGGAGGACCGAGCCGATCGCGTGGCTGAGCGGGGCGGCCCAGACCGGGTACTCGAAGTGGTCGGTGGCGACCTTGAAGCCCCGGATCACGAACCCGAAGATCAGGACCAGCAGGACGACCCACTCGACGAAGTAGCCCTGCCACATGCTCGAACCGGTGAACCGGGAGCGGTTCTCCGCGCGGCCCGGCCGGTTGCGCAGGCGGATCGCCATCAGTACCAGGATGCCGACCAGGCCGAGGATGCCGATCCACTCGGTGACCAGGCCGAAGATCGTCCAGTGCCCGATGATCGGCAGCCCGCCGCCGGTCGAGACCACCTCGAAGTAGGCCTCCAGCACCAGCAGCGACAGCACGATGAAGCCGACCATCACGAACCAGTGGGCGGCGCCGACCACGCTCCACTTCAGCATGCGGGTGTGACCTGCGGTCTCCACCAGCATCTTCTTGGTACGCGCGCCCTTGTCGCCGAAGCGCTCCGGCGCGGGCTGACCGAGCCGGATGACGGCGGTCATCTTCATGACCGCGCGCACCGCAAGCCACACCGCGACAGCGGTGATGGCGGCCGCGAGGATCGTGGTGACGATCTGGACGCTGCCCATCGAGTTGGCCTCCCGGTCTGCTGCTTGTCCGTGCAGCCTACGCGCAAGGTTACCCAGCAGTAACGTGAGTCTTCTCGCACCAGGCCACGCCGCCCTGCGCACACCTTAGGTGTAGCGGCGACGAAGCGCCTGGCAGGGGCGGCGTGGCGTGACCTACGACCGGTCGACGGGCGGCCGGCTCAGCGCCAGCGGGAGAGCAGGATCAGCGAGGAGACCATCGCGCCGAAGCCGACGGCGAGGTTCCAGTAACCCCAGGTGGCGACCGGGTACGCCTGCTCGGACAGGTAGTAGAGCACCAGCCAGCCGATGCCGACCACGATCAGCGCGACCGCCGTGACCGGCAGCCAGACCGGGCTAGGCTTGCGCGTCGACGCCGTCGCCGTCGGACGAACGTCCGTGGGCGGGGTGTACACCTTCTTCTTGCGGACCTGAGACTTGGGCACGACGCTCTCCAGAGGGGGGTACGACCTCGTCCGGCCTGACAACCGGGCGCGAGGGCGACGGTCCATGGCCAATAATGTTCGACAGCTAGCGTAGTCCCGACGGACCGTCCAGGCCACGAATGGGGCCAGGCCGGTGCACTCAGTAACCGGAAAGAGCGGACTTTCCGGGTCGATCAGGTCGGTTCGCATCGGCGCGAGCCGGAACGAGACGACGGGAAAGGGAACGCCCGGTGGAGTACACGTCCGGCGCCGCCTCCTGGCAGAAGGTCCTCCGCCGCGCGGCAGCCGCCCTGTTGCCCCGGCGCGCCCGCCAGCGCCGCCCGGGCTGGTCGATCGGCGTACCCCTGATCGCCGCCGCGGCCGGGCTGCTGTTCACCACCACCGCCACCACCGCGGGCGGCACGCCGCTGCGCGAGGACCGCCGGCCCCAGCTCACCCAGCTGATCGAGGACCGCCGGGAGCAGGTGGCGGCGAGCGAGGCGAAGGCCGCCCGGCTCCGCGCCGAGGTGGAGGAGCAGACCGCCGCGCTGGCCGGCGCCGACGGGCCGATCAAGACCGAGCGGGACCGGGCCGCCGCGAGCCGGCAGGCTGCCGGGTTCACCGCGCTCACCGGCAGCGGCGTGACGGTCGAGCTGAACGACGCCGACCGCCGGCCCGACCAGCCCCTGCCCAAGGGCGCCAGCAACGACGACCTGGTCGTGCACCAGGGCGACGTCCAGGCGGTGGTCAACGCGCTCTGGGCCGGCGGCGCGGAGGCCATGTCAATCATGAACGTCCGCGTGCTCAGCACCAGCGCGGTACGCTGCGTCGGTAACACCCTGCTGCTGCATGGCCGGGTGTACTCCCCTCCTTTCAAGATCGTGGCAATCGGCGACCCCGCGGAACTCCAGCGGGCGCTCGCCGCCTCTGAGGGAGTGCGGGTGTTCAAGGAAGTGGCTGAGCACTACCAACTCGGCTACGTCGAGCGCGTCTCCACAGTCACCGTGCCGGCGTTCGAGGACTCCACCGCGTTGCAGTCGGCGACGGTGCCCCGGTGAGCGGCGGCGACCCCCGGGACCGCCGCGGCCACGACCGCCAGGAGGAGCCCACCGCGTTCCTCCCCAAGGTCGAGCGCCCGGCCCCCGCCCCGGCGTCGCCGCCCCCGCTCGACCTGCCCTGGCCCGACGCCGGACCGTCGCACACCTCTCCGGCGCGACGGGGCCCGTTCCCACCGACGCCCGCCCCACCACGGAGCGCCCCGCCACGGACCGCCCCGCCGTCGACCGCCCCACCGTCGACCGCCCCGCCACCGCCCGGCCCGCCACGGTCCGCTCCGCCGCCCTGGCCGGGCAACCAGGCCCATCCGCCGGCCGGCCCGCACCGCGCCGAGGCCGACAGGCGGTTCCGCCCCTCCGCCGGCGGGATTCCCGAATCCGGGTTCCAGCCCTCCGGTGGCAGAGTTCCCGAGTCCGGGTTCCAGCCTTCCGGTGACGGGATCCCCGAGTCGGCGCACCGATCGCCCGGCCGTCCGGGCGCGGGCGGGTCCGGCCCGGCGCGTTTCGCCGGGCCGGCCGGACCCGGCACCGGCCAGCCGGGCGGTCCACCGCAGCACACGGCCGCGCCCCAGCGCGGGCCCGGGATGCGTCCCGCCACGCCGGCCGACGTGCCGCCCCGGACGGGCGAACGCACGACGCGACCGGGCGACGTCCCACCCTCGGCGGGTGAACGCCGGACGCGACCCGGCGATGCCCCGCCCGGGACGGGTGAGCGGCAGATGCGGCCGGGCGCGTACGGACCGGCGGCGCACCAGAATCCCGCCCGCCCGGCCGGCGGCGCGCTCCCGCCGGAACGCGGTGTGCGCGGGGCCCAGCCGCCGCACACCGGCCCGCAGCCGTGGGAGAACGGAGGACGTACGCCGGGGGGCGAGGGACGGCAGGCGGCCGGTGCGCCCGGCGTACCCCGGTTCGGCGGCCCGGCCGACGCGGACCGGACCCCGCCGGCCGACCCGGGAGCGACGGCGGTGCTGCCCGCCGTCACCCGGCCGCCCGCGGACCCCCGGATGGACGCCACCGGGCTGATGGGCGCGGTGCCTCCGGCGCCGGACGCGGCGGACAGCGGCGACGAGCCACCGGCCGAGCCGCCCCGCCCCCGGCGCGGCGAGCGGGTGGTGCAGTTGCGGCCCGAGCAGACCGGCGAGGGCTACCGGAGCGTCTACTCCGAGCTGACCCGCCCCAGCGCCGGCTCCCGGCTGCGCACCGTCGTACGCGGCGCCGGCGAACTGCTCATCACGTTCGGCCTGGTGGTGCTCCTCTTCGCCGGCTACGAGATCTGGGGCAAGGCGGTCATCGTCGACGCCCACCAGAGCGACCTGAACAGCCAGCTCGCCCAGGAGTGGGGCGCGGACCCGACGGTCGCCCCGACCACCGGGCCGACCGTGAAGCCGAAGCCGCCGGCCAACGGAAAACCGGTCGCCGGCCTCTACATCCCCAAGTTCGACAAGCACTGGGTGGTGGTCGAGGGGGTCACCCCCAACGACATCCGGTACGCCCCGGGCCGCTACCCGGACAGCGCCATGCCCGGCGAGGTGGGCAACTTCGCCGTGGCGGGCCACCGGATCCGCTCCACGTTCTGGCGGCTGGACGAGCTGAAGACCGGCGACGCCATAGTGGTCGAGACCCGCACCGACTGGCTCGTCTACCGCGTGTACGAGCAGCGCATCGTCAAGCCGTCCCAGGTCGAGGTGGTCGCGCCGGTGCCGGGCAAGCCGGGCCAGAAGCCCACCGAGAAGCTGCTCACGCTCACCACCTGCAACCCGAAGTTCGACAACTACCAGCGGCTGATCATCCACGCCCGGCTGGACACCGTCCAGGCCAAGTCGGCGGGCCGCCCGGCCGAACTGGAGACGTGAGCCGTGTACTCCTGGATCTGGCGGAAACTTCCCTTCGGGCTGCCCGGAAAGCTGATCGGCTCGCTGCTGCTGGCCACCGCCACCGTCGCGCTGCTCTGGTTCGTGGTGTTCCCGTGGGCCGAGCCCATGCTGCCCTTCGACGACGTGCAGGTCACCCAGGACTCCGGCGTACCGGGTGACGGCGGGCTCACCGAGCCGACCGGGCTGCCCGGCGACGAGGAGCTGCCGTACAGCACCGAGACGAACAACGCCCCGCCCCCCACCCCGAACAGGTGACCCCGATGCGTGTCCTGGTGATCGACAACTACGACTCGTTCGTCTTCAACCTCGTGCAGTACCTCGGCCAGCTCGGGGCCGACTGCGACGTACGGCGCAACGACGAGATCGACGTCGCCGAGGTGGGCCGCGCCGGCGCCGGCGGCATCCTGCTGTCGCCCGGTCCGGGCAGCCCGGACCGGGCCGGCATCTGCCTGGACGTCATCCGCGAGTACGCCGGCAAGCTCCCGATCTTCGGCGTCTGCCTCGGTCACCAGGCGATCGGCGAGGCGTTCGGCGCCACAGTGGCGCGCGCGCCGGAACTGCTGCACGGCAAGACCTCCGAGGTACGCCACGACGGCGTGGGCGTGCTCGCCGGGCTTCCCGACCCGTTCACCGCCACCCGTTACCACTCGCTCGCCGTCCTGCCCGAGACGCTGCCGGACGAGCTGGAGGTCACCGGCCGGACCGGCTCCGGCGTGGTGATGGCGATGCGGCACCGGACGCTGCCCATCGAGGGCGTGCAGTTCCACCCGGAGTCGGTGCTGACCGAGGGCGGTCACCTCATGCTGGCGAACTGGCTGGCCGCCTGCGGCTTCCCGGAAGCGCTGGAGCGTGCCCCGGAGCTGGCCGCCGAGGTCGACGCCCGCCGCCGGGCCGCCTTCGCCGCAGCCTGACCGCTCGCCCGCTCCTCCCCCCGACCGACCGCCCGCCCGCCCGCCCCGACGATCATGAAGTTGACGGCGTTCGACGCCCGATTTGTCGCCGTCAAGTTCATGATCGACGGGGAAGAGGCGGGCGCTGGGACGGGCGCGGCGGCGGCCCCGGGATCGGGGACACCGCCGCGTCGTCGGTCAGGTGATGCTCAGCGTTCGGTACGGCTGGGCGCGATGGTCGGGAACGGGATACCACTGCCGCCGCCGTTGCCGCCGCCACCGCCCGGCGTGGTCGGCGTCGTGCTGGGACTGCCGCTCGGCGTCGGGCTGGTCGGCTCCTCGTCCTCGCGCGGCACGTCGACCTCGATGGTCACCCGCTCGCCCTTGGCCAGCTTCGTCTTGCCGGCCGGCGACTGTTTGCTGACCTTGCCCGCCTGGGACGGATCGACCTCGTTGCCCTCCCGGACCCGGACCGTGTAGCCGGCCTCCTTGAGCTGTTGTGTCGCCTGCTCCTCGGTGTAGCCGATGACGGTCGGCACCTCGCCGACGTTGCCCTTGGAGACCTTGAGCGTCACCTTGCTGCCCTCGGCGACCGAACTGCCCTCGGTGGGCGAGACGGAGATGACCTGACCCTCCGGCGCGCTGTCGTTGACATCCTCGCGAACCGGAACCAGCTCAAGTTCCGTCAGTCGGTCCTTCGCGGCGTTGTAGGTACTGCCCTTCAGCCCGGTGGGGACGGTCACCTGGCCCGGGCCGGTGCAGACCTTGACGGTGACCTCGGTGTCCTTGTCCACCCGCTGGCCGAACGTCGGGCTCTGCTCGACCACCGAGCCCTTCTCGCAGGTGGTGTTCTGCACCGGGTCGCCGGTGCCGTACCGCAGCCCGGCCTGGGTGAGCGCGGCCTTCGCGTCGTCCGCCGACCGGCCCACCAGCTGGGGCACCGACACCTTCTCGTTGCCGGCCTGGTTGAGCCAGAGCGCTGTCCCCAGCGCGATCACCGCGAGCACGCCGAGCGCGGCGAACGCCGCGATGACCCAGGACGAGCTCTTGCGCTTGCCCGGGTCGCCGACCCGCGCCACCGGCTGCGGGCGGGTCTGCGGGCCCATCATCTGGGTCTGCTGCGCCTGCTGGTAGCCGCCCGCGGCGGCGCCCATCGGCATGGTCTCCTCGGCCGGCATCACCGGGGTGGCCAGCACCGGCCGGCCGGCGGCGGCGCGGAGCAGGTCCGCCCGCATCTCACCGGCGCTCTGGTAGCGGTTGAGCGGGTTCTTCGACAGCGCCTTGAGCACGATGGCGTCGACCGCCGGGTTGACGTCCGGGTTGATCGTGCTCGGCGTCGGCGGCTGCTCCCGCACGTGCTGGTACGCGACGCTGACCGGGCTGTCGCCGACGAACGGCGGGTGGCCGCAGAGCAGCTCGAACAGCACGCAGCCGGCCGCGTAGACGTCGGAGCGGGCGTCGACCGCCTCGCCGCGCGCCTGCTCGGGAGAGAGGTATTGTGCGGTGCCGATGACCGCGCTGGTCTGCGTCATCGTGGTGGCGCCGCTGGCCAGCGCCCGGGCGATACCGAAGTCCATCACCTTGACCTGGCCGGTCTGGGTGAGCATCACGTTGCCGGGCTTGATGTCCCGGTGGATGATCCCGTGCCGGTGGCTGAACTCCAGCGCCGCGCACATGTCGGCGCAGATCTCCAGCGCCCGGCGCGGCTGGAGCCGCCCCTCGACGCCGAGGACCTCCTTGAGCGTCCTGCCGTTCACGAACTCCATCACGATGAACGGCAGGGTTTCGCCCGTCGGGCCGGTTTCCTCACCGGTGTCGTAGACGGCGACGATGGCCGGGTGGTTCAGCGAGGCGGCGTTCTGGGCCTCGCGGCGGAACCGCATCTGGAAGGTGGCATCCCGGGCCAGGTCGGCACGGAGCATCTTGATCGCGACATCCCGCCCGAGCCGGAGGTCGCGGCCGCGGTGCACCTCGGCCATGCCGCCGTAGCCCAGCAGCTCGCCGACCTGATACCTGCCACCGAGCAGGCGGGCCTGCGCTGTCATCGCGTGTCTCGTCCTTCGCTCGTCGTCGTACCGCCGTCGGCCGGCAGGAGGCGTACCTCACGACGGTACGACGTGCGGACCGGATAGTCGCCTCCGTGCGGCCGCACCGCGCCGGAGGTCACGCTCACACTCGCCGGAGCGGATGCGGTAGCACCGTATTTCCGGTACAGGAACGAAATCACGCCCGAACAGAGGATGACCAGTACGGCCACCACGATCGCCGTCGTCCAGAGCCCGGACCGGGAGCGCCGGGGCGGCGGCGGGGCGGCCGGGCGCGCGTACGGCATGGGGTTGTGCTGGGGCACGGGCCGCTGCGGTACGGGTGCCGCGCCACGCGGCGCCACCGGCGGACGGGGCATCGGGGCCGGGTGGGCGATCACGGCCGGGCGCGGCGTCACCGGCGGGCGGGCCGGCGAGACGGGCGGACGGGCCGGGGAGACCGGCGGCCGGAGCTGCGGATGCGCGGCGGCGGCCGGGGGCTGCGGTCGGGGTGCGGTCGGCACCTGCGCACGTGCGACGGGTGCGGCCGGTGAGGCGGGCGCGGCCGAGATGGGCCGGCCGGCGCGGGCCGCCTGGGAGAGCGCGAGCTTGGCCTGCCGGGCGATGCTCGCCAGCGCGGCGGCGCTGGGCCAGCGGGCGGAAGGGTCCTTCGCCATGGCCCGCTCCACGATGGCCCGGACCTGCGGCGGGATGTCGGCCGGAAGCGCCCGGGGCGTCTCCCGTACGTGCTTCATGGCGATTTCGAGCGGGTTGTCCCCCTCGAAGGGGCGCCGGCCGGCGAGGCACTGGTACGCGACCACGCCGAGCGCGTAGACGTCCGAGGCGGGCGTGGCCACCGCGCCGGTCGCCTGCTCCGGCGAGATGTACGAGGCGGTGCCGAGCACCGAGCCGGCGGCGGTGAGCTGGCCGACCAGCTCGGAGCGGGCGATGCCGAAGTCGGTGAGCACGAGCGTGCCGTTCGGCCGGACCAGCAGGTTGCCGGGCTTCACGTCACGGTGCACGATGCCCTTCTCGTGCGCCGCGTGCAGCGCGTCGGCGGCCTGGGCCAGCAGCGCCATGGTCCGCGCCGGGGTCAGCCGGCCGACCCGGCTGAGCGTGGCCGACAGCGCGTCGCCCTCGACGTACTCCATCACCAGGAACGCGATGTGCTGGTCGCTGCCGAAGTCGTAGACGTCGACCACGCCCGGGTGGTTGATGGTCGCCATGGTCCGCGCCTCGCCCCGGAACCGCTCGGCGAAGCCCGGCTCGTCCAGCAGCGCGGGGAGCAGGCTCTTGACCGCGACGGTACGGCCCAGCACCTGGTCGGTGCCGCGCCACACGTCGCCCATGCCACCGCTGGCGATCCGCTCGTCGAGGCGGTAGCGGTTGCCGAGCTTCACCCCCGGGCTCAGCACGTCAGCGCCTCCCGGAGTCCGCGATGGCCGCCGCCATGATCCGGCCGGCGATGCGGGCCGCCTCGGCGCTGCCGCCGTTGCCCGCCTGCTCCAGCTCGACGCAGACGGCGGACAGCGGCGTGCCGTCCTTGTCCAGCGCGAAGCCGATGAACCAGCCGTGGTCCGGGGTGTTCGGGCCGGACTGCGCGGTACCGGTCTTGCCGCCCACCAGGTAGCCGTCGATGGCGGCCCGGCGGCCGGTGCCCTCCTTCACCACGTTCTGCATCATGTCGCGCAGGTCGGCCGCGACCTGACCGCTGATCGGGCGGCGCAGCTCGCGCGGCTGGGCGGGGTCGTAGACGGTGGTGCGGTCCGGCCCGAGCAACTGCTTGACCAGGTACGGACGCATCTGCTTGCCGTCCTTGTTCGCCACCGCGGCAGCGATCAGCGCGCCCTGCAGCGGCGTCATCCGCACGTTGTTCTGGCCGATCGACGACTGGGCGAGCGCCGCCGGGTCGGTGCTGCCGTCCGGGTTCTGCATGTCGCCGGTGCGGCTGGCCGCCACCGGCAGGCCACCCTCGCCGAGCTGGCCGACGGTGAGGTCGTCCTGCTCGAAGCCGAACTGCTTGGCCTTCTCCTTCACCTTGTCCGCGCCGAGCCGTACGCCGAGCTGGGCGAAGCCGGTGTTGCAGGACTCGGTGACCGCCTCGCGCAGCGTCACCTGCGACTCGGGGCAGATCGACGGCGCGGCGTTGCGGATCGGCTGCCCGGCGCCGGGCGCGGTGTAGCTGGAGCCGGCCGGGATGCGGGTCTGCTGGCCGACGCCGTTCTCCAGCGCGGCCGCCGCCATGATGATCTTGAAGGTGGAGCCCGGCGGCAGCGTCTCGGACAGCGCCCGGTTCGCCAGCGGCCGGTCCTTGTCCTTCTCCAGCGCGTTGTACGCCCGGTCCGCCTCGGTGCTGTTGTGGCTGGCCAGCGGGTTCGGGTCGAAGCTCGGCATGGAGACCAGCGCCTGCACCGCGCCGGTACGCGGGTCGATAGCGATCGCCGCGCCCTTCTTCGCGCCCACCTGGTTGTCGTTCAGCTGCTTGTACGCCGTCTCCTGGGCCCGCTTCGACAGCGTCAGCACCACGTTGCCGCCACCGGTCTCGTCACCGGTGAACATGTCCTTGATCCGGTTGGCGATGAGCGCGTCGCTGGTGCCGGCGAGGAAGTCGTTCTCCACCCGCTCGATACCGCTCGCGCTGCCGTTTACCGGCTTCCAGCCGAGCACGTGCGCGTACATCTCGCCGCCCGGGTAGGTGCGCTGGTACTTCAGCTCACCGCCGGTCTCCTTGCTGAGCGCGTACGCGGTGCCGCCGACCTCGATGTTGCCGCGCTTGCGGTCGTACTCGGCGACCTGGACCCGGCCGTTGTAGTCGCTGTTGCGGTATTCGTCGGCCTTGTAGGCCTGGATCCAGTTCAGGTTCGCGAAGAGGAGCCCGAACAGGACCATCACGACCACGCCGACGCGGCGCAGGGGGGCGTTCACGGTCGGATCACCTCCGTCGGGGCGCCGTGCAACTGCTCGGGTGGACCACCGGACGGCCGGGCCGCCGGGCCGCCACCACCGGTCACCGGTCGGCGGGCACCGTCGGAGACGCGCAGCAGCACCGCGATCAGCAGCCAGTTCGCCATCAGCGAGGAGCCACCGGCGGACAGGAACGGGGTGGTCTGGCCGGTCAGCGGGATGAGCTTGCTGATGCCGCCGACGATGACGAAGACCTGCAGGCCCAGCGTGAACGCCAGGCCACCGGCGAGCAGCTTGCCGAACGAGTCCCGCACCGCCAGCGCGGCGCGCAGGCCCCGCTCCACGATCAGCAGGTAGATCACCAGCAGCGCGGAGAGACCGAACAGGCCGATCTCCTCACCGATGCCGGCGAAGATGAAGTCGGTCTGCACCTCGGGCAGCAGCGTCGGCTGGCCGCCACCCGGACCGGCCCCGAACAGACCGCCGGTGCCGAGCGTGAGCAGGCCCTGCACCAACTGGTAACCCCGGTCGTACGGCTCGGCGAACGGGTCGAGCCAGATCTGCGCCCGGTCGTAGAAGTTCGCGAACGGGCCGCCCACGGTGCTGCCCAGCACGTACGCCAGATAGGCGCCGCCGAAGAACAGGATCAGACCGATGAGCAGCCAGCTGACCCGCTCGGTGGCGATGTAGAGCGTCACCACGAACATGCCGAAGTAGAGCAGCGAGGTGCCCAGGTCCTTCTCGAAGATCAGGACCAGGAGGCTGACCAGCCACACCACCAGCACCGGGCCGAGGTCGCGCCCGCGCGGGAAGTCGATGCCGAGCACCCGCCGGCTGGCGAGCGAGAGCACCTCACGCTTGCGCACCAGGTAGTAGGCGAAGAACGTGAGCAGGGCCAGCTTGGCGAACTCGCCCGGCTGGATGGAGAACCCGCCGAACTTGATCCACAGCTTGGCGCCGTTGATCTCGGAGAAGCGGCTGGGCAGCACCGCCGGGATCATCACCAGCACGATGCCGGCCAGGCCCAGCGTGTACGCGTACCGGGACAGCGACCGGTGGTCGCGCAGGATCGCCAGCAGCCCGGCGGCAAGCACCACGGCGGCCAGCGTCCAGGCGAGCTGCCGGCCACCGGTGCCGGCGAAGATGGCCAGGTCCTCCCGCTCCGCGGGCGCGGCCTTGGCCAGGTCGTACCGGCGCAGGAAGCCCACGCCGATGCCGTTGAGCAGGGCCACCGCCGGCAGCAGCGCCGGATCGGCGTACGGCGCCAGCCAGCGGATCACCAGGTGCAGGCCGAGGAAGACCAGCCCCAGCGCGGCGGCCGGGATCCAGAAGTCGGACGTGATCGTGTCCAGCGCCTTCGCCTCGACCATCGCCGCGTACGCCGCCACGAGCACCATGGCGAGCAGGAGCAGGGACAGCTCGGCGTTACGCCGGGACCGGGCCAGGCGTACGCCGGACTGCTCGCCCGTCGAAGCGGGCGAGGCGGCCGGTACGGCGGCTGCGGTCACGGATACGTCCTCGGGATCGAGCCGGCACTCACTGCGGCGACCGGCAACCCGCCGGATCGGCCGGCGGAACGGTGTCGGAGGGAACGGCGTCGGGCGTGGTGGTGAACGTCGGCGTCGGCGCGTCGGGGGTGGGCGTCGACGCGCCCACGGGCGGCGTGGACGGGAGCGGGCTGCCGCTCGGCGGGGGCAGCGGGTCGGTGGTGGCCACCGGCGTCGGACTGGTCACACCGGGCGTCGGGTCGGGCGGGCAGAGCGGCTTGAGGTTCGGGTTGCCCGGGTCGTCGCTGGTCAGCTCCGCCAGCCGGCGCTCGGCGTCCGGCTCGTTGCGGGCCTGGATACCCTGCTTCACCCGCTCCTGGGCGGCCAGCGTCAGGTCGTCGAGCCGGGCGTCGCTGCGCTCGTGCACGTTCGACAGGTCCAGCCCGGCGACCTGGCCGGGCACGCCGCGGAAGACCGCGAGCTGGCCGTCGTCGGTGGCGCCGACGTAGTACTGCCGCTGGGTGTACGTCCAGCCGCCGAACACGCCGCCGCCGACGATGACCGCGAGCGCCAGCACCATCGCGACGGTGCGCAGCGGTCGGCGGCGCCGGCCGTCGGGCTCGTCGTCGCGGTTGTCCGCCGGCTCCTCGGGGACGGGTGGCCGGGGCGCGGACAGCGCCGAGGCGCGGGCGGCCGGGGTGGAGTCGTCGGCCGAGGTCGCCATGCCGCGGTCCCGGGCGGCGGCGCCGCCCACGATCGGGGACGCCTCGACGATGTCCTGGTCGGTGGCGTCGGCGATGATCACGGTGATGTTGTCCGGGCCGCCGCCGCGCAGCGCGAGCTGCACCAGGCGTTCCACGCACCGCTGCGGGTCGGGGTACTCCCGCATGGTGTCGGCGATGGTGTCCGCGCTGACCACGCCGGAGAGCCCGTCGGAGCAGATCAGGTAGCGGTCGCCGGGCAGCACCTGCCGGACGCTGTACTCCGGGTCGATGTCGCGGCCGTCGAGCGCCCGGGTGAGCAGCGAGCGCTGGGGGTGGCTGCTCGCCTCCTCCGCGCTGATCCGGCCCTCGTCGACGAGCATCTGGACGTACGTGTCGTCCTTGGTGATCTGCGCGAACTCACCGTTGCGCAGGAGATAGGCCCGCGAGTCACCGATGTGGACCATCCCGAGCTTGCTGCCGGAGAAGAGGGTCGCGGTGAGCGTGGTGCCCATCCCCTCCAGCTGCGGGTTGGCGTCCACGGTGTCGCGGAGCTGCTGGTTGGCGGTGCCCACGGCGGAGCGGAGCGCGTCGACCAGGGCGTCACCGGGGACGTCCTCGTCGAGCGGCGCCATGGCACCGATGACGATGTTGCTGGCGACGTCACCGGCGGCCATGCCGCCCATGCCGTCGGCCACGGCGAGCAGCCGCGGTCCGGCGTAGACGGAATCCTGATTGCCGTCTCGGATCAGACCGCGGTCGCTGTGGGCCGCGTAGCGCAGGGTCAGAGTCATGGCCGTAATTCGAGGGAAGTGCGGCCGATCCGGATCGGCACGCCGAGGGGGACGGGGGTTGGTCCGGTGACCTTAGCGCGATCGAGATAGGTGCCGTTAGTCGATCCGAGGTCCTCGACGTACCACTGCCCCTCACGGGGCACCAGCCGGGCGTGTCGCGCCGAGGCGTAGTCGTCGGTGATCACCAGCGTCGAGTCCTCCGCCCGGCCGATGGTGATCTGGGCCTCGCCGAGCGTGATCCGGGTGCCGGCCAGCTGGCCGGCGGTGACCACGAGCTGGTGGGCGGCCCGGCCGCGCTTGGCCTTCGCCGGCTTCCCCGCCTGCCCGGTCGACGCGCCGATCCCCCGCGGCGCGGCCACCAGGCGGCCCGACCGGGCGCCCGCGAACAGGTCCCGGCGGATCACACCGACGACCGTGAACACGAAGATCCACAGCAGGATGAGGAACCCGAACCGGGCGACGGTGATGACGAGCTCCGGCAACGGGGATCAGCCGTCCACGCGGAAGGTCAGCGTCGTGGTGCCGAGCTGGATCATGTCGCCGGGGTTGAGGGCGACCGCCGAGACGCGCTGGCCGTTGACCATCGTGCCGTTCGTGGAGCCCAGGTCGGTCAGCACGACCTGCCCGCCGTCGAAGTCCAGCCGGGCGTGGCGTCGCGAGATGCCGACGTCGGGCAGGCGCAGGTTGGCCTGGTCGCCGCGGCCGATCACGGTCGAGCCCATCTGGAGGGGGTAGGTGCGGCCGTCGCCGGAGACCAGGCGGACGTTGCGGCCACCGCCGTGACCGGGCGGAGGGCCGTAGCCGCCGCCCTGGTCGTACGCCGGGTACGCCGGGCCGGCGTCGTAGCCGCCGGGCGCGGAGACCGGGGCGACGTCCCCGCCGGTGTAGACCTCGGCGGTGACCCGGAACATGCCGGTGTCCAGGCCCTCACCGCGCTCGACCTCGACGATCACGTCGCCGTAGACCGTCCACGCCTGCTCGCCGATGAACTCGGCCTGCGACTGCGCCAGCTCCTGGGCCAGCGCGGCAGCGTACGGCGCCAGCCGACTGTGGTCGTAGGGCGAGAGATCGATCACGTAGCGGTTGGGCACAAGGGTGCGCCCACCGGCCAGGATCGCCTTGTGCGCCTCGGCCTCCCGCTGCATGGCGTTGAGGATCTCCACGGGGTGGACCACCCCTTTGAAGACCTTGGCGAAGGCCCCCTCGACCAGGCCTTCCAGACGCTTCTCGAAGCGTTGCAGCACGCTCACCGGCTCCTCCTCGGGTCCCGAGGCAATGATGGTATCCGGACACCGCCTCCGCAGCTCACACGCCGCTCGGCCGGCTGCCGTCGGCCCGTTCGTGACCAGGCCCGCGGACGTGCTAAAGTTTCGCCCGCCACGAGCGGTGATCGTTCGTGGCGTGGCCAGTGGACAGCGTAATATGTCCCGGCACCCGTCGCAGATGGCGGGCGCGGGATGCGATATGGTGTTCCGGGTCGTGCCACGGGGATGTGGCGGAATGGCAGACGCGCACGGTTCAGGTCCGTGTGTCCGAAAGGACGTGGGGGTTCAACTCCCCCCATCCCCACCAGAACAAGGGCTCCGCAGACAGCGGGGCCCTTGCTTCGTATCGGGGCGTTTCGGACGTCACGCTATGCTCCGATGGTTTCCCTGCCTCCCACGGACCAGGAGTGGCGTGTGACTGTCGCGTTGGTGACCGGTTCCGGCGGTCTGATCGGCTCCGAGGCGGCCCGGCACTTCGCCGGACTGGGTCTCGACGTGGTCGGCATCGACAACGACATGCGGCGGTACTTCTTCGGCGAGGACGGCTCGACCGCCTGGAGCCTGGACCGGCTCGCCGCCGACCTCGGCTCCGCGTACACCCACCACGCCGTGGACATCCGCGACCGGGACGGCCTGGAGCAGGTCTTCAAGCGGTACGGCAAGGACATCGCCGTGGTGATCCACAGCGCCGCCCAGCCGAGCCACGACTGGGCCGCCAAGGAGCCGTTCACCGACTTCGACGTGAACGCCGGCGGCACGCTCAACGTGCTGGAGTACACCCGGCGGCATGCGATCGACGCGCCGCTCATCCACTGCTCCACAAACAAGGTGTACGGCGACCGGCCCAACTCGCTGCCGCTGATCGAGCTGGAGACCCGCTACGAGCTGCCCGAGGACCACCGCTGGTACGACGGCATCACCGAGGACATGTCGATCGACGAGTCGCTGCACTCGATCTTCGGCGCCTCGAAGGTCGCCTCGGACGTGATGGTCCAGGAGTACGGCCGTTACTTCGACATGAAGACCGCCTGCTTCCGGGGCGGCACACTGACCGGCCCGGCGCACTCCGCCGCCGAGCTGCACGGCTTCCTGGCGTACCTGATGCGCTGCGTGATGGAGGGCCGGACGTACAACCTCTTCGGCTACAAGGGGAAGATGGTCCGGGACGCGATCCACTCGCACGACGTGCTCACCGCGTTCGAGGCGTTCTTCCGCGAGCCGCGCTCGGCCCAGGTCTACAACCTCGGCGGCGGCCGGCACTCGAACACCTCGCACATCGAGGCGTTCCGGATCGCCCAGGAGATCACCGGCCGCGAGGCCCGGATCAACTACGTCGAGCAGGCCCGCACCGGCGACCACCAGTGGTACGTCAGCAGCATGGCCCGCTTCGAGGAGCACTACCCGTCCTGGAAGATCACGTACGACGTGCCGATGATCCTCCGCGAGATCTACGAGGCCAACGTCGACAAGTGGGTGCCGAAGGCATGAGCGCCGGGACCAAGCGCAACGTCCTCGGCGTCGGGGTCGACGCGACCGACTACGCCCGGGCCACCGAGGCCGTGGTCTCGGCCGCGCACGAACGCCGCCCGCTGGCGCTCACCGCGCTCGCCGTGCACGGCGTGATGACCGGCGTACTCGACCCGGCGCACAACGCCCGGCTCAACTCGTTCGACGTGGTCACCCCGGACGGTCAGCCGGTGCGCTGGGCGCTCAACCTGCTGCACGGCGCCGGGCTCACCGACCGCGTCTACGGCCCGGAGCTGACCCTGCGGGTGCTCGCCCGGTTCGCCGAGGAGGGGCTGCCGGTCTATCTCTACGGCTCCACCGAGGAGACGCTGTCCCGGCTGGTCCCGGCGCTGGAGCGCAAGTTCCCCGCGCTGAAGATCGCCGGGGTCGAGCCGTCCAAGTTCCGCGCCGCCACCCCGGGCGAGGACGCCGAGATCGCCGACCGGATCCGGGCCAGCGGCGCCCGCCTCGTCCTGGTCGGGCTGGGCTGCCCGCGCCAGGAGGTCTTCGCGTACGCCATGCGCCCGCTGCTGGACATGCCGCTGATGGCTGTCGGCGCGGCGTTCGACTACCACGCCGGTCTGCTGCGCAACCCGCCACCGTGGATGCAGCGCGCCGGGCTGGAGTGGTTCTGGCGCCTCGGCCTGGAGCCCAAGCGCCTGTGGCGCCGGTACGTCATCCTCAACCCGGCCTACCTGACCCGGCTCGCCGCCCAGAAGACCGGGCTGTGGAAGGCCACCCCGCCGGCGCCGGCCACCACCCGACCGGCCACTTTCGACGTCTGACCCGCCCCGACGACCCCTACGGGCCCGGATACGGGACGAACCGGGGTGCCGTCCCGGATTCGGCGAACGTCGAAACGGGCAAGGCTGAGGGGCATGGATGACCGTCTCGCCGTACTGCTTCCCGTCGCCGCCGTCTGGCTCGCCGCCGGACTGGTCGCGGAGGGCCTGCCCGGGCTCGACCGCGCCCGCGCGCTGCGCCGGCGTACCGGATGGTTGTCCGCCCTGGTGCTGACCGGCCTCGCGCTCACCGCGGCGGTCCTCGCCGCGGGCCTGCAGAGCGCCGGCGACACCGCTGTGGACCGGGCCGCCGCCGCGCTCGGCCTCGCGGCGGCGCCGGCGGCCGTGGTGGCGGTCTGCACGGTACGGCGGGTCCGGCGGCTGCGCTCCGGCGCGGGCGCGTTCGCGGCGGCGCCGGGAACGCCCGCCCCGCACGGGCTGCGCGCGGCCGCGGCGCATCCGCTGATCGCGCTGCCGTTGCAGGCGACGGCGCTCGCGGTGCTGGTGGCCGTGCTGCCGGCGCTCGGCGTCGACCTGCTCGCCGCGCCCGGAGTGGCCGGCCCGGTGATCACCGTCGCGGTGCTCGGTGTGTGCGCGATCGGGGTACGCCACGCGCTGCGGCACAACCGGCTCGCCGAGCAGGCCATGCCGGCGGCCGAGCCGGTGTCAGCGCGACCGGCTCGCGCCCTGCACGTATAGCAGTTCCAGGATCGCGCGGGTCGCCTCGAACCAACGGTCCAGCCAGCCGGGCGGAGGGACGCTGCCCTTCGGCGGCAGTTCCATCAGCAGACCGCGCAGCAGCGGATGGTCCACCAGGGACTCCTGCTGCTCGATCGGCCAGCCGCTCGGCGGGAACGACGGCTCGGTGAGCGGGTTGGGGTCCAGCGACGGCAGGGACAGCGGCGTCGCGGCCTGCTCGGGCACGCCACCCTCGCGGGCCTCCTCGCCGTCGCCGGAGACCACCTCGGTGAGGACGGTGTCCCGGCGGGCGCCGCGGTACTTGCCACCGAACCGCTCGGGCTTGCCCGGGCCGCTGGTGAGGTTCTCTGAACCGATCGTCGTCATCCGTCTCGCCTGCCTCGTTCGGTTGCCGATCCGTGCGGTTCAACGAGGCGGATCGAAACTGGCGACGGGTGCGGCGTCCGGACGCGAATGGTCCCGCCCGGCAACGCTGCCGGACGGGACCACGCTGCGGTGCCGGTCAGCTCCGGCCGAACGCGCCGCCCCGGGCGCGGGCGACGAAGGTCTGCCAGTCGTCCGGAGCGAAGATCAGGGCCGGGCCTGTCTTGTCCTTCGAGTCCCGGACCCCGACCGCCCCGGTCACGTACGCGACCTCCACGCAGTTGTCGCAGTTCGGCCCGCTCTTCGAGCTCTTGAACCACGTCGCCTGCGTCAGGTCCACGGGGAACTCCTTGGTCGCCATTTCCACAGTGGCTCCTCTGCCAGTTTCGCGATATGTGCGATGGATTCCTCCGGGCGTATGGCCGCTGCTCGAATGTGATCGAAGATGAAGCTGTACTTCTGCAGTTCGTCGCTCTTCTCCAGGAAGAGCCCACCCGTGGCGTTCTCCGCGTACACGACATCGGGATCACTCGGCTCGGGGAAGCTGAGGATCGTGAAGGTGCCGTCCATGCCCGCGTGCGCGCCCACCTCGAAGGGCAGGACCTGCACTGTCACGTTCGGCAGTTCAGCCACCTCCACCAGCCGCTTGAGCTGACCACGCATCACCGCGTCGCCGCCAACCGGCCTGCTCAGCACCGCCTCATCGAGCACCACCCACAGATCGACCGGATCGTCCTGCGTCAACAACGACTGACGGCCCAATCGGACACGCACCCGTTGGTCTACTTGTTCGGCGGTGAAGTCCGGCCGGGCCGCCCGGATCATCGCGCCGGCGTACTCCTCGGTCTCCAGCAGCCCCGGCACGACCTGCTGCTCGTACGCCCGGATGGAGCTGGCCGCGGCCTCCAGGCCGACGTACGCCCCGACCAGCACCGTGCTGTACGGATGCCACCAGCCCTTCTGCCGGGCCTCACGGGCGATCTGCACCAGCTCGTCGCTCTCCGCGCCGACGACTCCGTAGATACGGAGCATGTCGCGCACGTCGCGCGGCGTGGCGGTGGTGTGGCCGGTCTCGATCCGGGAGACCTTCGACGCCGAGCACTCCAACTGCTCGGCCACCGCTTCTATGGTGATGCCCGCGGCCTCGCGCTGCCGGCGGAGTTCCGCCCCCAGCCGGCGCCGCCGGATGGTGGGGCTGCGCCGTTCGGTCACGGCATCTCCTCGGCTCGCGACTGCGTCACAGTCACCCGGCTACCTCCGGTCGGTCGCGCCCCGATTCCGCACCCACCGCGGGCGCGACCGGCGGGCGGCGGGCGAGCGTTCGCGGCAGGGGTGGTGCCGGTCGTCGACCGGCCGCGACGGGCGAAACCGGCGTCCAGTGTGACGCCCCGATACCTGACGCTTCAAGTTTCCCGTTCACGTGTCCTCCTCACCTATCCGCAAAACACGACGTGCAACTTGCATGTCGCACGTCGCTGTAGCACTCTGTCCGTATGGCACGGGTTACTCACCGTCTTCGAACGATCTCCGGGCGTGGTGACACCGCGGTCCGTGGGACGGCCGGAGGGGAGCCGTCCCGCGCCGTGCGACCTGCCCCGGAATGAAGACCCCGTCGCTGCAAGCCAGCTTGGCTGCGGCGGCGGGAGCGGTAACCGGGAGCAGCCGGGTGATGGTCGGGTGGCGGTCCGCCACCGCGGGTACGGCCCGACCAGCACCGCCAAACGACCGCCGGTCCACGAGGCAGACCCCCGTCACCGGACCGCACCGACCTCGTTCAGCCTCGCCGGTCCCGACGACCGGCCGACCCTCCCCAGGAGCCCATGTGCTTCCCCGCTCCGGTGACGTACTGCACGTGACGCGCGCGGCGAGTGTCCAGTTCTTCCGACCGATCATGTTCCGGGTGATCCGGATTCTCGACTGGCCGACCTACGACGGTTGGCTCTGGCTCGACGGCTACGAGTTGAACGCGGCGGGGGACGCGGTCAACCGGCGGTCGATCTTCGTACTCGAAGAGGGGTTGCAGCAGGTCCACGCTGCGCCGGTTCCCCGGCAGCACACCGTCCGGACGGCCCGCCGCCCGGTGGTCCGGACTCCGGTCCGGGTGGGCTGACCTCACGATTCCGGGTCGGGAGGGCGTGCCGACGCCATAGAATCGGTACGCCCACCCCGGCATGTTCCACCCGCGCGCCACGGACCCTGAACCTGGGATGGTCATGGTCAATCTGCCCGCCGCGCGGCGGCACCACCGGTCCCGTGTCGGCTATGCCCTCGGGCTGTTCGCCTTCCTCGTCGTGGCCACCGCGCTCGCGCTCGTGGTGCGGCACCCCGCCTTCTCCGCCACCCAGCAGCTCGCCGAGCCGGTACCGGCCCCGGAGATCACCGTGGCCGGTGAGGACGGCCGAGCCGCATCCGGCGAGGACGCCCGGGCGGCGGCCGGCGAGGACGACGGCTGGTCTCCCACCGACCCGTCGCAGGACGAGGACGATCCGGAGGCCGACGCGCCGCCCGCGGGCACCGGAGGCGGCGAGGGGAAGCTCGCCGAGCGGCCCACCGACCCCACCGACGACCTCAGCCGGTCGCTGTTCTACTCCGGCCTGCTCGGGCTCGCCATCTCCCTCGCCGGCCTCGGGCTGGTCGGCGCCCGCCGGCGTCAGTGGTGAACGTTCCGACGCCGGTCGTGGACGTCAGGGCGTGGTGGTGGTCGCCGGGGCGGAACCCGGCGAGCTCGGGCCGGCGGTCGGCGGCGCAGGTACGGCCACCACGATGGTGACCCGGTCGTCCTCGCCCACCGGGTAGCCGGCCTCCGGATCGGTCGAGATCACCGTGCCGGCCGGCCGGTCCGACGCCCGCCGCTGCACCCGGTAGTCCACGTCCAGCCGGTCGAGCGCCGCCCGGGCGGCGGCCTCCGGCAGCCCCACAAGCGGTGGCATCGGCACCTCGACCGCCTCGGTCGTGGGTGGCGTGCTCGGCGGGGAACTGCTCGGCGCGGCGCTCGTCGGGGCGGCACTGGTCTGCGCCGAGGTGCTCGGCACCGCCGACGGCACCGTGCCCGGATCCGAGTCCCGGTCGGCGGCACGCAGCGCCAGCCACACGCCCGCCCCGATCAAGCCCAGCAGGAGCAGCGCCAGGATGCCCAGCAGGATCGGCATCCACCAGCGGCGTCCGGCCTGCTCGTCGCCGTACCACTCGCCCCCGGGCTCGGGATAGCCGGCCGGTCGCGGCGGCGGCACCCCGGCCCGGCCGGACCAGGCGCCCACCGGCTCCTGCGGTGCGGTGGCGTCCAACGGACGCCGCGACGGCCCGCCGGGCAGCGGACGGGTTGCGTCACCGCCCGCGTCCGGCGGCATCGCCCGGGTCTCGTCGCTCCCGGCGGCATTGCGCGGCATGGCGCGGGTCGCGTCGACGTCCTCTCCGCCCGAGTCGCGCGGCATCGCGCGGGTGGCGTCGGCGTCCTCCCCGGCCGGATGCCGGGGCATGGCGCGGGTCTCGTCCGCGTCACCGGCGGGAGGATCCTGACGGTCGTCGCTCATGGCACGTCCTTTCCCCACCGGGACGGGGCGCACGGCCCTCGATCGTCCACCGTAACGGGCCACCGCCAGGTCGGCCGGGATCAGCGCGCCCGCGCCGGTCAGCCAGTCGGCGACGGGGTGGCGGACGGCGACTCGGACCGGGTGTCGCCGCAGGTCAGCACCACCTGGTCGTTCCACCGCGCCGGGCTGCCCGCGACCGGCTCCTGTGTCGTGACCGGGCCCTGGCGACCAGTGCCGTAGCGGGGATAGAGCCCGGCGTCCACCAGATCGTCCGCGGCGTCGGAGCAGGACAGCGCACCCACGTCGGGCACGCTGACCGCCGGAGCCGGTCCGGTCACGAACAGGGAGACGGTGACGCCGCGCTTCACCGGCGTACCCGGCGCCGGGGAGGCGCGCTCCACCGAGCGTCCGGCGCCGGTGCCGAAGACCAGTCGCCAGCCGAGCCGGCGGTCACGCAACTCCCGGCGGGCCTGCTCGAAGTCGACGCCGACCACCTCGGGCACGGTGAGCCCGGCGGGCGTGCTCGTCCGCGTACCGGTCGGGGCCGTGGTCGCGGGAGGCGTGGTGGCCGGCGCGGACGTCGAGGCGGTGACAACCGGCGTGGCCTCGCCGGAGGCGGCCGGACGGTCCGGGTCGCCGGCCAGGATCCAGCCGGCGCTGCCCCCGATCACCGCCAGCAGAACCACTGCCAGGCCACCCCCGAGGAACAGCCGGGCCCGTCCCGGGCCGGTGCCGTCGCCGTCCGATCGCCGCTCGTCCGTCATGTTCCCCCGCCCCCGCTCATCGACGACCGTATCCACCGCTGCCAAACGGTCACGGCGTGTCGCCACGACTCGCCGCGCCGACCTCGGGACGTTACGCTCCCCGGCATGGTCAGTCGGGGCTGGGGAGGATCGACCGCCGCCGCGCTCGGCGTCGCTGCCGGCGCGGGCGCCGCGCAGCTCGGTTTCGGGTACGGGTTGGGCATCATCAACTGGGCGCCGACCGGCGCGGTACGGATCGAGGCGGCCTGGGTGGCGAGCCTCGCGTGGGCGACCTGGATCGCGGCGACCTCGGTCATCGCCGGCGCGGTCTGCGCCCAGCGCCTGCGGGGCCGGGACGACGAGTCGCAGGGCCGGCCGCCCCGGTTCGTGCTGGTGCTCGCCGCAGCTGTCGGCGCGCTCGTCACCGTACTGCTGGTGGCGGTGCCGGCGCGCGCGGCCCAGGTGCCGGACGTATCAGAGCCGCAGACCGTCGCCGCCGCGTACGCGGGAGCCGGACTGCTTCTCGGGATGCTGCTCGCCACCTGGGCGCTGCACACCCGCGCCGCCGCCACCAACCTCATCGCCACCTCGGGCTGGCTCTGGCTGCTCGCCGTCGTGTCGGTGGTCGACGGGGTGATCGCCGGCCGTGGCCTGACCACCGCCCAACTCGGCATCTGGCAGATCAGCGCGGACCGAGGCGCGTTCTGGATCCGCGACTACTTCTACTGGCCCGGCGCGCTGCTGTCGGTGCTCTCCGCGCTCGTGATCGGCGTGCTGGCGGCCCGGCGCGCGGCCCGCGCCGCCGAGGTACGGGTCGGCGCGGCCGCCTCCGGAGCGGCCGGACCGCTGCTCGTGGCACTGGCGTACCTGCTCGCCGTACCGCGGCTCGCCGGGATCGCCGCCGAGCAGTTGTCGGCCCACCTGATCGCCCCGTACGCGGTGATCGCCGGTGTCGGCGGCTCGATGCTGACGGCCGCGCTCGCCCAGCGCGCCGAGCGTCGCGCCGCCGAGCGGGTCACCGTTCCGCGCCAGCGCACCGGCGAGCCGGACCCGGTCGTCGGCGAGGCCGACCCGGCGACCGGCGACCCGGCCTCGAAGGACGGGCCGTCGGAGCCGGCCGGATCCGCGTCGGACCCGTCCGGCACGTCGTCGGCGGGCAGCTCCGGTGAGCGCTCGTCGGGTGTGTCGCGCCGGCGCTCGACCGGATTGTTCGGGGCGCGGAAGGCCCGCCCGTCAGCGGCAGATCCGTCAAGCCCGTCAGCGGTCGGCACGTCGGGTCCGTCGGCGGCAGATCCGTCGAGCCCGTCAGCGGTCGGCCGGCCAGCATCGGACCGGTCAGCGTCGGACCGGTCGGCGGACTGGGCGGCCGGGACGGACAAGGCACCGGACACCTCGGCCGGCACGCGTGAGGCGACGGCCGCAGCCGAGCCTGGCGTAGCCGTCGGCCGGACCGGAACGGAGAAGGGCCGTGCCACCCGGTCGGCTACCGGCCGTCGGGGTCGGGCCGTCCCGCCGCAGCGCCAGCCCGAAGCCCTGGACCACCCGCAGACCAGCCAGGACGGTCCCTCGTCACGTTCAGACAAGCCCTCGTAGTACCCCGAGGCTCCTCAGCGCTCGCCCGAATCCCGCCCACTCCCATCGATCTTGGAGTTGTGGTGCCTCCCAAACCGCCCAACAAGGGCATCCGAGGCGCCACAACTCCAAGATCGGCGAGGCGGGGGGCGGGAGGGCGGGGGCGGGGGCGGGGTTAGTCGGCGGGCCAGGTGTGTACGGGCTCGTTGCTGCGCTGGAGTTCGGCGTAGCGCTTGACCATGTGGTGCAGGGCAGCCTCGCGGTCCAGGCCGCGGTGCCGCTCGGCCGCCCACACCGTCTCGGTCTGCCAGACCGCGCCGTTGCGGCCGGTACGGCAACGGCCCTCGATCACGCCCAGTAGGCGGTCCCGCTCGGCCGGGGCGACGCCGAACCGGTCCAGCCCCTGCTCGGCCACCGGGAGCAGCGTCTCGAGGACGAGCTTGGTCACCGGTACGTCGCCGAGGCGCGGCCAGTGCAGGACCGCCTCGATGCCGCGCCGGGCGGCGGCGTGGAAGTTCTCCTCCGCCGAGCTGAACGTCAGCTGGCTCCAGATGGGACGGTCCGCCTCGGCGAGGCCGCGGGCCAGCCCGAAGTAGAAGGCCGCGTTGGCGAGCATGTCCACCACTGTCGGGCCGGCGGGCAGCACCCGGTTCTCGACCCGCAGGTGCGGGCGGTCGTTCATGATGTCGTAGACCGGCCGGTTCCAGCGGTAGACGGTGCCGTTGTGCAGCCGCAGCTCACCGAGCTGGGGCACGCCCCCGGCGTGCAGCACCTCGACCGGGTCCTCGTCCTCGCAGATCGGCAGCAGCGGCGGGAAGTAGCGGACGTTCTCCTCGAACAGGTCGAAGATCGAGGTGATCCAGCGCTCCCCGAACCACACCCGGGGGCGTACGCCCTGGGCCTTCAGCTCGTCGGGACGGGTGTCGGTGGCCTGCTGGAACAGCGCGATCCGGGTCTCCGCCCAGAGCTGCCGGCCGTAGAGGAACGGCGAGTTGGCCCCGACGGCGACCTGGACGCCGGCGATCGCCTGGGACGCGTTCCAGTAGTCGGCGAAGCTGTCCGGCGCGACCTGCAGGTGGAACTGGAGGCTGGTGCAGGCGGCCTCCGGCGCGATCGAGTCGGTGTGCGTACGCAGCCGCTCGACGCCGTTGATGTCCAGCTCGATGTCCTCGCCCCGGGCGCCCACGATCTGGTCGTTGAGGACGCGGTACCGCTCGTTCGTGGAGAGGTTGTCGGCGACCAGGTGGCGTTCGGTGAGCGTGGGCAGGATGCCGACCATCATGATCGTCGCGTCGGACTTGGCGGCCCGCTCGTCGGCGCGGCTGAGGCTGCTGCGCAGGTCCTGCTCGTAGTCGGCGAAGCCGCTGCCCTCGATCAGCCGGGGCGACGCGTTCAGTTCGAGGTTGAACTGCCCCAGCTCGGTCTGGAACAGCGGGTCGGCGATGTCGGCCAGGATCTGGTCGTTGCGCATGGCGGGTTCCGCGGCGGCGTCGATCAGGTTCAGCTCGATCTCCAGCCCGGTCATCGGCCGGTCGGCGTCGAAGCCGAAGTCGTCGAGCATCAGTGCGAAGACGTCCAGGCAGCGCCGGACCTTCTGCCGGTAGCGGACCCGATCCTCGCGGGAGAAGGCGCCCTGGTCGACGTCTCTGCCCATGTGTCCTCCCGACGCCGGTGCGACGGAACCGTACCGTTCCGCAACGCATTGTGAACCATTCACGTGGTGCGCGTAAGTGCGCCCCGTCCGCAGCCCGCTGTACGGGCGGCAGATCTGCACCTGTACCCCGTCGGCACCCCCACCAGCGCCGTCGGCCGGAGAACATCGGGTGACGATTCGCACCCGCTGCGCGTACACCGGAAGGGCCCGCACCGTCGGCGGACGGTGCGGGCCCCGCGGGCCTGGCCGGGCTCAGCCCTGGCGGATGGCCTCACCCTCGATCTCGATCTTGACCTTGCGGCCGACCAGGACGCCGCCGGTCTCCAGCGCCACGTTCCAGGTCAGGCCGAAGTCCTCGCGGTCGATCTCGGTGGAGGCGGAGAAGCCGAAGATGTCCTGCCCGAAGGGGCTGCGTCCGACGCCCTCGAACTCGACCTCCAGCTCGACCTGACGGGTCACGCCCTTGATGGTCAGCTCGCCGACGAGCACGAACTCGTTGCCGTCGCGGGACTTCACCTCGGTGCTGCGGAACTCCAGCGTCGGGTACTGCTCGACGTCGAGGAACTCCGGGCTGCGCAGGTGCGCGTCGCGGTCCGCCTGTGCGGTGTTGATGCTGGCGGCCTGGATGCTGGCGGTGACCGTGGACTGCATCGGGTCGTCGGCGATGGTGATGGTGGCGGTCGCGTCGGCGAACTCACCGCGTACCTTGCTGACCATCATGTGCCGGGCGACGAATCCGACACGCTTGTGCGCGGCATCCAGAAGATAGGTGCCGGGGGTGGGGATGGTGAGACCCTCCCAGTCGCGGGTAGTCGCCTCGGTGCTGCTGGTCATGGTGCTCTCCTCCGGGGAAAACGGTTTAGTATCCCAACGACTGACTGAGCAACTATAGCTACAGCAATATTCCCTGTGTCAAGTGTTGCTAGGATGGTGGCGTGGACCAGAACGTGTTCGACGATCCCCGGATCACCGCCGTCGGCCTCCTCGTCGAGGCGCACGCCGGGCTCTCCGCCCGGTTCGCCGCCCAGTTCGACGAGCACGGCCTCTCCCCGGTCGAGTTCGAGGTGCTCACCCGACTCGCCCGCTCACCCAACAACCAGCTGCGGATGACCGACCTGGCGGCGCAGACCTCGCTCTCCACCAGCGGCGTGACCCGCGTGGTGGACCGGATGGAGCGGGACGGGCTGATCCGCCGGCGCGCCTGCCCGTCCGACCGCCGCAGCTCCTTCGCGGTGGTGACCGCAGCGGGCCTGAGCCGGCTGGACGCCATCCTTCCCGGCCACCTGCGGATCATCGAGCAGTGGTTCACCGGCCAGCTCGACCCGAGCCAGCTCGACGGGCTGCTGGACGGGCTGCGCCGGGTCCGGGACGCGGTCCACCCGGGCGCCACGGCCGGCAGCACCGAGCCGGACGAGGACGCCGCCTGACAGTCCACTGCCGACGGTCCACAGCTCCACTATCCGCCGATTGATACCGGCGGGTCACCGGCAGAATGACCGGCAGAACCGCTCAAACAGTCGGGCAAAAGTGCGCGAATGCCCCCATATCTCTTGCAGCCCATCGGTAGTCTTCCCGCAGCGGGGGGCACCGGGGGGTGCTGGCGCGAGCGTCGAGCGAGGGGCAGCACCAGGGGGCTACTTCGTTCGCGCCACCCCCGCGCCCTCCGCCTCCTGGCGCACGCGGCCGCTGGTCAGCGTGCCTTCTGACGCCGGGCCGCCAGGGAGAAGAGCAGTTCCTCCTCCTGCGGCAGCAGGCTGACGCCGGTGGCCCGCCGAGCGGCGTCCAGGCGGTCCAGCACGGCCGGGTCCCCGCTGCTGACCGCCAGCCCCACGAGCGCCTCGACCAGGTCGCGCCGGCCCGCGCCGCCCGCCGCCGCGTCGGCCGCCGCCGAGAACCACTCCACCGCCAGTTCCCGGTCCCCCCGGCGCAGCGCCACGTGCCCCTCGATCAGCCCACGCAGCGCGTCCTCGGCGCGTGCGTCCGCCACCGCGCCGGGTGGATTCAGGCTCTCCATGACCGGCGGCCGACGCTGGCCCGGCACCGCACCCGAGGGCCACAGCTCGGCGGCCGCGGCCAGCGCCTCGTCGCCCCGGCCCTGGCCGGCGAGCGCCAGCGCGACCTTGCCGACCGTCCGTCGCTGTCGGCGGGGATCGCCCAGCTCGGCGAGCGCGGTCGCCACCCGGCGGCCCTGCTCGACCGCCTCCGCGTACCGGCCCTCCAGACGGGTCAGCTCGGCCTGATCGGCCCGCGCCAGCAGGCGCAGGCGCCGGTCGCCGCACTGCGCCGCCAGGCGGTCCACGGTGGCCAGCCGCCGCCGGGCGTCGGCCAGCCGCGCCGCGCGTACGTCGTGCCAGGTGAGGTGCGACTGGGCAACGGCCATCTCGCGTACCCGGCCGTGGCGGGTGGCCGTCGCCAGCGCGGCCTCGGCCTGCTCACGGGCCTCGTCGTGCGCACCGAGCCCGCGCAGCAGCACGCAGAGAACGGACCGGGCCGACAGCTCCCCGACCACGTCACCCGCCTCGGCGAAGATGACGAGCGCGGCCCGGGCGGCCGGCAACTCCTCCGCGCCCGCGCCGTGCTCGGCGGCCAGCCGGGCCGCGCCGAGCATCGCCCAGGCCCGCAGCGTGGACCGGGTGCCGGCGGTACGCGGATCGGCCAGCAGCCGCCGCAGCCAGCGCCGGCCGGAGACGTCCCGCCCGCGCAGCCGCCACCACCGGGGCAGCGACGCGGCCAGCAGCAGCGCCGTCTCCGGCGCATGCTCGGCGGCGTACGCGAGGGCGGCGGTGATGTCGCTCGTCGCCTCGTCGAGCAGGCGTACCGCGCCGGACAACTGTGCGCCCACCAGCCCGGGCGCGGTGCGGTGGACGAACCTGGCGATCACCGCGGCGTGCCGGAGCCGGATCCCGGCGGTCTCGCCCTCGACGTCGGCCTGCTCGGCCGCGAAGTCACGGACCGCGTCCAGCAACCGGAACCGGAACGGGCCGGTGCCCCGGACGCTGAGCAGGCCCAGCTCGCGCAGCCGGTCCAGCATCGGCGCCGCGTCCCACCGCTCGCCGCCACCGGCGAGCAGCTCCCCGGCGAGCAGCCTCCCGGCGAGCAGCTCCTCGGCCAGCTCGACCGACCAGCGGTTACGGAACGCGGAGAGCCGCCGCAACGCGGCCCGGTCGGCGGGCGCGAGCAGGTGGTAGCTGCTGGCCACCGCCTCGCGCAGCGTCACCGTGCCGGCCGATCGGTCGGCGGCGGGCTCCCACCCGGGACGGGCGCCGGTCAGGTCCAGCACGCGGTCGCCGTAGCGGTCGAGCAGTTCGGTGACGTCGAGGATGCGTCCCCGAGCCGCCATCAGCTCGATCGCCAGCGGCAGCCCGCCGAGGCGGCGTACCAGCGCGGCGAGCGCCGGCAGCTCGGCCGCCGTGGGTGGTTCGCGGCGGGCCTGGGCGAGGCGGGCGGCGAACAGCGCCGCAGCGGGCCAGCGATCCAGGTCGGCCCGGTCGGCGGGCGCGGCGTCCGCCGGTGGCACGTCGAGCGGCGCGACCGGGCGGACCAGCTCGCCGGGCAACCCGACCGGGCGGCGGCCGGTCACCAGCACCCGGAGATCCGGCGCGGCGGCGGTCAGGGCGCGAAGCGCCCCGGCCACCGGCTCGGGCGCCCGGTCGACCGCGTCGACGACCAGCAACGCCGGCCGGCCGTCGAGCCGGCAGGCGAGGTCGGCCAGCCGGTTCACACCGAACACCGACGCGGACGCGGCGAGCACGTCGGCGACGTCCGAGCCCTCCCCGACCAGCACCCCGCTGACACCGCCCGGGTGCCGGGCCGCCACCGCGTGCGCGACAGTGACGGCGAGCGCGGTCTTGCCGACCCCGGCGAGCCCGACCAGGCTCACCACCGGGTGGGCGTCGAGCAGACCGGACACCTCGGCCACGTCCCGGTCGCGGCCCACCAGGGGTACGGGCTGGGGCAACGCGACCGGCGCGGCCGACGGTCCGGCGGCTGCGGTGTCGGGGAGGCGGGGTCCGGGCCGGGCCGGCGTGGGCCGGGCGGTGGCGACGAACTCCCGCCGGTCGTCACCGGCCAGGCCGAGCGCGTCGGCCAGCAGGTCCACTGTGGTGCGCTGAGGGCGGACGGCCCGCCCTCGCTCCAGATCGCGGACCGTCCGCACGCCCACGCCGGCCCGGCCCGCCAGCTCGGCCTGGGTCAGGCCGGCGGCGAGCCGGTGCCCGCGCAACAGATCGGACAGACCGGTGCGACCGCCTGGGCTCCGCGCACCGTCATGATCCGGAGTCATGGGCACGAAGAGTACGGATCGACTCCGACGCTCCACAGCCCATCGTCACCCACCCGACCGTCCCCTGCCGTTATCCGACAGGATGCGGACGAGTGCGCCTCTCACATGCCGAGGTCACGGGCGATGATCATGCGCTGCACCTCGCTGGTGCCCTCACCGATCTCCAGGATCTTGGAATCGCGCCAGAAGCGGGCCACCGGGTACTCGTTCATGAAGCCGTACCCGCCGTGGATCTGCGTCGCCTCGCGGGCGTTGTCCACCGCGACGGTGCTCGCGTGCAGCTTGGCGATCGCCGCCTGGCGCTTGAACGGCTCACCGGCGAGCATCCGCGCGGCGGCGTCGTAGTAGGCCAGCCGGGCGGTGTGCGCCTTCATCTCCATGTCCGCGATCTTGAACTGGATGGCCTGGTAGTTGCCGATCGGCTGACCGAACGCCTGGCGCTCCTTGGCGTACTTGATCGACTCGTCCACGCAGCCCTGGGCCAGGCCGACGGCGAGCGCCGCGATGGCGATCCGGCCCTCGTCCAGGATGCGCAGGAACTGGGCGAAGCCCCGGCCGCGCTCGCCGAGCAGGTTGGCCGCCGGCACCCGGCAGTCGTCGAACGTCAGCTCGTGCGTGTCCGACGCGGTCCAGCCGACCTTCGAGTAGCCGGGCGCGACGGTGAAGCCGGGCGTACCCGACGGCACGATGATCGTGGACAGCTCCTTGCCGCCGTCCGGCCGCGTACCGGTGACTGCGGTGACGGTGACCAGCGCGGTGATGTCGGTGCCGGAGTTGGTGATGAACGCCTTCGAGCCGTTGATCACCCACTCGTCGCCGTCCAGGACCGCCCGCGTCCGGGTGCCGCCCGCGTCCGACCCGGTGCCCGGCTCGGTGAGCCCGAACCCGGCCAGCGCCTCACCGCTGAGCAGCTTCGGCAACCACTGCGCCTTCTGCTCCTCGGTGCCGAACCGGTAGATCGGCATCGCGCCGAGCGACACCGCGGCCTCCAGCGTGATCGCCACGCTGGAGTCGACCCGGGCCAGCTCCTCCAGGGCCAGGCAGAGCGCGAAGTAGTCGCCGCCCATACCGCCGTGCTCCTCCGCGAACGGCAGCCCGAACAGGCCCATCTTGCCCATCTGACGGACGATCTCGTACGGGAAGGTGTGCTGCTCGTAGTGCTCGGCGATGGTGGGCGCGACCACCTCGCGGGCGAATTCCCGGACGCTCTCCCGCAGCGCCTGCTGCTCCTCGTCGAGCCGGAAGTCCATGTCGATCCTCCTGGAAAGGGCGGGCCGCCGGGCGCTCGTGACGCCGTGAGCGGCTGAAGCGTTAGGAGGGGCCCCTTTACATGCACCAGGCGTTAAGAGGGGGCCCTTCCTTACCGGGTCAGACGGGGGTGACGCCGTGGCGGCGCCGGGAGAAGTGCCGCTCCTTGCCGCGCGCGGCGGCGAACCGGCGGACCAACTCGGCGCGCAGCTCGTGCGGCTCGACGATCGCGTCCACCACCAGCTCGCTGGCGAGGCGGACCACGTCGATGTCGCGCTCGTACTCCTCGCGCTTCGCGGCCACGAACGCGGCCCGCTCGGCCTCGTCGGAGATGGCGGCGATCTTGTTGGCGTAGACCGCGTTGACGGCGGCCTCCGCGCCCATCACCGCGATCTTCGCGGTGGGCAGCGCGATCGTGGCGTCCGGCTCGAAGCCGGGGCCGGCCATCGCGTAGAGACCCGCGCCGTATGCCTTGCGGACCACCACACAGATCTTGGGTACGGTCGCCTCGGAGATCGCCGTGATCATCTTCGCACCGTGCCTGATGATCCCCTGCTTCTCCACCGCGCTGCCGACCATGAAGCCGGGCACGTCGGACAGGAACAGCAGCGGCACGTTGAACGCGTCGCAGAGCTGCACGAACCGGGTCGCCTTGTCGGCCGAGTCGACGAAGAGCACGCCACCCTTGAACATCGAGTTGTTGCCGACCACGCCGACGACCTCGCCGTTCAGCCGGCCGAACCCGATGGTCAGCTCCTTGGCCCACAGCGCCTGGATCTCGAAGAAGCTGCCGGAGTCGAGCAGACCCTTGACGTACCGGCGCATGTCGAACGCCTGCCGCTCGCTGGCCGGCACCAGCGCGGCCAGGTCGGCCTTCTCCGGCGCGTCCACCGCTTCGGCGGCGGGCGGGTCCTGCTTCCAGTTCGACGGCAGGTACGACAGGTAGGTCCGTACCACGTCGAGCGCGTCGTTCTCGGTCTTGCAGAGGAAGTGACCGACGCCGGACTCGGCGCAGTGCACCTTGGCGCCGCCCATCGCCTCCAGCGTGGTCTTCTCGCCGGTGACCATCTCGACCATCCGGTCGGAGCCGAGGTACATGCTGGCGTTGCCGTCCACCATGGCGACCACGTCGCAGAACGCCGGGATGTACGCCCCGCCCGCCGCGCTCGGCCCGAACAGCGCGCACACCTGCGGGATCGAGCCGGAGGCGCGGACCTGGTTCCAGAAGATCTTCCCGGCGCCGCGCCGACCGGGGAACAGGTCGACCTGGTCGGTGATCCGGGCCCCGGCCGAGTCGACCAGGTAGACCATCGGCACGCCGGTCGCGTACGCCCGCTCGATGATCCGGATGATCTTCTCGACGGTACGCGCGCCCCAGCTGCCGGCCTTGACCGTGGAGTCGTTCGCCATCAGGCAGACCTGGCGGCCGTCGATGGTCGCGGTGCCGGTGACGACGCCGTCGGCGGGCAGCCCGTCGGCCATCGCGTTGGCGTAGAGCCCGTCCTCAACGAAGGAGCCCTCGTCGACCAGGTACGCCACCCGCTCCCGGGCGAACAGCTTGCCCTTCGCGGCGTTCGCCGCGTGGTACTTGTCCGCACCACCGGCGCGGGCGCGCTTGCGCAGCTGCTCCAGTGCCTCACCGTCGAGCGTCACGCCGACTCCCGTTGCCACCGCCCGCGCAGGGCGCCACCGACCTGAACGATCGTTAGGCTACCCCACCGCCGCCCTCTCCGGCGACCCGCTCCTCGCACCCCCACCCATCCACTCCCGTGATCAAGGAGTTTGCGTCCTCCGCGCGGCCGAATGAGGACACAAACTCCTTGATCAACGCGCGAAACGGTCAGGAGGGGAGGGGGGTCAGGCGGGTACGGGGGCCGGCTCGGAGGACTCCGGACGGGAGCTTCTTGCCCACCAGGGTCTCGGCCAGCTCGGCGGCAGCGATCAGGGCGTCCAGGTCGATGCCGGTGTCGATGCCCATGTCGTGCAGCATGTGCACCGCCTCCTCGGTGGCCAGGTTGCCGCTGGCCCCCGGCGCGTACGGGCAGCCGCCGAGGCCGCCCACGCTGGCGTCGAACTCGGTGACGCCCAGCTCCATCGCGGTGAGCATGTTCGCCAGCGCGGTACCCCGGGTGTTGTGGAAGTGCAGCAGCACCGGCAGGTGGGCGTTGCGGTCCCGCACCGCCGTGACCAGCTCGCGGACGCGCCGGGGCGTACCCATGCCTGTGGTGTCGCCGAAGGCGACGCGGTCCGCGCCGTCGCGGGCGACCCGGTCCACGATCGCGGCGACCCGGCGGGGGTCCACGTCGCCCTCGTAGGGGCAGCCGAAGCTGGTCGCCACGATCACCTCGGCGGTCGCGCCCGCGCCGTGCAGCAGGTCGATCAGCTCGGCGATGTCGTCCAGCGACTCGTCGGTGGAGCGGTTGACGTTACGGCGGTTGTGCGTGTCGCTGGCCGAGACCACCACCTCGATCTCGGTGAAGCCGGCGGCCAGCGCCCGCTGCGCGCCCCGGGTGTTCGGCACCAACGCGGAGTAGCGCACCCCGTCGGCCTTCTCCGCCCGCTGCCACACCTCGTCGGCGTCGGCCATCTGCGGGATCGCGCGGGGGTGGACGAAGGAGACGGCCTCGATGCGCCGCACCCCGGTACGGGACAGCGCGTCGAGCAGCCGCACCTTCGCGTCGGTGGGGATGGGCTCCTCGTTCTGGAGGCCGTCCCGGGGACCGACCTCACGGATGCTCACGGAGTCGGGGAGTTCCGCCATCAGGTTCACCTCGTTCGGGTCGAAGGTCAGCGCATCCGGGAGACGATGCCGGTGTCGTAGTCGCCGGAGAGGAACTCCGGGTTCTCCAGCAGCTCGGCGAAGAACGGCAGGTTGCACTTCGGGCCGGCGATCTCGAACTGGGCGACCGCCGCCCGGGCCCGCTCGACCGCCTCCTCGCGGGTGTCCCCGCTGACGATCAGCTTGGCCATCAGGCTGTCGTAGAACGGCGTGACCGTGTTGCCGGCGACGTAGCCGGAGTCCACCCGTACGCCGGCGCCGGCCGGCTCGTTCCAGGTGGTGATCGCGCCCGGGCCGGGCAGGAAACGCTTCGGGTCCTCGGCGTTGATCCGCAGCTCGATGGCGTGGCCGCGCGGGGCGAGCGCGTCCGGGTCGAACGTCGGCGCCAGCCCGGCCGCCACCCGGAGCTGTTCCTCGACCAGGTCGACGCCGTAGACGTACTCGGTGACCGGGTGCTCGACCTGCAGCCGCGTGTTCATCTCCAGGAAGAAGAACTCCTGCGTCGAAGGATCGAGCAGACATTCCACGGTGCCCGCGTTGCGGTAGTTCACCGCCTCGCCGGCCCGTACCGCGGCGGCCAGGAAGCGCTCGCGCAGCTCCGGCGAGACCGCCGGGGACGGCGACTCCTCGACCAGCTTCTGGTTGCGCCGCTGCACCGAGCACTCCCGCTCGCCGAGCGCCACCACCCGGCCGTCGGCCAGGCCGAGGATCTGCACCTCGACATGGCGTACCCGGGGGAAGTACCGCTCGATCAGCACCGAGCCGTCGCCGAACATCCGCTCCGCGAACGCGCGGACCTTGTCGTACTCGGTGCGCAGCGCCGCCTCGTCGGCGGCCACGCCCATGCCCATGCCACCGCCACCGGCGGCGGCCTTGACCATCACCGGGTAGCCGATCTCCGCGGCCGCCGCGACCGCCGCGTCCAGGTCGGCCGCCGGCTCGGTGGTGCCGGGCGCGACCGGCACCCCGGCCGCCGCCATCAGGTTCCGGGCGTTGATCTTGTCGCCCATCGCGGTGATCGCGTCCGCGCCGGGTCCGACCCAGATCAGGCCCGACCCCTCGACGGTACGGGCGAAGTCCGCGTTCTCGGACAGGAAGCCGTAGCCGGGGTGGATCGCCTGCGCGCCGGTGCTGCGGGCGGCCTCGAGGATCGCCTCGACGTTCCGGTAGCTCTGCGCCGGGTTCGCCGGGCCGACGCAGACCGCCTCATCGGCCTCGGTCACGAACGGCAGCGCGCCGTCGGCCTCCGAGTGCACAGCGATCGTCCGGATCCCGAGCCGCCTGCCGGTACGGATGATCCGGCGCGCGATCTCCCCCCGGTTGGCGACCAACAACGATTCGATCATCTTCTGCACGGACGTGACCCCTTCTCGACGCAAAGCCGGGGTCTCTTCTTAACATGCGTTAAGGTCCGGGCGGCGTGTCAGGTCGGATCGGTGGGCGCGAGCAGGGCCGCGAGCGTCGCGCCGCGCAGCAGCTCGGCCCGGCGCCGGCGATCGACCTCGCCACCGAGGAACGGCGTCGAGTTCATCAGGCCGAACGCCGCGTGGGCGAGCACCCGGGCCGCGCCGTCCGGCAGGCCGGGGTGCAGCGCGGTCAGCACCGTCACCCACTCCTCGACGTACATCCGCTGAAGCCGGCGGATGCGCCGGCGCGGCTCGTCCGGCAGGCGGTCCAGCTCGTGCAGGTGCAGGGCGATCACCGCCGGGTTGGCCAGCGCGAACTCGACGTGGAAGTCGATCAGCGACTCCAGCGCGCCACGCGGGTCGTCCGGGTGCCCGGCGGCCCGCTCCCGCCCGCCCGCGAGCAGCCCCTCGCTGACCGGCACCAGCGCGGCGACGAGCATCGCCTCCTTGCCGGCGAAGTGGTGGTAGAGAGCCGGCCCGGTGACACCGGCCGCCGCGCCGATGTCGTCCATCGACACGCCGTGGTAGCCGCGCGCCGCGAAGAGGCCGACCGCGATCTCCAGGATCTCGTCCCGCCGGGACCGGCGCCGGGCCGTGCCCGCCGTCCCCCGTGCCTGCTGTTCCACCGCCACCGGATCAGCCTAGACCTCGGCGTCGATCTAGAGCAGCCGCGGTTACCCGGCAGTCGCCTCAGTCCTCCTCGATGCCGTGCTCGGCGCGGACCGTCGCCGCCTCGGCCGGCCGGCCCTGGTCGTCGAGCGCGCGGGCCAGCAGCCAGGCGGCATGCGCGGCGGGCCGGGAGCCGGTGGGCAGACCACCCAGCACCGGACGCAGCAGCCCTTCGGCCTGCTCCGGCCGGCCGTCGCGCAGCAGCAGCTCGCCGGTCAGCACCTCGACCTGCGCCGCCTCGCCGAACGCCTCGATCGACCGGAGCCGCCCCGGCACACCCTCCAGCCGGTCCAGCGCGGCGGTGAGCCGGTCCTCGCCGATCAGCACCCGGGCGACCGCGTCGGCGGCCATCGCCCGCTCGTACGTGACCACGGGCGGCTCGTCGGGCTGACCGGAGACCGCGGCCGCCGCGGCGTCCACCCCCTCGATCGCGGCCACCGCGGCCGGCAGGTCACCGGACCAGTGCAGGGCGAGGAGTTCCCGCCGCCGGGCCCGCAACTCGTCCACCTGGAATCCGGCCAGCCGCCACGCGCTGGCCGCCGCCGCGAACCGCTGCGCGGCCAGCGCGTCCCGGTCGGCGTCGTAGAGCAGGCCGCCGGACTCCTCCAGCACCTGCGCCCGGCGGGGAAGATTGTCCGGCCCGTCCAGGTTCTCCGCCAACGTGTCGAGCACCGCGAGCGCCAGATCCGTCTCACCGAGCCCCGCGTAGATCCCCGACAGCATGTGCCGGCACCGGTCCGCCTCCGCCTGCGCGCCGGCCCGGTCCAGCCCGAGCACCGCCTCCTCGGCCACCTCGGCGGCCTCGGCCAGCCGGCCGGCCATCCGGTACGCCTCGGCCAGCTCCCAGCGCAGCAGCGCGTCGCCCTCCAGCCCCTGCTCGACGCAGAGCGTGACCGCCTCGGCCAGATCGTCCACCGCCTCGCCGGCCCGGTCGGCGGCCAGCAACGCCCGGCCCCGGGTCACCCGCAGCGGCAGGTGGGCGCCGGCCGGGGCGACAGTCAGCGCCTCGTCGCAGGCGGCCACCGCGTCGGCCGGATCGTCGGTGGAGCGGGCGTACGCCAGGCAGGCGCTGGTCAGCATCTCGGCGTCGCCCAGCTCGCCGGCCAGCCGGCGGGACCGTGCCGCCGCGTCCCGGAACTCCTCGGCCCGCTCCAACTGCTCCAGCACGTGCGTGCGGTGCAGCGCGACCCGCCCGGCCAGCCACGGATCGGCGTCCGCCTCCGCGTCGGCGCGGTCGAGCGCGTCGAGCGCCTCCGCCCACCGCTCCCGGTGCACGTGGGCGAGCGCGAGCCGGTCCCAACCGGCGGCCCGATCCCGCGGTTCGCCGTGCGCGGCCAGGTACGCGGCCGACTCCCGGGCCAGCGTCAGCCCCTCGTCCGCGCTCTCCTCGGTCATGCTCAGCAGCACACCGAGCCGCCCGGCCACCACCTGCGCCCGCAGCGGGTCCGGCACCTCCCGCCACGCGGCCAGCGCCTCCCGGTTGACAGCGGTCGCCACCGCCACGCCGTCGTCGTCCTCCTGGGACAACTCGCCCGCCCGCAGCTCCAGCCGCCACGCCCGGGTGGCCGGCGGCAGGTCGGCGTCGCCGTACCGCTCGTCGTACGCGCGCAGCACGGTGCCCAGCCCCTCCCGGCAGTTGGTGCGCCAGCACTCCTCGGCCAGCGCCAGCAGCTCGTCGGCGCCGGCGTCGGCGGGCACGCTGACCGGCGGCTCGGTCGTCGCCCGGTCGTCCGGCGCGGTACGCGGCGCGGGCACCACCGGGCGGCGCACGCTGGCGGAGAGCGGCAGGTGCTCGCCCTCCGGCCCGGCCACCAGCTTCCGGGCGATCAACGCGGACTGGTGCGTGGTGCCGTTACGCGCGTCGAAGCGCCCGGCCAGTCCGGTGGCCGTACCGGCCAGCTCGTCGGCGAGCGCGCCCACCGGCACGTCGGCGGCCGGCCGGTCACCGGAGGCGCGACGGTGCACAGTCAGCTCGGCCGGCACCTGACGCAGCGCCGCCGACGCGGCGGCCGCGAAGTGCATCGCGGCGGCCGGGGTGGGTGCCCGGTCCAGCCAGTCCAGGTGCCGCTCGACCAGCTCCAGCGCGCGGGCATCGTTGCCGGTCGCGGTGCAGAACTCGATGTGCTCGGCGACGTCCCACAGGTTGGCCAGGTGCCCACGCAGCCGCCGGTACGCCTCCCGGTGCGCGTCCCGCGCGGCGTCGCCCCGGCCGGTCTCGCGGTAGGGCGTGAGCAGCGCGGTGAGGATTCCCTGCGGCTGCTCGCTGCAGGTCAGCCGGCCGGCGAGCACCGGCTCGGCGAGGGCCACCGCCTCCTCGTGCCGGCCCAGCCGGACCAGGTGCGCGACCTGCGTGGTCGGGTCGCAGCCGGCGCAGTCGGAGAGCGTGTCGCGGGGCGTGGTCATCCACTTGCGGTACCACTGCTCCGCCGCGTCCTCATCGCCCACGTGCGCGGCGACCAGGTAGCGGTGCTTGTGGACCGCCTGCAACGAGTGCCCGGCGTCGCGGTAGCGCCGCTCCATGTCGTCGAGCACCGCGTACGTCCGGTCCAGCGGCAGCTCCGGGAACTTCACCATGGCGTTGACCATGTACTTGAAGGCCCAGAGCAGCTGGTGCGTGTAGCCCTGGTGGTAGGGCTGCGGATCCTTGTCGTACTCGGACAGGCACCAGGAGAACGTGACGAACGACTTCGCCGGTTCGCCGCCGTAGACGTACGCGGTGGTGCCGGTGACCCGGGCGGCGAAGGCGAGGTGCCGGTCGTCGCCCGCGTCGGCGCGGCGCAGCAGTTGTTCCAGCGCGGCGATCTGCCCCGGGCCGTACGGCATGGTCTCGATCTCGTGGTGCATGCGCCAGAGGTCGTCGTCAGTCACGGGTCACTCCCGGTACGGCCCGGCCGAGCAGGCCGAGGAAGGAACTGTTCAGCAGCGCGGCGTCGGCCGCCCGGATCGGGTGGTGCCCGAGCAGCAGGGCCTGCCCGTAGAGCGCCTCGACGGCCAGCCCGACCAGCTCCGGGTCGGCGAGCGTGGTCACCCGGCGGACCAGCGGGTTGCGGTGGTTGAGCACGAGTTGCGGGCGGTCCGGCGGGGCGGAGGCGGCAAGCGCGTCGAGCACGCCGCCCCACAGCTCGTCGGCCTTGTCCCGGCTGGCGGCGAGCTGGTCGTGGAACGCGGCCGAGCGGGACACCAGGTAGAGCGCGGGCAGCGAGACCGGGTCGTACGCCCGGATGACGACCTCGCAGCCGAGCCGTTCCAGCGCCCGCTGCGCGCCGGTCAGGAACGGCCGCAGGGCCAGCTCGGTCGCCGGGTCGAGGATCTCGAACCGGGTGGTGAGGTCACTCGGCTCCAGCCGTTCGATGAGCACCGATCGATCCACTGTGGGCAATCGCTCGATCAGCTCGGTGTCGTACGTGTAGCCGCCGTTCACCACCGCCAGGTCCTGCGCGGCGGCCACGGCGGCGAGCTGGCGGAACTCGTCCAGGCCGGCGGCGTACCGGAGCACGCCGTGGCGCTGCCGGAACTCGGCGAGCGTCATCGTGCCGACGTTGGTGTCCATCGGCCACCACTGGTCGACCAGCCGCAGCATCTCGTCGTCGTGCATCGCGAGCGCCTTGACGCCGAGGTGGTGCACCTGGAGGAACTCGCCGAGCCGGCGCGGGTCGTGCTTGGCCAGCCGCACCAGCCAGCCCCGGATCTGGTCGCCGAGCGCCTCCCGGACGGAGGTGAGCAGCGCGTCCTCGTAGAGCGCCTCGCGGCTGGCGGTGGGGCGCAGCTCGCTCGCGTCGACCACGCAGTGGGCGAAGAAGGCCCACTCGGGCAGCAGCCCGTCGGCGTGCTCGCTGAGCAGCATCCGCTTGAGGTAGACCCGGTGCCCGGCGCGGGCGGCCGGGTTCACCGCGGTGGGCAGGATGAACGCCACTCCGGTGAGGCCGGCCTCGGGCACCGACAGCGGCACCACGTCGAACGGGACGAACCCGAGCAGCTCCTGCGCGTACCGCTGGAGCCCGGCGCGGTCGACCGGCGCGCCGGGCGTGGTGGGCCATGGCGGCGGCCCGGCGGTGGTCGGCGTGTCGCCGACCCGGACGTCGACCGGCAGCAGGCTGCCGTAGAGGCGGGCCAGCTCGGTGACGGTGGGTACGCCGAGCCACTGGTCGGCGTCGCGCCGGGGCACCAGGGTCACTGTGGTGCCGGGCTCGTCGCGGGCCTGCTCCGGCTCGGCGAGCCGCACCGCGTACCGGCCGTCGGACCAGCCCGTCCAGAGCACCGTGGGCTCGTCGGCGTGCCGGGTGACCACCCGGATCTCGTCGGCGACCAGGAAGCAGGAGAGCAGCCCGATGCCGAACTGGCCGAGGAACTCGTGCCGGGAGAAGCCCAGCTCGTCGCGTTTGGAGCTGCGGCCGATGGTGGCGAGCAGCTCGTGCACCTGCGCCTCGGTGAGACCGATGCCGGTGTCGTGCACGCGCAGGGTGCCGTCGCCGGTCAGCTCGGGCGGCTCGATGCGTACCCGGGCCGGGGCGTTCGGCTCGGTGGACCGGCGCGCGGTGATCGCGTCGACGGCGTTCTGGAGCAGCTCGCGCACGTAGACGCGCGGGCTGCCGTACAGGTGGTGACTGAGCAGGTCGACCACGCCACGGAGGTCCACCTGGAAGGTGCGGTCCAATCGCGCTCCCGGTTCGGATTTCGGCGCTCACCGTACCGGTCAGCGCCGACAGTGTCCGACCCGTTTCATCCCTCCCCCGCCCGCCCACCTCCTCGCTGATCTTGCACTTTCCGCCCGGTCGAAGGCGCACAAAAAGGACCCGTCGAGGGCCCGAACTGCAAGATCAGCGGGGTGGGGGCTCGAAGCCGGCGAGGCGGGTTGCGATTCGGGCGCGCATCGGGGGGAGGGTGGAGACCGCCTGGAGCAGGAGGTTTCGCAACGGGCGGAGTGGGGGTGGGGCGGCGGCTAGGCGGGTCAGGGTGGCGGCGAAACCGAGCACCTCCTCGGCGCGGGGGCGGCGGTCGGCCGCGTACCCGTCGAGGGCCCGCGGACCGGCGGCGAGCGCGTCGCCGAGCGCGACCGCGTCGCGCAGGCCGAGATTCATCCCCTGCCCGCCGGCCGGGCTGTGCACGTGCGCCGCGTCCCCGGCGAGCAGCACCGGCCCGGCACGGTAGGTGCTCGCGATCCGGTGGTGGATCCGGAACCGGGACGACCAGTCCATCCCGGTGACCCGGTCCGGCCGGCGCGCCGGACCGCGCTCGTCGAGCAGCGCCTGGAAGTGGTGCGCCTGCGGGTCGCGCGGCGCGTCCGCCACCGCGGCGACCAGCCGCACCGTACCGTCGGGCAGCGGCGCCCAGACCAGCGGGCCCCGCCGGGACAGGAAGAGGCTCACCTGGTCGCGCGGCAACGCGCTGTCCACCCGGACGTCGGCGAGCAGGAACGACTCCCCGGGGTCGGCCGGGCCGCCGAAGCCGATGCCGGCGAGTTCGCGGACCCGGCTGTGCATCCCGTCCGCGCCGACGACCCAGCGCGCCCGGACCGCACGGCCGTCGTCGAAGCGCGCGAGAGCGCCGTCGCCGTCGAGGTCCAGGCCGGTCATCTCGTACGGCCGCAGCACGCGCCCGCCGAGCGCGGCGAGCCGGTCGGTGAGCACCGCCTCGGTCTCCGCCTGCGAGATCAGCAGCGCGTACGGGTAGCGCGACGGCAACCGGTCGAAGGGGACGGTGAGCAGCACCCGGTCCCGGTCGCGGACGCTGAACCGGGCCGAGCGCAGCCCTCGGGCGGCCAGCGGCGCGGCGACAGCGATCCGGTCCAGCACTTCGAGGGTGCCGGCGTGCACGACGGCGGCGCGCGACGTGACGGGCGGCTCGGCGAGCCGGTCGACGACGGTCGCGGCAACCCCGTGCCCGGCCAGCGTCACGGCCACCGCCAGGCCGGTCGGCCCGGCGCCCACCACGAGGACGTCGGTGCGTTCGGGCAGCATCGCTCTCACCTCCGGCTCGGTCAACAACTGTTTGCCAACACATGTTGACTTTACTGTAGAGGCGATGTCAACACGTGTTGGCCTACAGTCGTGGACGTGACCGAACCCGCCACCCGAACCCGCCGCTCGGACGCCACCCGGGCGGCCATCCTGCGCGCCGCCCGGGAACGCTTCGCCGCCGACGGCTACGACCGGGCCACCATCCGGGCCATCGCCGCCGACGCCCACATCGACCCGTCGATGGTGATGCGCTACTACGGCAGCAAGGAGGGACTCTTCGCCGCGGCGGCCGAGTTCGACCTGCGCCTGCCCGACCTGGCCGAGGTGCCGCCGGACCGGCTCGGCGAGACACTGACCCGGCACTTCGTACGCCGCTGGGAGGCGGACGGGACACTCGTCGCCCTGCTCCGGGCCGCCGCCACCAACCCCGGCGCGGCCGAACGGATGCGCGGCATCTTCGCCGGCCAGCTCGCCACCGCGGTGGCCCGGTCGAGCGCCGACCCGGCCACCGCCGAGCGGCGGGCCGGTCTGGTGGCCAGCCAGATCCTCGGACTGGCCCTCACCCGGTACGTCGTCCGGCTGCCACCCGTCGTGGACCTCGACCCGGAGGAACTGACCGCCTGGGTCGGCCCGACGATTCAGCGCTACCTGACCCAACCTTTGCCCCCGTCCCGCGCGTCTGGCCGGTGACGGAGGAGGAGCCGGATGGGGCGTGACTCGGACGACGGGCGGGCGGACTACCTCGCCTTCGTCGAGTCGCACCAGCACCGGCTGCTGCGCGCCGCGTACCTGATCTGCGGCAACCGGCACCAGGCCGAGGACCTGCTCCAGGACGCGCTGCTCAAGCTGGCGCTGCGCTGGCCGTCGGTGCGCGACGGCGACCCGGCCGCGTACGTGCGCGCCATCCTCTACCGCGACGCCGTGTCCTGGTGGCGACGCCGGCGGCGGGAGTGGCTCAGCGCGTACCCGCCGGAGCGGCCGGACACGGACGGCGACCCCGCGTTGCGGCTCACCGTGCGCGCCGCGCTGGACCGGCTGCCGCCACGACAGCGGGCCGTCGTGGTGCTGCGCTACTTCGAGGACCTGACCGAGGTCGCCACCGCCGAGGCGCTCGGCGTCACGGTCGGCACCGTCAAGAGCCAGTGCCACGACGCGCTGCGCCGGCTGCGCGACGTGGTGCCCGCCCCCGGCCGGTCCGGCGACGGCCTGGCCGCCGGAAGCGAGGTGAACCCGTGAACGAGACGGAGCTGACCCGGCTGCTGACCCGGGCCACCGAGGAGATCCGCCCGACCCGGCCGGCCGCCGCCGGATGGGAACGGGCCGGGCGGGTCCGTCGTGCCCGCCGCGCCGCCGGGGCCGCCGCCGTCGCCGTGGTCCTGGTCGGCGGCGGTACGACAGCGCTCCTGCACCGCTCCGGCCCGCCCCCCGCGGCGCCACCCCGCCCGGCGGTGACCTCGGCACCGAGCGCGCCGGTCGTGCAGCGGCCCCCGGACCGGCTCGGCGAGGCGGGCGACCCGCTGGGCCGGCTCGGCGACCGGGTCGCCTACCGCCTCTCCGACCGGCCGGTGAGCCGGGCGCTGGCGCTGTACCAGCCGGTCGACCCGGCCACCGGCGAGGCGGGCACGGTCCGGGTGCTGGGTGACGACGGCATCGTCCGGGAACTCGACGTGGTCACGCTCGCGCCCACCCGCGACGCCGAGGGCAACGAGGCGACGGCACTCAAGCCGGGCAGCCTGTCGCCGGACGGCCGGACCGCCGCGTTCGCGCAGACCGGCGAGGTGGTGGTGGTCGACCTGACCGACGCCGAGTTGCGTCGCTATCCGCTCGCGGGCTACCTGGAACACTTGGTCTGGGCCGGTGACCGGCTGATCGTCGGGGACAACGACACCGCGTACGAGCTGGACCGGCGCACCGGAGCGGCGCCGAAGCTGACAGTCGACCCGTGGACGCTCGTCGTACCCGAGCCGGACCGGCCCGGCGACCTGCTCACAGTGGGCGGCTGGTCCGGGGACGGCGGCCTGGCCGTACGCCGGTTCCCCGCCTCCGGCGGCGCGCCGGACCGGCGGCCGGTGACCACCGGCGCGCTTCCCCCCGGCTACCGGCTGGACGAGGTGTACGGGCGGGGCTGGCAGCGCGGCGACCGGATCGGCCAGGCCGGGTGGACCACCACCGCCAGTGGCGCCGGCACGATGAGCGGGGGCGAGGGCGTGGCGGTGCTGGACGCCCGCACCGGCGCGGTGACGCGCCTGCTCGACCTGGGCCGGGAGGGCCGGGCCAAGGCGTGCTGCGAGGTGTACGGCTGGACCGCCGACGGCGGCCTGCTGTTCCGCTACGACGCCGGGCTGGCCCGCTGGCGGCCGGAGACCGGCGCTGTCGACCTGGTGGCGGCCGACGTCCCCGGGAGCCTGTCGATCGCCGCCCGCTGACGGGTCCGGAACGCGGCCGGTCCCGCCGCGGTGACGGCGGGACCGGCCGGGACGCTCAGCGGGTCAGGCCGCCGGGCTGGTCGCCCTTCACGACGGGAGCCCGGACCAGGTTGCCCCACTCGGTCCACGAACCGTCGTAGTTGCGCACCTGCGGGAAGCCGAGCAGGTGGTGCAGCACGAACCAGGTGTGGCTGGACCGCTCGCCGATCCGGCAGTACGCCACCACGTCGTCGGACGGGCTCAGACCGAGCTGGTCGGCGTAGATGGCGCGCAGTTCGTCGGCGGACTTGAACGTGCCGTCGTCGTTCGCGGCGGACTTCCACGGCTTGCTCACCGCGCCCGGGATGTGCCCGCCACGCAGCGCGCCCTCCTGCGGGTAGTCCGGCATGTGCAGCATCTCGCCGGTGTACTCGCCCGGCGACCGCACGTCCACCAGCGGCCGACCGGCCGCCACGTGCGCCATGACCTGCTCCCGGTACGCGCGGATCGGCGCGTCGTTGCGCTCCGGCACCGGGTACGAGGCGCGGGGCCGGCTCACCTTGTCCCGGGTCAGCTCCCGCCCCTCGGCGATCCACTTCTGCCGGCCGCCGTCGAGCAGCCGTACGTCCGGGTGACCGAAGAGGGTGAAGACCCAGAGGGCGTACGCGGCCCACCAGTTGAAGTTGTCGCCGTAGAAGACGACCGTGTCGTCCCGCCCGATGCCCTTGGCCGCGCACAGCTCGGCGAAGCTCGCGGCGTCCAGGTAGTCGCGGGTGACCTGGTCGTTGAGTTCGGTGTGCCAGTCGACCTTGACGGCGCCGGGGATGTGGCCGGTGTCGTAGAGGAGCACGTCCTCGTCGGACTCGACCACCACGAGCCCTTCGTCGCCCAGGTGCTCGGCCAGCCATTCGGTGGTGACCAGGCGCTGCGGGTCGGCGTACGACTGGAGATCAGGATGCGGATCGCTCGGCACAGGCATGATCCCCAAGGTACGCCGGATCGCGGGCCACGGATGTGACACCGGCCCCACCGCCTCGGAAAGGTGGTGGGGCCGGTGCGGTCAGGTGCTCAGCCCTCGGCCACCAGGAACGTCCAGACCTGCTCGGGCGAGCGGGTGCCGTCCGCGGTGACCCCGACGACAGTGAGCGTGTGCGTCCCGCCGTCGGTGGGCGTCCAGCTCACCGTCGCCCGGCTGCCGGTCTCGACACGCTGCTCGACGCCGTCGTCGAACCGGTAGAGGAAGGCCACCGTCGTGGTGAGTTGCGACGTGAACCGGAACTCGCCCGGCTGGCCCGGACCGCCCATGGGCACGTCCGTCCGGTACGGGTCGGCGGTGACGGCGGGGCGCAGGTCCCGCACCCGGAAGGAGAAGGTCGCCGGCTCCGATACGGTGCCGTCCCCGCTCACGCTGCGCACGACCAGGTTGACCACGCCCGCCTCGGTCGGCGCCCAGGTGACAGACGCGGTGCCGTCGGCCTGCGCGGCCACCACCTGCTGGTCCTCGCCGGTGAACTGGTAGCGGTAGCTGACCGTGTCGGGCAGGCGGGGGGTGAAGGTGAAGACGCCCGGAATGCCCTGCCCACCGCTGGGGACGGGCAGGTAGACGGTGGCCGAGACCTTCGGCGCGGTCGGCAGGCTGAACTGCCGGCTGCTGGTGGCCTCCACACCGTCGGCCGTGACGCTGGTGACGGTCAGGGTGCGGGACCCGCCCCGGGTCGCGGTGACGGTGATCGCGGCAGAGCCGTCCGCCGCCGCGTCCACCGTCTGCTCGGGGTCGCCGTCGAGGGCGTAGCGGTAGCGCACCACGCCGTCCATCTGCGGACGCAGCTGGAACGTGGCAGGCACCCCGATCTCACTCAGCCGTCCCTCCACGACCGGCGACACGTCCGAGGCGCGGAACGTGTACTCGGTGGTCGCCGAGCGGTTGCCGACCGCGTCGAGGCTCCACACCCGCAGGGTGTTCGGGCCGCTGTCCGGGGTGAGCGTGACGGTGGCCGTGCCGCCCGTCCGGTCCGCGTCGATCATCTTCTCGACGCCGGAGTCCAGCGAGTAGCCGTACCGCACCACGTCGGCGGCGCCGTTGGCGGTGAAGGTGAACTCGCCGGGCAGAGCCGGGTACCACCCGTCGTCGTCGGGGAAGTCGGTCGACGTCACGACGGGCGGCGTGGCCGGCCCCCGGACGTCGAGGCGGAAGTAGCAGACCGGGCTCCACTCGCCGGTGGCCCGGCTGTCCGCCGCCCGCATCTGCCAGGCGTACGTCCGGTCGTGCTCGAACGGCGACGGATAGATGGTGTCGTAGCGGCCGACGGCCCGCTCGCCGTCGCGCGCGTAGTCGGTCTGCTCGATCCGCGCCTCCGGCTGGTCGACCGGCCAGGCCGCGAAGGAGACGGTGAGCTGGTCCGTGCCGCCGCTGTCGTTACGGTCCCGGTCGTGCACCACTCCGGAGGGGACTGGGTAGCGGATCACCTGGTACGGCTCGGTGGTGGTGCACGCCGTGCCGGTCTCGCTCCGCAGGTCGGTCGGCACGCCGGGGCGGAAGTTGTAGTCGATCGAGATGCCGACCTTGCTGGCGTACTTCCGTGCCAGTGCCGGGTCCCGCTCGGCGTCGGCGGGCAGCCGCAGCGAGAGGGTCAGCGTCGACCGGCCCTCGGCGAGCGCCTGGCGCAGCCCGTCGACCGCGTCGAACTCCACCCGGGGCGCCGGGCAGACGGTCTGGTCGGTGAGCTGGCGGCTGTCGACCAGCCCCAGGTCGGCCGGAGGGTTCCGCCAGCTCGACCGGGCGGTGTAGGCGGCGGTACGCCGCAGCTCGACCACGGGACGGCTGGTGCAGTCGCCGCCTGCCGTCTCCTTCACGTCGAGGACTGCGGACTGGATGTCCGCTCCCCGGTAGCGGGAGATGTCGAACGTGAAGTAGGCGCGCGACGTGTGCGGGCGGCCTTTCCCGTCCTTCCACGTGCCGACCGGCACGTCCCCGGACCGGTCGATGTCGACCGTGGTGGGCGAGTGCGAGTCGGTCCAGGCCCACGAGGTGTTCGTCTCGTAGCGGATGTCGTACGCGGCTGCCGGCGCCGCGGTGGCGGCCACCGTTCCGGCCGCGACCACCATCGACAGCGCGGCGGCGAGCACGCCTCGCCGGGCGGTTCGACGTGGATTTCTGTCAGGCATGAGGGTCATCCCTCATCCACCTTTCCCCGATTTCGCCCCGTACTCGATCGACGGGGGTAGCGGATGCTATCCAGTGGGGCGGACATCGGGCGATCCCGATAAGCGGGCAACCGGACACATCGGACGAACGGCGGTGAAGGTCGAGCCGTGCGGCGGGGTCAGGCGCGGCGGTGCACCAGGCGGCCGGCGACCACTGTGGCCAGGCAGGCGCCGTCCGGGCCGAACACGGCGAGGTCGGCCCGCCCGCCGGTCACCAGTGCGGGCGGCCGCACGCCGGGCAGCACCGCCACGTCGTTGCGGGCCGCGGCAGCCCGCAGCGCCGGGTCGGCCACGTGCTCCTCGACCACCGCGGCGACGCCGAGCCGGAACAGCGCGTGCACCCGCTCGCGCGGCGTGGGCGCCGGGGGCAGCGGACCGTCGTGCACGAGCGCCGGCCCGAGCGTGCCGGCCCACCGCCGCACCCGCATCCCGGGGTACGCGCCGGGAAGCTCGTCCGTCGGCACGATCGCCTCGACCCGGTCACCGGCGACCACGACGGCCAGCCCCGCTCGGGGCGGGTCGTCGGCTGTCAGCCGCAGCAGGTCGGCGGCGTGGACGGTACGCACACTCAGTCGCGCTCGACCGGCCCGAGCACCGGCCGCTTGGCGGTGACGAAGTCGCCGGAGGACCGCCCGGTCAGCCGGCGCCTGATCCACGGCGCCAGGTGCTTGCCGGCCCAGCGCAGGTCGGCGGCGCGCGCGGCGAGCCACGGGCTGGGCGCCGGGTGCGGCGGGACCAGCAGCCACTCCTCGTCGCAGCCGACGCCGAGCGCGGTGAGCACCTGGGCGGCGACCCGGCGGTGGCCCGCCGCCGACAGGTGAATCCGGTCGGTGCTCCAGAGCAGCGGGTTGAGGTAGGTGTCGTCGGAGTACAGGTCGACCAGGATCGCGCCGTGCCGCTCGGCCACCTCGCCGACCACCCGGTTGAGCAGCGTCACGCGCGGGGCCATCAGCCGCTGGCCGGGCAGCCGGGACATCACGTCGGCGAACCGGAACAGCACCACGTCGCTGCCGCCGGAGCGCAGCCGCTGCACGACCGAGTCGAAGCGGGGGACGAACGCGTCCGGGTCGAAGGTGCGGCGCAGCACGTCGTTGCCGCCGGCCGCGAAGCTGATCAGGTCGGGCTTCATGGCCAGCGCGGACGGCACCTGCTCGGCCACCACGTTCGGGAACAGCCGGCCCCGGATGGCCAGGTTGGCGTAGCCGAAGTCGGGCCCGGCCTCGACGGCGAGACGGGTGGCGACCAGATCGGCCCAGCCCCGGTAGCTGCCGTCCGGATACGCGTCGTCCATGCCTTCGGTGAAGCTGTCGCCCACCGCCACGTAGCTGCGCCAGCGCACGGCGCCTCCCTCAGACGTCCCGGCAGAAGTGCGTCGCACAGTCTGTCACCGCGCGGGCCGCTCCCGCTGGCCCTGGACGCCGGACGTGGCGGATGTCTCGACGTCCTGTTCACGACAACCACCCCCGGGGACAAAAGCCCCGACCCGTCCAGGCGGGGCAGAATCCGTCGTCCGGACCGGGGATGATGGCTGCCGTCATCCGGCCGCGCGAAACCGTCCGGCCGGTCCCGCATCCGGCACGAGCGAGGAACCACATGACGCAGGGGCACCCACCGGCGGCAGGTTGGCCACCGCCCGGCAACGCCGACCCCCGGTACGGCGGACCGCCGCCCCCCGGGCAGCAGTGGGCGCCCCCGGGCGCGCCGAAGTCCCGCCGTGGGCTCTGGATCGGGCTCGCGGCGGGCGCGCTCGCGCTGGCGGTCTGCGCCGGCACGGCGGTCGGCGTCGGGCTGGGCCTGCGCGGCGACGACGAGGACGGCTCCGCGCCGAAGGCGGCAGCCGGCGCGAACGGTGTCACCGTCACCGACGCCGAGCTGACCGCCCTGCTCGACCGGCACAGCAAGGCGCTGGCGGCGAAGGACCTGGACGGCTACCTGGCCGCGTTCGACCCGGCCCGCAAGGAACTGATCGCCGGGCAGACCCAGCTGTTCCGCAACCTGGGCAAGCTGCCGCTGTCGGTGGCCCGCTACGAGACGATCGAGAAGCAGGGCCGCGTCAGCGACGCCTTCGGGCAGGGCGTCACGTTCCAGCTCGACGTCTCCTTCGTGCACCAGTTGGACGGCTTCGACCTGGCGCCGGTCGCCGAGTGGTACCGCTGGACGGTCGTCCGCGCCGGCAAGGACGCGCCGATCCAGGTCACCGCCGTCACCGGCGCGCCGGCCGGCGGCAACGGCGACTCGAAAACCGTCTACTACCCCGGGCCGTGGGACAAGTGGCGGGACATCCATGTCGAGCGGACCCCGTACGCCCTGATCATCACCGATGCGGCCCGGGCTGCCGTGGCGAGGCGGTACGCCCCGGCCGTCGACAAGGCGGTGACGAGCAACCTGGCCGTGTGGCGGGCCAACGCGCCGCCCGAGCCGGCGTCTGACAAGTTCGTCGTCACGCTCGCCGCCGGCAAGGACGAGATGACCTCGCTCTACCGGATCGGCACCGAGAAGGCCACCGAGGCGGGCTACTCGGTGGGCATGGTCGCGGCCGAGCGCAAGGACGGCAGGAACACGATCGGCGGCACCCGCATCGTGGTGGACACCGGAGATCGTTACTTCACCCGCTCCGGCGGCGACAACGACGCCCACATGGTGTTGCGGCACGAGATCGCGCACTCGCTGATGACGCCCCGCACCGACCCGGCCGCCGTGGACGAGTTCAGCAAGCTCGACGAGTGGGTGGTCGAGGGGTTCGCCGAGTACATCGCCTTCCACGGCCGCCCGCTGGCCGCCAGCGAGCGCACCGCGCCCGCCCTGCAACTGGTCCGCGACGGCGGGAACGGCTGGAACGGCACGCTGCCCAGCAACGCCGACTGGCAGAAGAGCGGCCTGCTGACCTTCCACTACTGGCTCGGGCACACCGCGATGACGCACCTCGCCGAGAAGCACGGTGAGCCGAAGCTGTTCCGCTTCGTCGAGGCCGTCTACGCCGGCACCCCGACCGACCGCGCCGCCCGGGACGTGCTCGGCGTGTCGCTCGACGAGTTCCAGGCCGGCTGGGCCGACTACGTCCGCGAACTGGCGGGCTGACGGAAACGGGAGACGACCGATGACGTATCAGCACCAGCAGTACCCGCCGCCCGCGTACCCACCGGTGGGCCGGCCGGGTCCGGTCGGTGCGCCGCCGGCGGCGCCGAAGCGGCGCGGGCGCGTCGCGTTGCTGGTGGCCGGTGGGCTGGTGGCCGTGCTCGCGGTCGCGGCCGGCACCGCCTACGGCGTGTCCCGGCTGGTCGGCGGCGGTGACGACGGTGGGAGGAAGCTGCGTGCCGCGTGGGTGCTCGACTTCCCGGAGCTGCAGCGCAACGGCCTGAAGACGTACGACGGGCAGGACATGTTCGGCGCCTGGCTGGTCGGCGACGCGGTGGTCCGGGCGCAGCCGGACGGGATCATCGCCTACCGGCTCGGCGACGGCGGCCAGGCGTGGGGCGTGCCCGCGCCGCAGGCCGCCTCGCTGTGCGCGGCCGCGCAGACCCTCACCGACGGGCGGGGTGTGGTGGCGCTCGGTCCGGCCGACTCGTGCGACACGCTCGTCGGGTTCGACGCGGCCGCCGGCACGCAGACGTGGCGGGTGACGTTCCCCGTCGAACGCCGGACGGGCCGGTCCGAGATCGTCGCCCCCGACCTGTCGGTGACCGCCGGGCAGGTGGTCGTCCGCAGCGGCGAAAGCGTCTTCGGCTACTCGCTGGCCGACGGCAAACGGCTGTGGCAGACCGACGCCGACCGGCTGCTGCCCGGCCGCGACTGCCGCCTGACCGACGCGCAGGCCGCCGGGGACCAGGCAGTGGTCACCACGCTCTGCGACGGCGACCGGGGCGCGCTGCTCGGCCTGGATCCGGCCACCGGCAAGCCGCGCTGGAAGCAGGACCTGCCCGCCGCGCAGCAGAGCGACGGGGTTCTCAGCGTCGACCCGCTGGTCAGCCGGCCCGGCCTGAACACCGAGACGTTCGTCGCGCGCGACGCCACCGGCAAGGAGCGGGCCGCGTTCGGCAACCCCGTCGACGGTACGCGGTTCAGCGACCTGCCGGTCAACCGTTCCAACACGGTGAGCGGGCCGGCGGTCCGCCCGTACCTGGCCGACGCGGACACGCTCTACCTGCCGACCGAGCCCTCTCCAGTGGGCGACAAGATGCGCCAGGTGAACCAGGTCGTGGCGATCGACCTGGCCACCGGGAAGCGGCGCTGGGTGTCGGCCGGGCACACCGACAGCGAGGTGGAACTCGTCCGCCTCGACGGGCAGGGCCTGCTGGCGTGGGAGGTGGGCGACCGGCGGGATCTCGCCCCACGGCTGGTCCGGATCGACCCCGCCACCGGGACGGTGAGCGTGGTGGCCGAGGCGCCGCTGTCGGCCGGCACCGAGGGCAGCGACGCGAAGGTGCTGGAGCGCGACGGCACAGTGGTGCTGGTGCCGTGGAAGCAGGTCACGGCGGACGCGGCGATCACGGTCCTGCGGTGATGATCTGCATGTCCCGCAGCGCCGAGGGCTCCGCCCGCTCCGTGATCTTCTTGCCGTTCGCATCCACCAGGACCACCGTGTAGCGGTCACCGCTGCGCACCCGGACCACCATCGACCCGTCCGGCTGGAAGAAGACCTGCCGCAGTTGACGTCCCTCCAGCGGCAGCGACACCTCCGCGCCGGTCCGGGTGTCGAGCACGGCGTTGACCAGTAGCTCCCGTGCCGCGTCCCCGTACGTGCCGTTCCGGTCGATCCGCAGGAGCGCGACCCGCCGGCCGTCCGGGGAGAGACTGGACAGGTCGAAGGAGACGTACCGGCTGCCCTTGGTGCCCAGGCCCGGCACCGTCCGGCGCGCCCTGCCGTTCCGGTCGGTGAGGACGATCGTGCCGTCGGAGCCGTCGGCGAACGCCAGCGTCCCGTCCGCCGCGAACACGGCGTGACAGCCGTCGAGGCCGGTCACCCTGGTGAACTTCCCGGAGGAGACGTCGAGCACGCCGGTGGCCGGGTCGTCGCCGCCAGCGTTCAGACGCACGACGAGCTGTTGCGAGTTCGGCAGCCAGACGGGTGACCAGCAGACGTCGTCGACGCCGTCCCGGAGCTTGCGCCGCCCCGAGCCGTCGATGGCCGACACCCACACCGCACCGGTCGTCTCGACCCAGGCGACCCTCTGTCCGTCGGGTGACACCGAGACGTTTACCTGCGCCGGCCCGTACGGGAGACCGAGCAGGCGGACCGGGTCGTCGCCCGGACGCCAGGACTGAAGCCGGACGGTGCTCGTCGGGGACGGGGCGTTCGCCAGGTCGGACGGGCCGTAGACGAGCCGCCCGAAGGTCGCGTCACCGTTCGGCCCCCCGCCTGTGGTTTCGCTGGGACTGGTCGACGGCGTGCTCGACGGCTCGGCGGACGGGGTCGGGGTGGGCTCGACCGGCGGGGCGGTGACTGTGACCGACGGCCCGGCCGGCACGGGCGTCTGGCTGTTCGGCCGGATCGCCAGTGCCGTTCCGGTCGCGGCGGCCAGCACCACCAGCACGGCGGCAGAAGTGGCGGCCGCCCGCTGGAGGCCGAGCCGCCGCGAGGTACGCAGTGCCCGGTCCCGCAGGTCGACCGGGGTGACCTCCTCGGCCAGATCGGCCAGGTCGAAACGCAGTCGGTCCTGGTTCATCGGGCGGTTCCTTCCGTGACGTACAGCTCGGCGAGCTCCGGTGCCACGCTGCGCAGCTTCGCCAGCGCCTTCGAGGTCTGGCTCTTGACGGTGCCGACTGTCACACCGAGCAGGTCGGCGGCCTCGGTCTCGGTGCGGTCCTCGAAGAACCGCAGAACCAGCACGGCCCGCTGTTTGGGAGAGAGCCGGGCCAGCGCGGCCCGGAGGGTCAGCCGGAGCGTGGTCTGCTGGGCGTGGTCGGGGGCCGAGTCGCCTCCGCGCGGCTCGGGCACGTCGCCCGGCATCGACTCGGCCACCCGGCGGCGTCGCCACCAGGAGACCTGCAGGTGGTACATGACCTTCCGGGTGTACGCCTCCGCGTTGCCGGTCTCGTGCAACCGATTCCAGGCACGGTGCGTACGGGCCAGCGCGGACTGGACGAGGTCCTCGGCCAGGTGCTGGTCGCCGGTCAGCAGGTAGGCGGAGCGCAGCAGCGCGGGCGTACGAGTTCGGACGAACAGGTCGAACTCAGTCAGGAGAAGATCCACACGAGCCGGTCCTTGGGGTCAAGTGGTGCATCGGCGTGACGCCTTCCGAGACGCCACCCGGCCACGCCATGGTTGCCACCTCCGGTGGCACTTTCCCGACAGGCTCCGGCCGGTGTCAGCAGTCGAAGACCGACCAGCAGATGTCGTTGCGCAGCCGCTGGTCGTCCAGGACCAGCTCGCGGATCTCGGCCGGGAGCTGATCGCGCTGCCACCGGCACTCGTCGCGCCCGGCCGCCTCGCCGAGACCGGCGGGCGCCGCCGCGCGTACCGCCTTGATCGCGTACGCGGCGGCGCCGAGTTCGTGCGCGGCCACGTGGGCCACGACGGCGGCCTGTCCGGCGGCGTACGCGGCGTTGCGTGCCGCCCCGCGCAGGTCCCGGGCCGCGCCCATGGCGTGCCCGCCCGCCGCGCGCGCCTCCATCATCCTGACCTCGCCCCGCACCCAGGCGCGGGCGTACGCGATCGCCTCGCGCGGGCGGCTGTCGTCCGGCCGGACCGCCTCGAACAGGCCGAGGACGTGCTCCGCGCAGGTGGCGGCCCAGAGCGCCAGCAGATGGTGGTGCTCGTCGGTGAGCGTGCCGCCCCGGCGGATCGTGGTGAACCGGGGATCGCGGACCTTCGGCAGGATCACGACGCGGCCTCCGGCCCGGCGGCGCCCTGGCGCAGGTCGTGGTCGAGTGCGCTCATCAGCCGGGCGACCCGGCTGCCGCCGCCGGTCACCGGCGGATAGCGGCGGAGCACGTCGACCAGCACGGGGGTGGCGAGCTGCCGGTACCGGTCCAGCGCTGCCACGCCGACGGTCTCGTCACCGCCGGCCTCCAGTTCGGCGACGCGCGCGGCGTTGGCGGCGGCCCGCAGAATGTGGCCGACCTGGGTGGCCTTCGCGATCGGGTGCAGGTACGCGGCCGCGGCGGCGTCACCGGCGGCCCGGGCGGCCAGGCGCGCGGACTCGGTGGGCGCGGACCGGGCGGCCCGGTGCGCGTCGAGGGACGTGACCCGCTGGAGTTTCGTCCGGGCGGCACCGCGCGCGAACGTCCACGCCGCGTCGACAGCCGCACGGGGACGCGGATCGCCGGGAACCGCCCGCTCGTAGACCGGGAGGACGTCCTCCGCGTGCCGGACCGCGTACCGCGCCACCTCGCGCAACTCGTCCATCGTCAGGTCGAAGTCCCCGGGCGCAGTCATGTCGCGGGCATCGTATCGGTGATGCCGCGCCGGTATGGGCCCCAGCCGACGAACCGCTCGAACAGCTCGCGCGGGGTCGGCCCGTCCTGCGGGTTGAGGCGGAACAGGTCGTGGGTGGCCTCGTGGTAGAGCCCGGACAGGTAGACGGCCAGGTCGACGGGGTGGTCCGCGTACTCGACCTTGAGCAGTAGGCGCGCCTGCGCACAGGGCCACGGCGCGCCGCAGGCGCGGCACAGCCAGAGCGGCCGGATCGGCAGGTGGGCCGGGTGGTCCGGCGGGTAGGGGCGGGGCCGATCGGGGTACGGCCCGAGCCGCGGTACGGGAAGGTTCATGCGTGACAGTCTGCTGATCGCGCCACTACGCTCGGAAGTCCTCGCTGCCGGTCCGGGGAGAGGCCGGGAGACCGGCCGCAATCTGAGGAGGGCGTGTGGAGAACGAGCCGACCGCCGAGCTGATCCGCGCGCAACTGCGGCGGCTGCGGGTGCGGGCCGAACTGAGCCAGGAGGAGTTCGGGAGGCTCGTGCACTTCTCCGGCTCCCAGGTGTCGGCGGTCGAGCTGGGCCACCGACCGCTCGACAGGTTCTTCCTCGCCCGGGCCGACGAGGTGCTGGGCACCGGCGGACTGTTGATGTCGCTGCTCAAGCTCGCCGAGCGCGACGGCCAGCCGAGCTGGTTCCGCCCCTGGCTCGAAGCCGAACGCCAAGCGCAGCAGTTGCGCTGTTACCAGCCGAGCCTCATCCCTGGCCTGTTGCAGACCGAGAACTATGCCCGGGCGATGATCCGCACTGACGACATGCTCGCCGAGCAGGAAGCCGAACGGCGACTCGCGGTCCGGCTCGACCGGCAGACGGTGCTGGCGGGCACCGATCCCCCCAAGTTCGTCGCGGTGGTCGAGGAGACCGTGCTGCGCCGCGCCGACGAGAGCTTTCGCGGACTGATGAGTCAGCAGGTGACGCACCTGATCGAGGCGAGCAGCCACCCACACATCGCGGTGCACGTCATTCCGGCCGACATCGGACTGCACATCGGACTGACCGGACCGTTCACTCTCGCCCGGGGCGGTGACGGGGGTTGGATCGGCTATCTGGAGAACCAGCTCGGCGGAACAGTGATCGACAAAGATGAAGACGTGGCTATCCTGCTGTCCAGATGGGAGAGCGTCCGCAGTGAGGCGCTGTCCCGCCGGCAGTCGATCGAGCTGATGAAGGAAGTGGTCGAGTCATGGAGCTGATCGGCGCGCTCTGGCGCAAGTCAACCCGCAGCGGGCAGAGCGAGTGTGTCGAGGTGGCGGACAACCTGGCCGCTGTGGTCGGGGTGCGGGACAGCAAGGACCCGGCCGGGCCGGTGCTCACCTTCACACCCGACGCCTGGCGGGCCTTCGTCCGGCTCAGCGGGAGCCGCGCGTCGCGCTGATCAGCACCGTGTGCTTGCGTACCCGGAAGGCGCCCTCGGCGTCGATACGGGCCTCGATCGCGGCGCGCGCGGCCGACTCCTCCGCCACGGTGAGCGGCCCGATCATGCTGACGATGTAGGCCAGGATCGGCTCCGCGGCGGGCACCACAAGCTCGTCCGGGTAGCGCTCAACTGTCACGTCGGTGAAGTGGGCGGCGACACGGGCCGGTGTCGCCTCGGCGGTGACGTCGTTCCGGTGGTGGAACCGGACGGCCAGGTCGGGGCACCCGATCACCGGGCCGAGCGTGTTCAGCTCGGCCATGTGGTCGCGGCCGTTCACGGCGACAGCCAGCCGGCCGCCGGGGCGCAGCACCCGGGCGAACTCGCGCAGCGCGGCATCCGGGTCGTCCAGGTGGTAGAGCATGCTGTTGGCTATCACCGCGTCGACCGTGCCGGCGCGGAACGGCAGGTACGTGGCGTCGCACCGCAGCACCCGAGCGCCGGGCACCTCGCGCAGCCGCGCGCACATGGCGGGCGAGAAATCGGTGAGCGTGAGCCGGCGCCGAGGGCCGATCCGGTGCCACAGCTCGCCCGTGCCGGCCCCGACCTCCAGCACGTCCCGGGCCAGTGGAAGCCGCTCGCCCAGCCAGGCGAACCAGCTCTGCGGATTGGTGCCGTATGCGTGCAGCGCGATGCGAGCGGTCAGGTTGCCGGTCGTCGTCGCGTACTGGCTGGTCGCCCGCGCCGACGCGGTGGCGTCGCCCGTCATGAGAGGTAGAAGCAGAACGGGTGACCATCCGGGTCGAGGAGCACCCGGACGTCGTCCTGCGGCTGGAAGTCGGGCAGCGTCGCACCCACGGACACCGCGTACGCCACGGCTGCCTCCAGGTCGTCGACCTTGATGTCCAGGTGGACAGACATCTGCTGGTCGCCGGGACCGGCCGGCCACACCGGCCGCACGTAGGCCGGCTCGTCCTGGAACGCCAGCCAGTGACCGCCCTCCGGCGGCGCGAGGAGGACCCAGTCGGATTCCTTCTCGCGCCGGATCCAGCCGAGCAGCCGCTCGTAGAACGCGGCCAGGTCCTCTGCGGACGGCGCGTCCAGCACCGTTGTCGTCAGCTTCATCAGCGGTCGCTCAGCCATGCCGCATTCCTACCCGGCACCCGCGACATTTACCGGCCCGTCCGCACCATCTCGGCGGGGTGGCGGCATCCGACTGGTGTCGATACCGCCACCTCGCCGAGCCGGCGACGATCGGTCCGCGCGGACGCCGAAAGGGGTCGCCCGGCCCTCCGCTCGCGCCATAAGCTGCGGCAATGCTGCTGCGCATGTCGACCCTGCTGCTCCGGACCCTGCGTGAGGACCCGGCCGACGCGGAAGTGCCGAGCCACCGGCTGCTGCTGCGCGCCGGATACGTCCGCCGGGCCGCGCCGGGCGGCTACACCTGGCTGCCGCTGGGCAAGCTCGTGCTGGACCGGATCACCGCGATCGTGCGGGGCGAGATGACCGCGATCGGCGACCAGGAGGTGCACTTCCCGGCGCTGCTCCCGGCCGAGCCCTACCGGACCAGCGGGCGGTGGACCGAATACGGGGACGACATCTTCACGCTCGCCGACCGCAAGGGCGCCGACCATCTGCTCGCGCCGACCCACGAGGAGCTGGCCGCGCTGCTGGTGAAGGACCTGTTCACCTCGTACCGGGACTTCCCGGTGACGCTGTTCCAGATCCAGACGAAGTTCCGCGACGAGGCCCGTCCCCGCGCCGGTCTGCTGCGCGGGCGCGAGTTCCTGATGAAGGACGCCTACTCGTTCGACCTGGACGACGCGGGGCTCCAGGCCGCGTACGACCGGCACCGGGCCGCCTACGAGCGCGTCTTCACCCGGCTCGGGCTGGACTTCACCACTGTCCACGCGATGTCCGGCGCGATGGGTGGGTCCGCGTCGGAGGAGTTCCTGGCCGCCACGCCGGTCGGTGAGGACACGTTCGTCGGCTGCACCGCCTGCGACTACGCGGCGAACACCGAGGCGGTGGTGACCCGCGCCCCGGCCGCCGGTGACCCGGACGCGCACCCGCCCGCCGAGACGCACGACACCCCGGAGACGCCCACCATCGCGGCGCTGGTCGAGCTGGCCGAGGCCCGCAAGCTGGGCGGGCGCACCGGCTGGACCGCCGCCGACACGTTGAAGAACGTGGTCCTCACCGTCCGCAGGCCCGGTGCCGAGCAGGCTGAACCGCTCGTCATCGGCCTGCCCGGCGACCGTGAGGTGGACCTGAAGCGGGTCGAGGCGGTGCTGGCCCCCGCCGCGGTGGCGGTCTTCGAGGACTGGGACGCCCACCCGGAGCTGGTCCGCGGCTACATCGGGCCGCAGATCCTGGCCAAGCACGGCATCAGCTACCTGGTCGATCCCCGCGTGGTGCCCGGCACCGCCTGGCTGACCGGCGCGAACGAGCCGGGCCGGCACGCCACCGACGTGGTCTGCGGGCGCGACTTCGTACCGGACGGCACGATCGAGGCGGCCGAGGTGCGGCCCGGTGACCCCTGCCCGGCCTGCGACGCCGGTGAGCTGACCATCCGGCGGGGCATCGAGGTCGGGCACATCTTCCAGCTCGGACGCCGGTACACCGACGCGTTCGCGGTCGACGTGCTCGGCCCGGAGGGCAAGCCGGTCCGGCCCACGATGGGCTGCTACGGCATCGGCGTGTCCCGGGCGGTCGCCGCGGTGGCCGAGCAGCACCACGACGACCGGGGGCTGGTCTGGCCCGCGGCTGTCGCGCCGTGCGACGTACACCTGGTCGCCGCCGGGAAGGGGCCGCAACTCGACGCGGCGCTCGACCTCGGCGGGCGCCTCGCCGCCGCCGGCCTGCGGGTGCTGGTCGACGACCGCACGCACGTGTCCGCCGGGGTGAAGTTCACCGACGCCGAGCTGATCGGCATTCCGCGCGCCGTCGTGGTCGGCCGCCGTCTCGCCGACGGGTACGTGGAACTACGTGACCGGGCCACCGGTGAACGGGCCGAGGTGCCGGTGGAGGACATCGTGGAGCGTCTGCGCGACGAGGTGGGCGCGACGCGCCACGACGGGGTGTAGCGAACGCGGTACCGGGTACCGCAGACGGATCGACCGAGGTGTTCGGAGGCTCTCATGTACCGCGTCAGTGACGTGATGACCAGGCAGGTGATCTACCTCCCGGCGGAGACCCCGCTGGACGAGGCGGCCCGGGTGATGAAGGAGTCGGACATCGGCGACGTGGTGGTGACCGACGGCGCCACGCTCGCCGGCATGCTGACCGACCGCGACATCGTGGTGCGGGCGGTGGCCGAACGCGCCGACCCGGGCACCACCACGATCGGCTCGATCATCACCCGTGAGGTGGTCATGATCGAGCAGCACTGCACGGCGAACGAGGCGGCGGCGCTGATGCGCGAGCGCAACATCCGGCGCGTGCTGGTCTGCGACAGCGACCGCAAGCTCGTCGGCATCGTCTCCCTCGGTGACCTCGCTATGCAGCTCGACCCCCAGTCGGCGCTCAGCGACATCAGCGAGGCCGCGCCGAACGCGTGAGAGCGGGCCCGCTCGCGTGACGCGGGGCACCGCCACCACCGTCGCATAACGGCGCGCGGCGGCGGATAGCCTCGACTCATGCCCGAGATGCCGACGAAGCTGGCCGAGATCGTGGACGAGTTCGCCGCCGCACCGCGCGACGTCGTGCTGGAGATGCTGCTGGAGTTCGCCGACGTGATCCCGCCCCTGCCCGAGGGTGTGAACCGGGAGGAGCTGGAGCAGGTCCCCGAGTGCCAGACCGCGTTCTTCCTGCGCGCCGAGGTGAACGCGAACAAGACGGTCAGCACCGTCTTCGACTGCCCGCCGGAGGCGCCCACCACCCGGGCGTTCGCCGGCATCCTCGCCGAAGGGTTGGCCGGGGCGAGCGCCGAGGAGGTGCTGGCCGTGCCGGACGATCTCTACCAGCGGATGGGCCTGGCGCAGGCGATCAGCCCGCTGCGCGTACGCGGCGGCACCGCCATCCTGGCCCGGCTCAAGCGCCAGGTCCGGGAACAGATCTCCTGACCGGCGGGTTGTCGCTGGTCATGGACATCGAGATCTACGCCGACGTGGTCTGCCCCTGGTGCTGGATCGGCAAGCGCCGACTGGAACAGGCGCTGGAGTCGTACGACGGCGAGGTGAACGTCCGGTTCCGGCCGTTCCAGCTCGACCCGACGCCGGTCACCGAGCCGAAGCCGCTGCTGGAGGCGCTCGGCGACAAGTTCGGCGGACGGGACAAGGCCGAGGGCATGGCCGCGCACGTCACCGGCGTCGCCGCGGGCGCGGGCCTGGACCTGCGGTTCGACCGGGCGGTGGCGGCGAACACGTTCGACGCGCACCGGCTGGTGCGTTTCGCCGCCGAGCGCGACCGTTCCGCCGAGATGGTCGAGCGGCTCTACCGGGCGCACTTCCACGACGGCATCGACGTCGGATCGATCGACGCGCTGGTCACGCTGGCCGGCGAGGCCGGTCTGGACGAGACCGAGGCGCGGGAGTACCTGGAGTCGAACCTGGGCCGCCGGGAGGTCGCCGCCGACCTGAGCGCCGCGCACCAGCTCGGCGTCTCCAGCGTGCCGACGTTCGTGCTGGCCGGAAAGTACGCGGTCACCGGCGCGCAGGAGACGGAGACGCTGCTCGCCGCGTTGCGCGAGGTGGCGCAGCGCGAAGCGGCGGCCTGATGTTTCACGTGGAACAAGATCGATGCGAATGAGGACCTAGGCCGGCCTGGCCAGGTCCTCCACCACCCTCGCCCCGGGCAGCGCGCCGAGCGCCGGCCCGGGCAGGGCGATCTTGCTGTGCCGTACGCCTGATCCGATGATCACGTGCGGGGTGGCGATCACCCGGGAGTCGACGAGGACCGGCCAGTCCGCCGGCAGCCCGATGGGCGTGATGCCGCCGTACTCCATTCCGCTCAACTCGACCGCCTCGGCCATCGGCGCGAAGCTCGCCTTGCGCACGTCGAGCAGCTTGCGGACCACGCCGTTGACGTCGGCGCGGGTGGTGGCGAGCACGACGCAGGCCGCGTACCGGGTCTCGCCGCCGCGCTTACCGGCGACCACCACGCAGTTGGCCGATTCCTCCAGCCCCACCTGGTACGCCTCGCAGAACGCGGCGGTGTCGGCCAGGTCGGCGTCGATCGGGGCGACGAGTACGTCGTCCACGTCCACCGGGGCCTCGGCCGGCCACTCCTGCAGCGCCGCGGCGACCGGCGGGGCCAGCAGGTCGAGCCGTGCCCGGGCCGGCTCCGTCTTCAGCGTCCCCATCATGTCGCGATCCTCGCACCCGCTTCGCGGATCGCCCCTCCGGGCCCCGGCTCCGCCCCTCAGTTGGGATTGCTGAGGAACGCGTTCTCCTGCGCGAAGTCCCGGTTCTCGGCGGTGGTGAGCTGCCGACGGCGCAGCACCTCGGGACGGTTCGCCTCGGCGTCCTCGATGCCGTGCCGGACGCCGACCCGGATCACGCCGTAGAGGAAGACGAAACCGAAGACGTAGAGGAGCACTGTGGCGACGAAGACCAGCATGCGGTCACGGTAGGCCGGTGCGGACCCGACCGGTTCTCATCTTCCGCCGGTTCCCCCGTACGTGTCCGCGAGGTAGTCGGCCCAGGTCCGGGTGCCGGTCGGCGTGGCCGTCGTGGTGAGTCCACCCCCACGCAACTCCCGCCCGAGGCGGCCGGGAATCCGGACCGGCAGCAGCGGACGGCGTACCCGGCGGGCCGCGAGCCAGGTGCGGGCCGCCTCGTCGAAGCGCAGCACCTCCGGCCCGGCGAAGTCCTCGACCCGGTGCGACGGTCCGGCGAGCAGCAGCACCGCCAGCCGGTCCGCCACGTCGGCCGGGTCGACCGGCTGGGCGAGTACGGCCCGGTCCCCGATCACCGGGCCGAGGCGGCTCGCGCCTTTCAGCAGGTCCGCCAGGAACTCGGGGAACTGGGTGGCGCGCAGCACGCTCCACGGCACCGACCCGGCGGCCACCACCTCTTCGGCCGCGAGCTTGTGCCGGTAGTAGGGGATCGGCACCCGGTCGACGCCGACGATCGAGACGTACACCAGGTGGCGGACCCCGGCGTGGCCGGCGGCCATGGTCAGTCGGCGGGTGCCGAGCACGTCGATCTCGTGGGTACGCCGTTGCGGCGACGAGGCCAGGTGCAGCACCGCGTCCACCCCGGCGACCGCCTCCGCCAGCCCGGCGCCGGTGGCCAGGTCGGTGCTCACCCACTCCACCCCGTCTCCGGTACGGGGCCGACGGCTGGTCGCCCGGAGCGTGAAGCCCTCGTCCCGCAGCCGGGGCACCACCACCCGCCCGAGCCGTCCGGTCGCCCCGGTCACCAGCACCCGCATCGCCACTCCTCCCAGCCACGCCCTGCCCACTCGGTCCGCATTCAGGACGGCAGCCCGGCCGGGATCGTGACCGCCCGCCGGGCCGTCGGCCCGACGTCGCGCTTGCCGGGCTGCTCCATCACAGTGTGTGAGCCCGGCGCAGGCGACTACGACTGTTGAGCGATATACCTGAGAGTCATAATCATGACCAGGAGTCATACCGCAGTCAGGCGATGCCTCCGGCAGGAGCGTTACTGCGCGTGAGCGGCGACCGGGCCGGCGACGCCTCAGCCCACCGGGCGAGGCACCACTCGACCGGCAAGGGTCAGGCCGAGCAGGCCGCAGCCCGCTGCCACCGCCAGCGTGGTCGCGTAGCTGGCCGGGCCGGGTGACGCACCGGCGGCCAGGACCGCGCCGGTCAGCGCCAGCACGGTGGCCGCGGCGAGCGAGTCGCCCAGTTGCAGCGCCGAGCTGTTGCGGCCCTGCTCGGCCGGGGCCGACTGCTCCAGGGTGAGCACCGACAGCGACGGGTAGAGCAGTCCCATGCCGAGCCCGGCCACGGCCCAGGAGAACACCGCCGGCAGCACCGGCAGCCCGGGCAGCAGCGCCGACGCGACGCCCGCCGTACCGATGGTGATGCAGGCCAGCCCGGCCCGGGGCAGGCTCGCCGCCGACCGGGGCGAAGCGATCCGACCCTGGATCCACGAGCCCACCGACCAGGACAGCGCCCCCACGGTCAGCACCAGGCCGGCGCCGGTGGGCGAGAAGCCGCGCTCCCGCGACAGCATCAGCGGGATCACCACCTCGGCGGCCACGAACGCCGCCGACGCCAGCGCGCGCAGGCCGATCACCGTCGGCAGACCGCGTGCCGCGCGCAGGAACCCGGACGGCAACAGGTGCGGCACGCAGACGAACAGCCCGGCCAGCGCCCCGGCGGTCAGGGCGGCGGCGAGCACGCCGCGCTGCTGCCCCCCGTAGTGCAGCAGTGCGGCGCTCGCCCCCGCCCCGCAGGCCCAGCCGACGCGGGCCAGCGCGCCCGCGGGCGGCCGGGTCGGCACGGTGCCGGCCAGCGCCTTCAGACCCGGCTGGATCAGCAGCGCCGCCGGAATCGCCACCGCCGGTACCGCGAGGAACACCCATCGCCAGCCCAGATGTTCCACGATCAGGCCGGCCAGCGCCGGGCCGACCAGCGACGGCACCACCCAGGCCGCGGCGAACGCGGCGAAGATCCGCCGCCGCAACTGCTCCGGGTACGCCTGACCGACCACCACGTAGAGCGCCACCGAGACGAGTCCGGAACCGAAGCCCTGCACCACCCGCCCGACGACCAGCATCTCCATGGTCGTCGCGGAACCGGCCACGACCAGCCCGGCGACGAACCAGGCGACGCCGTGCCACATCGCCGGCCGTGGTCCGCGCGCGTCGCACCAGATGCCGGAGGCGACCATCGCCACCACGCCGGAGGCGAACGAGCCGCCGAACGCCAGCGCGTACAGGCCGAGCCCGTCCAGCGCGCGGGCCACCGTCGGCATGGCGGTGCCCACCGCCAGCGCCTCGAACGCGAGCAGGGACACCAGGGCGACGCTGCCCACAGTCATCGCCCGAAGGCGCGGCGACCACAGGTCGACGGGTGGATCGGCCGGGAGGGCGGCGGTGCTGGTCATGGGCTACAGCCTCGGACCTCACCCCGGGTTGAGGTCAACTGTGGTCCCCGTCTCGTCCGGCGGGAACGACCGGACCCCGAACTTCTGCCGTCCGGGTGGCATAACGGACGCCGCGCCGGGAAGTCGGGCCGCCGGGACGAGACCGGGAGGCGAGATGGCGCTGGGACGCTTCGCCGGCCTCCTGCTGTCCCCGACGGTCGTGCCCACCAAGGTCTCCGAGGTCGCGGGAAGCGTGGGTACGGCCGCCGCCCGGCTGGCCCGGCTCACCGGGCTGACCAGCCGCCGGGTGTGGTCGCAGGACGGCCGCCACCACATCGAGGTGCACGGCGTCTGCCAGGACGGCGGCGACCGGCTCGCCCGTCAGGTCGAGGCGGCGCTGGAGTCGATGCCGGGCGTGACCTGGGCGCGGGTGAACGCGCCGTCCGGCCGGGTGGTGGTGGCGACCGGGGAGCCGGCGCCGAAACTGCGCGATCTGATCGCCACAGTGGCCCGCGTCGAGCAGACCTGCCCGTACGAGCCGGACCCGGAGATCGAGCCGCCGCAGCCGCCCGAGGACGGCCCGCGTACCGCGCGCACGTTCGGCGCGCTGCTGTCCGACGTGCTCGGACTGGGCATCTCCGCCGCCACCCGGGTGCTGCCGCTCACCCCCGTGCCGGCCGAGGTCGCCGGGCTGCTCGGCGCTGTCGACCTGCACCCGAAGCTGCACGCGCTGGCCGGGCTGGGCATCCGCGCCGACCCGCGCGCCGAGGTGCTGTTCCCGCTGGCCGAGGCGGTGGTGCAGGGTCTCACCGGCGGCTGGGCCGGGATCGTGCTGGACGGCGCACAGCGCGTCGTGCAGTGGGGCGAGGGGGCCGCTCAACTGGCCGCGTGGCGGCGGGCCGAGCCACACCTGACCGGTGACCCGGAACGGGCTGTGGCCCGGGTGCCGGACGGCGAGCGGCCGTGCCCGGTGCCGGACGGGCAGCCGGAGCGCTACGCCAAGCGGGTACTCCCGGCCGGCGCGGTCGCCGGAGCGGCGGCGCTGCCGGTGCTGGGACCCAAGCGGGCCGCCGCGCTGGCACTGTCCTCGCTGCCGAAGGCGCCCGGTTCCGGCCGCGAGGGTTACGGCGCCCAACTGGGCCGGATGCTCGCCCGGCGCGGCGTGATCGCGATGGACCGCAGCGTGCTGCGTGAGCTGGACCGGATCGACACGGTGGTGCTGGACGCGGCGGTGCTCGGTTCGGACCGGGGGGTGCTGGCCGACCTGGCGCCGCTGGCCGACGCCGACACCGGGCAGGTCGCCGCCCGGGCGTTCGCGCTGTTCGACCCGGCCGAGCCGGACGCGGTACGCGCCGCCGACGGCTGGCGGATCGGCCCGCTGGACCGGCTCGGCGCCGACGATCCCGGGGACACCGCGGACAGCGCGCGGCTGCGCGCCGACGGTGGACGGCTGCTCGGGCTGGCCGAGAACGGCCGGCTCGCCGCCGTACTGCGGGTCGAGCCCGAGCCCGCACCGGGCGTGGACGCGCTGGCGTCGGCCGCCCGGCAGGCGGGCCTGCGGCTCGTGGTCGGCGGCGCGGACGACGGCCGGTACGACTTCGCCGACCTGCTCGTACCCGGTGGTGCCCGGCTCGCCGGCGCGGTGCACGACCTGCAACGCGAGGGCGCGGTGGTGATGGTGGTCTCCGGCGAGCGGTCGGCGCTCGCCGCCTCGGACTGCGGCCTCGGCGTGTACGGCCCGGAGGACCTGCCCCCGTGGGGCGCGCACCTGCTGGTCGGCGACGACCTGCGGGTACCGGCACTGCTCATCGACGCGGCCGGGGTGGCCCGCCGGATGACCGAGCAGAACATCCGGATCGCCATGGCCGGCGCCGGGCTCGGCGCGCTCGGAGCATTCACCGCCGACCGTCGGCGGCTGCCCCGCCCGACGCTCGCGGCGGTGAACGGCGCGGCGGCGCTCGCGTTCGCGCACGGCGTGTTCCGGGCGCACCGGCTGCCGGACCGCACCGGCGTACCGGTGCCCGCGCTCAGCGCCTGGCATCTCATGCCGGTGGAGACCGTCCTCGAACAGCTCGACACCGACGCGTCCGGGCTGACCGAGGGCGAGGCGACCCGGCGGCGGCGCGTCGAGGTCGGCGACGAGCACGGTCCGGCCGGGCTGCTCCGCTCGTTCGTCGAGGAGCTGTCCAACCCGCTCACCCCGGTGCTGGCCGCCGGTGCGGTGCTCTCCGCCGCGTTCGGCTCACTCGTCGACGCGGCGCTGGTCGGCGGCGTGGTGGGCGGGTCGGCGCTGGTCGGCGCGGTGCACCAGCGCAACACCGAACGGTCGCTGGCCGAGCTGCTGTCCCGCTCGGCGGTCACCGCCCGGGTTCTGCGCGACGGCGCGGAACGGGTGGTGCCCGCCGAGGAGCTGGTACGCGGCGACGTGATCACGATCAGCTCCGGGGACGCCGTACCGGCCGACTGCCGGGTGCTGACGAGTGACGGGCTGGAGGCGGACGAGTCGTCACTGACCGGTGAGTCGCTGCCGGTGGCGAAGAGCCCCGACCCGGTGGTCGCGGCGGCCATCGCCGAGCGGCACTCGATGCTGTTCGAGGGCACCACAGTCGCCGCCGGGCACGGCACCGCTGTGGTGGTGGCCACCGGCGCGGAGACCGAGTCCGGGCGGAGCCTCGCGATGGCCCGGCAGGCCCCGCCCGCAAGTGGTGTGGAGGCGCGGCTGGGCAAGCTGACCAGCAGCGCCGTACCGCTGGCGGCCGCCTCGGCGATCTCGGTGGCCGGTGCGGGGCTGCTTCGGGGCGTACCCCTCGCCGAAACGGCGGCGACCGCCGCGAACCTGGCCGTGGCGTCGGTGCCGGAGGGGTTGCCGTTCCTGGTCAGCGCCGCGCAGCTGGCGGCGGCGCGGCGGCTGGCCGAGCACGGCGCCCTGGTCCGCAACCCCCGGACGATCGAGGCGCTGGGCCGCGTCGACGTGCTCTGCTTCGACAAGACCGGCACGCTCACCGAGGGGAAGCTGCTGCTGGCCGGGGTGGGCACCGGTGACGGCCGGTACGCCGTGCTGGGCGAACTGGACGAGCCGCTGCGGTCGACGCTGGCCGCCGCGGTGCGGGCCACCCCGTCCGCCGCCGACCCGGACGAGTTGCCGCAGCAGACCGACCGGGCGGTACGCCACGGCGCGGACGCCGCCGGGGTGACCGAGCGGACCGGCGCCGCGGAGTGGACCGCCACCGCCGGGCTGCCGTTCGAGCCGTCCCGGGGCTACAGCGCCGCTGTCGGCCGTTCCTCCGGCGGGCTGCTGCTGAGCGTGAAGGGCGCCCCCGAGTCGGTGCTGCCGCGCTGCGCGTCGCGGCGCACCGCCGAGGGGGACCGGCCGCTCGATGCGGCGGGGCGCGAGGAGGTGCAGGCCATGCTGGCCGGGCGGGCCGGGGCCGGGCACCGCATTCTCGCCGTGGCCGAGTGCCGGGTCTCCACCGAGCAGGTCAGCGACGAGCAGGTGAACGGGCTGGTCTTCGTGGGTTTCCTGACGCTCGCCGACGGGGTGCGGGACAGCGCCCGGCCGGCGGTGGCCCGGATCCGTGCCGCCGGCGTACACACCGTCATGATCACCGGCGATCACCCGGCCACCGCCGAGGCGATCGCCGCCACGATCAGCCCGGAGGACGGCGGCCAGCGCGTCGTCACCGCCACCGACCTGGACCGGCTGGACGACGCCGCGCTCGCCGAGCGCCTGATGGCCACCGACGTGGTGGCGCGCTGCACGCCGGCGCACAAGGTACGGATCATTCAGGCTTTGCAGCGCCAGGACCGGACCGTCGCGATGACCGGTGACGGCGCCAACGACGCCCCGGCGATCCGGCTCGCCGACGTCGGTATCGCGCTCGGTCAACGGGGCACACCAGCCGCCCGCGCCGCCGCCGACCTGGTGGTCACCGACGACCGGCTGGAGACGATCATCGCCACGCTGGTCGAGGGCCGGGCCATGTGGTCGTCGGTGCGGCACGCGCTCAGCATCCTGGTCGGCGGCAACCTCGGCGAGATCGCGTTCAGCGTGCTCAGCGCCGCCGCGACCGGCCGCTCCGCCCTGAACGGCCGGCAACTGCTGCTGGTCAACCTGCTCACCGATCTCGCGCCGGCGCTCGCCATCGCGGTACGGCCGCCGGCCGACGACCGCGCCGACCACCTGCTACGCGAGGGTCCGGACTCCTCGCTCGGTGTGACCATGACCCGGGAGATCGGGCTGCGGGCGGCGTCGACCACGCTGGGCGCGACCGCCGGCTGGACGATCGCCAGGTGGACCGGCACCCAGCGGCGGGCCAGCACCGTCGCGCTGGCGTCCCTGATCGGCACTCAGCTCGGCCAGACCGTACTGGCCGGCGGCACCAGCCCCAGCGTGCTCGCCGCCACCGCCGCGTCGGTGGGCGCGCTGGTCGCGGTGGTGCAGACGCCTGGTGTCAGCCAGTTCTTCGGCTGCACCCCGATGGGCCCGGTGGGCTGGGCAATCGCCACCGGCTCGGCGCTCGGCGCGACGTTCGCCAACGGCACGCTCACCAAGCTGATGGACCGCATGCCGCAGCCCGGCTCGCACGGGCGTCCCGACGCGGAACAGTTCTAGTGCCAGGTGGCGGCGGCCCGGCGCAGCCGGTCGTTTATCGCGCGGCCCACTCCGGTGTCCGGCACCGGCTCGGCGACGATCTCGGTCACCCCGGCCGCGTCCAGCCGGTGCAGCGCGTCGAACAGTCGCGCCGCCGCCGCGGTCACGTCGCCGTCGGGCGACAGCACCTCCACCGCCGCCCAGTCGCCGTCCGCCGGTGGCTCCCGGAAGGCCAGGAACCCCCGCCGGCCGCCGCCGGGCTCGGCCGCCGCGCCCAACCGCAACGGGGTACGCGGGGCGTAGTGCGCGGCCAGCGTCCCGGGCGCGACGGGCTGACCGGAGCTGCCCTGGCGCACCTCGACCGGGCCGACCGCCTCGATGATCGCCTCGACCGGCAGCGCGCCCAGCCGCAGCACCACCGGCCGGTCGCCGCGCGCGTCCACGATCGTCGACTCGATGCCGCACCGGGTGGGCCCGCCGTCGAGCACCACGTCCACGGCGCCGCCCAGCCCGGCCACCACGTGCTCGGCGCGTGTCGGACTGAGCTGGCCGAACCGGTTCGCGCTCGGCGCGGCCACCGGCACGCCGGCCGCCGCGATCAGCGCCCGCGCGGACGGCTCGTCCGGTACGCGTACCGCCATGGTGTCCAGGCCGGAGGTGACGATCGGCGGGATGATCTCCGGTCGGTCCACGATCAGGGTGAGCGGGCCGGGCCAGAAGCGCTTCGCCAGCTCGGCCACCGCCGCCGGCACCTCGCCCACCAGCGCGGCCAGGTCGGCGGCGTCGGCCAGGTGGCTGATCAGCGGGTCGAAGCTGGGCCGCGCCTTGGCCTCGAAGATCCGCGCCGCCGCCCGCGCGTCAAGCGCGTTGGCGCCCAGGCCGTAGACGGTTTCGGTGGGGAAGGCGACCAGCCCGCCGGCGCGCAGAACGGCGGCGGCCTCGTCGATGCCGCGCTCGGCCGGCAGGACGCGCGGGGATCCGGTGCTCACGCTTCCGACGCTAGCCTGCTCTCTTCGCCGCCCCGGCAAGACCCCGTCGGGTGGCGTTACCCGGCGTCCGTGTCGGGGAGCGTGGGCGCGTCCGTGGGGTAGAGGCCGGCGGCGAAGCCGTACACCTGGTCCCCGGCGCGGGGGATCTGCGCGAACCGCCGGGCCAGCGCCTGCACCTCCGCCCAGAATTCGCGGACGTCCTCGATCGGGATGCGCGCGTGCACGAGCGTGCACCGCAGTTCGTCGGCGGCGTGCGCGGCGGCCGCTTCAGCTGCCGCCTCGGCGAGGCCGTTGATCCGGGACACGACCTGCTTGTCCTCTGTCCGGGTGAGCGTGCCGACGTAGAAGGTGCGGGCGACACGCCCGTAGAACCGCTCTTCGATGGCGCGTACCCGCCGGGTCCGCACCACGCGCAGCAGCCCGGCGTCCACCAGTTGGTTCACGTGGTACGCGACGCTGCTCTTCGGCCGGTCGACCGCGCGGGCCAGCTCGTTCACCGTGGCGGCGCGTTCCAGGAGCAGTTCCAGGAGCGTGCTGCGCAGCGGGTCGGCGAGCGCGCGCAACTGCTCCGGGGCGGTGACCACGAGCAGGTCCTCGAGGTCGTAGTCCGGGATCCGCTGATTGACCGACATTTCTCGACCGTTCTAAGATTCTGGTTCGTTCGATAACTCTGGTCTGACAACTCAGGAGTGTAGTGATGGCCGAGATCGTGCTCTTCCACCACATTCAAGGGCTCACCGACGGCGTACGCGCCCTCGCCGACTCCCTGCGCGCCGGCGGACACACCGTGCACACCCCGGACTTATTCGACGGCGAACGGCCGGCCACCATCTCCGACGGCGCCGCGCTGGTCAAGAGCATCGGCGGCGACGTCCTCGACCAGCGCGCCGACGCGGTCGTCGCCGACCTGCCCGCCGACCTCGTCCACGCGGGTGTCTCCTGGGGCGCCGCCATCGCCCAGCGGCTCGCCCAGACCCGGCCCGGCGCCCGGGCCGCCCTGCTCTACGAAGCCTGCCTGCCGGTGACCGGTGAGTGGGCGATCGGCCCCTGGCCCGACGGCGTGGCGGTACAGGTGCACGGCATGGAGCAGGACCCGTTCTTCGGGCTGGAAGGCGACGTGGACGCCGCCCGCGAGCTGGTGTCGATCGTCGGCCCCGAACGCGGCGAGCTGTACGTCTACCCCGGCGACCGGCACCTGTTCACCGACAACTCGCTGCCCTCGTACGACGCCGAGGCGACCGCGCTCGTGGTGAGCCGCAGCCGCGAACTGCTCGACCGGCTCGCCTGACGCCTACTCGTCACCCCGCAGCCGCGCCAACTCGGCCGCGTACTCGGCGTCGGTCAGCACCCCGCGCTCGTACTGCCGGGTCAGCGCGTGGATGTCACGCCGCCGCCCGGCGCTCGGCGCGGGCGGCCGGGTCCGGTCCGGACGGTCGACGCGGACCGGACCCGGCGCCGAGCTCGCCGCCGCGCGCTGCTCCGGGGGCCGGGCGTTCCGGTGGCACTCCCGCAGGTTCGCGAGGATCTCGTCGTAGTGCTCCGGCCAGGTGACCAGCCGGGTCAGCTCCAGGCGGAACGGCCGGACGACGGCGCCGGACTGGATCGGCGTCTGCACCGGCGCGCCGTCGGTCCGCTCGATGACGATCGCGTCGCGTCCCATGTCCAGACCCATTATCGAACTCGCACCGCTGTGGATATCCACAACCGACGCCCACGGCACGGTGGTCATGTGGAGCAGCGAACGGGAACGTACGCCGACGGGGCTCACCCAGACGCCGAGCATCGCGCGGCGGACCGCGACGGCGAGGACGCCGGCGTTCCACACTCCGAGGACGACCGCCTCCCGTTCCAGGAGACTGCCGCTACGGACCCCGAACACGATGAGCACGAAGTAGCCGACCGCCAGCCCCGCCACGACCATGGAGCCGGAGGTGGCCAGGTCCAGCGAGTACGGGCGCCGCCACACCGTCATGCCGCCAGGGTGACCGATCGTGTCCAGCGGTTCAGCGCGGCGTCAGCGCCCGGCTACCGGTACTGTGCGATCTGGATCAGGTTGCCGCAGGTGTCGTCGAACACCGCGGTGGTCACCGGGCCCATGTCGACCGGCTCCTGGGTGAACAGCACGCCGAGGCCCCGCAGCCGCTCGTGCTCGGCGGCCACGTCGTCCACCGCGAACTGCGTCAGCGGGATGCCGTCGGCCGCGAGCGCCTCCTTGAACGCCTTGGCGGCCGGGTGCGCATCGGGCTCCAGCAGCAGCTCCACGCCGTCCGGGGCGTCCGGCGAGACCACAGTCAGCCAGCGGTACTCCCCGGTCGGCACGTCGGTCTTCGGCACGAAGCCCAGCACGTCGGTGTAGAAGCGCAGCGCCTTGTCCTGGTCGTCGACGTACACGCTGGTGAGGTTGATTCTCATGGGTTCTCCTGGGTGGGTTCGGCGGACCTGAGCCATCGCTCGGTGACGGCCCGCAGCGGCCGGGTGTCGAGGTGGTGGAACTTGTAGCGACCCTGCCGCCGCGTGACGACCAGGCCGGCGGCCTCCAGGACGTCGAGGTGCTGGGAGATCGCCTGCCGGGACGACGCGACCTGGTGCTTCGTGGCCAGCCGCCCGCAGATCTCGAACAGGGTCTGACCGTCGCGCTCGGTCAGCTCGTCGAGGATCAGGCGGCGGGTGTGGTCGGCCAGCGCCTGGTACAGATCGCCCACGTCACCCACCATAGGCAAGTGACGGCTTGCCTATCAAGCGGATTGCCTGCCAGTCGGAGGACGACATGCCCGGATACATCCTCACCGGCGCTCCCGGCTCCGGTAAGACAGCGATTCTCCGGCACCTGGAGATCGACGGGTACCCCGTCGTGGAGGAGGCGGCGACCGACGTGATCGCGCTTCACCAGGCGCTCGGACGACCGGAGCCGTGGCGTGAGCCGGGCTTCGCCGACCGGGTGCTGGATCTCCAACGGGAGCGCCGTCGCCGAGCCGCGGCGAACGCCGGCGAGGTCGTCTTCCACGACCGTTCGCCCGTCTGCACGCTGGCGTTGTGCCGCTATCTGGGCCGGGCCGCACCGCCCGCGCTGCTCGCCGAGATCGAGGGCATGACGGCGAATCGCCACTACGAACAAACCGTTTTCTTCGTACGCCATCAGGGCTTCGTCGAGGCGACCGCCGCTCGCCGGATCACTTTCGAGGAATCACTCGTCTTCGAGCGGATCCACGAGTTGACCTATCGCGAGGCCGGATTCGACCTCGCCGACGTGCCGGCCGGCCCACTGGCGAGCCGGGTAGCGGCGATAAGAGAGGCGGTTGATCGACTGCGCCGTTAGCGCAATCAATGCTCCTTGCGCTTCGAAGGGACGCCGGTAACATCTCCATGTTTTGATCTACACGGGGAGGAAAGTCCACATGCGATGGAAAATCCCGGCCGGCGCCCTGGTGGCGCTGGCCTTTGTGATTCCGGCCGCGCCCGCGGCGGCGCAGACCGCAGTGCCCGGGCTGAACGACGCCTGCCAGACGGTCGAACGCAAGGTGTACAAGGATTTCCGCGAGCTCGTCACCATCGACCTGGACACGGCCAACGTTTCCGAGCTGCGGCTGCTGGCCTACCGGCTCCTGGCCGAGGCACAGGCCGAATCGTTGCCCGTTCTGCCGGGCGAGATCGAGGAGCGACTGAAGGGCACCTCGGACGACCTTCGCGCATACCTCAAGAACGTGGAGAATCGCTGGGCGACGGCTCTGCGCGTCTCGATCGGCCAGACCATGACGGGTGCCGGCCCCAACGTGCGGGCCGCCGCGCAGAAGGTGCTCGACAACCCGTCCGTCGAGGCCTACCTCGCCTACCTGAACAACGGCCTGTACGAGGCTCGCGCGCTCGACTGCGCATCCCAGCCGACGCCGACGCCGTCTCAGCCCACGACCACGCCGACCGCGACGCCCAGCGCCACGTCGACAGTCGTGCCGCCCCTCAGTCCCTCCGCCAGCGTGGGCGTACCCGGCGGCGACGGTGGTGGCGAGGGTGGCGGCCTGCCGGTGACCGGCTCCGACACCGCGACAGTGGCCGGCATCGGCGGGGCGCTGCTGCTCCTCGGCGGCGCCAGCTACGTCATCGGACGCCGACGTCGTTCCCGCTTCGTCGCATAGCTTCCTGGGCGCGCCCAGCTCGATGTCGCATCGGGCTGGGCGCGCCGCGTTTCCGGATTCCCCCGGTCAGCCGGCGAGTTGCCGCCGCACCGAGTCGGTGTCCATCAGGTACGACATGTGCTTGAACTTGCCGTCCTGGAGCCAGTAGAAGGCGGTCTCGACGAACGAGACCGAGGCGCCGGTAGGTGCCAGGCCGTTCCACTCCTTGACGGGCGTTCCGGTGTCGACGAGGCGGGCAGCGATCCGGTCGCCCTCGACGACGAGATCCTGGATCTCCCAGTGGAGATCCGGCACCGCCTCGACGTGCTTGTAGAACTCGGCCACCATGTCCGCCATCCGGACCGGCGTGCCGTTCATGATCACCTCTTCGTGGGCGAAGTCGGCCATGCGGTCGAACTCCCGCTTGTTCGCCAGATCGACGTACCGCAGGTAGAAGTCACGCAGTTCCTCAGTGGTGGCGCTCATGATCGCTCGTTCCCCTCCGCATATTTTGTACCGCTCGGTTCGGAGCCAACCGTAGCAGGATTCTGTACCGATCGGTTCATGATCAGGATCACGCCGTGCTCCGAATTCGATTGACCGTGTGACCCGGCGGGTCCTACGGTCGCGTCGATGCGTCCGGGAGAGATCGTCGTCACTGTGGAACAGGTACGCGCCCTGGTCAGCGACCAGTTCCCCGAATGGTCGAGCCTGCCGATCGTGCCGCAGCCGCTGAACGGCACCGACAACGCGCTGTTCCGGCTGGGCGACTCCCTGACGGCACGGCTGCCACGGGCGCCGTGGGCGGTCGACCAGGTGACGACCGACGCGACCTGGCTGCCGCGGCTCGCCCCTCACCTCCCGGTGCCCGTGCCGGTGCCGGTCGCGGTCGGCCGACCCGGCGGGAACTATCAGTGGCCGTGGACCGTCGTCCCGTGGCTCGACGGGGACAACCCGCAATCCGGGCAGGACCACGTCGACCTCGCCGTCGACCTCGCCCGCTTCGTACGGGCGATGATCGCGATCGACCCGATGGACGGGCCGGTCAAGGAAGGCATTCAGCGCGGCGTACCCCTGGTGCAGCGCGACGAACTGACCCGCCGGTCGATCGCGGAGCTGGGCGACCGGATCGACGGCCGGGCGGTGACCGCGGCGTGGGACGAGGCGATGGCGGCGGACGAGTGGCCGGGACCGCCGATGTGGCTGCACGGCGATCTGCTGGCGGGCAACCTGCTGGTCGACCGGGGCCGGCTCACCGGCGTGATCGACTTCGGCGGTCTCGGCCGCGGCGATCCGGCCGTCGAGGTGCGACCCGCCTGGAGTCTGTTCGACGCCCGCGCCCGGGCCGCCTACCGGGAGGCGCTCGGGTTCGACGAGGCGACCTGGGTACGCGGTTGGGCCTGGATGCTGTCCGGATCGCTCTACTGGCTGGCGGACCTGTGGGACTCGATCAGCGAGTACGACCGCCGGGACACCATCCGCCACATCGACTACATTCTGCGTCACCGCCACGACTGACCTGCGGGGTCCGGTGTTGCGGGACCGACCGACGGAGGCATGCGCTGTGCGGAAATTGATCTACGGCATGAACCTGACAGTGGACGGCTACGTGTCCGCGCCCGGCGACGACATCGGGTGGGGCGAATCGAGCGACGAACTGTTCCAGTGGTGGCTCGATCAGGAGCGGGCGGTCAGCCTGTTCCTGTACGGGCGCCGCCTGTGGGAGAACATGAGCGGCTACTGGCCGACCGGTGACCAGCAGCCGGGCGCCACCCCGGCGCAGATCGAGTTCGCCCGGAACTGGCGGGACACGCCGAAGGTGGTGTTCTCCTCCACCATCGACAAGGTCGACTGGAACGCCCGCCTGTTCACCGGGGACGCGATCGCTGAGATAACCCGGCTCAAGGCCGGGGACGGCGGCCCGATGAGGGTCGGTGGCGCAGCCCTCGCGGGGGCGGCCATGCGGGCCGGGCTGATCGACGAGTACGAGATCGTCACCCACCCGGTCCTCGTGGGCGCCGGCACGCCGTTCTTCGGCGCGCTGGACGGCTGGTCGAAGCTCGACCTGGTGGAGACGCGGACGTTTCCCGGCGGCGTGACCCTGAGCAGGTACGCAACGAGGCGGTAGCGCCTTCCGTCTGCGGTCAGGGTCCAGCGCCTCCAGCCGGGTGCCGAGCCGGCGGCGTCAGGAGTCCAGTGCCGCTCCCAGATCGCAGAGCCTGGCGCCCGAACCGAGCAGTTCGAGCCGGGCCTTCAGGTCGGCCACGCGCTGCTCGGCCTCGGTGACGATGTGCTCGGCGACCCGACCCCAATCCTCGGGTCCCGGGTCGGCGGGAAGCGCGGAGAACAACTCGGCGATCTCGCGCACCGTCAACCCGACCCGCTGAGCGAGCTTGGCGACATGGATGCGGCAGGCCGCGGACTCGTCGAACCGGCGCTGGTTGCCTGCGGTACGCACCGCGTTGATCACGCCGTGCTTCTCGTAGAACCGCACCGCCGAGGGCGCCACTCCACTGTCGGCGGCGACCTCGCTGACGGTCGCGTATGCCACGACCGGGTTCGTGAGCGTCATGCCCTCACCGTACGCCGCGAGGGGTTGCTTCCCCCCGACGATGCGCGTCGATCCGGCTTGACTTCAACATATGTTCAACCCGCAGCGTGGTGGACATGACCGCTCCGACAGCACATGCCAATCACCACTCCACCACCGCCGCGCAGACCACGACGCGAGTCGCGGTGATCGCCTCCAGCCTTCGCAACGGGCGGATGAGCCCGACCATCGCCGAGTGGGTCGTCGCCGCGCTCCAGCAGAGCAGTGGCGTCAACGTCGACCTGATCGACCTCGCCGGGATCACCCTGCCCGACGACACCCGGCTTTCTCCCGGCGGCGGCCCGAGGACCGAGGTCGCCGACCGGATCGAAGCCGCCGACGCGTTCGTGTTTGTCACCCCGGAGTACAACCACTCCTACCCCGCATCGCTGAAGCGGCTCATCGACTGGCACTACGCCGCCTGGATGCTGAAGCCGGCCACCGTCGTCGCCTACGGAGTCCAGGGCGGGTACGCGGCGATCGAACACCTGCGCGGTGTCCTGTCCGAACTGAACATGGTCACCACGCGACGCTGCCTCGGACTGGCTGCCCCGTGGGAAGCCCTGGACGACAGCAACCGCTTCACACCCGCCGACGGCACGAACAAGGCGCTGGCCAGCGCGCTGGCCGAACTGGCCTGGTGGACCGCCGTCCTCACCGACGCACGCGTCAACCGTCCGTTCCCGGCCTGAGGTCCTCGAACCCCGAACTTCTTCCTTGCAAAGCCCTTGGCTTGGACGACGACCTGCCACAACTGGCGATCGAAGCACTTGACCGGGTCCTCGGCGACGACTCCGAGTGGCGGAGCCTATGGGGTGAGGCGGGAGCGAGTGAGTTCCCGCCGATCAAGAGGTCCTTGTCTTTCCGCATCTATCTGCGCCGTGGTCCGCGCCTCTCGCCGGCGCCTACCAATGAACCCATGCTTCACCCGAAACCTGACACCTTGCGTCATATTTCTTCAACCAGCCGGCCCCGCAAGGTGACCACGGCGTGAGGCGGTCAACGCAGAAGACGACCCCTGTGAAAGCCTGTCGCGATGTCGCGTGCCCGCCTAGCGCTGACCGCCGGGGTTCTCCTGCTCATCGCCTCGTGCCTGCTGCCGTGCCTGCCGTTCCTGGATCTGTCCGGGATCTCGATGCCCTACCAGGACCCCACTCCCGAGATGCTGGAGAAGCAAGCCGCCGACATCACCGCAGCCGAACACAGACTCGCCGTCCACGCAGCCATCGCCGGCGCACTCGCCGTAATCGGCCTGGCAGCATTCATCTACGCCTGGAAGCACAGGCGGGCCCGCAAGGCCGACCACGGAATCTAGGCCAAACGTAAAGCATGTGCTGGGACGGATTCGTCAAGCATGTGGTGGGAGGTCAGGAGACTCCATATGCGGCAGACGGCCGTCACTTAGTAGGCGAAGGAGCATCACCCGGCCGAGGGGGGCAATAACACCATCGTCTGCCAGTTGCGGAACACGAAGCGGTGCACCGACTTCAACCCGACCCATAACGCCGGATAGAGCACGGCGCGGCCGAACCCGCGGACTGTCAGCGTCGTGGTCCGGGTGACGTGCGTGCCACGGCCAGCAGGGGCCATCTCGAATAGATCCCCGAGATAGTCAACGTAGCGGTGGAAACCGAGATCCGTCGACTCCATGTGGAACGCCAGCCGGGCTGGTGGCTCCCATACGGTGATCCGCTGCCGCACCACCCCTTGCTCCGAGACACACTGCCGGGCCGCGTCTACCTCGCCTGGGCCCTCGGGCAACCGGCACATCGTCGGTCGAGGCGTACCCAGGTAGAACACCGGGCACCGGGGCTGCAGTTCGAGGCGTGAGTCGCAGAGTGCCGGCCACAGCACCTCAGGCGGGTGGGGGATCGTCCAGCGCGTACGCACGATCACGCCTCCGACGGTACTCCCACCGTCAACGGTGCAAGAGCGTCTAGCCGGACGTGTCACGGGCCCTGACCTGGCCAGATGATGTGGTGGAGCCCAGGGGACTCGAACCCCTAACCCCTGCCTTGCAAAGATCAAGACTTCTGTCGGTCGGTGTCGGTGACTACTGCTGACGTGCTCGTCTTGTCGCCTGCCGTCGGCCCTAGGCTGGCTTCGTCGGCGGGCTTGGCTGTACTGATGGCTGTACAGCCAGACCTCTTCGTCTCGATCATCGAGTGTCATCCGGTGCCGTCTCGTGCAGCTGGCCATAGCTGCGCTGCCCCTGCTCGTGCGGTCCGCCGGCGCCCAGTGACGACGCGCCGGCCGCCTTCTGGCTGCTCTTCCCGCCCAGAGGCCAGGTTCGCTGGGTCCTGCCGTCCGCGCCGATCATCGCCGACAAGGTCCGTGTGACAGCGCAGGTAGAATGGAGAGCGAAGGGCTGCCTTGTACTCGATTCCCGAACCCCTTGGGGCGGCTGGTGCCTACCGGTCGCGAGAAGTTCGCCAAGATCATGAAGGCCGCGCTGCCCGCCCTTGCATTCGTGCTGCTGCTGACGGTCTCTGCTCTTGTGGGAGGAGTTGACGCGATGATCTGCAACCTACTCATCAACATCGCCTCGGCTCTCGTGACCGGGAGTCGGGTAGAGGGCAGCCCTTCCCTCTAAGCCCGGCCTGTTCGAGGCTCTGTACAGCCACCCTCTGATCCCTAGCTCCGGGCGATGGAGTCCGGTCGGGCTGCTCGTGCCGTTGACCGGTGGATGGCAGTCCCTCGCGGGATGCTGGGGGCCGCCCGGTTGCTGTACTTCGGTCGGATGGCTATACAGCCTTTCGTGCCAGTCGCCTCGACTACCCGCGAATGGTCAAGCCCATCTCACGGCCGGTGGTGGTTGATCAGCGCGATGAGCTCATCGGGAGTAAGCCAGGGCGAGGATCGGTGGATCATCCGGTGGCAGTTGGAGCACAGCAGCATGAGGTCTTCCGGCCGGGTGCGAGTGGGGCCGCTGGCATGCAGGGGTGTGCGGTGATGGCACTCGATGTAGTCGGCGCCGCGATCCCCGTACATCCTCTGAAAATCGAAACCGCAGGCTTCGCAGGCGACCGCCGCATGTCGGCGCTTGTATGCCTCAATGACCTTCCGGCGAAGCTTCGGGTCCCGCTCGCGCCGAAGGTGCAGCCGCTGGAGCACTCGCCCCTCGTCCGCACTGAGGCCGTCTAGGTCCACGTCTGCCACGTCCGCTGGTTCGGCTGACCCGTTCAGGATCGCTTGCCGGATTGCAAGGGCCTGCTGCTCCATCTCATCCGGTCGGTCCAGGAAGGCCATGAGCACCTCACGGTCGTGCCGGCCTCCATTGGTTGGCTTCCCGGTGTAGTCCGGATGCTGGGTAGCGATGTCAGCAGTCTTGCGGGCCACACCGTTAGGGTTGCGGAAGTCCTGCCTACGGTCCTCCATCGGGTGCGCTGTGTAGAGCTGGAGTAGCTCAGACAGTTCGCTCACCCGGGCATCGTTGCGCGTCAGCCACCGCCAGCCGTTGTCCCGCACAAGCGCGCAGGCCAGTACAACCTCGTCCCACGTCCACGGTGGGTTGCGGTGGGTTCGGGTGGCAAAGCCAAGCCGTCGGAGGTGATGGACGACGCTCGCCTCTCCTCCAGTAAAATCACCAGCGCGCAGGAACATCTCTTGGCTCACGCCGTGCGCATAGCCCATGATCGGCTTCGAGTCGTACGTGCGGCCGTTGACCTCTAGGAAGTACGTCCGGGCCGTCCCGAAGCCGTATCTATCCAGGAACGCATCTCGACCTAACCTGTCGAACTCATCGACGGCAGCGAGAACATCAGATCGCGTCACGTCACGAAGACCCACGGCGAGATGGTAGATGGTGGCCTCCACCTGGACCTTCCGCCGGTCCGTTTCGTCCCCTGCGGCTAGCGTACGCAGGGCCACCTGGGCCAGTCCGTCAGGTTCGCCAAGCGCCCGGCCAGACTTGGAAGCCACGTGGTTCCCCGACTAGCCCGAGGCTTCCGTGATCGGTACGCTACGAAACGTGTCGGGGGAAGAGACTCAAGCCAAGGGGGCAGATGGCGCCCGACGCGCGAAGTTCTGGCTAGAGTCAACCACGCGCGTAAACGTTCAGTGGGTCAACCCTCATCCCGTCGCCGTGCCGAAACTTACATTCAAGTGGCACACCGGGTCACCTTTCTCGTTTGATCTCGGCGGCGTGCTTCTAGGTGAAGACCTTCATGGGCAAGAGTTTCTTGCCGAATGCAAGAAATATGAAAAGCCATCAGATCAGGGAAGTTTATACGTCAAGTATCTGGCGCAGTGCTATCGAGCTTACAGTGAACGTCCCGATCGTTGCGACAATTTTTTTTGGATCACCTGGTCGCCCTTCAGCTCTACTCGCTGGGATGAGTTGCTGACGGCGAGCTACGTTCGCGAGGCTGTGCTTACACATCACCAGAAGGTATTTGGCACGGCAAACGCAGAGGAAGCCAGAGCTCAGGTGAGCGACGATCTATGTAAGGATGTCGCAAACAGGCTGTGGATGATAGTCTTGACGGATCGACAAGAGAAGCTCCAGCTTACTCGGGAGCACCTCGGCGTAATCCGAAAGTTTGACACCGAGAGGGGGTTATAGTGAGACAGCTCGAATATGCAGGTCAGATTGCGCAGGCCCTTTCTCTGGAGCAGCCCAGCGATAGCGTTGAGGGTGTCAAAGAGGCCGTCATTCGTGAGCTCACTACACTTGACCCCCGAATGGTCATCCGACGAACCGAGTACTTCAATCACTCGTTCATTCCAGACCTAGTGGCATCTTGGCCCGGTAACGCTCGGGCAGGCGAACGATACATTTACCTCAAATTCAATGATGAAATTGACTACCTCCTTGATGACATGACCCTTGTCAAGGACAGCCAACCCATCATTTTCGGTTTGAGCAATACGCCTCGCGAACAAAACGGGAGTTCTGCCCAGGACCTTTTCGAGACATCCGCACAGAGTAATACCTTGGTGACGGACGCGGCTGGCGTCGAGACACTCATAGACCGCGGCAATTCCCGTTTTCTGGACCTGGCCACCTCTACGTTGACGCAAGGCGGCCGGGGCCTTGTAGATGCTCCCATGGCTGCTAGTGCTGTCGAGAACCTGGCCGAGGGGTTCGAAGGTGCGCGCCATACCGACAGGCTCCTGACTCGACGAGCGACCAGCACAGTAGAGTTACTTTTTGATCCAACCCATGCGGATCGGCTGAATCGCCTGCTGCAGGCGGTCTGGATTGGATCCGGAGGGCGTCTCGAAGACTTCCCAGGACGCCGCGACGAGACGGCAGAGCTTCCGGACGATATCCTTCAGTTTCTACTCGACTACGAGGAGATCCCGGATGATGACTTCTGGCGCAGGCTCGGTAGGCGGGTAACAGTTGGGCAACTTTGCAGGCTAGCAATTCCGGATGGCTCACGGAACCTCGACCGCCTAATGGGTGTAAACGCTAAGACCTACTGGTCTCGCGCGTGTCGTATTAGGCGGCACGGGACGGCACTTTTCACTCGCCAACGTAGCGCTCCGCACTGGGCAGTCGACCGTGGACTGTTAGCATATCGCGCTTCGCTCTACGCTGCATACCTGGCCGAGAGCATTGAACACTTGGACGAAGTCACGCCGGACCATAATGCTGGCATCTTGGTGGAGGAGCTCAGACGCCGCGCCGATGGCATCGCCTTGAATGCCTTGGACTTCTCGGCAGGAGGCAGGGTCGTCAAGTACTCCTCAGAGTCGGAGGAGGATATTGCAGATGACGCGGCAATCGAAGAGATTGAGAGATCACTGCACGGTGATGTTTTGATCAAGAGGGCGAGCGTTACGTTGAAGAACGGCCGCCGCCTCTCATGCGACTTCACCACGAATACGATTACTGGCCGTACTACGAGTAAGCCCAAGATTCCCGAGCTACTCCATGCGGCAATTATGCTTCTCCGCGGAAACGATCCAGCCGAGCAAGCTGTGCTTAATTCCATCCCAGGTTTGGATGAGGACGTGCAACTTAGCTTCGATTTTGGCAAATCGGCTGGCTTGTAGAGGACACCTTCGCCTACCCCGTTGTTGCCATCCCGTCTGTCGCCGACCCACACACCGCGGAGCGGGCGAGGGCCAGGGTGACAAGGTGGAGCGCCCTACCGGCCAAGTCTCAATGGCGGTTGTCAAGCGCGGGCGCCGCCGGGCGGGGGCGGCCTTGGGATACCCGTGGACTCTCACCGCAAGCCAGCAACGGCGCCGCGCATCAGAAGGGACTGTGTCAGATTGCAGACAGGCCAGTCGAGGTGGCTGGGCACCGCTGGTATACCCGCGTGACGGCAGTAGCGATCAAGACACCGGGGTCCTTATGACGACGACATCACCTTCAGGCTCCGAGCGGCATCCTGAATCGGCGCATGGCCGAGTTGAACAACTCCTATCCCTCACAAGTCAGATTCTAAAGCTTGAGAGCGATATTAGAACGATTCGACTCTTGAATGCCGGCGTCTTAGTCGGTGTCCTGCTAGGACCGGCCGCGCTTCTGTTGATGATTATTGCCACGATCGCAACGTATGAGACTTTCGATTTAGGCCGCGCAAACAAAACGGCTGCCCCCCTCATGATCGTTGCCGCCGCCTGCGGCCTCGCCTGCAGCATCTACCGCCTAGAGCACTTCAGAAACGGTGCCAGCGGCCTGAAGCTTCAGCTCGCACTGCTTCGCGAGCGCCGACGACTGAGGGCCGCCGACCTGACCTTAGAGGCTCGTTACACCCGGAGCGCATATAAAGAGGAGATAGCGGGCGACTTAGAGCGACTTAGGCGAGAGAGTAGATATTACCGCCGAATTCACAATGCCTTTCAAGCAATCATCATTGTCGGCTCACTTGCAACGACGACGGCGTCAGGGATAGCGCTCGATAGCAGCCCCTTGCAATGGGTCGTTGTGGCTACCAGCTTTTCCGTCGGATTGGCTGCGGGGTTCACCGGATACTTCAAGTACCGAGAGCGCGGCTTTTACTTGCAGCAGACCGCCGACGCGATTGAGCAGGAGTGGGCAGCCGCCCAGCTTTCGATCTTTCGCTATAGGAACCTAGGCGAGGATGAGCAACTGGCATCCCTCGTGGAAGAAGTCGAAAAGCTGAAGTCCGAGCAGCGTAAGCGCGAGCAAAGCCTTGACCAACCCTCGGGCCATGTCCGAGATGGCGCCGCCAACGCCCAGTGAGGCGTAGAGCGTCCGAAGCTAATGCAGCCCGCGCCCGGCCACACAAAGATCAAGACTGCGCACCTACGCGCGTCCGCCTCATGCCATCCCGTCTGCCGCCGACCCACACTCCGTGGAGCGGGCCAGGGCCAGGGTGACAAGGTGGAGCGCCCTACTGGACGTACGACCTTGTCACCCTGGCCCTGGTCTGCTCGGCTTGCCTGGGTCGGTGGCTGACGGGATGGTATCCCACCTCAACCACTCTCCTACCGGAACCGTTCGGCAACTCCATCCTGGAGTCGTCTGGCCCCCGCCGGAGGCACAGCTCTAACCCGCACCCCTTCCCCACCCCACCACCCCAACACCACCTCCACCCCTTCCCCACCCTGGGGCCTGAGCGACCGTGCGGAACCGTTCGGCAACTTCGTCCGCCGCGGTGGCCCGCCGAATCTCGTGCTGCATCGGGATCGCCGGGAACGGGTGGAAGCGTGTCCGCCTGGCCCTGGTCGTCCTTCGGGACTCGTCACCGGGTCACCTCACTACCCCAGGTGTGACGCGCGGGGCGGGGCGTGGGGTTCGGGCCGGCTGATTTTCCGCCCCGGCGCACTTGCGCCGGGGCGGCGGCTCCGCAGGAGCCGTTTGCCGCGCCCCGGTCCGCGCCGCGCGGAACGCGCTTGATCTAGTACAGGCCAATTCGGCAACAGATCACGGACTGCGCCCCCGAGTCGACTGGCCCGGCGCGCAGAACGCTATCCCTGTGCCGTCGTCTTCCGATGTCGCCTCGGGATCCGCTGTGGCTCACCTAGTGCGTAACGGTGACTGCCTCGTCCGTTCCGTGCATGGTCGCCTGCCAACTTTTCCCGCAACGACACCACCGGTTCTCATCCAAACGATCGGCTCGGGCTTCCACCCTCCCCGCACTGCTCAGTCCAGACTGTCGCCTACGGGCTGGCAGACGTCAGCTCGTACATGCGTCCCGCACCACCGAGGCAGCTCTACCGACCACACGCGCCAACCGCCGTCGTCCTTGCGCAGCTTCCACCGCCACGGGTGCTCCGCGCCAGCGAGGATCTGCGGGCCGTCCCACCACACCGCGCGTACCTGCTGCACCACCGTCGCCCGGCCGTTGCCCTGATGCTCGATGGTCATCGGCCCCACGCTCTCCAACTTCGATGGCGGCCGGGCTGTGCTGGTTATCTCGGCGCGGTAGTCGCGCCACTGCCGGCGGAGCTCGTCGTGACGGGGGCCGGCTAGCACCCGCGACAGCCCCAGCTCGTCACCGGCACTGAGTTTCAGGAGCCAAAGCGTGGCCGCCGCTTCCGGCGTCGCCTCACCGCGCTCCGCTTCTAGCTGCTTCCGCACGGCCCAGGACGCGGGCACAGCAACAAGGCCGACGCAGGCAAGCCCCACGAGTGCCACAAGCACCCAGGGCCATCCCCGCGCCGGCCTTGTCGCTGCCCGGACTCGGTGCGGTCGCCATCCGTGCGGTTCCTCCCCCATGGTCATCATCTGCCGACGATACGAAGCAACCCGGGAAGATCAAAGATCCTCGACCTGCATGAGGGCCTGCGCGATTTGCCGCATCGACGTAACCACCGCGTCCGCACCCGCCTCTTGGAACGCCGCCACCTTTGCGGGCTTGTTCGCGTACCCAATCACACGAGTGCCTGCGGCTTTCGCTCCCTCGATGTCGGAAAGCGAGTCGCCGACCAACACACACAGCGCCGGAACGACTCCAAGGGATGCCGCCGCGTCAACAATGGGCGTCGGGTTCGGCTTCATACGCAAGGGATCGGCGTATGCCCGGCCAACAGTCTTGGCGACATGTTGGCTCAGTCGGTGCTCTCTCAAGTAGGCGTCCACCGCCTGGGGCGAGTTGTTGCTGACCACCGCGATTGGCAGCTGCAGCTGACGCGCGGCCACGATGACCTCTCGCCCGTAGGCGGTCGGTTCCGCCGTCGATGCCGCCTTCACCTCAGCTGCGATCAAGGCGTCTTCGACGAGTCGGGTCAACTCCTGATCCGTCGAGCTGCCGGTGTGCCTCAGCACCTCCAGCGGGTCCGATTCTTCGGCTAGCTCGTTCGTGAGCGCCAAGCCCTGGCTCACTAGTAGGTCCAGGAGCTCCCTCGCAACCTGTGGTGCTGGATAGTTGGCGAAGATGCTGCATACCGGCCCGTCGAAGTCGAGCAGCAATGCGCGGACATCCCGGCACAGCTGCTCCAGGCTGGCGGTCATCCTTCGTGCCGATAGGCGATGGTCGACCACAGTGAGTCGAACCACTGGCGGGACGCTTCCACGAACTGAGTGCCGTGCGATGTGTCGTCGTCGGTGACGGCGTAGTGGAAGAGCGGGACGTCCTTGCCCATGAGGTCGTAGATGGCGGTGGGCTCGCCCTTGATGGTGACGGTCCGTTCGACGGCGGGGTAGAAGCCGAAGAACACCTCTTCACCGTTGAGGACGTAGAGCTTGAACTGCGGTGAACCTCGATGCATCCGCACCTCGACCGTGGCCGAACGAATCAAGCCCAGGTCGCCTAGCTCCGTAACCTGATCAACAATGCCGTCGACAGCCCTGCGGGTGATGCGGTCAGCTCGTTCCCGGACGGCCGGATCGTCAGACTGTGTCTCAGCCCTGGCGGGTAGCGCCATGGGGACTGACATGTCGGAGACGAGCACACGTACTGCGATCGTCTCCGGGGCGAGGCGACCAACGCGGACCTTGTCCAGCACCTCGGCCAGGGCGTCTCGCAGGGTCTCGCCAGAAAAGCCGGCGAAGTCGATGGTGACGTGGGCTCGCTCGAACGCTGCTTCGATGTGGGGTCGTAGCTCCACTGCCCGTTGCGTCTGGGCGCGAACGAAAGCGCCGCTGCCTTGCCGGGTGATGATGAGGCGTTCTGAGCGGAGCACCTCTAGCGCTCGTTTGATGGTCTCCCGTGCCACCCCGTAGCGGGAAGCAAGTTCAGGTTGCGACGGCAACTTGTCGCCCGGCGCCAGTCGGCGCGTAAGGATCGCGGCCCGGAGCTTGTTTGCGATCTGCTGTGACGCCTGCTTCGGGTCATCGGGGTCGAGTTCACCCAGGTAGTCCAGGTCTTCGGTCACCCGTCAAGGCTACCTGCTGGCTAGCCAAGCTAGGAAACCCCGACTCCAACTCTTGACCTGACTAGCCAAGGCGGCCTAACCTCGGTGCATGCCACTTGGCTAGCCAGGCAGGTCAAGCCTGGTGCACAAGCTCTACCGGATGGGTCCGGCTGAGCAGAAAGCGCATTGCGCTGAAGGAGGAATCCGTGGCTCTTCGTGGTGGTACTCGGTTCTCGGTTCCGTTCGAGGCGGTCTTTCCGCATGGCGCGGTGTTCGTGCCGGACTCGATCGCGGAGGCGCAGGACTTCAACGAGGCGACTCGTCAGCGGACGCCGGCGAAGGACAAGGTGACCGGGCAGCGGGTGTGGCAGTGCCGGGTGATGGACATGGACCCGGAGCTCGGCTCGCGGTCGCGTGAGGTCGCGATCAAGATCCTGGCCGATCACCAGCCGGTGCCGCCGGTGGGTCCGTTCCAGCCGGTGGAGTTCGAGGGCCTGACGGTCACCCCGTACGTGGGCAGCAACGGTCGGCTGGCGTTCTCCTACCGGGCCACTGGTCTGGTGGCGCCGAAGACCCTGGCGGAGACGCGCGGGAAGGCCGCGTGATGGCTGGCCTGCACATGACGGCGAACGTGCACGTGAAGCCGGAGACGGAACTGTCGTTCTCGCTGTACCCGACGCAGGGTCGGGTGGCGGTGCAGATCGGTGGGGTCGGTGGTGACGTGACCTTGTTCCTGCCGGGCAGCGAGATTGACCGGTTGGCCGGTGTGCTGGCTGACGCGCGTGAGTCCCCGTCGGCCGTGACGGCGGCCTGATTCCTGTTGGTGGCGCGGGGCGGTCCTGGCCCTAGGAAAGCTCGACCGCCCCGCTGCCCTCTCAAACCCTCTCGACCTGGAAGGGCAGGTTCATCATGCCTGTTGTCCTGGACTGGACGCGCGGTGCGGGTGCCGGCGAGCCGGTCCCGTGTGTCATCTGCGGTAAGCCTGCGATCTGCCGGAGTCCGGCGGGCAAGCCGGTGCACAAGGTCTGCGCGGAGACGTGGACCGAGCAGCGCAACGCTGGCCGCAAGGCGGTGGCGTGATGGTGCGGGCGCCGCTGGTCAACTTCCGCCGGTTTCAGATCACCGCGCCGTGGCCGCTGCTCTGGACCGTCACCGCCCTGTTCCTCCTGTTCCGCCTCGCCGTGGCCGTGGTCCGGCTCGCGGTGTTCGTGGTGCGCCGTTGGCGGGCCTGGCCTGCCGTGGCCCTGGTCCTGCTCGCCGTCGACGTCTACCGGGCGCACGGCTGGTGGCCTCACCTCCTAGCCGCCGTCGTCCTCGCCGCTGCTGGTGGCGTGTGGTGGTGGCGGGGCCGGGACTCCTTCCACCGCCTGATGGTGCTGCGGGTCGTCTCGGTGTGGCGGCGGTTGTGGGTGTATCGGCGGCAGTGGCACGAGGTGATGTCGCTGTGCGGGCTGGTGAAGAAGTACGACGGCGGGGAAGTCGTGCCGGAGCTGTTGTCGGTGCGCTGCTCCTACGCCACGGACGAGCTGGTGCTGCGGATGCCGAAGGGCCAGAACCCGGAGGTGTGGCACAAGGCCGCCCGGGATCTCGCGTACTCGTTCGGTACCCGGCACTGCCGGGTGTTCTCCACCCGCCGCCACCCGGTCCCGCACCGCACCGGCCGTCTCGCCTGGCTGCTGCGGCTGGTCGATCGGGTGCGGTTCCGCGACCGGCCCCGGCACGTGTGGCTGGTGTTCATCCGCCGCGACCCGCTCACCCGCATCGTCGCCCCGCTGCCCGTGCCCGCCCGTCCGGACTTCACCGCCCTGCCCCTCGGTTTGCGCGAAGACCTGGCCGTCTACGCCTTCCGGCTCCTCGCCACCCACGTCCTCATCGGCGGCGCCACGCGGATGGGCAAGGGCTCGGTCATCTGGTCCCTGCTCCGCTCCCTCGCCGCCGGTATCCGGTCGGGGCTGGTGCGGGTGTGGGCGATCGACCCCAAGGGCGGCATGGAACTGGCGATCGGCCGGCCGCTGTTCTCCCGCTACGTCGATGACGACTGGTCCCGCATGGCCGACCTGCTCGAAGACGCCGTGGCCCGGATGCGCGCCCGTCAGCAGATCCTGCGCGGCAAGGCCCGCGTCCACACCCCGACCGTCGATGAGCCGCTGATCGTCGTGGTGATCGATGAGATCGCCGCGCTCCTGGCCTACCTGCCCGACTCCGAGGTGCGCCAGCGGATCACGCAGGCGCTGGGGTTGCTGCTGTCGCAGGGTGCCGGCCTCGGTGTCCTGGTCGTCGCCGCCACCCAGGATCCCCGCAAGGAAGTCGTCTCGGTGCGGGACCTGTTCCCGACCCGCATCGCTCTCGGGCTCACCGAGCGGGGCCACGTCGATCTGCTGCTCGGTGATGGCGCCCGCGAGCGGGGAGCCCTGGCCGATCAGATCCCGCTGTCCGGTAAGGGCGTGGCCTACGTGCTGCTGGACGGGCAGCCGGAACCGGCTCGGGTCCGGTTCTCCTACCTGGCCGATGACGTGATCCGGGACATGGCCGCGACGTTTCCGGCCCCGCCGGAGACGCAGCCCGAGCCCGCGGTCCAGCCGGCGCCCAAACCTCGCGCCAGCACCGGCAACGGGCGGCACACCTACCGGCCAACGCCGAAGCAGGGCGCGCCGCTGTTGCCGCCGTCGCTGCTCAACGCCCTGGACCTCAACCCCAGCAACGGGAGTGACCCCCGATGACCCACCACGAGCAGATCCCCGACGGCACTGCGGTGCGGATGCCCTACGCCGACGAACCCGACGACCAGGAGCAGACCCCGGAACCGCGGCGGTTCTACCGGCTGCGCGCCCCGCACATCGACAAGGCGTCCGTGCCGGTCACGGTCCGGGTCACCCCCGACGCCGACCTCTACATCGCCGTCGGCGCCGGCCGACGCCGCATGTACCTGACGCCTGCGGAGGCGTGGGCGCTGTGGCGCTGCCTCTCCGAAGCCGTCGCCTCCACGGGCGAGCCGCCGGAGTGGATCCGCGTGCACGTCAACCCCACCACCCGCTAACCCTCGCCTGCCTGCTTGGAGATCCCGATGGCTACTCGTCGTCTCGCTCGCCGGCCGATCCGCCGGACCTGCCTCGACCTGCTCCACACCGACCCCGACCAGTCCTGCCCCTACTGCGCCCCCGACCCCGACGCCGTCGACGTGATCGCCGCGGCGCTGCGCCGCCACGCGGAGATCGCCGCCGAGGACGCCGAAGCGTGGGGGTGGGCGGCGTGAACCCGCAGATCTGGTCGTGGCTCCTGATGGCCGTCGGCGTCACCGGCCTGTGGCTGGCCGGGAAGCGCTCCTGGACCGGCTGGGCCGTCGGCCTCGCCGCCCAAGGACTGTGGCTGGCCTACGCCATCACCACCCGCCAGTGGGGCTTCCTCGCCTCCTGCTTCGTCTACGGCGCGGTCTACCTGCGCAACCTGCACGCCTGGCTCCACCCCACCCCGACGACTGAGCAGGAGGTGACCCGATGCGCCGCTTCCTGAACCCCGACCGGCTGGAAGCCGTCGCCCTGGTCCTCATCCTCCTCATCGTCGCCGCAACCGCCGGATGGGCGTCGTTCTCCCACGTCCACGACTGGACCATGCGCCACGTCCCACCCGGCACCCCCGACGCCTTCGGCTGGGCCAACGCCGTCCTGTCCGACCTCGTACCCGTCGCCTGCCTACTCGACATCCGCCGACGCCGACGCCACCGCCAACCCATCAGCTACCCCGTGTTCCTCATGCTCGCCTTCGCGTCCTTCTCCCTCGCCGCGCAACTCGCCGTCGCCGACGCGAGTCCGTCGGGGTGGCTGCTGTCCGCGCTGCCCGCGCTGGCGTTCATGGCCCTGACAAAGCTCGTCTTCACCGGCACCCCCGCACCCGCCCGGCCGACCCCGGCTCCCGCTCGGGAGCGCGTCGACGCCGACCCCGTCGACGTCCCGACTGTCCCGGCGCCCGTTTTCACGCCCCCGCCCTCGGCTCCGGCTCCGGCTCCGGTTCCGGTCCGGTCGGCGCTCGTGTCGTCGGTCGTTCAGGCCCCGCGCAACGGCCACATCGTCTCGGAGGTCACCCGATGACCCAGCCCAAGCAGCCGCCCCTGATGGACACGTGCGCCGTGTGCAACGGACCGATCGAGTACGTCGACGTGAAGGACCCCTACTGGCGGCACACCGACATGCGCAACCTCGCCAAGCCCCACGCCGCCCGCCCCCGCCGCTAACCCCGACCGCTGCGGCGTGGCCGACTCACCCTCGACCGCGCCGCAGCACCCCATCGAGCCAGAGCAGGAGAACCCGCGATGCACTCGCCCACCCGTACCGCTCTCGCCCACCGGACCCGTCCCACCACACTGACCCGCCGGATCGTCGGCACCCCCGCTGAGGTCGCCGCCGCGCTCGCCGTGCTGCGGGAGTCGGGGCGGCTGATGTTCGCCGACCGCCCCCACCAGCATGCTGACGGCCGGGTCACGGTCACCGTGCGGTTCCTGAACACCGCCCGCACCACCCCACCGCCCGTGCGTCGGCTGCGCCGCGGCCGGGTCATCGCCGCCGCCGCCATCACCACCACGGCTGTCGGTGCGCTGGCCGGAATCGGCTACCTCGCCGCCCAGGTCGCCCACACCGTCCAGCGCAACGCGCCCGCCATCGTCGGCGTGGTCCTGGTCCTGCTCGTCCTGGCCGTGCTGCTGCTGCGCCGCAAGGCCACCTGCGGCGGACTGCACTGCTCAGGATGCCGCCACTGACCGCCACTGCCCGGCCCGTCTACTGCGCTCGCTGCCGCCGCCGGGCCACCGCCCTCATCGAAGCCGGCCAACCCGGCACCGGCCACTACCGCGCCGAAACCGCCTGCACCCGCCACCAGGCCGCTGCCCGCCGCTGGGCCAGCCACGCCGGCCCACCCCGCACCACCCCCATCGGCCCTGCACCCGCTGTCCTGTTCGAGCTTCCGGAGGTGACCCGTTGACCGCCCCGACCCTGCCCGGCCTCACCCCCGACCCCACCCCACCCGCCGCCCCCGTGGCCGTTCCCGCCGACCTTGGTCCGGCGCCCGGCACCCGTGCAGCCCGACTCGCGCTGCCGATGTCGCGCAAGGTGCTCACGGAGATGGCCGCCGAGTACGGCGTCTGCCTGCACCCGGTCACCCTGCGCCGCACCGACCTGCACACCGGACACACCGAAGTCGTAGACCTGCCCTGCGGCTCCACCCGCGAAGACAAGTGCGAGCCGTGCGCGAAACGCGCCCAACGGCTGCGGCAGACGCAGATCCGGGAAGGCTGGCACCGCACCGACGAACCCGCGCCCGCCCCGAATCCGGCCACCGACGCCCAGCGGGAGTTGATCCTGCTGCGCGCGCATCTGGAGTTCGCCCGCGATGAGGCCCAACGCGCGGCACAGTTCGACCAGGTGCCCGCCATCGATGAGGCGATCGGGGAGGTAGAGGAAGCCATCGCCGCCGAAGGACTCCGCGGCGCCGTCGCCCCACCCCACGACTCCGACGACGACAACGCGACCCGGCGGAAGCGCTCCACCCGCCGCCGCCAAGACGCCCCCGACCTACCCCGCAAGAAGGTCGAACCCCGCACCGTAGGGAAGGTCTACACCGCCCCCGACGGCACCGAACACCGGCCGTCCATGTGGCTCTCGCTCACCCTGGACACCTACGGGCGGGTCCTGCCTGACGGCACCCCCGTCAACCCCGACACCTACGACTACCGGCGAGCAGCCTGGGATGCGGTGCACTTCGCCCGGCTCCTGGACAGGTTCTGGCAGAACCTGCGTCGCTGCGTCGGCTGGAACGTCCAGTACGCCGGGTGCGTCGAGCCCCAACGCAGGCTCGCCCCGCACGCGCACTTCGCCATCCGCGGCACGATCCCACGCGCGGTGCTGCGGCAGGTCGCCGCCGCGACCTACCACCAAGTCTGGTGGCCCGCTGCTGACGAACCCGTCTACACCCTCGACCGGCCACCGGTATGGGACGCCGACTGCGCCGAGTGGATCGACCCCGATACCCGCGAGCCGCTGCGTTCGTGGGCTGACGCCCTGGACCTCATCGACTCCGACCCCGACGCGCAACCGGCGCACGTCGTCCGGTTCGGCGCCCAGGTCCACGCCGAAGGCGTCACCCCCGGCACCGTGCACGCCAACCGCACGATCGGCTACATCACCAAGTACATCACCAAGAGCGCGGCCGACTGCCACAAGCCCGACAGCGACCGGCAGCGAGACCACCTGGACCGGCTCTGGCAAGAACTGCGGGTGACCCCGTGCAATGAGCGGTGCGCGAACTGGCTGCTCTACGGCATCCAGCCGAAGAAGGCCCACGGGCGCCTGCAACCCGGACGCTGCAAGGGCAAGGTGCACCAGCGCGCCACCCTCGGCATCGGCGGCCGACGCATCCTCGTCTCCCGCGACTGGTCCGGAAAAACCCTCTCCGACCACCGCGCCGACGCCCGCGCCTGGGTCCGCAACCTCCTCGGCGTCACCGTCGGCGCCACCGACGCGAATGCCGTCGGCCAGGACGACCCGCCCGCGTACGCCTGGGAACTCGCCCGACCCGACGACCCGGACCTACCGCCGCTGCAACACCGGCTCCTCAAGGCGCTGTCGCAACGCGCGCAGTGGAAGGCGGCACTGCTCGCGGCGAGAGACAAGGCGACACAGGGCGTCCCGGTTCCGACCCGATCCGACCTCGACTCCCCGGAAGGACGTGCGTGATGATCCAGCCCCGCGCCGTGGCTCCCAAAAGCGTCCGCCCCGCCGAAGCTGCCGCCCTGCTGGGCGTCTGCCGGGACACCGTCTACGTCCTGATGCGCTCCGGGCGACTGCGGTCGATCAAGGCTGGCCGGGCTCGCCTGATCCCGCTGACGGCAATTGACGAGTTCCTGTCGGCTGATGAGGAGTTCGCGGCATGACGGGCCGTCGCCGTCGGGCTCACGGGGAAGGCTCGGTGTACGAGCAGCGGCCGGGCGTGTGGGCTGCGGTCATCGACCTCGGGTGGATCGACGGGAAGCGGAAGCGGAAGTACGTCTACGCCAAGAGCGAGGCGGAAGCGGTCCGGAAGCGCGACGAGCTGCGGCGCCAACTTCAACTCGGCGTCGACCTCACCGCGCAGCCTCGGACCGTTGAAGCCTGGCTGACCGAGTGGCTGAGGGACGTGAAGGCTCACGACGGCACTCGGCCGTCGACGCTCGCCCGCTACCGACTGGCCGTGACCAAGCACCTGGTGCCGGGTCTGGGTCGGGTGAAGCTCGACCGGCTGACGCCTCGGGAGGTACAGAGGTTCCTCACCGGGCTTCGCGGCAAGCTCGCGCCGGCCAGCATCATCAAGGTTCACGCGGTTCTGCGCGTCGCCCTGGCCGACGCCGAGCGGATGGACCTCGTCGCTCGCAACGTCGCCAAGGCGGCCAAGCCACCCGCCCTTGGCCGGGTCGAACGACGGGCACTGACTCCCCAGGAGGCCAAGCAACTGCTGTCGGTGCTCACCGGGGACCGGTTGGAATCCCTGTTCGTCCTGGCGCTGGCCACCGGGCTTCGCCGGGCGGAACTGCTGGGCCTGCGCTGGTCGGATGTCGACCTGCCCAATAAGGCGCTGTTCGTTCGCCAGACGGTCCAGCGCACCGACCGCGGCTTGGAGTTCGTACCGCCGAAGACGCACCGGTCAAGCCGACCTCTGCCACTGTCCGCGCTGGCGGTCCGGGCATTGGAGGCTCAGCGGGTCCGGCAAGCCAAGGAACGGCTTGCGGCGGGGGAGCTGTGGTCGGACTTCGGATTGGTCTTCGCCAGCACGATCGGCACCCCGATGGAGCCGCGGAACGTCAATCGGCGATTCGAGCAGCTACGCGCGGCGGCCGGGTTGGACTGGCTGCACCTGCACGACCTGCGCCACGCATTCGCCACGTTCCTGCTCGACCAGGGCGAGGAGCTGCGCACGGTGATGGAGCTGCTCGGGCACTCCACGATCCGGATGACAGCCGACACCTACGGGCACGTCCTGCCGGCGCGGGCTCGTCAGGCTGCCTCGGCCATCGACCGAGTCCTCGGCGAGGAGGGGACGGCGTGACCGCTTGGCTGTACGAATGGCTGTACTCGGACCCGAGATCAACCGAGGAAAGTGCTGGTGGAGCCCAGGGGACTCGAACCCCTAACCCCTGCCTTGCAAAGGCAGTGCTCTGCCAGTTGAGCTAGGGCCCCGTGTCGGCGCTCAGCGCAGGTCGGGCGCGGTGGTCGCCTCGTGCCACAGGGCGCGCTCGTCGTTCGACGCCTTGACCTTCTTGGCCACGACGGCGGCCACACCGACGATGCCGGCCAGGATCAGGAGCTTCTTGAACATGTGCTTGACCCCTCGTGCTCGACTGCCGTCGGACGATGTGCGGTGGGGCTAGCTGGAATCGAACCAGCGACCTCAGAGTTATCAGCTCTGCGCTCTAACCGACTGAGCTATAGCCCCGCGTGGCGACGAGCAAGGTTAACCCATCGCCTCCGCCGCGCCCAAATCGGGGGGTCCGTGGCGGAAGCACCCGCGCCACCCCGAACCTACCCGGACGCACGACGCCGGGGCGACCGCTTTGCGCGGCGCCCCGGCGTCGACCGAATCAGTCCCGCTCGGCGAGCGTCAGCTCGATCCCGCCGACCAGGTCGGCGCAGACGTTGTAGACGAACGCGCTGAGCGTGGCCAGCGCGGTGAACAGCACGACGTTGACCAGGCCGATCAGCGCCGACGTCAGGATCACGCCCTTGGCGGTGATCCGGAAGCCGCCGCCGCCCTGGCCGCCGCCGGCGTTCACCAGGTCGGTCAGGCTGTCGTTGACGCTCTTGAACACGCCCATCGCGTCCAGCGCGAGGTAGAGCACCGAGGTCGCCACGACGACCACGATGAAGAGCACCACGGACACCGCGAACGCGAACTTCATCACGGACCAGGGGTCGATCCGCTTCAGGTTCAGCCGGGCCCGTCGCGGCCCGCGGGACGCGGCCGAACTGACCGAGGTACGCGCGGCGCGTACCGCCTCGCCCACGCGCGCGGCGCCGACTGCGGCCGCGCCGCTGACGCCCGGCGGCAGGCCCCCGCCGTTCGCGGGCCGGGACTGGCCGGTGGCGCCGGTGGTGGTCGGACGGGCGCCGTCGGGCGACGTCTTCGGCGCGGTGCCCAGGCCGGCGCCGATACGCGGCTGGGTGCCGGTCGTACCGGTGGAGGCCCGGCCGGCCGCGGCCGGTGGCTTGATCGGCTGTGTGCTCGTGGCGTTCGCGGGCTTGGCCGCCGGAGCGGCCAGACCGTTGGCCGACGTCGGCGCGTCGACCTTGGTCTCGGCCGACGAGTCCCGGGAACCCGAGTCCTCGCCCGGCTTGTCCGGAGGCGGCGCCATGCCGGGGGCGCGGGTGAACTTCGGGGCAGGCGCGTCGGCGGGAACCGTGGCCCGGCCCACGGCCGCACGGCCGGTAGCTGGTGTACCGCCCTGCGCAGCCTCCTCCTCGGCCGGGGTGGCCGAGGTCCCCTTGTTCCCCGACTTCGCCTGTGTCTCCGTCATCAACTAGTCCTGTTCGTCAGGCTCGTCGGCATTGCGAGCAATCGCCACGATAGTCACGCCGTCCGGGAGGTCCATCAGCTTGACCCCCATTGTGTTCCGGTCACGCGTACGGCGTACAGGCTTCACCGGAGTCCGGATGACGCCGCCGTTGCTGGTGATGGCGAACAGCTCGTCCTCCGGATCGATCACTACCGCGCCGACCAGGCCACCGCGTCGCTCGGTGATCTTCGCGGTCAGCACGCCCTTACCTCCCCGGCCCTGCACCGGGTATTCCTCGATCGGGGTACGTTTCGCGTAACCCCCGTTCGTCGCGACCAGAACGTCCAGACCCTCTCGCACCACCTCGACCGCGAGCAACTCGTCCTCGCCGCTGAAGCGCATGCCGATCACACCGGACGTGGCCCGGCCCATCGGACGCAGCGCCTCGTCGGTGGCGTTGAAGCGGATCGCCTGGGCGTTCTTCGACACCAGCAGCAGGTCGTCCTCCGGAGCGGCCAGGACCGCACCGACCAGTTCGTCCTCATCGCGCAGGTTGATCGCGATGATGCCGCCGGAACGGTTGGAGTCGAACTCCTCGAGCCGCGTCTTCTTCACCAGGCCGTTCTTCGTGGCCAGTACCAGGTAGGGCGCCACCTGGTAGTTCGGGATTTCAATGATCTGCGCGATCTGCTCGTCGGGCTGGAACGCGAGCAGGTTGGCCACGTGCTGGCCCTTGGCCACCCTACTGGCCTCGGGAAGCTCGTACGCCTTCGCCCGGTAGACCCGACCCTTGTTCGTGAAGAACAGGATCCAGTCGTGGGTAGAGCATACGAAGAAGTGGCTGACGATGTCGTCCTGGCGGAGCGTCGCCCCGCTGACGCCCTTGCCGCCACGCCGCTGCGACCGGTAGAGGTCGACCTTCGTCCGCTTCGCGTACCCGGTGCGGGTGATCGTCACGACCACGTCCTCGCGGGCGATGAGGTCTTCCATCGAGACCTCGCCGTCGAACGGGACGATCTTCGTACGCCGGTCGTCGCCCCACTTCGCGACGATCTCGCCCAGTTCCTCCGAGACGATCCGCCGCTGCCGCTCCGGCTTGGCCAGGATGTCCTTGAGGTCGGCGATCTCCAGTTCGAGCTTCGCCAGGTCGTCCAGGATGCGCTGCCGCTCCAGGGCGGCCAGCCGGCGCAGCTGCATGTCCAGGATCGCGGTCGCCTGGACCTCGTCGATGTCCAGCAGCCGGATCAGGCCCTGCCGGGCGTCCTCCACCGTGGGCGAACGCCGGATCAGGGCGATCACCTCGTCCAGCGCGTCCAGCGCCTTGGACAGACCGCGCAGGATGTGCGCCCGCTCCTCGGCCTTGCGCAGCCGGAACGCGGTCCGCCGCCGGATCACCTCGATCTGGTGCTCGACGTAGTACCGGATGAACTGGGCCAGGTTGAGCGTGCGTGGCACGCCGTCGACGAGCGCCAGCATGTTGGCGCCGAACGTCTCCTGGAGCTGGGTGTGCTTGTAGAGGTTGTTCAGCACCACCTTGGCGACCGCGTCGCGCTTGAGCACGAGCACGATCCGCATGCCGGTACGCCCGGAGGACTCGTCGCGGATGTCGGCGATGCCGGCGAGCTTGCCCTCCTTGATCAGCTCGGCGATGCGCTCGGCGAGGTTGTCCGGGTTGACCTGGTACGGCAGCTCGCTGACCACGAGCGCCGGCCGGCCACGCTTGTCCTCCTCGACCTCGACCACGGCGCGCATCCGGATCGAGCCGCGCCCGGTCCGGTACGCGTCCTGGATGCCCGCCTGGCCGACGATCAGGCCGTGGGTCGGGAAGTCCGGGCCCTTGACGATCTCCAGCAGGGCTTCCAGCGTGGTGGCCTCGTCGGCCTCCGGGTGCTCCAGGCACCACTGCACCGCCGCGCCGATCTCGCGCAGGTTGTGCGGCGGGATCTTGGTGGCCATGCCGACCGCGATGCCCTCGGAGCCGTTGATCAGCAGGTTCGGGATCCGCGACGGCAGGATCGTGGGCTCCTTGGCCCGGCCGTCGTAGTTGTCCTGCAGGTCGACGGTGTCCTCGTCGATGTCCCGCAGCATCTCCATCGCCAGCGGGTCGAGCTTGCACTCGGTGTATCGCATGGCGGCGGCCGGGTCGTTTCCGGGGGAGCCGAAGTTGCCGTTGCCGTCGACCAGCGGGTAGCGCAGCGACCAGGGCTGCGCCATCCGGACCAGCGCGTCGTAGATGGCCGAGTCGCCGTGCGGGTGGAACTGGCCCATCACGTCGCCGACGACGCGGGAGCACTTCACGTATCCGCGGTCCGGCCGGTAGCCGGAGTCGAACATGGCGTAGAGGATCTTGCGGTGGACCGGCTTGAGCCCGTCCCGGACGTCCGGCAGGGCCCGCCCGACGATGACGCTCATCGCGTAGTCGAGGTACGAGCGCTGCATCTCGACCTCGAGGCCGACCGGCTCGATCCGGTCGTGCTGGACGACCGCGGCCAGTGTCTCCGGGGTCTCCGGCTCGTTCGGGGTGGACTCGGGAGTATCGGTCACTGTTAACCCTTATCAGACTCTTCAGTCATGGTCTCGCTGTGGATAACGGCTGTGGAAAGCGTTCAGACTGTGGATAACTCTGTGGACTACCGGGTCGGCCGGTGGATCACCGGCCGGCCCGGCGCGTCCGTCAGATGTCCAGGAACCGCACGTCCTTGGCGTTGCGCTGGATGAACGACCGACGTGCCTCGACGTCCTCACCCATCAGGACGCTGAACAGCTCGTCCGCGGTTGCGGCGTCGTCGAGCGTGACCTGGCGCAGCGTGCGCGTCGCCGGGTTCATCGTGGTCTCCCACAGCTCGGGGTAGTTCATCTCACCGAGACCCTTGAACCGCTGGATGTCGTCCGGGCGGGCGTTGGGCTTCTTCTGCTGGCGCAGCGCGATCAGCCCGTCGCGTTCCCGGTCCGAGTACGCGTACTGGGCGTCGTCGCCCTTCTTGTTCCACTTGATCTTGTAGAGCGGCGGGGCGGCCAGGTAGACGTGCCCCAGCTCCACCAGCGGCCGCATGAACCGGAACAGCAGCGTGAGCAGCAGCGTCTGGATGTGCTGGCCGTCGACGTCGGCGTCGGCCATCAGCACGATCTTGTGGTAGCGCAGCTTCTCGATGTCGAAGTCGTCGTGGATGCCGGTGCCCAGCGCGGTGATCAGCGCCTGCACCTCGTTGTTCTTCAGCACCCGGTCGATGCGGGCCTTCTCCACGTTGAGGATCTTGCCGCGGATCGGCAGGATCGCCTGCGTACGCGGGTCGCGGCCCTGCTTGGCCGAGCCGCCGGCCGAGTCGCCCTCGACGATGAAGACCTCGGACTCGCGCGGGTCGGTGGACTGGCAGTCGGCCAGCTTGCCGGGCATCGAGCCGGACTCCAGCAGCGACTTGCGCCGGGCGAGCTTGCGCGCCTGCTGGGCGGCGATACGGGCCCGGGCCGCCTGGGAGGCCTTCTGGATGATGATCTTCGCCTCGGCCGGGTTGCGGTCGAACCAGTCGACGAGCGACTCGTTGCAGACCCGCTGCACGAAGCCCTTGACCGGGGTGTTGCCCAGCTTGGTCTTGGTCTGGCCCTCGAACTGCGGGTCGGTGAGCTTGACCGAGATGATCGCGGCCAAGCCCTCGCGGATGTCCTCACCGGAGAGGCGCTCGTCGCCCTTGAGCAGCTTCTTGTCGGCGCCGTAGCGGTTGACGACGCTCGTCAACGCGGCCCGGAAGCCCTCCTCGTGGGTGCCGCCCTCGTGGGTGTTGATGTTGTTGGCGAACGTGTAGACCGACTCGCCGTACGACTCGTTCCACTGCATGGCGATCTCGACCGACATGCCGGTCTCCTCGGCGCCGAACTCGACCACCGTCTTGTGGATCGGGCTCTTGGAGGCGTTGAGGTGGCGGACGAAGTCGGCGATGCCGCCCTCGTAGTGGAAGGTGACCTCGCGGGTCTTGCCGTCCTCGTCCTCCGGGACCCGCTCGTCGAGCAGGTGGATGGTGAGGCCCCGGGTGAGGAAGGCCATCTCCTGGAGGCGCCGGTAGATGGTGTGGAAGTCGAAGTCGACGGTCTCGAAGACGTCGGGGTCGGGCCAGAAGGAGACGGCCGAACCGGTGCGGTCGGTCTCCTCGCCCTTCTCCAGCGGCGTCGGCTTGGAGTGGTCGTAGCGCTGGCGCCAGACGAAACCGTCCTTGTGGATCTCGACCGCCATCCGGGTGGACAGCGCGTTGACCACGGAGACGCCCACGCCGTGCAGGCCGCCGGAGACCGCGTACGCCTTGCCGTCGAACTTGCCGCCGGCGTGCAGCACGGTCAGCGCGACCTCGACACCCGGCTTCTTCAGCTTCGGGTGCAGGTCGACCGGGAAGCCACGGCCGTTGTCGGTCACCCGGACGCCGCCGTCGGCCAGCAGCACCACGTCGATGGTGTCGCAGTGCCCGGCCAGCGCCTCGTCCACCGCGTTGTCGACGACCTCCCACACCAGGTGGTGCAGACCGCGCTCGCCGGTGGACCCGATGTACATACCGGGGCGCTTCCGGACCGCTTCCAGGCCTTCGAGAACGGTGATGGACTCGGCACCGTACTTCTTGTTGTCCTCCGCTGCCACGCTCGGCCACTTTCTCGCACCGGCCGCGCGTGGGCGCGGGGGCGCGGGTTCGGCGGACAGGACGCGACGTCGGCGCGCACGGACCGCCCCTGGGATCACCAGGCACGGATCGTGTACGCCGGGCGCCACGGTTGCCCGCGGATCGCGATCGGCTCGGACCCGAGGCGGGACTATGATCGAGGGCCCGTAGGGCCCCTGCCCGTCGCTCCGTCTCGGGTCTTTCGTCTCGCTCCCAATCTTACTGTGCGGAGCCGACCAAACCGCCACTCGGCACCCTCTCCGAGGCGGCTGAGAATGCCGTAGCCGGACGAACCGCGCCTCCCGCGACTCCCCCTACACGCCAACGGGGCACCGCCGCGCCACCGGCCACCGTGAGCCGTGACGATCATCCGACCGGTGATCGGCTGCTGTCCCGACCGGGGGTCGCGGCCGGGTCCGGCGTGCCGTAGCTTTTGCGGCGCCGCCGTTGCGGTCTTGATCTTTCGCACCCGCAACCGGGACGATCGTCGAAGATGGTCCGAAAACGCTTGGTGAGAGGTGACGCCCGATGGGGCTGGACAACGTCGCGGTGCACTGGCCGCGGACCGGCCGCTTCTACGACCCGGTCGCGCCGGCCGAGTTCGTGGACTTCGGCGAGATCGTGGACGTCCCCCGGATCTCCGCGCCGACCGCCGCGCTCGCCGAGCTGATCGCCAAGACCGGCACGGTACGGGCGACCGCGTACACCGAACTGGTCGACCTGATCCTCGGGCTGGAAAATGTGCTCTACGCCACGGAGAACTCGGCCGAGGACGAGGACCCGGTGATCGACCCGGACGGCTGCTCGTGGATCGCCGAGGGCCTGGAGAAGTTCGTCGCCCGGCACCGGCCGTACGGCGAGGCGGTCACGTTCGAGTCGGTGAGCGAGGTGCTGCGCGCGTTGCTGGGTGACGGGCGGCTCGCCGCGCAGCAGCTCCGCTGGCTGGACAGCCGGCTGGACCGGCTGCGCGACGACAGCGGCGACCCGCCGCAGTGGAACTTCACCTGCGCCGAGCTGAGCGTGCTGGCGGCCTTCTACCGGCGCTGCGCGGAGCGCGGCTTCGCGGTCTACGCCGACGCCTGACCGGGCGCCGCAGCGCCGGAAGAAGACGTGGCCCGGTTGGCGGCCGCGATCACCTCGGTCAGCGCCGTGTGCAGGTGCCGCAGGTCGGCCAGCGGCAGACCCAGGCGCTGCACGATGGCCGGCGGGATCCGCTCGGCCTGCGTCCGCAGCGCCTGCCCCTCGGCGGTGAGCGAGACGGCCAGGCTGCGCTCGTCGGCGGCGTCGCGTTCCCGCCGGATGTAGCCGGCCGCCTCCAGCCGCTTGAGCAGCGGTGACAGCGTGCCCGGATCGAGCTGGAGCAGCCGGCTCAGATCCCGCCCGGACAGCGGCGCGTGCTGCCAGAGCGCCAGCATGACCAGGTACTGCGGGTGGGTGAGCCCCATCGGCTCCAGCAGCGGGCGGTAGACCGCGACGACGCTCCGGGCGGCGACCGACAGCGCGAAGCAGACCTGCTGCTCCAGCGCCAGGGGGTCCTCCTCGATCGGGTCGGTCACCTCGTCCTCCTCGTTGTCGTTGCGATCCTAGCAACGATTGGTGTACCAATGGTTTGCACACAAAACAGGGAGGGCGGCGGGATGAGCGACGACGAGCAGGTGGGCGACGCCTCCGGCAAGGGTGGCCGCCTGTTGGGCTGGGTGTTCCAGAACCTCGCCGGCCCCTCCCAGGTCCAGGGCGCGGTGCAGGGCGGCTCCCGGCTGGCCCGCGAAGCCTGGAAGCAGGACCTGGAACGCCGCAAGCAGTGGAGCCGCGAGCAGCGCGAACTCAAGCGCGCCCGGCGGGAGGCCCAGCGCTCGGGCGGCGACGGTCAGCCGTAGGTGTCGCGGGGCCCGCGCCCGCGTACCCGCCGGGGGCCGCGCGACCACGACGGCGCAGCCGGGCCGTGAATGTGCAGCTTGCGCACCACGTTGTGGCCGACCTCGCGGGCGATCTGCTGCAACAGCGAGCCCGCCAGCAGACGCAACTGCGTCGCCCACGCCGTCGAGCGCGCCTCCACCGTCAGCTCGCCGTCCTCCAGCTTCACCGGGCGGCTGTGCTGGGCGACCTCCGGGCCGACCACCTTCTCCCACGCGCCGAACACCGTCGCCTCGGCCGCCGGCTGCTGCCAGCCCCGCGCCTTGACCAGCTTGTCCAGCACCGCACCCAGCGGCTGCGGGTCGCGCGGATCCGGCCCCGGGCCGGAGTAGCCGCGCAGCCGCTTCTCGCCGTCGCCGCGGACCGCGCCGCGCCGCCGGGGAGCCGCCGCCTGCCGCCGGGCCTTCGCCGCGTCGAGCACCGCCCGCGCCAGTTCCGGCCCGGTCGCGCCCTCCGGCAGGTTCGCGCCCGGCTCGCCGTCCGCGGGCTTTCCCGGGGTACGCGCGTCGCGTCCCGGCCCGAGCCGCGCGGGCGGTAGCCGCACCTCGTCGTCAGACACGTCGCACCGTCCCGTCGCCCACCGCGTACCGGGTGCCGCGCAGGGTCGCCGGCACGTCGTCGTCCACAGCGCAGGTGACGAGCAGCTGGCTCGCGCCGCCCACCAGCTCGGCCAGCCGGTCCCGCCGGCCGGTGTCCAGCTCGGCGAAGACGTCGTCGAGCACCAGCACCGGCTCGATCCCGTCGGCGCGCAGCAGGTCGTACCCGGCCAGCCGCAGCGCCAGCGCGTAGGACCACGACTCGCCGTGGCTCGCGTACCCCTTGGCGGGCAGCGGGCCGAGGGTGAGCGCCAGGTCGTCGCGGTGCGGGCCGACGAGCGTGGTGCCGCGCTCGATCTCGGCGGCGCGGTTCGCGGTCAGCGCGGCGGCCAGCGCCTCCGCCAGCGCCGCGCGGTCCGCGCCGGGTTCGGGCAGCTCGACCGAGGGCCGGTACGCGATGCCCGCCGCGCCGCGGCCGGCCGCCACCGCGTCGTACGCCTTCGCCACGTGCGGGGTGAGCGCGGCGACCAGTTCCAGGCGGCCGGCGAGCAGGTCCGCGCCGTGCTGGGCCAGATGCGCGTCCCACACGGCCAGCGTCGACAGGTCACCGCCGCGTGTGCCACCGGTCTTGCGAGCGAGGTACGAGGTACGCAGCAGCGCGTTGCGTTGCTTCACCACGCGTTCGTAGTCGGCGCGTACCCCGGCGAAGCGGGGCTGGCGGGTGACCAGCAGGTCGTCCAGGTAGCGGCGCCGTTCCGAGGGGTCCCCGCGGACCAGTTCCAGGTCCTCCGGCGCGAACAGCACCAGGCGCAGCGCGCCGAGCACGTCCCGGGCGCGCCGGGCCGGGGACCGGCCGAGGCGGGCCCGGTTGGCCTTGCCCGGCACGATCTCCAGCTCGACAAGCAGTTCCCGGCCCTCGTGCACCACCGCGCAGCGGATCACCGCCGAGGTGGCGCCCATCCGGACCAGCGGGGCGTCCGTGGCGACCCGGTGCGAATCCAGGGTCGCCACGTAGCCGAGCGCCTCGACCAGGTTCGTCTTGCCGACGCCGTTGGCGCCGACGAGCACGTTCGGCCCCGGCTCCAGGTCCACGCCGACGCGCTCGTACGAGCGGAAGTCAACCAGTTCGAGCCGGCGGACGTACACAGGCTGTGAATACCGGTCAGCGCTTGTGGACGGCGTGGCCGCCGAACTGCTGGCGCAGCGCGGCGACGGCCTTCATGGCCGGCGAGTCGTCCTGCCGGGACGCGAACCGGGCGAACAGCGACGCGGTGATGACGTTGAGCGGCACGGCGAGCCGTACCGCCTCGTCCACGGTCCAACGGCCCTCGCCGGTGTCCTCCGTGTAGCCGCTCAGCTCGGCCAGCTCCGGGTCCTCGTCCAGCGCCCGGTCCAGCAGGTCGAGCAGCCAGGAGCGGACCACGGTGCCCTCGCGCCACGACTTGAACACGCCGGGAACGTTCGTGACCAGCTCGGAGGCGGTCAGCAGCTCGTAGCCCTCGGCGTAGGCGTGCATCAGGCCGTACTCGATGCCGTTGTGCACCATCTTGGCGTAGTGGCCGGCGCCGACCGGGCCGGCGTGCACGAAGCCGAACTCGCCCTCCGGCTTGAGCGCCTCGAAGATCGGCATCAGGCGCTCGACGTGCTGCTGCGCGCCGCCGACCATCAGCCCGTACCCGTTCTGCCGGCCCCAGACGCCGCCGGAGACGCCGACGTCGATGTAGCCGATGCCCTGCTCGTTCAGCCGCTCGGCACGCGGGGCGTCGTCGCTGAACCGGGAGTTGCCGCCGTCGATGATGATGTCGCCCTCGCCGAGCACCTCGGCGAGCTCGTCGATGGTGGCGTCGGTGACGCCGGCGGGAACCATGACCCAGACCGCGCGGGGCGACTGAAGCTTCTCGGCCAGCTCAGTCAGGCTCGCGGCGTCGCTGATCTCCGGGTTGTGGTCGAAGCCGACCACCTCGTGCCCGGCGGCGCGCAGCCGCTCCCGCATGTTGCCGCCCATCCGGCCGAGTCCTACCAGGCCGAGCTGCATCTGCTCCTACCTCCGTACGTCAGGGTCGTGCTGCCTGCGATCAGCGGGACACGCGGATCGGCATGATGAGGTACCGGTACCCCGGTATGACCTCGCCATCCTCGCCGGCCGGGGAAATGACCGCGGGCTTGAACGCGTCGACGAACCGGAGCAGGGCGTGCTGGGCGCCGAGGTTGGACAGGCCGTCGATGAGGTACTGCGGGTTGAAGCCGATGGTGAGCGGCTCACCGGTGAAGGTGGCCTCCATCGCCTCGCTGGCCCGGGCCTCCTCGGTGCCGCCCGCCTCCACCACGAGGCCGTCGGCGCTGAAGCTGAGCAGCACGGGGGTGGTGCGCTCGGCGACGAGAGCGACCCGCTTGACCACCTCGATGAGTGTGGCGACGGCGACGCGGGCCTCGGCGTTGTGGTCGGCCGGGAACAGCGAACGCACCGGCGGGTAGTTGGCGCCGTCGAGCAGGCGGCTGGTGGTCCGGCGGGTGCCACCGGAGAAGCCGATCATGCCTTCGCCGGCGCCGCCGGAGGAGAGCGCCATGGTGACGTGGCCGCCGAGCGGGCCGAGCGCCTTGGCGGTGTCGTGCAGCGTACGGGCCGGCACCAGCGCGTTGAGGCTGATCTCCGGGTCGTCCGGGTTCCACTCCATCTCGCGCAGCGCGAGGCGGTATCGGTCGGTCGCCAGCATGGCCATCGTGCCGCCGCTCAGCTCGAGGCGTACACCGGTCATCATCGGCAGCGTCTCGTCGCGGCCGGCGGCCACCGCAACCTGGGCCACGGCCGTGGCGAAGGCCGCGGCGTCGACGGTGCCCGCGCTCTCCGGCATCTCCGGCAGCGTCGGGTAGTCCTCCACCGGCATGGTGGGCAGCGTGAAGCGGGCGCTGCCGCAGACCAGCTCCAGGTGGGCGCCGACGGCGGCGATGTCCACCGGCTTGGCCGGCAGGGCCTTGGTGATCTCGGCGAGCAGGCGGCCGGAGACCAGGGCGGCGCCGTCCGCGTCACCCTGCACCTCGACCGTCACCTGGCTGGAGACCTCGTAGTCGAAGCCGGAGACCTGCAGGTTGCCGTCGGTGACGCGGAGCATCACCCCGGCCAGCACCGGTACGGAGGGCCGGTTGGGCAGGCTCTTGGCGGTCCACGCGACCGCCTCGGCGAGCGCGTCGCGCTCCACTCGGAACTTCATCAATGCCTCCGCGTCGACGTCAGCGACAACTCTCTCATGCCGACCGCTGCCACCCGTCCCGCCCGACCGTGCGGGTACCCATCGCACCTTAGGGCGCGCGGGCATCGGCTGTGCGCCCGACCCCGTGGATCCAGGTGCCCGGGGTGACTGCCGACGGCAGCGCTCCGGCCCGATCCACAGGAAGTCCAACGGTGATGATTGGTTTTTGTTGTTTAGAAGAGATAACTCATCGTCTTCATCGCACCTGTGCAAACTGTGGAGAACCAACGTCTGCGCAGGTCAGACACGTTATCCACCGGTGGTTTGGCTGTGGAGAACCGGGGGTAAAACTCGTGTCCCGGTCCACAGCCCCCGCCAGCCGCCGGGTTTTCCACGGCTGTCCACCGGTTGTCCACCGCTAATCCACCGGTTTTCTCCCCAGCGCTGTGGACAGCGCCGACAGCGTCGACCGCCTTAATCCCCAGAACCTTCAACAGCTCGCCCACAGGCGACCTGTCATCTGGGGACAACGTGATCGTCATCCCCAGGCGTCCACAGCCTCGTCCCCAGGAGTTGTCCACAGTCTGTGGGTAACCGGCCGGGTGCGGACGGTGGTTGTCCACTGCCTGTGACACAGGGGCTGTGGACAAGGGGCACGAGCTGTGGACGAACACAGCGCCGATCCTGGGCCCTCCACCGGGTCGAGGGTCAACGAACCCGTGCTGTCGGCTTGCCGTCAGCCGCCTGTCGGCGTCCGCTGGTCACCTTCATCACGTCAACAGGGCGTCGACACGAGCCTTCCTCGGCGCGCCGCCCCCGTCCCCGCCCGCCCTCCGGCTCCCGCCTCGCACGTGTCGACCATGAAGTTGGCGGCAGTTGGCGCCCGGTTTGTCGCCGTCAACCTCATGATCGACGCAAAGTTTCGGTGGGGCTCGGGGCCCCGGGCGACTCGTGCGAGGCCAAGCCCCGGCTCCGCAGAGATCTTGGAAGGCGAGGGCCCCTGTAGCGGCCGTTTCCTTCCAAGATCTGCGGTCGGGGTCCGTGCAGACGCTGGGTGAGGCGCTCGGGTCGGCGGACTCCTGCGCAGCAGCCCCGCCCTGTTGACCAAGGAGTTCGGGGCAGGAATGACGTGTCTTCCCGACACAAACTCCTTGATCACCGCCGGAGCCGCCGGACGGGCAGTGCGCGGGCGGCGCGGAGCAGGGTCAGGTGTTCTGCTTGATGCGGTTGGTCAGCTCGGCGATCTGGTTGTAGAGCGAGCGCCGCTCCGCCATCTGCTGGCGGATCTTGCGGTCCGCGTGCATCACTGTGGTGTGGTCCCGGCCACCGAACGCCTGCCCGATCCGGGGCAGCGACAGGTCGGTCAGCTCGCGGCACAGGTACATGGCCACCTGGCGGGCGTTGACGAGCACCCGGGACCGGGAGTGGCCGCGCAGGTCCTCCAGGCTCACCCCGAAGTAGTCGGCGGTCGACACCATGATCTGGTCCGCGGTGATCTCCGGGCCGGCGCCGTCCGGGATGAAGTCCCGCAGCACCTCCTCGGCCAGCGACAGTTCGACCGAGGAACGGGTGAGGCTGGCGAAGGCGGTGACCCGGATCAGGGCCCCCTCCAGTTCGCGGATCGAGTTCGACACCCGGGAGGCGATGAACTCCAGCACGTCCGGCGGTGCGAACAGCCGCTCCTGGGCGGCCTTCTTCTGCAGGATCGCGATCCGCGTCTCCAGGTCCGGCGGCTGGATGTCGGCGAGCAGGCCCCACTCGAAGCGCGTACGCAGCCGGTCCTCCAGCGTCGCGAGCTGCTTCGGCGAGCGGTCGGACGTGATCACGATCTGCTTGTTGGCGTTGTGCAGCGTGTTGAAGGTGTGGAAGAACTCCTCCTGCGTCCGTTCCCGGTTCTCCAGGAACTGGATGTCGTCGATCAGGAGGATGTCCACGTCCCGGTAGCGGCGCTGGAACGCGCTGGTCTTGTCGTCGCGCAGCGAGTTGATGAAGTCGTTCGTGAACTCCTCGGTCGAGACGTACCGGACCGAGCGGGCGTTGCCGAGCGTCGTCGCGTAGTGCCCGATGGCGTGCAGCAGGTGGGTCTTGCCCAGTCCCGAGCTGCCGTAGATGAACAGCGGGTTGTACGCCTTGGCCGGCGACTCGGCCACCGCCACGCTCGCCGCGTGCGCGAACCGGTTGGACGAGCCGATGACGAACGTCTCGAACATGTACTTCGGGTTGAGCCGGTTGCCGCCGCTCTCCGTACCGCCGGGGAGCCTGCGGTCGGCCTGGCCGCCGCCGGGACGGTGGTGATCGGCGCCACCGCGGCCGGGGCCGTTGTCGGTGGCGCCGTCGCGGGGCAGGCCGCGCATCGGCCCCGGGTCGGCGGCCGGGTTCTCCCGGTAGCGCGGCTCGTAACCCCCGGCGTCGGGAGCGGACGGCTCGATGCGCGTGCGCTCGTCGAAGGCGCGGCGCTCGGGCGCGGCGCGCAGCGGCTCGGCGAACGCGGCGCTGAAGAGCGTGTCCTGCGCGTCCCGGCCGGCGGGGATCAGGTGGGGCCGGCCGCCGTCCGCGGTCCGCTGCCGGGGCGCCGGTTCGTCCACCTGCTGTTCCGGGCGGGACTCGGCGTAACCGGGCTCGGGGCGGGAGTCGGCGTAGCCGGGCTCCGGGCGGGGCGACGGGAAGGTCGGGGCGGCCTGGTCGAAGCCGGGCAGCGGAGCGGCGCCGTCGTGCTCGGGGAGCGGTTCCGGGCTGCTGCGGTAGACGGTGCCGGCCGGGCGGGCGCCCGGGTCCTCGGTGACCCGTACGGTGACGGCCACCTGTATCGGCCGTCCGAGCCGGCGGCTCAGCGCCTCGGTGATGGCCGGGCGGAGCCGTGACTCGATCACGTCGCGGGTGAAGGCGTCCGGCACCGAGAGCAACGCGGTGTCCTCGACGATCGCCCGCAGCCGGGTGAGCCGGAGGTACGCCCGTTGCTGCGCGGAGATGATCTCGTCGGCGAGTTCGTCGGTGGTCGCCGTCCACACCGCGGCCAGGTCGGTCGCTCCGGTCACCGTCGTGCCACCCCCTCGCCTGCTCCTCACGCCCGCCCGGACGGCTGACCGGTCGTCATCCACAAGTTATCCACAGCCTGTGTACCGACCGATTGTGACCGCCCACCGGACGCGGGTCGGACCTGCCCCCCTCGATCCACGGAGGCGCTGAAGCGGGTTCACCGTGCCGAACGATTCAACAGCGTGTCCGGTCTTGCCGATCGGCGACAAACCCCGGACCCCCGACGCCGACCGCAATCGGGCACGCTAACAGCGCGGACCCCACGCCATCAACCGGCGACACCCTGACGACGTTGGCAACATCAGTGAAAACCGCCCCTTCGGTCGTCGTTCCGACGCAGGTCGGACGCCCGAGTGTGACGTTTGACGGTCATTGCGCCCCTGCGTAGGCTGGAGCGGCTGCTCTCTCGCCCTCTGCTAGGGTGATTGATGCTTGCTGTCCGTGGCTGTCACCTCGCATCGCCGGGGAGCGCGTCACGGCAGCGCCGATCGGAGGTCACCGACAAGGTGGCCTGGACCAGCACACGACCCCGGGCGATCCGCCGCGCGGGGCGTACGACAACGGAGAGCCTGACGTGAGCAAGCGCACCTACCAGCCGAACAACCGCCGGCGCGCGAAGACCCACGGCTTCCGGCTGCGCATGCGCACCCGTGCCGGCCGCGCCATCATCGCTACCCGTCGTTCCAAGGGCCGCGCCCGCCTGTCGGCCTGAGGCCGACAGGTCCGGTCCGGGGACGTGGGCAGTCGTGCTGGCCGCCGCGCAACGACTGCGGCGCAGTAGCGACTTCGCCGCAGCGGTTCGCGGTGGCCGACGCGTCGGCCGTGGCGCCGTCGTGGTCCACCTGACCATCCCCGAGCCGATCGGCACCACCGCGACACCTTCGCCGGAGCCGGCGCGGACCAGCGGTGCGGAGACCTCCGCACCGAGCCGCGCCGGCTTCGTCGTGTCCAAGGCCGTCGGCGGCGCGGTGGTCCGGAACAAGGTCCGCCGCCGGCTCCGGCACCTGGTCCGCGAGCGGCTGGCCGAGCTGCCCGCCGGCACGACCCTCGTGGTACGCGCGCTGCCGGCAGCCGCCGACGCCACGTACACCCGGCTCGGGGCCGACCTCGACGCCGCTCTCGCCGCCGCGCGCTCCCCCCGGGGACGGCGGTCGCGGTGACCGGCCCGACCGCGACTCCGTCGCCCACAAGCGGTGCCCGCATGCTGCTGGCGCCTATCATCGCGTACCGTCGGTGGATAAGTCCGGCTCTGCCGGCCCGCTGCCGGTTCTACCCGTCGTGCAGTGCCTACGCCGTGGAGGCGGTGTCCCGGCACGGTGCGCTGCGGGGCGCCTGGCTGACGGTCCGTCGGCTGTCGCGCTGCCATCCCTTCCACCCAGGTGGACACGACCCGGTTCCGGAGCCGGGCGACCGCCGCCGTGCCGACGTGACTGGAGCCTGAGTGTTTAGTCTCGACTGGATCTACTACGCGATCTCGTGGATCCTGCTGACCTGGCACTCGGCCTGGGACGCCATCGGAGTTCCGGTCGGGGCCGTGATCGGTACGAACTGGGCCTGGATCCTCGCCATCATCTTCCTGGTGGTGACGGTCCGGGTGATCCTGTTCCCGGTCTTCGTCAAGCAGATCAAGTCGCAGCGTGCCATGCAGGCGCTCCAGCCGAAGGTGAAGGAGCTCCAGGAGAAGCACAAGGGTGACCGGGAGACGCTCCAGAAAGAGATGATGGAGCTCTACCGGAAGGAAAAGGCCAACCCGCTCATGGGCTGCCTTCCGATGTTCCTCCAGATCCCGGTCTTCCTGGGCCTGTTCCACACGCTGCGCCGCCTCAGCCCGGACAACCAGGGCAAGACCCTGTACGGCTGGACTGTCGACCAGTTCAACAGCGCCTCGAACGCGACGCTCTTCACCGCGCCGATCTCCGGCAAGTTCGGCTCCACCGCGGAGGAGCTCAGCCGGCTGGGCGCGAACACCGGCACCGTCAAGGTCGTCGCCGGCATCCTGGTGATCATCATGATCGCCACCACCTACCTGACCAGCCGTCAGATGATTCTCAAGACCGGCTGGGCCGAGGACCCGCAGCAGCGCATGGTGCAGCGCCTGATGCTCTACGGCATCCCGCTGTCGCTGCTGATCTCGGGCGCGATCTTCCCGATCGGTGTGATCATCTACTGGGTCACCAACAACCTCTTCACGCTCGGCCAGCAGCAGTGGGTGCTGCGGAAGTTCCCGCCGCCGCCCACCGCGAAGAGCACCACCGCCGCCAAGAACACCGGCGGCAAGGGCCCGGTGCAGCCGGCCAAGACCGGTGGCCTGTTCGGCCGCAAGGCGGCCCAGCCGGCGGCGAAGGCCCCGGCCGCGGCGCCGAAGGTGGCCGGGCCGAAGCCGGGCGCCAAGCCGGTCAACCCGAAGAAGGGCGGCAGCCGGCCCGCCAAGCGACAGGGCTGAGTTCCACCGGGCCACCGCCGCGACACCGGCGGTGGCCCGTTCCGGTCACGTGCTGCCATCCGAGGAGTCGGCGCCGGGCCGGAATCGCCGCGCGACGCGCGGCCGCGGGCGAAACTGGCCCGTACAGACGTGCCCGAGGGCAACCGGCGAACCTCCCGCCGGCCCCGGGAGACCAGCGGACCCCCGAACGGTCCGGCCGAGCGAGTACGGAGATGAGACCCGTGACCGAGACCAGCATCCCCAGCGCCGACCAGTCCCTGGACGAGGAGACCCCCGTTACCGCCGCCACCGAGACCGAGGACGCCTCGGGCGAGGCCCGGGAGAAGAAGGCCCCGGCCGACAGCGACCTGTTCCGGCAGAGTGAGATCGCCGCCGACTACGTCGAGGGTCTGCTGGACATCCTCGACTACGACGGCGACATCGACGAGCTGGTCTCCGGCGGCCGTCCGGTAGTCGAAGTGGTCGGCGGACGGCTGCAGAACCTGGTCGGCCAGCGCGGCGCGACCCTGGAGGCGCTCCAGGAACTGGCCCGGCTGGCCGTGTTCCGCCAGACCGGCACGCCGAGCCGCCTGCTGCTGGACGTCGGCGGTTACCGGGCCGCCCGGCGCAAGGAACTGGCCGCCGTGGCGAAGAACGCGGTCGAGAAGGTCAAGGAGCACGGTGAGCCGGTGCGCCTGGAGCCGATGTCCGCGTTCGAGCGCAAGTGCGTGCACGACGTGGTGAACGCGATGAGCGGCGTGGAGAGCGAGTCCGAGGGCGTCGAGCCCAACCGCCGCATCGTCGTCCGTCCGGTGACGGACTGAGGTCCGTGATCTCCGACGAGACGACGGCAGGCGCCGTGGCCGGCCCGGGTGGTACGCCGCCCGGGCCGTCGGCTGTGCGCCCCGATCCCACAGTCGACCCGGTCTTCTCCGACGACGACGGGCCGGCCGACCCGGCGTACCCGGAAAGGGCCGCGACCGACCCCGGCGAGCCCGCCTTCTCGGCCGAGCCGGCGGTGGTGACCGGGGTCGAGCCCGCCGACCCGGCGATGGACGTGATGCCCGCGTTCTCCGGCGAGCCGGCGGCGGACGTGGCACCGGTGGCCGCGGCTGCGGCGGCCGACCCGGTGTTCGCGGAGCCGGCGGAGGACACGCCATCCCCTGTGGACGGTGCGGAGTCGACGGCCGTCCCCGATCCGGCGTCCGCGACGCTGCCGCCGGAACTGGCGGAGGCGGCCCGCGCGCTCTTCGGCGACCGGCTCGACCTCGCCGCCGCGTACGCGGAACTGCTTGCCACCGACGGCGTCGTGCGCGGTCTGATCGGCCCCCGCGAGACGCCGCGGCTCTGGGACCGGCACCTGCTCAACTGCGCGGTGGTGGCCGAGCGGATCCCGGAGGGGGCGAGCGTGATCGACGTCGGCTCCGGCGCCGGACTGCCCGGCCTGGTGCTGGCGATCGCGCGTCCCGATCTCACAGTGACGCTCGTGGAGCCGCTCGCGCGGCGTACCTCCTTCCTGATCGAGGCGGTGCAACGCCTCGGCCTGACCCGCGACGTCCGCGTCTTCCGCGGGCGGGCCGAGGAGGCGGCGGCCGGGTCGCGGGACCGGGAGCCGCTCTCCGCCGACATCGTGACCGCCCGCGCGGTGGCGCCGCTGGACCGGCTCGCCGGTTGGTGCCTACCGCTGCTGGTCTCCGGCGGCCGCCTGGTGGCGCTCAAGGGCGCCTCGGCCGCCGAGGAGATCGCCGAGCACACCGAAGCGGTGGTACGCCTCGGCGGCGGCACGCCGGAGCTGCACCGGTGCGGCGACGGGGTGATCGAGTCCCCGGCGACCGTGATCGAGGTGGTCCGTGAGCGCGTGGTGAACCCGCGCCGGGCCAAGAAGCCGAAGCGGTCGCGTGGCGGCCGCCGTCGTGGCGACCGCTGACCGAAACGGCTGTCCGGACGCCCACCCGGTCGTTGGACCGGGTGGGCGTGACGCGATCGATCACAACCCGACATGGACCCACCGCGCCCGTCGGCCGTAGGCTGACCGCGCGTCGATAGTGTGGAACGGCGGTGCCGGGCGGCACCCGAACCCGATGGTTCCCGCCGAGCCGACCACGCCGGGCGAGGGCCCGGTATTCGATTCGACGGGTGCGGACCGACCATCCGGAGCGGGTAGGGATGACAGGTGCATGACGACGGCAGGTACGACGATCCACGGTTGACCGGGCCCGGAGGGAAATCCCCCGGCCCCGTTTCACGTGAAACCAACTACCGGGAGTGGACGGTGAACGAGCCCCGCGATCCGTCCGCCTCTTACCCGCCGGCCGAGCCGCCGCCGCAGCGGCGGGACACGCCGCCCGCCGGTTCCGTACGGCCCGTCTCGTCGGCGCCGGCGAACGTCCCGCCGGCCCGTGACCCGCTCGACCCGGCAGACGGCCCGGCGAACGCGCCGACGCCGCGACCGGCCGCGGTGCGGGCGAACGTCGCGGTGCCCGCTCGCTTCGAACCCCAGCCGCCCGTCTCGGCCGTGCCGCACCAGGCCGCTCCCGAGGTCACCGTGACGCCGTCCGACACGCCACAGGCGAGCGGGTACGGCGATGAGGTAGACGCCAGCACGTACGTTTCACGTGAAACCCCGACGCGCGAAGAGGATGATCCACCGTTGGCTATGGAGGCGATGCGCGCCGTGCAGATCCTGAATCCCAGTGGCGAGGTCACCATGCCCCGCCCGGACCGGACCCGGGTGATGTGCGTCGCCAACCAGAAGGGCGGCGTGGGTAAGACGACCACCACCGTGAACCTGGCCGTGGCGCTCGCGCTGCACGGCAACCGGGTGCTCGTGGTCGACCTTGATCCCCAGGGCAACGCCTCCACCGGTCTGAACGTCCCGCACCACACCGGCGTGCCCGACGTCTACGACTGCCTGATCGACAGTGTGCCGCTCGAAGAGGTGGCGCAGGCCGTCGAGGGCATCCCCAACCTGTGGTGCGTACCGGCCACGATCGACCTGGCGGGCGCCGAGATCGAACTGGTCTCCGTGGTGGCCCGGGAGTCGCGCCTGGCGCGGGCGATCGCCGCGTACCCGGGGCACTTCGACTACGTCTTCATAGACTGCCCGCCGTCGCTCGGCCTGCTGACCGTCAACGCGCTCGTCGCCGCGCAGGAGGTGCTGATCCCGATCCAGTGCGAGTACTACGCGCTGGAAGGGCTCAACCAGTTGATCAACAACATCAACCTGGTGCGCCAGCACCTCAACCCGAAGCTCGAGGTCTCCACCATCCTGCTCACCATGTACGACAGGCGCACCCGGCTCGCGGACGCGGTGGAGCAGGACGTCCGGAACCACTTCGGCGACAAGGTGCTCCAGGCCGTCATCCCGCGCAACGTGCGTGTCTCCGAGGCACCGAGCTACGGCCAGTCGGTGATGACCTACGATCCCGGTTCGCGGGGAGCCACGAGTTACTTCGAGGCCGCCCAGGAGATCGCGGAACGAGGCGTCAAGGAGCCGGTGAGCCGGAATGCGTAGTGCGGAGATGTCGCTGGGAGGCGTCGCATGAAGAACCGTCCCCGCGGCGGACTGGGCCGAGGGCTCGGCGCCCTCATCCCCACCGGACCGGTACCGGGCGCCGAACCGGCGGCCACCGAACCGGAGTCGTCGGCAGTTGCCGCGTCGCCCTCGGCTCCGGTCGCAGGCGCGACCGCCGCCATCACCGGCGGTGTCGGGAGCACCCCGTCGCCGGCCGTCGAGCCCGAGTCGCACCTGAGCCCGGTGCCCGGCGCACGCTTCGCCGAGATCCCGGTCGACGCCATCGTGCCGAACCCGAAGCAGCCCCGGCACGTCTTCGACGAGGAGGCGCTGGAGGAGCTGAAGACCTCGATCCAGGAGGTCGGCTTCCTCCAGCCGATCGTGGTCCGCCAGCTCGACACCGAGAAGTACGAACTCGTCATGGGTGAGCGGCGCTGGCGCGCCGCCCAGGCGGTCGGCCGGGAGACCATCCCCGCGATCGTCCGGGACACCAAGGACGACGCGATGCTCCGGGACGCGTTGCTGGAGAACATCCACCGCGCCAACCTGAACCCGCTGGAAGAGGCGGCGGCCTACCAGCAGCTGCTGGAGGAGTTCGGCGCCACCCACGAGGAGCTGGCCCGGCGGATCGGCCGCAGCCGCCCGCAGATCTCCAACACCATCCGGCTGATGAACCTGCCGGCCGCTGTGCAGCGCCGGGTCGCCGCCGGAGTGCTCTCCGCCGGTCACGCCCGGGCACTGCTCAGCCTCGACGACGCCGAGGCGCAGGAGCAGCTCGCCAAGCGGATCGTCGCCGAGGGCATCTCCGTACGCGGTGCCGAGGAACTGGTGCACCTGGCGCTCGCCGAGGAGCCGGCGAAGACGGCCGCCGCGAAGCGCCGGCCGAAGCCGCACGCCCCGGCGCTCACCGATCTCGCGGACCGGCTCTCCGACCGGTTCGACACCCGGGTGAAGGTCGACATCGGCCGGAGCAAGGGCAAGATCACGATCGAGTTCGCCACCGTTGACGACCTGGAGCGGATCGTCGGGATCATCGGCATGGACGGTGAGGAGCAGCCCGAGGCGTAGCCGTCAGAGGTTGTCCGGCCGGCCGCATCGCCCGCGAGGGGTGCGGCCGGTTCTCTTTCTCCAGGACGCGGTTTCGGTTGCGAACCGTCTGCTGCTGCCCGCGCGAGGGCGTGGCCGGCTCGGCGTCCTTCCCGCTGGTTTCACGTGAAACGAGAATGCCGGTGCCCGGTGCCCGGTGCCCGGTGCCCGGTGCCTGGTGCCCGGTGCGCGGTGGCGCGGTGGCGCGGTGGCGCGGTGGCGCGTGGCGAGGGGGCGCGGGTGACGCGGTGGCGTCGTGGCGCGGGTGACGCGGTGGCGTCGTGGCGCGGTGGCGCGGTGGCGCCGTAATGCGGGTGGCGGGGGTAGCGGTGGTAGCGCGGTGGCGATGTGCCGAGGCGACGCGGTCGCGCGGCGGCGGGATAGGCCGGGTGGCTAAGGCGACTGGCGGAACCTGGGCGGCTGGTTCGCTTCTGCCCCGGGTTGGGGTGCCGAACTCGCGGACTACTCGCCTCAGAAGGAGGGCAAGGACCGGGTGCAGCCCGGTCGGTAGGCGGCGGCGTTTCACGTGAAACGGGTAGGCCCGCGTGAGGCCGCTGAGCACTCCCGCCGCCCCGCCGATGCGGCGCGCGACGCTACTGGTCGAAGCTGTACATCGAACTGCCCACGAAGCGGCGGCCGCTGCCGAACGTGAACCTCCGCTCGGGCGTGGACAAAGGGCAACCACGTGGGTTGCAGACCTGGGCTCGTCGCCTTTGGCCACAGTGGCCCGCCCTTCGGGCGGCCCAGTTCCATGCCGGCCGCTACTGGCCACCCGGCCAAACGATGACGCGCGTCCATCGCGTCGATGCTGACATCGCGTCGCCGATGCGGCCGTCTCGCCGATGCCCCGAGCCGGTGGCCGTCGTTGCAGCCGCCGTCGCTCCGCACTCACCGCCCCGACACCCACCGCCCCGCACGCTGCCATCCCGCTAGAGCGGCAGCTGGACCGAGTGGAACACCATGGGCATCAAAACGCCTCGGAGACACCCATGGTGTTCCACCGCACCCGGGGCGGCTGGCGTTGGCGAGCCCGGACCGAAGTGGTTCCGTCTGGGGGCGCGCGTTTCCCAAGATGTCCCCGTCGCCCCGGCCGATGACCACCCTGTCAGCAACGCCTCCAGACCACCCGCACAGGAGCCGGATGAGTTGTCGCTAGCCGCTGATTTCTCGCAGGTTCGAAGCGGGCGCGCGAGAATGCTCGCCGGAGCGACCGAGCGACCGAGCGACCGAGCGACCGAGCGACCGAGCGACCGAGCGACCGAGCGACCGAGCGGCCGAGCGGCCGAGCGGCCGGAGAGCGGGCCGGAGCGGGCCGTCCGGCCGGGGCGGCCAAAGCGGCGGGGCGGCCGGGAACGGCAGGAGCCCCGGTGACCCGGCTGGCCCCGGTGGCTCGGGGTGAGCCGCGGTGTGCCGCTGAGCCGAGGTGGCTCGGATGCCGCTTCGTGTGCCGGCCTGGCGGACGCCGCCGTCCCGGCTGCTTGGCACTCGGCGGGGTGTCCGGCCGGGCTGTGCCTTCATGTCGCAGATCGGTTGGTCGACTCGGCGGGCGGACCGGTCGAGAGCCACCGTGGATCAGCCGGCCAGCGAGAACCCCGGCCCAGCGAACCCCCGCGCCGGGCTGACGTAGGACCCAGCACTCGGCGCACCGAGGACCGGCGTGGAACCACGGACGATCCGACCGCCGTCGTTTCACGTGAAACCGATCGCAAGAAGCCCTTCCCGAACCCGGTACGGATCGCGCGCCCGATCGTTGGAAGAGCGGATCCACACGCCCTCCAGTTATCCACAGCAGTTGTCCACAGGCTCGTCTCGTTTCACGTGAAACGAAGCGCCGAAACCCTTGCTGAGCAGTGGATGACGCACCGTACTGGTGATCTCGGCACCCTGTGGACAACGTGGTGGACAACCTGTGCGCGGCCAGTGGAACGGGTAGGGACAGGCGTCGCCAACTCGGTTAGGGTCAGCGTCGTGCCGGACACCCCTCCCTCAGTTCCAGACTTCACCCAGTGGCCGTCCTTTCCCTTCGAGGGCGATCTCCGCGTCAAGCAGCTCGACGAGCCCGTACCGTTCGAACCTCCCCGCCGTGGCGAGGCGGACCGGGAGTGCACCGCCTGCAATGCGCCCGACGAGGCGTACATCTGGGTCGGTGAGCGGTGGCGGGTCCGTGCCATGGACCGGCCCACCGGTCTGCCGATGGTCCTGATCCTGGAGTCCCGGTCCCACCTGGATCTGGGCGACCTGCCGAATCTGCTCGCCGCCGAGCTGGGCGTGATGACCGTGCGCCTGGAGCGGGCCGTCCGGTCGCTCGACGGCGTGGCCCGGGTCCACGTGAATCGTTGGGGCGACGGTTCCGCGCACCTGCACCTGTGGTTCCTGGCCCGGCCGTACGGGCGGCTGCAACTGCGCGGCACGTTCCTGTCGCTGTGGGACTCGATCCTGCCCCCCATCTCCGAGGACAAGTGGCGGGAGAATCTGGCCCTGGTGGCCGCGTGGCTCGCCGAGTTCGGTGGCCGGCCGCTCGCCGAGCCGCCGCGCATCCAGTGGCAGGCCCCGTCGAGCTTTGCCCCGGCCTCGGCCGCGGACGCCGCTGAGGAGCCCGAGGACGAGCCCGCATCAGTGATCGAGGCTGCGGACGAGATCCCGGAGTCCGAGGCGGCAAGGGGCGTCTCAGACCCCTCCGCGGGCCCGTCGGTCGACGACCCGGAGCCGGAGGACGGATCCGAGGCGGCCGAGGAGCAGGAGACCGGGGACGCCCCGACTGCGGGCGAGGCCGAGGACGTGGTCGAGGACGACCAGCCGCGGGCGGGGCGTACCCGGGAGGGCTGACCTCAGCGGCGTGCGGCGGCCCGGGTCACGAGCGTGCCGAGCACCCGGCCGAAGTCCAGCCCGGCCGCCTGGATCGCCAGCGGCAGCAGCGACGTCTCGGTCATGCCCGGAGAGACGTTCACCTCCAGCACGTGCGGGTCACCGCCGGCGTCGACGATCAGGTCGACCCGGGACACGTCGCGCAGGCCGAGCGCGGTGTGCGCGGCGAGCGCCACCTCGGTCACCCGGGCTGTCGTCGCGGCGTCGAGCCGGGCGGGCGCGTGCCAGGTGGTACGGCCGGCGGTGTAGCGGGCCGCGTAGTCGTAGACGCCGTTGCGCGGCACGATCTCGACCGGGGGCAGGGCCTGCGGGCCCTTGCCGAGGTCGAGCACGGAGACCGCCACGTCCATTCCGGGCACGTAGCGCTCCACGAGCGCGGTCTGGTCGTACGCGAAACAACCCACCATGGCGGCCGGCAGCGACGCCGCCTCCCGGACCACGGCGGCGCCCAGTCCGGAGCCGCCCTGCGCCGGTTTGACCATCAGCGGCAGCCCGAGCCGGTCGACGATCCGGTCCAGGACGGCGACCGCGCCCAGCTCGGAGAAACGGTCGTGCGGCAACGCCACCCAGTCGGGCGTCGGGATGCCCGCCTCGCGCAGCACCGCCTTCGCCGACGGCTTGTCCCAGGCGAGCCGGGACGACCGGGCGTCGCAGCCGACGTAGGGCACGTCCCAGAGGTCGAGCACGCCGCGCAGCGAGCCGTCCTCGCCGGTGGCGCCGTGCAGGGCGATCACCACCGCGTCCGGCGGGTCGGCGGTCAGCGCGGGCAGCAACGCCACGTCGGCGTCGCGCAGTTCCGCCTGCACGCCGACCGCGCGCAGCGCGTCGAGCACCCGGCGGCCCGACCGCAGCGAGACGTCCCGCTCGTAGGAGAGGCCACCGGCGAGTACGAGCACGTGCAGCTCGTCGACGGCGGATCCGGTCACGGGAGGCGGTGCGGCAGGGCTGTCGGACATGCGGGCATCATGCCAAGTCGGGACCGGGCGCGTCCGAGCCGCCCTGGCGTCGGCGGGGTCCGGCACCGCCGACCGCACCGAAGACCTTCCGCATCGCGATCTCCTGCTCCATCACCCCGGCCAGCCGGCGGACACCCTCGCGGATCCGCTCCGGCGTCGGGAAGGAGAAGTTCAGCCGCATGTTCCCGGCGCCGGTGCCGTCGGCGTAGAAGCCGGTCCCCGGCACGTACGCGACGCGGGCGGCCACTGCCCGGGGCATCATCGCCTTGGAGTCGAGCCCGTCGGGCAGCGTCGCCCAGACGAACAGGCCGCCCTGCGGCCTGGTCCAGGTGGTGCCCTCCGGCATCAGGTCGGCCATCGCGTCGAGCAGCGCGTCCCGGCGCTCGCGGTAGATCTCGCGGTAGACCTTGAGCTGCTGCCGCCAGGGCATGGTGCCGAGGTACGTGGAGACGGCCGACTGGGCGTAGGCGCTCGGGCAGAGGATCTGCGCCTCACTGGCGATGACCAGCTTGTCGCGGACCGCGTGCGGGGCCAGGATCCAGCCCACCCGCAGGCCCGGCGCGAACGTCTTGGAGAACGTGCTCAGGTAGAAGACCCCCTCGCGCCGCCGGGCCCGCAGCGGCCGGGGCGCCTCGCCCTCAAAGCCGAGCTGACCGTACGGGTCGTCCTCCACCACGAGCAGCCCGGCGCGCTCACAGATGTCGAGCACCCGTTCGCGCCGCTCCTCGCTCAGCGTCACGCCGGCGGGGTTCTGGTAGGTGGGGATGGTGTAGAGGAACTTCACCCGGCGGCCGGCCCGGGCCAGGTCGGCGATGGCCACCTCCAGCGCCTCCGGGATGAGCCCTTCGTCGTCCATCGGCACGTGGGCCACCTGGGCCTGGGCGGCCTGGAACACCCCGAGCGCGCCGACGTACGTCGGCCCCTCGGCGAGCACCACGTCACCCGGGTCCAGGAAGAGCCGGGCCACCAGGTCGAGGGCCTGCTGGCCGCCGACGGTGACGACCACGTCCTCCGGGGAGGCGCCGCACGAGGCGTCGATCCCGGAGAGGGACATCACCTCGCAGATCCGCTCGCGCAGCTCCGGGGCGCCCTGGCCGACGCCGTACTGGAGGGTGGTGGCGCCGTGCTCGGAGCCGAGCCGGCCGAGCATCTCGCCGACCGCGTCGAGCGGCAGCGCCGCGATGTAGGGTGCCCCACCGGCGAGCGAGACGACCTCCGGCCGGTTGGCCACCGCGAAGAGCGCCCGGATCTCCGAGGCGGTCATCCCGCGGACGCGCCGGGCGTACCTGTCGGTGTAGTCGTCGAGCGTCGTGCCGGTCATGACATCACCTCGATCGGGTGTCGGCGGGGCTGCCGCCCGGTGTGGTACCCGCGATGCCGACATCCATTGGCGGCGAGGGCCGGTTGGTCGATCGTAGTCCCCGGTGACGGTAGCGGCACCGGCCGTGTGGACACGTCCACATCCCGGACCCGCCACTCGGCCGTCCGGGCGGGGGTTCACGCGTTCCCTCCCGTACCGCCGGACAGGGGCGTACGATCGCTCGTCGGGAGCAGGAGGGCGCGGGAGGAACCGGCGCTCCGAGCCTATTGGTGGGGTGCGCTCATGTCGCGACGTCTGGTCAGCCTGACCCTGGACACGCTGGAGGACCTGCCTCGATCGTGCCGGCGCTGCGTCTACTGGGAGCTGGATCCGGTCTCCGCGGAGCGGGCCTGCGCAGCAGGTGACCCGGGCCTGGAGAAGGAGGCGTGGGTCTCCCAGACGCTGCTGGAGTGGGGTTCCTGCGGCAAGCTCGTCTACGTCGACGGGATGCCGGCCGGCTTCGTCATGTACGCGCCGCCGGCGTACGTCCCGCGCTCGATGGCGTTTCCCACCTCGCCGGTCTCGGCGGACGCGGCGCTGCTGATGACGGCGCACGTGGTGCCCGCCTTCGCCGACGGCGGCCTGGGCCGGATGCTGGTCCAGGGCGTGGCCCGCGACCTGACCAAGCGCGGCATCAAGGCGATCGAGGCGTTCGGGGACGCCAAGTTCGGCGACGACGCGGACGACCCGGCCCGCGCCTGCGTGGCGCCCGCCGACTTCTTCCTCTCGGTGGGATTCAAGACGGTCCGGCCGCACCCGCGCTACCCGCGCCTGCGGTTGGAGTTGCGGACGGCGCTGAGCTGGAAGTCGGACGTCGAGTACGCGCTGGAGAAGCTGCTCGGCTCGATGAGCCCGGAGACGCTGCTGCGGCCGGTCCGCCCGGCGCCGGCCACCCGCTCGACCAGCTGAGCGGGGATCAGTCGACGACGGTGCCGGCGGCGAGTGCCGCCCGCAGTTCGGTCACGTCGATCGAGCCGGTCGGCACGTCGCGTTCGATCGGCAGGTACATCCGCTGCACCGCGGCGACGATGGCCTCGGCCACCCGGTCCCGGAACCGGGGGTCGACCAGCCGGGCCCGGTCGTCCGGCGAGGTCAGGTAGCCGACCTCGACGCGTACCGCGGGCATCCGGGTGAGCCGGAGCAGCTCCCACGCCTTGGCGTGGGTACGGCAGTCACGCAGCCCGGTGCGGGCCACGATCTCCCGCTGCACCAGCCCGGCCAGACGTTCGCCGGTCGCCGACGTGACGCCGTTGTCGGTGCCGTAGTGGTAGGTGGCGACCCCCTCGGCGGCCGGGTTGGCGTGGTGGTCGGTGTGCAGCGAGATGAACACGTCGGCGCCGAGGGAGTTGGCGAGCTGGGCCCGGTCCGCGTCGGGCAGGCAACTCGCGGGCGCGGGGCCCCGGGTCAGCTGCACCCGTACGCCGGCCGCGGCGAGCCGCCCCTCCAGCCGGCTGGCGAGGTCGTGCACGAGGTCCGCCTCGGTCCAGTGCAGCGGGCCGTCGGGCACCACCACGCCCGGGTCGGTGCCTCCGTGCCCCGGGTCGATCACCACGGTCCGCCCGACCAGCTCCGGCCCGGCCTGCCGGATGGCGTCGGACTCGCGCAGCCACTGCGGGCGTCCGCCGACCACCTTGCGGCCGAGGCGGCGCAGCGCGTTGACGGTGTGCGGCCCGCACGACCCGTCCGGTTTCAGCCCCATCTCCCGCTGGAACTGGGCCACCGCGCGGGAGGTGCGGATGCCGTAGATGGCGTCGGCGCGCCCCACGTCGTACCCCATCTCCAGGAGGCGTTCCTGGAGCGAGCGGACGTCCTCGCCGGTGATCGGCTCGGGTACGGCGTGGAAGAGCGCGCGGGCGCCGAACCGCCAGCGGGCCGCGTCCAGCGCCCGCCAGGTCTCGGCGCCGACGCGCCCGTCGACGCTGAGGCCGCGGGACTGCTGGAACGCCCGGACCGCGCGTTCGGTCTCGGCGTCGTAGTCGTCGCCTCCGCCCTCGGCGGGAAGAAGCTCCAGGCCGACGAGGACGGTCCGGATCTCGGCCACCGCCGGTCCCTGGTCACCGGGTCGGATCGGATGCACGACGACCCCCTATGCACGGACGTTGGCAGGACCGGAACTCCGACGAGATGCTTACGGAGCGTACCGTGACCGGTACCCGGCGGGTTCGTGTTCATGCAGGTCAGGAAAGCCGGAACCCCCGTCACCCGGGCGGGGTGACGGGGGTTCCGGCGCTGCCGGTACGGCTCAGAGCGCCGACTCGATGAGCTTGAGCAACTCGCCCTTCGGCTTGGCGCCGGCGATCGACTGCACGGGCTGGCCGTTCTTGAAGATCGTCAGCGTCGGCACCGACATGACCCGGTAGGCGCGCGCCGTCTCCGGGTTCTCGTCGATGTTGAGCTTGACGATGGTGACCTGGTCCTTCATCTCGCCGGCGATCTCCTCCAGCAGCGGCGAGACCTTGCGGCACGGGCCGCACCACTCCGCCCAGAAGTCCACCAGGACCGGCTTGTCGGACTGCAGCACGTCGCTGACGAAACTCGCGTCAGTGACCGCCTTGGTTGCTCCCACTATGAACTCTCCTCCTCCGAACCTTGCTCGTCGAACTCTCAGCCCTGGATGGTGGCGATGAAGCGCTCGGCGTCCAGCGCGGCGGCACAGCCGGTGCCGGCCGCCGTGATGGCCTGCCGGTAGGTGTGGTCGACCACGTCACCGGCCGCGAACACGCCCGGCACGCTGGTACGGGTGCTCGGCGCTTCGACCTTCACGTACCCCTCGTCGTCGAGCTCCACCTGGCCGCGGAACAGCTCACTGCGCGGGTCGTGCCCGATCGCCACGAACACGCCCGTGACGTCGAGCACCTTGCTCTCGCCGGTGTGCACGTTGCGCACCCGTACGCCGTTGACCTTGCCGTCGTCGCCGAGGATCTCCTCGACCACGGTGTTCCACTCGACCTTGATCTTCTCGTTGCTCAGCGCCCGGTCCGCCATGATCTTGCTGGCGCGGAACGAGTCGCGGCGGTGGAGGATCGTCACCGACTCGGCGAACCGGGTGAGGAAGCTGGCCTCCTCCATCGCCGAGTCGCCGCCGCCGACCACCACGATGTGCTGGTTGCGGAAGAAGAAGCCGTCACAGGTGGCGCAGGACGACACCCCGTGGCCGAGGTATTCCTGCTCGCCCGGCACACCGAGCGGCCGCCAGGCGGAGCCGGTGGAGAGGATGACGGCGCGGGCGCGGTACGCGGTCTCGCCCACCCACACGGTGCTGACCGCGTCGGAGCCGATCTCGCCGGTGTCCTTCAGCTCGACCCGGGTCACGTCGTCGGTGAGGAACTCGGCGCCGAAACGCTCGGCCTGCTTGCGCATGTTGTCCATCAGCTCGGGCCCGAGGATGCCGTCGGCGAAACCGGGGAAGTTCTCCACCTCGGTGGTGGTCATCAGCGCGCCACCCGACTGCACGCCCTCGATCACCAGCGGCTTCAGGTTGGCGCGTGCGGCGTAGACCGCAGCCGTGTAGCCGGCCGGACCGGAGCCGATGATGATCAGGTTGCGGACCTCGTCCACTGCCGTCTCCCGATGTGTGTGTTCGTCACCGGCCGCACCGATGTCGATCCCGAGTGCCGACGGCTCAGCGGCGCCGGCGCCTGACTTGCAGAACGTCATCGTACGAAGCGGGGATTCCCGAGCCGGTCATCCGGTGGGTCAGGTCACGTGGCGGGACACGCGTGATGACCGCGTTTTCACCCTACCCGCGTACGGAAGCGCGTGTCCGCGCCGGACCCGGGTACGCCGCACTCCGGCCCGCTCGCCCAGCCCCAGCGGGCGCCGGTCGCGTCGGCGAACGTCACCACGAGCGCCGGAGCGCCCTGGTACCGGGCGTAGTCGATCATGTCGATGGTGAGCGGGGTGGCGCCGTGCTCCGCGCCGATCGCGGTGAGGCACGCGCCGAGCGTGTCCGGCCGGGTCAGCCGGTCCAGCCCGGCGAACCCCCCGGCGCGGTACTTGTCGCTGTACAGCGGCGTCTCCGGGCCGTTCTCCCGCGCCGCGCCGGACGGAGCGGCCATGTCCTGCGGCGTCGACTTCGCCCCGGTGGGCACGCGGGCGGCGGCGAGGCGTTCCGGGGTCCAGTCGGTGCCGCTGCGCAGCGCCGGTCCGGTGGTCCGGTACGGCGCGGCGGCCATCGGCGCCGCCTCCCCGGCCGCCCGGTCGGCCGTACCGCCGTCGCCCGGGTCGGCCAGCCGGCCGACGCCGAGCCCCACCGCCGCGACCGAGGCCGCGGCCAGGGCCACCGGGCCGGCGATCCGGGCCCAGCGCCGGGGACGACGACCGGGGCCGCTGTGCCGTTCGGGACGCGACGCGGCGCCTGGCGGGCGGGCCGCGCCGCCGGCCTGAGCCGGTACGACGGGCGTACCGTCGCGCAGCGCGCCCGGTCCGGCCCCGGCGAGCGCCGCCGTGATCCGGTCGGTCACCGCCACCGGCATCTCCGGCGCGGGTTCCGACGCCCAGCCGGCCAGGTCGGCGTGCACCAGGTCGACCGCCTCGGCGAGCGTCTCGTACGCGACCCGCCATGCCGGGTCCTGCTCGACCAGCCGGGCCACTGTCGCCTGCTCGGGGGTGCCGTCCAGCGCCCCGCCGAGGTAGTCGGCGAGCAGGTCGTGGTCGACCTCGCTGAACTCCCGGGAAGTCACGGCTCCTCCTGGCTGACGGCCTGACGGGACGCTCCCGACGAGGATCCGACGCCCTCGGGGCCCCGCCGGTTCCCGGAGGTGACCCGCGGCACGTCGGCCGCAGGGGAGTCGGAACCGGTCCGCAGGTGCCCGAGCAGGACGGCGAGCCTCGCCCGGCCCCGGGCGCACCGGCTCTTCACGGTCCCCTCGGCGACGCCGAGCATCAGGGCCACCTCGGCGACCGGATAGCCCTGCACGTCCACCAGGACCAGCGCGGCCCGCTGTTCGGCCGGTAGCGCCGCGAGAGCCTGCCGGACCACGAGCGCGGTGTCGTGGTCGTGTGCCGGTGCGGCCGGTTCCCGCCCGCCGGTGTGCCGGCCCGGTTCGCCGTCGGTGTGCGTCCCGTCCGGCAGCGGGACGGTGGCGTGGGTCTGCCGCCGCCGGATCCGGTCCAGGCAGGCGTTCACCACGATCCGGTGCATCCAGGTGGTGACCGCCGAGTCGCCCCGGAACCGGGCGGCGGCGCGGTGGGCGGAGAGCATGGCGTCCTGGAGGGCGTCGGCCGCCTCCTCGCGGTCGCCGATCGTACGCAGGGCGACCGCCCAGAGCCGGTCGCGGTGCCGCTGGAACAGTTCGGTGAAGGCGTCCCGGTCGCCCGCCACGTGGGCCCGGAGCAGGTCCAGGTCGGAGCGGCCGGGCTGCGGGTCGTCGCGTTCCGCCATCACCACGTCCGGCGGAGGTGGCGCGGCGGGCGCGGCCGACGGGTCACGAGCCCTGGACCGTGATCTCCTGGACGCCGAGCTTCCAGGTGCTGCCGTTGTCCTTCACCGGCAGCTTGGTGATCCAGAAGAGGAGGTACTGGTACTTCTGGTCCGGCTGGAAGGCGTCGAAGATCATCTTCGTGCCGCCGTTCTCGTTCGCCGGCCCGACCACCGTGGAGTAGGCGTTCACCAGCTGCTTGTCGCCGGCGGAGGTGGACGGGAAGTCGCCGCGGGCACCGGTACGCAGCTCGACGGTGGCGCCGGTGGCCGACAGCGTCGCCTCCAGCTGCTTGACCGAGTGCGGGGCACCCAGGTCGATCCAGACGCCCATGCCCTTCTTGAGGCCGCCGAACTTGGCGTTCGTCCGGTAGGTGTTGGTCTCCCAGCCCTCGTCGTCGTCGCCGTCGATGACCTTCTCGGCGTTGCGCACCTCCGCGCGATCGCCGTCCGGGTCGATGATCCGTACGTCCTGGATGGTGAGCTTGCGGACCTGCGCTGCGGGCTCGTCGCCACCGCCGGCGCTGGCCGGCGCGCTGTTCGACGGCTGGGCGACCGGCTCCTTGTCGCCGTCGTCGCCACCGCCGAGCGCGTTGATGCCGATGAGCAGCCCGACCAGGGCGACAGCCAGCATGCCGGCGATGCCGATGGCGACCTTGCGCCCGCCGGCCGCGGCCAGCGGCGAGGGCTCCTCGCCGGGCTCGGCGGTGAAACGCAGCGGCCCGGCCTGCTCCAGGAACTGCTCGTCGGCCGGGATGTCGAGCCGGCTCAGCTCGGCGGCCAGCACGTCCGACGCCGGCGGGTCGATCTCCCGGTCGAGCAGGTCCATGGTCAGGTCGTCGAGGTACGCCGGTACGCCGGCACGCACCTGCCGGGGCGCGGCGATGGCGCCGGCGGCGTCGCGGACCGCGTCCGGCAGGGCGGCGCGGCCGTGCCCGGCGGTGGCGCCGTGCAGCGGGGCCTCGCCGTGCGGCCAGTGCCCGGTCAGGGCGAAGTAGAGCACCCCACCGACCGCGCGCAGGTCGTTCTGCTGGCTGTCCGCCCCGTCGGTACGCGCGTCGGCGAGCACCACCCGGCCGTCGTCGCTGATCATCACCGTGCCGGGGTGCAGGTTGCCGTGCACCATGCCGGTGGCGTGTACGGCGGCGAGGGCGCTCGCGACGGCGTTGCCGATCGCCGTGGCCCGAGCCGGGTCGAGCGGCCCGTCGGCGGCGACCATCTCGCGCAGCGACTGCCCGTCCACCCACTCGCGGACCACGTAGGCGCGGTCGTCCTCGTCGATCGCGTCGTAGACGCCGACCAGGTTGGGGTGGATGACGCGGCTCGCGGCGACCGCGGCCTGAAGCATCTCGGTGGCGGAGTCGCCACCCGGGTAGCGGAGGACCACCGCGACGGGACGGCGGAGCACCACGTCGACACCGCGCCAGACCAGCCGGCCCGCGCTGTCGTTGTTGATGTGCTCGACCAGTTCGTACCGCTCGGCGAGCAGCTCACCGACCGTGGGAGCACCGAAGGTCACGACCGCAGGAGAGGTCTCCTCCGCTTCCTGACCCTCGCCGACCTGGGTCACCCGTCCTCCCTCGGTGATCGCGTCGATCGATGGACCCGTGCTGCTGGGCATGTGGCTTCCCGCTCTGCCTTCGGTGGAACGGCCGCGGTCTCGACGCCGCGTCGATCCCGGTCGTACCCGTCGAGAGCGACCTTACCCGGGATGCCCGGTTCTCCGACATGTCATCTTCCCGCTGTGACCGGCCGGAAGGCCAGTCGCCACGGGCTCCCGGCCGGGTCGCCCGCCCACCCGGCGGGCGAGCCGGACACGCACCGCCAATCTAGAGGTTGACGGCAACGAGGTGGCACAGGGGCGTACCGGTGCGGCGACAGGGAGGTTTTCCCCTTCCCGGCCTGCGCTCCCTCGTCCGTACGGTTGGTTGTCCACAGGCCGAGAGGCCCAGTGGACGGGGGAATTCCAAGTTATCCACAGCCGTATCCCCAGCCTGGTGATCCTCGTTCACCGTCGGTCACCGAGGGGGTCAACGCCCGAGGCGCCGCCGGACCATCCCGACCACCTCGGTGATCTCGCCGATCCGCAGCACCATGGCGAGCCCGAGGTAGGTGGCGCCGATCGCCGCCCCGCCGATCACCAACTGGACCGCCGCGGCGAGCCAGCTCAGGCTCGCCGGGTCGCCCGGCAGCACCGCGACCACGAGCAGGCCGACGACCGCCGCGCCGAGGGCCGCCACGACCACCCGGCCGAGCGTGCGCATGATCCCGCCCAGCCCGATCCGGCCCACCCGGGGCCGCAGCAGCATCGCCGAGATGATCGCCGCCGCCAGGTACGACACGGCGTTGCCGAGCATCATCCCGGCCGCCGCGAACGTGTTCGAGAAGATCAGGAACAGACCGACCTGGAGCAGGACGCGCAGCGCCACCACCGGAATGTTGACCAGAGCCGGGGTACGGGTGTCCGGCAGCGCGTAGAACGCGAAGGTGAAGAGCTGGCTGACCGCGAACGGCACCAGGCCGAGCGCCGCCACCAGCAGCACCGTCGACGTGGCCACCGCGTTGTCGCCGGTGAACGCGCCGTACCGGAACACCACCACCGAGATCGGGGCGGCCAGCACCGCGTAGCAGACCGCGATGGGCGCGAGCACCGCGGTGACCATCCGGGTGCCCCGGGACAGGTCGGCGGTGACGTCGTGGAACCGGTTCTCGGCGGCGGCCGCGCTCATCCGCGGCATCAGCGCGGTGATGATCGAGACGGCGATGATGCCGTGCGCCATCATCAGCAGCAGGAAGACGTTGTTGTAGATCAGCAGGCCGGCGTTCTGGCCGTCCCCGCCGGTGGCCCGGTTGAGCAGGTTGACCACCACGAAGAGGCCGAGCTGGTTGACCGCGACGTAGCAGAACATCCAGGCGCCGAGCCGGGCCAGCTCGCGCAGCCCCAGCTCGCGGAAGTCGAACCGTGCCTTCCACCGGAAGCCGACCTTGCGCAGCGCGGGCAGCAGGCCGATCGCCTGCACCGCGACGCCCAGCAGCGTGCCGCCGCCGACCAGCAGGATCCGGTCCCAGCCCACCTCGCCGGGCGGCAGCGCCTTCGCGCTGTAGACGACGATGTACAGGCCGAACGTGCCGATGGAGACGATGTTGTTGAGGATCGGCGCCCACATCGGGGCGGCGAAGTGCCCCCGGGTGTTCAGCACCGCGGCGATCAACGCGCTGATGCCGGTGAAGAACAGCATCGGCAGCATCAGGTACGACAGCCGGGTGACCAGCGTGGTGTACGCCGGGTCGTCGCTGCCGGCCGCGTACACGGCGGTGAGCACCGGGGCCAGCACCACGGCGATCAGCGCGGTCGCGGCCAGGGCCAGCACCGCGAGGGTCAGCAGGCGCTGCGCGTACGCCTCGCCCCGGTCCGCGTCGATCTTGCGGCGGCGGACCAGCACCGGCACCAGGACGCTGGTCAGCACGCCGCCGAGCAGGAACTCGTAGACCTGGTTGGGCAGGAACTGGGCGGTGGTGAACGCGTCACCGACCATGGTGCCGAGCGCGGCGCCGATCATCAGGTTGCGGATGAAGCCCGTACCCCGGCTGACCAGGCTGCCGATGGCCATCACCGCGCTGTTCGCCGCGGCGCTGGTCTCGGCCACCACCTCCTGCGGGGGCGCGACGGCCTCGACGCCCGGCTGGTTCAGCGGCTCGGCGGAGATGAAGGTGGCGCCGTCGTCCGGCGGCAGGCCGCCGCCGTGCGCGTTCGCGCTGCGGTAGAGCCCGCCGCTCATCTGCCAGCCTCCAAGGGGTACGTCGCAACCGGGTCCGGCCGGCCCCGCCCAACCGGAACCTTAGTCAACCTCCGCCCGTTACCCGCGCCCGGCGCGGTCGATCCACCCTCGGCCCGATAGGCTGGCGATCCCATGTCCGAAGCCTCCGCCTCCCACGCCGCCGACCGCCGCGAGCTGACCGCCGCGCAGCGCAACGCCGTCGCCGAACTGCTCCGAGTCTCACCGGTCGCCGACGAGCTGGGCCGGCGCTTCGCCCAGGCCGGTCACGAACTGCACCTGGTGGGCGGATCCGTCCGCGACGCGCTGCTCGGCCGGCTCGGCAACGACCTCGACTTCTGCACCGACGCCCACCCCGACGAGACGGTCAAGGTCATCCGTGGCTGGGCGGAGTCGATCTGGGAGACCGGGCGTGAGTTCGGCACCATCGCCTGCCAGCGCGACGGCCTCAACCTGGAGATCACCACCTTCCGGGCCGAGGTCTACGACCAGGTCAGCCGTAACCCGGTGGTGCAGTACGGCACCAGCCTGGTCGAAGACCTGAAGCGCCGCGACTTCACCGTCAACGCGATGGCGGTCAGCCTGCCCGACCACCGGTTCACCGACCCGTACGGCGGGCTGGCCGACCTGGCCGCCAAGATCATCCGTACCCCCGGCACGCCGCAGGAGTCGTTCCGCGACGACCCCCTGCGGATGCTGCGCGCGGCCCGGTTCGCCGCCCAGCTCCGCTTCGCCGTCCACCCGGACGTCCGCGCCGCGATGACCGAGATGGCCGGCGACCTGGACCGGATCACCGCGGAACGGATCCGGGACGAGTTCACCAAGCTGCTCTGCGGCGCCGACCCGATCACCGGGCTGCGGCTGCTCGTCGACACCGGCCTGGCCGAGCGCTTCCTGCCCGAGCTGACCGGCCTGAAGCTCACCATCGACGAGCACGCCCAGCACAAGGACGTCTACGAGCACACGCTCACAGTGGTCAGCAACGCCATGTCACTGGAGTCCGACGGCTGCGACTTCGTGCTGCGGATGGCCGCGCTGATGCACGACGTCGGCAAGCCGGCCACCAAGGCGGTCGGCGCGGACGGCCGGGTCAGCTTCCACCACCACGAGGTGGTCGGGGCCCGGCTGACCAAGGCCCGGATGAAGGCGATGCGCTACTCCAAGGAGATCACCTCCCAGGTGGTCAAGCTGGTCGGCCTGCACCTGCGCTTCTACGGGTACGGCCGGGGCGAATGGACCGACTCGGCGGTGCGCCGGTACGTCACCGACGCCGGCGACCTGCTGTCCCGCCTGCACAAGCTGACCCGTTCCGACTGCACCACCCGCAACCGGCGCAAGGCCGCGCAGCTCGCGGCCGACTACGACGCGCTGGAGGAGCGGATCGCCCGGATCGCCGCCGAGGAGGACCTGGCCCGGGTGCGGCCCGACCTGGACGGCAACGCGATCATGGAGTTGCTCGGCGTACCGCCGGGACCGGTGGTCGGCCGTGCCTGGCAGCACCTCAAGGAGCTGCGACTGGAGCGCGGGCCGCTGGACCGCGACGAGGCCGAGGCGGCGCTGCTGCGCTGGGCCCGCGACGAGGGCATCATCGGCTGACCTCCCCGCGCGGGGAAGCTCCACGACGATACGGCGGCGTGTCGACCGAAAGGTTGACGTGCATCGGTCGATGTCTCGCGCATGATGATGGTCATCATCAGCCACCCGGATCGACGGGTACGGCTGTCCTGATCACATCCGCCCGTCCCGAAGGGACGGCCGCTGGACACGGGGAGAGCATTCAGTGTCACGTCATGGCGCGCTGCGCCGCTCCGCGCTGGTGGGGCTTGCCCTCACCTCCGCGACCTCCATCATCTGCGCCGCCACCGGCGGCGCCGCCTCGGCCGACCCGGCCGGCCCGAAGCGTGCCCCGGTCCGGGGCGCCGACACCGCCGCGGCGGTACCCGGCCGCTACATCGTCGTCCTCAAGGACGGCAAGGCCGGTCCCGCCAAGGTGAAGTCCACCGCGTCGGCCCTCGCCGGCGAGCACGGCGGCTCCGTACGTCGGGTGTTCGGCAAGGCGCTGTCCGGCTACTCCGCCAGCATGGACCGCCGGCAGGCGGAGCGCCTCGCCGCGGACCCGGCCGTCGCCTACGTGCAGCAGGTCCAGCGCTACCAGGCCACCGGCACCCAGACCACCCCGCCGTGGGGGCTGGACCGGATCGACCAGTCCCGGACGAAGACCGACGGCCGGTACACCTACCCGGCGACCGGCGCCGGAGTGACCGCCTACGTCATCGACACCGGCATCGACATCGACCACGAGGACTTCGGCGGCCGGGCCCGCAACGGCTACGACGCGGTGGAGTCCGACGACGTGGCGCAGGACTGCGACGGGCACGGCACGCACGTGGCCGGCACGATCGGCGGCACGAAGTACGGGGTCGCCAAGGACGTCGCGCTCGTCGCCGTACGTGTGCTCGACTGCGACGGCGGCGGCAGCAGCGAACAGGTGCTCGCCGGCATCGACTGGGTCACCTCGCACGCCACCGGGCCGTCGGTGGCCAACATGAGCCTCGGCTTCGGGGGCATCGACCAGGCGGTGAACGACGCGGTCGCCCGCTCCATCGCCTCCGGCATCACCTACGCCGTCGCGGCCGGCAACAGCATGCAGGACGCCTGCGGCGAGTCACCGGCGCGGGTGCCGGCGGCCATCACCGTCGGCGCCACCGACCAGATCGACTTCCGGGCCTGGTTCTCCAACTACGGCACCTGCCTGGACACCTTCGCGCCGGGCACCGGCATCGTCTCGGCCAAGGCCGGCACCGCCACCGGCACGGAGACGATGAACGGCACGTCGATGGCCTCCCCGCACGTGGCGGGCGCCGCGGCGCTGGTGCTGGAGGCACACCCGGGCTGGACCCCGCAGCAGGTGCGCGACTCGGTCGTGGGCACGAGCGTCAGCGGCGCGGTGCACGACATCATGGGCTCGCCCGACCGGCTGCTGCACGTCGGCGACGCGGTGGTGGCGCGCGAGTCGTACGGCCTCAAGGCCCGCGGCAACGGCCTGTACGTGACGGCGGAGAGCGGCGGCAACCGGCCGCTGATCGCGCGCGGCACCGAGGTCGGCGCATGGGAGCGGTACGACGTGGTGGACGCCGGCAACGGCTACTACGGCCTGCGTGCCGTCACGAACAACCTGTTCGTCACCGCCGAGAGCGGCGGCAACCGTCCGCTGATCGCCCGGTCCGCCGCGATCGGCGACTGGGAGAAGTTCCAGATCGTCACGAACACCGACGGCTCGGTCAGTCTGAAGGCCGTCACAAACGGCAAGTACGTCACCGCCTCGAACACCACCAACCCGCTGATCGCCAGCAAGACCACCATCGGCGCGGCGGAGAAGTTCGACTTCGACGCGGCGCCCCCGGTGGTCGGCATCAAGGCGGTGGCAAACGGCAACTACGTGACCACCGAGAGCGGCGGAACCCGGCCCCTGATCGCCCGGGCCGCGACCGTCGGGGCCTGGGAGCGGTACGAGGTCGTCAGCGTGGGCGACGGGTTCTTCGCCCTGCGCGCGCTGGCGAACAACCAGTTCGTCACGGCGGACGCCGGCGGCAACCGGGCGCTGATCGCGAAGGCCACCGTGATCGACGCCTGGGAGGTCTTCGACTTTCTCGACTACAACACCGACGGCTCGGTCTACCTGCGGGCGAACGCCAACGGCAAGGCGGTCACCGCCGGCGCGACCGGGGGCAGCCAGCTCATCGCCAGCCGCGTCATCGACTGGAACAGCGAGACCCTGGGCCTGAGCACCGGCGAGAAGTTCGTCTTCGCCGCGCTCTGACCCGCCACACCGAAACGGCGCCCGCCGGCTCCCCGAGGGGAGACCCGGCGGGCGCCGTCGTTCGTCACGCGTCGACGGTGCTGCCGTCCACAGTGCTCTTGCCGTTGTTCTGCGCGCTGCTGCCCAGCCGCGCCAGCAGCCCGGCCAGGTCGATGCCGGTGAGGTCGCTGCCCAGCTGGAGACCCTGGGCGACGTTCCCGGCCACCGACTTGGTCAGCGACGACGCGCCGTCGGTGGAGATCACCGTCATCTTGTCGATCGCGCCGATCGGGGCGCTGGCCGCGCCGACCACCTCGGGCAGCACCTTGACCAGCAGGTCCAGGACGGCCGCCTCGCCGTACGCGGCGAACGCCTCGGCCTTGCGGGCCATCGCGTCGGCCTCGGCCTGACCCTTGGCGAGGATGGCCGCCGCCTCGGCCTGGCCCTCCCGCTCGACCGCCTCGGCGATCGCGGAACGCCGGCGCTGCTCCGCCTCGCCCTCCTTGGTGCCCTCGATCGCGTTCGCCTCGGCCAGCGCGGCCCGGCGGGCCCGCTCGCCCTCACCGGTGAGGCGGGCCTGCTCGGCGGCGGCCTGCGCGGCGGCGATGGTCGCCTGCCGCTGCGCGTCGGCGTTGAGCACCGCCGCGTTGCGGTTCGCCTCGGCCTCCTGCTCCACCTTGTACCGGGCCGCGTCGGCCGGCTTGCGCACCTCGGTGTCGAGCTGGCGCTGCTTCAGCTCGGCGTTGCGCTCGGCCACCTTCTGCTGCTCGGAGAGGATCGCCTGGTCCCGCTCGGCCTGGGCGAGCGGCCCGGCCGCCGCCGACTTCGCCTTGGCCGCGTCGATCTCGGCCTGGATGCCGGCCTGCTTGAGCGCCAGGTTCCGGTTCGCCTCGGCGATCGCCTCCTCGGCGAGCAGCCGCTCCTGCTCGGCCTGCTGGCGGGCCCGCGCCTCGGCGATGGCCGCGTCCTTGAGCACCCGGGCCGCCTCCGGCCGGCCCAGGTCCTGCAGGTAGGAGCCCTCGGCCAGGATGTCCTGGAGCTGGAACGTGTCCAGCACCAGGCCCTGGTTGGTCATCGAGTGCTCGGCCTCCTCGGCGACCGCGCTGGCGAACGCCGCCCGGTCCCGGATGATCTCCTCGACGGTGAGCCGCCCGACGATCGAGCGGAGCGCGCCGGCCAGCACCTCGCGGGTGAAGTTGTCGATCTCCTCCTGCTGGTTCAGGAAGCGCTGGGCGGCGGCGCGGATCGCGTCCTCGGTGCCGCCGACCTTGACGATCGCGACGCCGTGCAGCTCGGTGCGGATGCCCTGCTTGCTCACCGCGCCGCGGATGCTGACGTCGATCCGGCGGCTGGACAGGTCGAGCGACTGGAGCTTCTGCACCACCGGCAGGACGAACACCGAGGCGCCGAGCACGACCTTCTGCCCGGACATGTCGGTGGAGCGGGCTCCGTCGGCGGTCTGGGTGGTGCGGCCCTTGCGGCCGGTGACGATGAACGCCTGGTTCGGCCCGGCCACCTTGATCCGGGACAACACGAAGAGTACGAGGACGACGGCGAGGAGGACCGCGCCGCCGATGGCGACGAGCAGGGGCATGGGCATTCCCGTCTGTTGGTGTCAGTAGGTCTCGACGTGCACGCTGGTCTCGCTCAGTGCTTCGACCACGAAGATCCGGGTGCCGACCGGGATCGGCCCGTCGGCGCGGGCGTTGAGCTTCACCGGCTGGCCGGCGAGGCGTACCCGCACCTCGCCGTAGCCGCCGCTGGGGATCGGCGTCACCACCAGGCCGATCGCGCCGGCCAGGTGGTCGCGGGTGGGGGTGGCGTCGGTGCGCATGTTGCGGGCCGCGCGACTGAGCCGGGCCGCCAGCCAGCCGGTGGGCACGGCGGCGAGCGCGCCGCCGGCCACCGCCGCCGCGATCATCCCGGGGGTACGCCCGCCGAGCAGCTCGTTGACGATCGCGGCGCCGAAGCCGAACGCGCCGGTGAACCCGGCGGCCGCCTCCAGCGACACCGGCCCGTCGACGTCCGGCTGGCCGAGGTGGAGCACTCCCGAGCCGAGCAGGGCGAGCGTCAGCACGCCCACACCGACCCCGCCGATGATCAGGAAGATGAGCGTCCCGGTGGCCATGACCTGCACGGTATCGACGCCGTGCAACATCCACTACGTCCAGCAGAGGTTCAGCGCCGGGTCAGCGCGGCGCGATCGTCACCTCGGCGAGGGCGAGGTCCTCCGGCAGCGGCTGACGCACGAGTTCGCGGCCGGTGGTGTCGGCGAGCACGAAGTCCCGCGACCCGTACGGCCGCCGGTAGAGCAGGCGGTCGTCGCCGACCCAGACGACGTCGGCCACCGGCAACGGGTTCACCACGCGGCCGGTCGCCGCCTCCACGAGCAGCGGCTCCTTCTGCCCCTGCACCACCACCAGCCGCCCGTCCGGTGACCACGCCCAGGGCCCGGCCGGGTCGCCCGGCAGCGGCTCGAACCGGGTGGGCCGGCCGCTGTCGGCGGCGAAGAACTGCACGCCCCGCCGGGGGTGCCGGACCGCCTCGGACCGGGGACCGCTCGGGTCGGTCTGCGGTAGCAGCACCTCCCGCCCGTCCCGGCTCCACAGGAAGGGGCAGGAATCGGTGCAGGGATAGCGGCCGGTGTCGACAGCGTGGGAGCGGACGGTGCCGTCCACGTCGAGCACGACGAACCCGGGGTGACCGACCCGCAGACTGGTGAACAGCAGGCGGCGACCGTCTGGCGACCAGTTCGGCCAGGCGAGCGCGCGGCCCGGCTCGTACCAGCGGGTGGTGCCCCGGACCACGTCGACCAGGCCGACCTGCCGGGGCCGGTCGTCGTCCCAGACCGCCACCAGCGAGCCGGTGGGCGCCGGCAGGACGGCGTCGTAGCGGCCGTTGCCGAAGTACCTGCCGCGTCCCCGGTCGAGCAGGTACGACGGCCCGGCGCCGCCCGCCCTCGCCTGCGTGCCGGTGACCACCCAGTCGCCGGGCAGCACCAGCGGCCCGTCCGCCCAGTCCGGTCCGGGCGCCGACCTGATGACAGGCGACGGGTCGACGGTGACCGGCGGCGCGGTCGGCGGCGGGGCGGGACGCGGCCGGAGCAGGACGAACGGCAGCGCCACCGCGACCACGGCGACGACCGCGGCAGCGGCGGTGCCCACCCGCCGTCGGCGGCGCAGCCTGCGGCCCCGGCCGAGCGCGCGCCACGCCAGGTCCGGCGCGGGCGCGGCGCCGTCGGCGAGATCGTGTACGGCTGTCCGCAGCGTCTCGTCCAGCGACGTGCTCATCGGGTCACCTCCGTCCGGTTCGTCAGCCCGTCCAGCCCCGGCACCAGCTTCCGGAGACGGGCCAGCGCCTTGGTGCTCTGGCTGGCCACGGTGCCGGGGCGGCAGCCGAGCAGCGCGGCTGTCTGCTCGACGCTCAGGTCCTCCAGGTAGCGCAGGGTGAGCACGGCCCGCTGGCGCGGCGGCAGTGTCCGCAGCGCGTCCCGCACCAGCAGCCGCAGGTCGCTGTCGTCGCCGGCGGCCGGTCGCTCCGGCAGTTCGGCCACCGGCACCTCCGCGCGTCGCGCCCGCCGCCGCCAGCCGGAGACCTGGTCGTGGTAGAGGATCCGTTTCACGTACGGCTCCGCGTCGCCGTGGATCCGGGGCCACCGGACGTACGCCTTGGCCAGCGCGTTCTGCAGCAGATCCTCCGCCGCGTGCTGGCTGCCGGCCAGCGCGTAGGCGACCCGCAGCAGGGCCGCTCCCCGCTCGTTGACGAACGCGGTGAACTCCCCGTCGACCTCTGCCACCGTCCACCTCCGCATCTCCAGACGCCCGGGGCGGGGAAATCTTTGCCCGTCGCGCGACAATGGGTGGCATGCGCTGGACAGTGCTCGACTCACCGATCGGGGAGTTCTCCGTCGGCACCGACGACGACGCGGTGCGCGGCGCGCACTTCGGCCGGGTGGACGGGGCGGCCGACGAGCCCGGCGACGCGGTGGCCCGGCTGGCGGTGACGGAGCTGCGGGCGTACTTCGCCGGTGAGCTGACCGAGTTCACGGTGCCGGTGTCGGCCCCGCGCGGCTCGGAGTTCGAACGCGCGGTCTGGCGGGAGATGACAGGCATCCCGTACGGGGAGACGAAGACCTACGGCGAGGTGGCGAAGGCGGTCGGCGACCCGGGCGGCGCGCGGGCGGTCGGGGTGGCCTGCAACCGCAATCCGGTGCCGGTGATCGTGCCCTGTCACCGGATCGTCGGCGCGGGCGGCAAGCTGGTCGGCTTCGGCGGCGGGCTGCCGCGCAAGGTGACGCTGCTGGAGCTGGAGGCGGCCGTGGCGCTGCGGCGCGCCTGGTCCTGACGTACCCGAAGAAGGAAGGCCGGGTCCGCGCGGACCCGGCCTTCCTTCTTCAGCGTTTCAGCGCGTCAGCGCTCGATCTCGCCGGCGATGAACGCCTCGACGGCGGCGTGCGCGTCGTGGTCGGCGTACTGCTCCGGCGGGGACTTCATGAAGTACGAGGAGGCGGAGAGGATCGGGCCACCGATCTTCCGGTCCAGCGCGATCTTCGCGGCCCGGACGGCGTCGATGATGACACCGGCCGAGTTCGGCGAGTCCCACACCTCGAGCTTCAGCTCCGCGTTGAGCGGGGTGTCGCCGAAGGAACGGCCCTCCAGGCGGATGTACGCCCACTTGCGGTCGTCCAGCCACGGCACGTGGTCGGACGGGCCGATGTGCACGTCGCTCTTCTGCATCTCGTGCGGGATCTGGGAGGTCACCGACTGGGTCTTCGAGATCTTCTTCGAGACCAGGCGGTTGCGCTCCAGCATGTTCATGAAGTCCATGTTGCCGCCGAAGTTGAGCTGGTACGTGCGCAGCAGCTCGACCCCGCGGTCCTCGAAGAGCTTCGCCAGGGCGCGGTGGACGATCGTGGCGCCGACCTGGCTCTTGATGTCGTCGCCGACGATCGGCAGGCCGGCGTCGGTGAACTTCTTCGCCCACTCCGGGTCGGAGGCGATGAAGACCGGCAGGGCGTTCACGAACGCGCAGCCGGCGTCGATCGCGGCCTGGGCGTAGAACTTGTCGGCCTCCTCGGAGCCCACCGGGAGGTAGGAGACGACCACGTCGACCTGCGCGTCGCGCAGCGCCTGCGCCACGTCGACCGGCTTGGCGTCCGACTCCTCGACGATCTCGCGGTAGTACTGGCCGAGACCGTCGAAGGTCGGGCCGCGCTGCACGGTGACGCCGGTCGGCGGCACGTCGCACAGCTTGATCGTGTTGTTCTCGCTGGCGACGATCGCCTCCGCGAGGTCCATGCCCACCTTCTTGGCGTCCACGTCGAACGCCGCGACGAACTTCACGTCGGATACGTGGTAGTCGCCGAAGGTGACGTGCATGAGACCCGGGACGCGGTCGTTCGGGTCGGCGTTCCGGTAGTACTCCACGCCCTGGACCAGGGACGAGGCGCAGTTACCCACACCGACGATGGCGACGCGGACGGAGCCCATAGCGTCTGCCTCCTTCTTCTTCATCACGGCCGCTCTGTCCTGGACGTTCCAGGCGTGGGCGGGCTGTCGTTGTCTCGTCGGCCGTCGGCCGTCCCGGTTCGCGGGTCGGCCGGGGCCCGGCCGGAGCGCTCGTTGGCGATGAGCTCCTCCAGCCAGCGGACTTCGCGCTCACAGGCGTCGAGCCCGTGGCGTTGCAGTTCCAGGGTGTACGCGTCGAGTCGCTCGGCTGCCCGGCCGAGCACGTCACGAAGACCTTCGCGACGTTCCTCGATCTTGCGACGACGACCTTCCAGGATCCGGAGCCGGGTGGCCTGGTCGGTCCGGGCGAAGAACGCGAAGTGCACCCCGAAGCCCGTGTCGTCGTACGTCTCGGGTCCAGCCTGCGCTATCAGCTGGGCGAAGCGTTCCTTGCCCTCCGCGGTAATGGTGTAGACCACCCGACCACGTCGGCTGGTCAGCGCGGGAACCTCCTCGGCGGTCGCGGGTGTCTCAGCGGCTTCGGTGATCCATCCCGCCGCCTGCAGCCGGCGCAGGGTCGGGTAGAGCGAGCCGTAGCTGATCGCCGCCCGGATGGCGCCGAGCTTGGCGGTCAGCTCCTTGCGCAGTTCGTAGCCGTGCATCGGCGCCTCCTGCAGGAGGCCGAGGATGGCGAGCTCGAGCACGGGCCATCCCTTCTTTCCCCCTGCGCGGAGCACTAACCACCGCGATGTATCGGACCGATACATCGCACGTTAGCGGACGCCGATGTACGGGGCAAACCCTGTCTTACGCGACGCGATCATCACGCATCGTGACCATGGTCGCCTGGGTTCGTCGGAGCGCGTACCCTTTGCCGCATGCGTACGCAGCGCCAGGTCGTCGACTACTCGCTCCAGAAGCGGGCGGTGCTGCGTGAACTGCTCGCCGGGCGGATCGGCACGTACGACGTCTGCGACGCCTCGCCGTACCTGAAGAACGCTGCGCGCTTCCACGGCGAGCCGACCGATCACCGCTGCCCGATCTGCCGCAGCGAGAACCTGATCCACGTCCACTACATTTACGGTGACGAACTCAAGCAGTCGGCCGGCCAGGCGCGTACCCGGGCCGAGTTGCCCGTCCTGGCCATGACGCTGCGTGAGTTCCAGGTGTTCGTGGTGGAGGTCTGCCCCGGCTGCGACTGGAACCATCTCGTCGAGCAGTTCCTGCTCGGCCGGGACGGTCTCGTGGGCGAGGCGGAGGGCGCGGAGGATTCCGTCGCGGCCAACGGCTCCACCCCTCGGCGAAGGCGAGAGGCGCAACGGTGAACGTGGCTGTCCCGATCTCTGCCGGCCCATTCCCCGGGTGGCGGAATCGACAGCCCTTAGACGTAATTAGTCCGAATAGATCGGATTTGACGGGCAACCGCGGGCACGGCCGGCGGGTAACGTCCCGTGTTCCAGCTCACGGCAACCCGGTGGCGGCGCCCCCGCGCCCCACCGCGACCGGCAGGGTGTGAGGAATGAACTACGGCGATCCCAGTTCTTCGCGTGGGCGGGCCCAGATCCCGGGCCCGAACGGCGACCCCGGTTCCGAGTGGAACCAGGGCGGGAACGGTTGGTCCGGCTCCCCGGACGGCGGCGCCTCGGCGCGCGCCTCCGCGGCACCGTACGGCTCGGGCGGCCGGGCCTCGGTCGGTGGCGCCGCTCCGGCGCCGCGCCCGGCATCGGGCTCGGCCTCGGTGGGCCGGGCCGGCGCGGGCGGCCGCGCCTCGGTGCCCGTCTCGCCGGCACCCGGCGCCTCCGGGCGCGCGGGCGCCGGACGGGCGTCGGTTCCGGTCTCCCCGGCCGCTCCGGCCGGACGTGCCGCGGTCGGCGCGGCGAGCGTGGGGGCGGCGAGCGTGGGCGGGCGCGCGAGCGTCGGCGCCCGGGCGAGCGTCGGCGCGGCGGCGGTGGGCGGCCGCGCCCGGGTGCCCGGCTCCGCCGGTGGCGGTCCCGGCGGTCCCGGCGGCCCGACCGGCCCCGGCCGGGGCGGTCGCGGCGAGGACCCGGCGCGCGCGAAGAAGCGCCGCCGGATCAACATGCTGATCGCCGGCTTCGCCGTGTTCATCATGCTCGCCGGCATCGGCGTGGTGAGCTTCACCTGGTACTCCACCAAGGTGGTGCTCCCGGAGGACACGATCCCGCCGCTGTCCACCACGATCTTGGACTCGAGCGGCAAGGCCTTCGCGCGGATCGGTGACCAGAACCGCCAGCTCGTCACCATCGACCAGATTCCGGAGCACGTCCAGCACGCGGTGGCCGCGGCGGAGGACCGGAACTTCTACAAGCACTCCGGTGTGGACTACAAGGGCATCACGCGGGCCGCGTGGAACAACCTCACCGGCGGCGACAAGCAGGGCGCCTCGACCATCACCCAGCAGTACGCGCGCAACGCGTTCGACCACCTGGACCAGGACACGTACGGCCGCAAGGTGAAGGAGGCGATCCTCGCCTCCAAGCTGAACGACAAGTACGACAAGCGCGTGATCATGCAGCACTACCTGAACGTCATCTACTTCGGCCGGGGCGCCTACGGCATCCAGTCGGCGGCGCAGACGTACTTCGCCAAGAACGTCAAGGACCTGAACGTCGCCGAGGCCGCGGTGCTCGCCGCCCTGATCAAGCAGCCGGAGCCCAGCGCCACGCACAAGGGCTACGACCCGGCCATCAACGCGCAGGCCGCCGTCGACCGGTGGAACTATGTGATCAACGGCATGATCACGGAGAAGTGGCTGGACGCGCCGAACACGCCGCAGCACCCCACCGAGTACCCGAAGAACATCCAGAAGCCGTCGAAGAGCAGCGCTGGTGGCTACGGCATCGACACCCCGTACGGCAACGTCGTCAACTACGTCTCGCAGGAACTGCGCGAGATGAAGCTCTGCACCGACAACGAGGCCGAGGTGACGGACAAGAAGCCGCTGTGCGCCAAGGCGCTCAGCCGCGGCGGCTACAGGATCACCACCACGATCAACCGGAAGATGCAGGAGGCGGCGCTCGACGCGGCCCAGCGGGCCAGGAAGGGCTCCGAACTCGCCGGCCAGCGGTCGAACCTGATGGCCGCCGTGGTGGCGATCGACCCGAAGACCGGCCGCGTGCTCGCCTACTACGGCGGTGACAACGGCACCGGCACCGACTACGCCGGAAAGAACGTCGACAACGGCGTCGTGAGCGGTGGCCACTCACCGGGTTCGAGCTTCAAGATCTACACGCTCGCCGCGGCGCTCAAGGAAGGCATCTCGCTCAAGTCCCGGTGGAAGGGCACGGCCTTCACGCCGAAGGGCACCAAGTTCAAGGTCAGCAACGCCGGCGCGGACAAGGTTTCCTGCGGTGACTCCTGCACGCTCGAACTGTCGACGCTGAAGTCGCTGAACGTGCCGTTCTACTACATCACCGAGCAGATCGGCCCGGACAAGGTGCTCGACATGGCCAAGCAGGCCGGCGTCACCACGATGTGGCAGACCGACACCAACCCGGCCAAGGCGCACGACCTGACCAAGGCCGACCCGAAGGACCTGGCACCGTCGCCGTTCTTCCACGTCCTCGGGTACGGCCAGTACCCGATCACGGTGCTCGACCACGCCAACGGCGTCGCCACGTTCGCGAACCAGGGCATGTACCACAAGGCGCACTTCATCCGGAAGGTGGAGAAGCAGAACCCGGACACGGGTAAGTGGGACCTGGTCGGCGCGGAGAAGCTCAAGGGGCAGCAGCGGATCGACAAGGACATCGTCGCCGACGTCACCTCCGTGCTCAAGCAGTACCCGGCCCAGATCAACAAGCGGCTCGACGACGGCCGTCAGGTGGCCGAGAAGACCGGCACCTGGGAACTCGGCGACAAGACCACCCGCAACGGCGACGCCTGGATGATCGGCTACACGCCGCAACTCGCCACCGCGGTATGGGTCGGCAACGTCAAGGACCGCAAGCCGATCCAGTACAAGGACGGCCGGGACATCAGCGGCGCCCGGATGCCGGGTGACATCTTCAAGCGCTTCATGGACGACGCGCTCAAGGGCAAGGACAAGGAAGAGTTCCCGCCCGCGGCGAACGTCGGCAAGGACGACGCCGGCAACGGCGAGGCCCCGCCGCCGCCGGCGAACGAGCCGGGCCAGCCGGGCGGACCGGGCTGCGACCCGCTGGGCCTGTTCTGCCCCGGCGGTACGCCCGGCGGCGGCAACCCCGGCGGCGGCGACCAGGGTGGTAACCCCGGCGGGGGCGGGCTACCCGGTGGCGGCGGACGCCCCGGCGGTGGTGGCGGCGGTGGCGGGCTGCTACCGAGCACGCCACCGACACGCCAGAACTGACGCGCACGACCTGACGGCGGCGGCCGGACCCGAGCGGTCCGGCCGCCGCCGGCGTTTCGCGTACCGGAATTTCTCCGCGCGCGACGGGACGGCGACCCCCTGTGTACGGCAGGATGCCTCTCCATGAGCACCCAGTCGCCCGCAGGCATCGATGAGCCCGGCGCGTCCGAGGCGGCGCCGCGATCGGCCGAGACGATTGACCACCCGTCCCGCTCGGACTGGTTCGTCCGCGGCGCCTCCGGTCTGATCGGGGGGCCGCTCGGCGACCACGCCGCCGCCCTGGACCGGCCGGCCGACCGCGAGAGCCGGTTCTGGACCGCCGGCCGGATCGTGCTGGCGCTGGTCTGCCTGACGCTGGCACTGCACTGGGTGCAGAAATCCCCCTGCCAGGACGGCGCGTGGCAGAACAACATCCAGTACACCCGCATGTGCTATACCGACGTGCTGGCGCTCTACTACGCCGAAGGGCTCAACGAGGGCAAGGTGCCCTACGCCGACCACCCGGTGGAGTACCCGGTGCTGACCGGCTACTTCATGGGCGCGCTCGGCCTGCCGGTGCACGCCCTCGGCGTCGACAACCCCGCCATCAACCAGGGGCAGTGGTTCTACAACCTCAACGCGCTGGTGCTCGGCGCGCTCGCCGTCGCCACCGTCGCGGTCATCCTCAGCCTGCGCCGCCGACGACCCTGGGACGCCGCGTTGTTCGCGCTCTCCCCGGCCCTGGTGCTCACCGCCACCGTCAACTGGGACCTGCTCGCCATCGGCCTGGCCGCGTTCGGCCTGCTGGCCTGGGCGCGCGCCCGCCCCGACCGGTACGCGATGCTGCTGCCCGCGGTGGCGGGCGTCCTGATCGGACTCGGCGGCGCGGCCAAGATGTGGCCGCTGTTCCTCCTCGGCCCGATCCTGGTGCTCGCGCTACGGGCCGGAAAACTGGCCGCCGGGCTCGTCGCCACCGCCACCGCACTGGTGTCCCTCGTGGCGGTCAACCTGCCCGTGGCGATCCCCTACCGGGAGAACTGGGAACGCTTCTTCGACCTGAACACCACACGACCCATCGACTGGGGCACGCTCTGGTACATCGGCCGCTACCTGGACGGCCGGATCAGCCCGTCCGCACCCGGCGAACTCGGGCCGTTCGAATGGCTCAACGCCAACATCCCCACGCTCAACTGGGTGTCGTACCTGCTCTTCGGGCTGGCCTGCCTCGGCGTGGCCGGGCTGGCGCTGCTGGCGCCGCGCCGGCCCCGGCTGGCCCAGCTCGCCTTCCTGGTGGTCGCCGCGTTCCTCATCTTCAGCAAGGTCTGGTCCCAGCAGTTCGTGCTCTGGCTGCTGCCGCTCGCGGTGCTCGCCCGGCCGCGCTGGGGCGCGTTCCTCGCCTGGCAGATCGCCGAGGTCGGCTACTTCGCCGCGTTCTACGGCGAACTGCTCGGCACGGCCATGTCCCGGCCCGTCTTCCCCGAGGGCGTCTTCGTGCTGGCGTCGAGCCTGCGCCTGATCACCGTGGCGGTGCTCTGCGGATTCATCATCCGGGACATCGTGCGGCCCGAACTCGACGCGGTCCGGCAGACCTACGCCGACGACCCCGACGGCGGGGTGCTCGACGGCGCGCCCGACGCGCCCTGGCACCGGCGCTGGCGGGCGCGCGCCGCCGAACAGCCCGCCGAACCCGTGCCCGTCTGAGCGACGGGAGCAGGTCGGTCTAGAGCCGGAACACGACCGCCTCGCCGACCTGCTCCCGGGCCACGCCCAGCGCGTCGACCGGCCGGTCCAGCATCCCCTCCCACGGGGTGCCCTCCAGCTCGTCGCGCAACACCACCACGTTCTTCACGCCGATCTGCCGCAGGTAGTCGACGCTCGCGTAGTCCGGGAAGCTGACAGTGGCCTCGCGGATCCGGGCCTGGGACCGGGGCGTGAAGCCGCTGCCGCCGTTGACCATCGGCTGGAACCGGTCGGTGGACCAGAGCATCACCGGCTGATCCAGGTTCTGACTGCTCGGCAGCACGAGCATCGGCCCGTCCACGGTCCGCAGCGCCGCCGGCTGCCGCGGCACCACCGGCTGCGGCGTGGCGTTCAACCCCTCCACCAGCACCAGAGCCAACGGCAGCAGCGTCGCCAGCCGCAGCCACGGACCCGGCCACGGCGGTACCCGCTCGGCGGCCAGCTCGCGTACCCGTATGCAGAACGCGGTGACCGCGCCCGCCGCGAGCAGGCCCAGCAGCAGCGTGGTCCAGAGCATCATCCGGCCCGGGGTCCGCAGCCCGCTCCAGCCCGGCAGGTAGTCGAAGAGCGGCACGTAGGTGAACCGGCCGCCGAAGAACCGGGTGCCCATCGCCAGCGCCATCGTGACGAGCACACCGGCGAGCAGGAAGATCCGGTGCCGGACCCGCCACACCGAGAAGAACAGGCCCCCGGCGGCGAGCGCGTAGAGCACGAAGCCCGGCAGCAACGTCATCTCCGGATGCCAGGGCAGCACGGCCCGCGCGCCCTCGTGCAGACCACCCCAGACCCGGGACTCGGCCGGCGCGGTGAAGAACCCGCTCGCCGGCGGCGAGTAGAGCCCGATGTCGCCGATCGTGCGCTCCGCGTTCGGGTGCAGCTCGGCGACCTTGAAGTAGGGCACCGCCAGCGCCGCGCCCACCGCCGCGAAGACGAGCCCGCCCAGCACGTCGGCCAGGAACAGCCGCCGGCCGAACGGGCGCTTCACCTTGCGTCGCCGCACGAACCACAGCACCACCGAGACCAGGACCACCCCGGCCAGCATGTACGCGAACGGCAGCCCGATGCCGAAGCCGAGACTGAGCTGCCACGCGGCCACCAGCCACCCGGCGAACGCCCAGCCCGCGTGCCGGCGGCGCGGCCGGTACCCGTACCGCAGTGACCAGCCGTGCCCCCGGGCCAGCATGGCCAGCGCCAACGGGATGCCGCCGTTGGAGATGATGTGCAGGTGGCCGGCCTGGGCCAGCAGCCACGGCGCGTAGGCGAAGCTCGCCCCGGCCACCGCGCCGCCGATCCGGCCCGCGCCGAGCTGCCGGGCCAGCGCGTACGCGCCGAACGCGGCGAGCGCGTGCGCCAGCACGAACATGATGTTGTAGCGCAGCACGGCGTGCTCCGGGCCGACCCCGATCAGGCCGGCCGGGGCGTACCCGAGGAGCGTGTCGGAGAACGCGAAGCTCCAGTTCTCCGGATAGAACGTGTTCGAGTGCCACAGCTGCGCCGGGTTCGTCCGCAGGATGTGCCCGGACCAGGCCATCTGCCACGCCTGCAGGCTCGGGTCCCAGTAGTCCTGCGGCAGCGTGTGCCGCGGATAGCGCAGCGTGGGCCAGGTCATCGCCGCCGCCAGCGCCAGCGCGGCGACGACGGCGAGCGTCCACTCGTGCACCAGGAACCGGCCCACGGCGCGGACGGCCCGGCGGGGGCGGCCGAGCACCGGCTCGGGTGCCGGACCGAACGCGGACCAGGGGTCGGCCGGCTCGTCGTCGCCCGTACCGTCCTGCTTCGCGGCGTCGCTCTTCTCCGCGGCGTCGCCGTCCTTCTTGGCGGCGTCCGCTCTGTCCCGGGCCTCGGCCTCGGTCCCGGCTTCGGTGCCGGCCTCCGCCTTGTCGGTGCCGGCACCCGCCTTGTCGGCGGTGCTCGTCTTGTCGGCGGTGCTCGTCTTGTCGGCGGTGCTCGCCGTGCCTGCCGCCTTCGCCGCGCCGGTGCGGCGAGCCTTGCGGGTCCGCTTCGCCTTGCCGGCACTCGTCACCGTGCCCGCGGTGTCGTCCTCACCGGAGCTGTCCGCGCCGGACGCGCGCTCGTCGGGCGAGCCGCTCCCCGGCCCGGCCCCGGCCGCGTCGTCCGGCGGGTTCTTCGCGCCGGTCCCGTCCGCCCGGGTCTCGGCGCCGGACCGGCGGCCGGTCGTGCCGGACTTCTCGGCGGTCACTCCGCCGCACCCAACTGCCCGCGCAGGAACGCGATGTCGGCGGCCTGGCCCTCGACGCCGCCGGGGGTCTCCACGATCACCGGCGCGCCTGCCGCGCGGATCACCGCCACCAGCAGCTCCGGGTCGATGGTGCCGCCGGTGAGGTTGTCGTGCCGGTCCTGACCGGAGTTGAAGGCGCCCTTCGAGTTGTTCGCGTGGATCAGGTCGATCCGGCCGGTGATCGCCTTCACCCGGTCGACCAGGCCCAGCAGCTCCTCGCCGCCCGCGTGGGCGTGGCAGGTGTCGAGGCAGAAGCCGACCTCGTGGTCGCCGAGCGCGTCCCAGAGCCGGGCCAGCGAGTCGAGGTGCCGGGCACAGGCGTTGTCACCACCGGCGGTGTTCTCGATCAGCACCGGCAGCGGGAATCCGCCGGACTCCGCCGCGTACGCGAAGGTCTTGCGCCAGTTGTCGAAGCCGACGGCGACGTCCTGGCCGGCGTTGACGTGGCCGCCGTGCACGATCAGGCCCTTGGCGCCGACGGCCGCCGCGGCGGTGGCGTGGGCGAGCAGCAGCTTGCGGCTGGGGATGCGGATCCGGTTGTTGAGCGTGGCCACGTTGATCACGTACGGCGCGTGCACGTAGAGGTCGACGTCGGCGGCGCGCAGGCGCTCGGCGTCCTCGCGCGGCTTCGGGGCCTTCCAGCCCTGCGGGTCGGCCAGGAAGAACTGCACCGCCTCGGCCTGCCGGGCGGCCGCCTCGGCCAGCGGGTCGGTCGGATCGACGTGGGCTCCGATTCGCATGCAGGGCAGCCTACGTCGCGCCTGCGACGGTCGCCGCGCTCGCCGGAGGCGCCCGGCGGGTCGGAGGCGTCACCACCCGGCCCGGCGGTCGTTGTCCGAGGTGGGATCGATGGTCGACGCTCCGCCCGGACGTGGTCCACAGCACGTACGGGTGAGGGGGCCGACGCCCGGTGACGGGACGCCCCGGCGTGCGGCCCGGCACGACGGGGCGGGATCCATCAGGAATCCGGCACACCAAATGGAAGTCCGGACTAAATCCTCAATTTACCCCAAGTGGTGACGAGAGCCATTGTATGGTCAGCACAGGTGACAACACGATAAAGCTCCGCGGGGCGTCTTCGATCCAACCTCATCGGTGTGGTCGTTCCTCCCCAGGTCCCACCCAAGGAATGCGGACGGGACGCCCCGCGGCCCCGTGGACAGGGGTCCACCTGCCGGCTCTCGAGGCCGAAGGTGGGCCCCTGTCGCCGCGTCCGGGCCGTGCCGGTCGACCGGTCCGTCCATGATCGTCCGCACCGGCTATCCTGGTCCGGTTGTCCGTGTCCAGCCGGGTTCCCCCGGAACCGGTCACGGCAACGACGCACGACCTCCTGCCACGGAAGGACCGTGGCCGCTTAGCCCACAGGAGGTGAGCACGTCTTGCGTCATTACGAAGTCATGGTGATCCTCGACCCCAGCCTCGAGGAGCGCACCGTCGCCCCGTCGCTCGACACGTACCTGAACGTGATCCGGACCGCGGGTGGCTCGGTGGAGAAGACCGACGTGTGGGGCCGCCGGCGCCTCGCGTACGAGATCAACAAGAAGGCCGAGGGCATCTACGCCGTCATCGACCTCCAGGCGACGCCGGAGGCCGTTGGCGAGCTGGACCGTCAGCTCCGACTCAACGAGTCGGTGCTGCGCACCAAGGTCATCCGTCCGGAGATGCGCTGAGCATCTAGTCCCGGCACGTCCGGATCAAGCCTCATCCACGCTGTCGTACGGCTCTGAGAGCCTGTACCGCACAAAGATGAGTGCGCGAGGAGATGGTCATGGCAGGAGACACCACCATCACGGTCATCGGCAACCTGACCGATGACCCCGAGTTGCGTTTCACCCCCTCCGGCGCGGCGGTCGCCAAGTTCCGGGTCGCTTCGACGCCCCGCTTCATGGACAAGGCCTCCGGCGAGTGGAAGGACGGCGAGCCGCTGTTCCTCTCGTGCACGGTCTGGCGCCAGGCCGCCGAGAACGTCGCCGAGTCGCTGCAGCGTGGCGCTCGGGTGATCGTGTCCGGCCGGCTGCGTCAGCGGTCGTACGAGACCCGTGAGGGTGAGAAGCGCACCGTCATCGAGCTGGAGGTCGACGAGATCGGCCCGTCGCTGCGCTACGCCACGGCGAAGGTGCAGAAGATGTCCCGCTCCGGCGGCGGTGGCGGCGGCTTCGGTGGTGGTGGCGGCCAGGGTGGCGGCGGAGGCAACTTCGACGACCCCTGGGCCTCTGCTGCCCCCGCCCCCTCCCGCGGTGGTTCGGGCGGAAACTTCGACGAGGAGCCTCCGTTCTAATGGCGCCGAGCGCCCGCGATCGCAAACCAGGAGCACGAGCAATGGCTAAGGCTGCGGCACTTCGCAAGCCGAAGAAGAAGGTGAACCCGCTCGACAAGGACGGGATCACCTACATCGACTACAAGGACACCGCGCTGCTGCGCAAGTTCATCTCCGACCGCGGCAAGATCCGCGCTCGGCGGGTGACCGGCGTGACCTCGCAGCAGCAGCGGCAGATCGCCCGTGCGGTCAAGAACGCCCGCGAGATGGCGCTCCTGCCGTACACGGCCACGGCCCGCTGAGAGGAGGCACGGACATGAAGATCATCCTCACTCAGGAGGTGTCCGGCCTCGGCTCTCCGGGCGACATCGTCGAGGTGAAGGACGGCTTCGGCCGTAACTACCTGCTGCCGCAGGGCTTCGCGATCGCCTGGACCAAGGGCGCGGAGAAGCAGGTCACGGTCATCAAGCGGGCCCGCTCGGCCCGCGAGATCCGCGACCTGGGCCACGCCACCGAGGTCAAGACCCAGATCGAGGGTCTGAAGGTCAACCTGAAGGCCCGCGCCGGCGACGGCGGCCGGCTCTTCGGCTCGGTCACCCCGGCCGAGATCGTCGACGCCGTCAAGGCCGCCGGCGGCCCGACCCTGGACCGCCGCCGGCTGGAGCTGCCCGGCCACATCAAGGCGCTCGGCTCCTACCCGGTCAGCATCCGGCTGCACCCCGAGGTGACCGCCAAGTTCGACCTGAACGTGGTCAAGGGCTGACACCCGTAGCACGACGCGAAGGGCCCGCACCGGACACCGGTGCGGGCCCTTCCGCATCTCCGTCACCACGGCCCCGGCCGCACCTCCGGGTCTCAGCCGAGGGGGTTGCCGGTCACCGCGCTGATCACCACGGTCGACAGACCACCGCCCACCACGGCAGCCGCCAGCGCCACCGTCGCCGCCCGCCAGGTCGTCCCGACCTGCCGTAGCAGCACCGCCACCACCAGGCTGCTCACCAGCGCCAAACCGAACCGCGGCGCCGCCGACACCAGCGAATCCAGGGCATGCGTACGCGGCGAGTCGCAACCGCCACCGGTGATGTCGGTGACGCAACCCTCCGGCGGCTGACCGCTCAGGAACAGCAGACCGACGAGTAGCAGCACGGCCGGGACCAGATAGCAGGCCACCGTGTAGACCAGAGGCCGCAGCGGACCGCCCGGATCCGGATCCAGCAGGTCGTCTTCCAGCCGCCGGCCCCACGAGCCGCCACCGATCGTCTCCACCCGCCGGCGCAGCGTCGACCCGGCCGGCGCCACCGGCCGACCGCGCGGCACGGCACGCGGACGCGGAGCCGAGTACGCCACCGCCGGTGACCTCGGCGCCGACGGCGGTGTCTCCATCCACCGCGGATCGTCCCCGGCCAGCCGGGTACCCGACCAGAACGCCTCGGCCCGCTCCGGTGACGCCCATCCCTCCCGCACCGGCGGAGCCGTGCGATCCCACGGATCGACCTCGTCGCGCACCGGCTCCAGATAACCGGTGTCGGTGAACCGGTCCCACTCGCCCGTGTGCTCCGTGCGGTCCCACCGGCGTTCCGCCTGCTCCCAGCGGCCACCGGGCGCCGACCGGCCCCAGGCGTGCACGCCCGACGCGTCCCACGGGTCGACCGCAGGCGGCGGCTCCGGCGGCTCACGGTCGGCCGCCCGACGCCGCTGCCAGGGATCCGCCGCCGGCCGGGACTGCTCCGAACCCGACGGGGCCACCGACCGCGACCAGCCCGTCTCCGAAGCCGCCGAGGACGACCAGCCCGGCTCCGAAGCCGACCGGCCCGACGACGCCGACCGCGACCAGCCCGACTCCGACTCCGACGCCGGCCGCCGCGACTCCGGCACCGCCGACGCGGGCCAGTCGGCATCCGACGCGGCCGGACGGGACCGGTCCGAGCCCGCAACCGCCGAACGCGACCAGGCGGAGTCCGACGCCACCGGCGGCGGCCAGGAAGAACCCGACGCCGAACGACGCCGCCCGCCCGGCCGCCCGCTGTCCCGCGCGGCTTCCTCGTCGCCCGAGCCCGCCGAATCCGGCAGCCCGGACCAGATCACCTGCGGACGCCGGGTCGCCGCGCGACGGGGACGACTACGCGGCGACACCCCCGACACCGGCTCGTCGTCCGAGTCGGCACGCCTGTTCCCCACGTACCCCCGCTCCTGGGGGGCGTCCATCGTCCACTCGGCGGTGTGGTCCGACAACGGACCCGCACCTGTCGCCCGCGGCTCGGGCCGATCGCGCCGGCGGCGGCCCGCCTCCGTGCGCCGGCCACCCTCGGACGACGGCGTCTCGACCTCGATCTCGTCGTCGTCGGGCGCCGCGTGCCGCCCGCCACCGTCCGCGCGGCTCACCCCGGACTCCAGAGCCCAGCGGGGAAGGTAGGTGTCCACCGGCTCGTCCTGGCCGCGTTCGATCGCCCGCCGCCGACTCGGCGTGCGGTAGCTCTCCGGCGCGTACGAGTCGGCCCGGCGCGGCCCGGCGGGCTCGTCCCAGGAACCGCTCGGCCGTCGCTCGCGCGGGCTGTCCTCCCCGCTTCCCCAGTCCCGGTGTCTCACGGCCGGAGCGTGACCTCTCTCAACCCGAAAGTAAACCCGCTGTCCCAGGTGTCGCCGTTCGCAGCGATAGTACGGGACGAACGACGACAAAGCTCAGCCGGAAATCTTCCGTCCACAGGGTGGGGACAGTAAAAGCGCAGGTCAGAGGCGATACGCCCGGAATTCCCCATCACTTTTCCACACCCTGTGCACACCCTGCGCACATGCCGGTCCCCAGGCGTCCACAGGTTGTCCCGAGGCTCATCCACCGGCCTTGTTGAGTCGCTGACCTCGGGTTCCGTATCGTGGTCCCCCCGACCGCCGGGCGATGACCCCCGATCGACCGGAGGGGTCGGCGGAAGTTGTCACACCCCAGCGATAGAGCTGGACTCGATCCGACGCAGCAAGGGGGGCACCCGTGTCGGTCACCGACGAGGCGCGTACGGAACGGACCGGGGGGCAACCGTCGTCCGAGCCGCCGCCGCCGCGCGACGCGCCGTTCGAGAAGACACCACCGCAGGACGTGGCCGCCGAGCAGTGCGTACTCGGCGGCATGCTGCTGTCCAAGGACGCCATCGCGGACGTCGTGGAGATCCTGAAGACCAACGACTTCTACCGCCCCGTCCACGCCACCATCTTCGACGCGATCCTCGACATCTACGGACGCGGCGAACCCGCCGACCCGATCACCGTCGCCGCCGCGCTCGCCGACTCCGGCGACCTCGCCCGCATCGGCGGCGCGCCCTACCTGCACACGCTCATCGCCAGCGTGCCCACCGCCGCGAACGCCGCCTACTACGCCCGCATCGTCGGGGAACGGGCGGTGCTCCGCCGCCTCGTCGAGGCCGGCACCCGGATCGTGCAGCTCGGCTACGGCACCGGGCCGAGCGGCAGCCGCGACGTCGACGACATCGTCGACCTCGCCCAGCAGGCCGTCTACGAGATCACCGAGAAGCGCGTCAGCGAGGACTTCGCGGTCCTGGCCGACATGCTGCAGCCCACGCTCGACGAGATCGAGGCGGTCGGCGCCCAGGGCGGCGTGATGACCGGTGTGCCGACCGGCTTCACCGACCTGGACCGACTGCTCAACGGCCTGCACGCCGGCCAACTTATTATCGTGGCCGGCAGGCCTGGTTTGGGCAAATCAACCGCATCTATGGACTTTGCCCGAAATGCGGCCATCCGGGCCAACCAGGCGTCGGCGATCTTCTCGCTGGAAATGAGCAAGGTCGAGATCGTCATGCGACTGCTCTCGGCCGAGGCGCGCGTACCGCTACACGTCCTGCGCAGCGGGCAGCTCTCCGACGACGACTGGACCAAGCTGGCCCGCTGCATGGGCGAGATCAGCGAGGCGCCGCTCTTCGTCGACGACACCCCGAGCATGAACCTGATGGAGATCCGGGCGAAGGCGCGGCGGCTCAAGCAGAAGCACGACCTGAAGCTGATCGTGGTCGACTATCTCCAGCTGATGACCTCACCGAAGCGCACCGAGAGCCGGCAGCAGGAGGTCGCGGACCTGTCCCGTGGCCTGAAGCTGCTGGCCAAGGAAGTCGAGTGCCCGGTGATCGCGGTGAGTCAGCTGAACCGTGGCCCGGAACAGCGTACCGACAAGCGTCCGCAATTGTCCGACTTGCGTGAATCGGGATCAATTGAGCAGGATGCGGACGTTGTTATCCTTTTGCACCGCGACGACTACTACGACAAGGAGTCGCCGCGCGCGGGCGAGGCGGACTTCATAATCGCCAAGCACAGGAATGGGCCGACCGACACGGTGACGGTTGCCGCCCAGTTGCACCTGTCGCGCTTCGTGGACATGGCGATCGTCTGAGCGGCGTCAGCCGAGCAGCGGGAACCAGCCGGCGGCCTCGCCCAGCTCCAGCCGGTCCCGGTCGGTCAGCGGCACCCGGCCGGCGGCCTTCAGCAGGTACTCGTGGTCGTCCCAGCCGGCCGGCCGTACCGCCTCGTCGCTGAGCAGCCCGTCCATGGTGGTCACCGCGACCCGCGTCGGGTCGGCCGCCGGCAGCGGCGCGTCCGGCAGGTCCACCACGAGGTCGAGGTGGTGGATGACCGCCTCGGTGGTCAGGGTGGCGAGCAGATGGGGTACGCGCAGCACGTGACCCTGGGTGGTCACGTACCCGTCGGGGTCTATTGCGGTGGCCGCGCGGACGGCGGCGGGCGCGGTGTCGGACCAGAGCCGGACCACGCCGGTGGGCCGGTCGAAGGCGACGGCGGAGCGGCGTGCCCACCAGGCGTGCCGGGCGCTCGCGTCGTCGTCGCCGGGAGGGAACGCGCGCCAGTAGCTGACGTCGTCCACGTCGGGCGGCCCGGGTGCGGGGCTGGCCAGGGCGACGAGCGCGCGCTGGGCGTCGCAGAGCACGTGGAAGAGCAGGTCGGCGACGAGCCAGCCGCGGCACCGGGTGGGGCGTTGCAGGGCGGCGTCGTCGAGCGGGGTGACCACGGCGGTGATGCCGTCGTACGCCTGGGCCAGCGCCTCGTGCTGCCGGATCGGGCTCATGCCGTGCAGCCTGCCACGGCGCGCAGCGCCCGGCACGGTGAAGAAGTACGACGACGGGCACGCCGGGTCGATGCGGCGCACCGGCCCGGCGTGGTCGACGTCGGCGGTCAGTCGAACAGTTCGCCGAGGAAGCCGTGCTTCTTCTTCCGGCGGTAGTGGCCGTGGTAGCCGTAGTGCTGCTGGCCGTGGCCGTACGCGGGCTGGGCGTAGCCGTGGCCGGGCGGCGGCGGAGGCGGGGGCGGGGGGACCGCGCCGTAGCCGGGCTGGTGCGGCGCGGCGGGCGGGGGCGGCGGAGGCGGCGGGTAACCGGCGCCGGACGGCGCGGGCTGGCGGGCGCCGCCGTGCTGCTGGTTCCAGTTGGCCTCGGCATCGAACAGCTTTTCCAGCTCGCCGCGGTCGAGGAAGATGCCCCGGCATTCGCCGCACTGGTCGATGACTACTCCGCTGCGCTCGTACTGGCGCATCTCTCCGCGGCACTTGGGACAGGTCATCTGCATGACAACGACGGTACCGGGTGTTTTCACGCGGTGGCGGTCAGCGCCTGCGTGACCTCGTCGTCGGTGACCTCGTGGAAGTCCTCGTAGTACGCGCCGACGGCGGCGAAGTCGGGCGGGAGTTGGCAGCTCACGACCGTGTCGGCTTCGGGCGCGAGCATCTCGTACGCCTGCTCGGAGCCGACCGGGACGGCGACGAGGACGCGGGCGGCGCCGAGGTGGCGGGCGACCTGGACGGCGGCGCGTGCGGTGGCGCCGGTGGCGAGTCCGTCGTCCACGACGACGGCGGTGCGTCCGGTCAGGTCCAGTGGCGGGCGGCCGCCGCGGTAGCGCTGTTCGCGGCGTTCCAGTTCGGCCTGTTCGCGGCGGCGGACCTGGGCGCGGTCGTTCTCGCTGATCCGGTCGGCGACCATCTCGTTGAGGATCTGCACGCCGCCGGGGCCGAGCGCGCCGTACGCGACCTCGGGCGCCCAGGGCACGCCGAGCTTGCGGACGACCAGCACGTCGAGGGGGGCGCCGAGCCGGTCGGCGATCACCCGGGCGACGGGTACTCCGCCGCGGACCAGGCCGAGCACTATGACGTCGGGTCGGCCGGCGAGGTCGGTCAGACGTTCGGCGAGTTGCCGTCCCGCCTCGGCCCGGTCGCGGTAGGTGGTCATCCCTCAGGTGTACGCCTTCCGGCCGGATCGCGCGGGGCGGTTGCCGGGAATGCCGTCGGGTCGCCTGGTCGGGTGAGCGTCAGCGCCGGGGCGAGCACGAGCAGCGCGATCGGGTAGAGCAGGTAGCCGAAGCGGGTGGAGGGCATGAGCAGGATCGCGGCGAGCAGCCCGTACCCGCAGATGATCGTGGTGGCGGCGGCGGTGCGCGGCGGGCGGCGCAGCAGCCGGACGGCGATGGCTCCTCCGGCGGCGACGAGCAGCGCGGCGGCGACCGCCCGGCCGGCCGGGAGCGTCTCGGCGATCAGGTGGCCGGGGAAGGGTGACTGGGCGGGGCTGGTGACCAGGCCGTGGCCGAGGGGGAAGCGCAGCACGTTCTCGACGAGGGCTTCGCGGTCGACGAGCAGCACCGGGATCAGTGCGAGGACTGGTAGGCCGAGGGCGCCGAGGGCGGTGCGCAGGGTGGCGCGGCGGGTGGCGGCCCAGAAGAGCAGCACGAGGGCGATCGGCCAGGCGAAGAGTTTCAGCGCGCCGGCGGCGCCGACGGCGAGACCGGCGCGGCCGGGTCGGCCGGTGGCGGCGAGTGCGAGGGCGAGCAGGCAGAGCGCGAGTACGGGCAGGTCGTCGCCGCCGGTGGCGAGGGTGAGCGCGCAGACGGGCAGGACGGTGGCGGCTTGAACGGCGCGCAGTACGGCGGCGTCGCGGCGGGGCGCGGCCGGGCCGCCGCTTGCGCGCAGTGTGGCGACGAGGGCGATCACTGTGAGCGCGGTGACGACGGCGAACCAGACGCGGGCGTCGGTCCACCAGGCGTCCACCGCGGCGCGGGGCAGCCCGAACAGGGCCATGCCGGGCTGGTAGGGGGTGTAGCCGAGGAGTTGTTCGCCGGGGGGCAGCGCGGCGATGGCGTCGGGACCGAGGTAGGGGGTGCCGTGCTCGGCGAGGCGGGCGCCGGCGTGTTCGACCACGATCACCTCCTCCTGGGCGCGGTCGGTACGCCCGCCGGCCCGTTCGAGGCTCTGCGTGACGATCGGCAGCAGCGCGGTGGTGGCCCAGGTGATTCCGGTGACCGTCCAGCGTGCGGGCAGCGCGGCCAGGGGTGTTCCGGGGGCGCGGTGGCGGGCGAGCAGTTGCGTGGTCGCGGCGAGGGTGGCGAGCGCGTACCCGATGGTGGCGACGGCGCCCCAGGCGCGGTGCGGCGGCAGTGTGGAGGTGGCGGCGGTGACCGCGGCGAAGACGGCGGCGGCGGCGTAGAGGCCCAGGTCGAGGGCGAGACCACCGGCTGCGGTGTCGAGTGCCGACCAGCGGCGGGAGACGGTGGTTGCGGGGTCGGCGTGGGCGGTCACGCGGGCCAGTCTGGCAGACCGGCGCGGTGGCCCGGCGGGGTCAGGGTTGCCGGGAGTCGCCGGCGGCGGACGGGTTGGGGCGGGTGCGGGCGCCGCCGGCGCGGCGTCCGGGGAGGCGGATCACGGCGCCCGCGTCGTGCAGTGCCGGGGCGAGCGCGCCGGTGCGGCCGCCGTGGCCGCGCTGGAGGCTGGCGAGCAGCGCGGCGGCGGGCAGTGGCCGGGCGAACAGGTGGCCCTGGCCGGCGGCGCAGCCGAGTTCCCAGAGGGCGCGGCGCTGGGGTTCGCTCTCCACGCCCTCGGCGACGACTGTGAGGTTGAGGCTGCGGCCGAGGTCGAGGGTGGAGCGGATGACGGCGGCGGCCTCGGGCGCGGTCTCCATGGCGGTGACGAAGCTGCGGTCGATCTTCAGTTCGTGTACGGGGATGCGGGAGAGCAGGGAGAGCGACGAATATCCGGTGCCGAAGTCGTCGAGCGCCAGGCGGACGCCGGAGTCGCGCAGGCGGCTGAGGACGCGGTCGACGACGTCGAGCTGGCTGAGCGTGAGCGTCTCGGTGAGTTCCAGCACGAGCCGGTCCGGCGGGAGGTCGTGGGCGCGCAGCCGGGCCAGGACCGCGCCGGGGAAGCGGGCGTCGAGCAGGCTGCGGGGTGACACGTTGACCGAGACGGGCAGGTCGAAGCCGGCGTCGCGCCAGGAGCCGGCGGCGATGAGCGCCTGGTCGAGGATCGCCTCGGCGAACGCGGGCAGCAGGCCGGAGCGTTCCACCGCTTCGAGGAAGCGCAGTGGGTCGATGAGCCCGTGGGTGGGGTGGTGCCAGCGGGCGAGGGCCTCCGCGCCGATCACCTCGCCGCCGGCGAGGTCGACGATGGGCTGGAAGTTGACTGTGAACTCGTGGTCGGCGACGGCGCGGGGCAGTTCCCCGCCGAGGGTGAGCCGGCTGAGGTCTGCGGTGTCGCGGGCGGGGGCGTAGGTGGCGAGTCGTTGGCCGGCGCGTTTGGCCTGGTACATGGCCACGTCGGCGCGGCGAAGCAGCTCGGGCATCCCGCCGGTGGCGGGGGCGACCGCGATGCCGCCGCTGGCTTCCACGCTGATCCGCATGCCGTCCACGTCTAGCGGGTCGTGCAGGGCGTTGAGCAGGGCCTCGGCGCGGTGGGAGGCGACGGCCGGGGCGGGCAGGCCGCGCAGCAGCACGGCGAACTCGTCCCCGCCGAGCCGGGCGACCAGGTCGTCGGGGCGGGCGGCGTCGCGCAGCCGCTCGGCGACCTGGATCAGCACCTGGTCACCGGCGCCGTGGCCGAGGGTGTCGTTCACTTCCTTGAAGTGGTTGAGGTCGATCAGCACCAGCGCGGTGACGCCGTCGGCGTGCCGGGTGGTGAGCTGGGCGCGGCCCTCGTCCAGCAGGTGGCGCCGGTTGGACAGGTCGGTGAGGGCGTCGTGGGTGGCGGCGTAGGCGTGGTCCTCGGCGATGCGGGCGAGTTCGGCGTACGCCTGGGCGTTGCGGACCGCGGTGCACAGGGCGGAGGCGAAGGTACGCAGTGTGTACTGCTCGCGCTCGGAGAGTTCGACCGGACCGGCGAACCGTAGCCGCAGCACGCCGAGGTCGTCGGTGCGGTTGTGGCCTTCCAGCGCGACCGGCATGACCCGGCCGTCGATGTCGCTGGGCTGGGGCGACGTTCCGTCGTACGCGATGCCTGCGGCGTTGCCGCGGACGGTGCGTCCGCCGTCGCGCAGTTCGATCTCGATCTCGTCGGCGGAGAAGAGTTCGCTGGCTTCGGTGACTGCGGTGGTCAGCACCTGGTCGAGGTCGACCACGTTGAGCGCGTCGGTGGCGCGGGCGAGTCGTTGCCACGCCTGCTGCTCGGTGCGGGTGCGGATCCGCGTGGAATAGGCCAGGTGGAGGCTGAGCACCAGTGCCGGCACGGCGAGCAGCAGCCGGGGATCGGCCCGCAGGATGAGTACGGTGCAGGCGGCCACCAGGAAGCGGACCGCGAAGCCGGCCACCCGCAGGTCGAGGTCGGTGCGGAACTGCCGCACGATGGGCGTGCCGGACGCGAGCGCGATGACCGGAATCGCGAGTAGGTCGTCGAGCACGGCCGCGACGAGGTAGACGACTCCGAGCAGCAGGACGATCTGGAGCGGCTCGCGGGGCGGCCACGCGTTGCCGAGCAGCAGGATGACGAGAGCGCTGCCCCCGGCAACCAACGTGTGCTTCGCGACGCCGAATGCGGTCTTGATGGGCGCGAGTCGCGTGACCGAGCCGCAGGCTACGCCGATGCCGGTTGCCAGGATCAGCCAGGAGGCCGGCGCGACGGCGAGACCGACGACGATCGCAGTCTCGACCCAGGCGAAGGCCACTGTGGTCGACCGGATTCGCACCGGCGTCTTGATGACTGTGGCCAGGGCGACCGTCACCACCAGGGCCGTGACGGTGACGAGGTCACGTACGGAGTCCGGTGGCTCTGTCCAGACGGCGATCAGTGCGGCGAGCGCGACGAACGTCGCGCACACGCTCAAGACGGACACGATCACGCGCAGCATGGGCTCGACGGCTTGTCGGCCGTCCGCTGTTCGGCTCAACCGGCATCACCCGCCGCTCACCGTCGGAATGCGATGAGCGGCAGCCTACCCCTTCGCCGGAAATATGAGAACTCTCAGTTCCATTCGGTGCTACGCATTTTGCCGCCTCCTCGGATATCGAAACGGGTCGTGGTTGCTTGATGACCAAAAGGTTCGTCAGTTCCATTCGGTGCTGCGCATTGTCACGACCCTCCTCGCATATCTCTCTTGGCGCTTCGTGGCGCCCCCTGTCTTGGAAGAGCAGGTTAGAGCGTAGGTAGGGCGATAAGGAAGCATTAATGTCGGTATGCGCAATATAAGTAACTATTGCGGAGTAAATGACGTTGTGTCCACGGGGTGTATGCGGAGCGGAGCCGATCGTCTCCTTCATGTACCCGCGTAGTCGCTCAGCGCCATGGGAATGGCCTGAGGAGCCTTACGTCGCCTGTAGCGTCGTCGTGGCGGCGGAACATTACAACCGTGCTTTGGGCGGCTTTCACCGCCGGGTCGGACGAGAGTGGTGTCGGTGTGCGAGACCGCTGCCGGGGCAACGGGTTTGTGACTAATCGATTACGCTCCCGTGTGCCCGTGGACAAGAGCCGACTGGGGCCGGAACAGCAGCATGGAAATCCAAGTGGTCGGTGGTCTGGCGGTGCGGATCGGCGCCGCGGGCCTTTCGCTTGGAACCCCCAAACAGCAGCTGGTTCTGGCGCTGCTGGTCGTGCGGGCCAATCAGTTGGTCCCCATGCACGACCTGGTGGACGAGTTGTGGCCCGACGATCCGCCTCGCTCCGCGATCGCCAATGTCCGGACCTACGCCGGCAACCTGCGTCGCAGCCTCGACTCGTACGCGGATGACAGGCTCAGGATCGTCCGTGAGCCCGGTGGCTACCGACTCCTCGCCGACGAGAGCCTCATCGACCTGTACCGGCTGACCGCGCGCTGGCGCCACGCTCGGGAACTGATGCGGGCGGGAGCGCCGGCGCAGGCGGTCCCGTTGCTGGAGGATGTGGGCGCCGCGGCGGCCCCACTGCTCGCCGGGCTGACGCTGGGGCCGGTGCTGACCGCCCGGCGAGAGGCCGCGAGCCAGGAACGCCGGGCAGCCCTGGAGTCGCTGGCGGAGGCGCATCTCATCCTGGGGCGCCCGGAATCGGCGGCGTCGCTGCTGCGTGAGGAGGTCTCGCGTCAGCCTCTGTGGGAGCGCGCGCAGTGTCTCCTGATGCGTGCCCTCACCGCGGCCGGTGACGCGGGTGGCGCGCTGGCCGTCTACCGCGCCGCGCGCGAGGCCCTCACCGGCGAACTGGGCGTGCCGCCCAGCGAGGAGATGGAGCAGTTGCGGGTCGCGGCCGCCCTCGCCCGTCGGCGGGTCCCGAACTCCGTCACCGAGGCGGAAACAATTCGGAAAAGATCCCGTACGCATGACTGGCTGCCGCGCACGGTGCCGGATTTCGTCGGCCGGAAGGAAATTGTCGATCGCTTGTTGCACGACGTGCGCGAGCGGTCCGGCGGAGTCCCGACGATCCGCCTGATCGACGGCATGGCGGGCTGCGGCAAGACGACTCTCGCCCTGCACGTGGCCTCGCGGTTGGCCGAACGCTTCCCCGACGGGCAGCTCTTCGTCGACCTGCGCGGGCACACCGAGGACACGCGGATGACGCCTACCGCAGCGCTTGACATCCTTCTTCGCCAAATGGGTGTGCCGGCCGGCCGGATACCGATGGAGCTGCCCGATCGATTGGAAATGTGGCGGCGAGAACTCGCCACGAGGGCCGCGATGGTGGTGCTCGACAACGCCGCCGACAGCCGGCAGGTCGAACCGCTGCTGCCCACCTCCGGGGCGGCGGTGGTGCTCGTCACCAGCCGGCGTCGCCTGCTGGCGCTCACCGAACGGCCGCCGGTGTCCCTCGCCGTTCTCTCCGAGCCCGAGGCGCTGCAACTGCTCACGACACTTGTCGGGGACGGACGGGTGACAGCCGAACGGGAGGCCGCACGCCGCCTGGTCGGCATCTGCGGCTGTCTGCCCCTCGCGGTCAGGCTGGCCGGCACCCGCCTCGCTCACCGGCCGGACTGGCGGATCTCCGATCTCGTCGACAGGTTGAACGACAGATCGATGATCCTTCCCGGTCTCCGGACCGAGGCGCGGAGCGTGATCGAGGCGTTCGCCGAGTCGTACGAGCCGCTCGACGAGGCGTGCAGGAGAACCTTCCGATCCTTCGGGCTGGTCACCGGCGGTCACCTCGACACCGCCATGGTCGCCGCCCTAAACGATCTGCCCTGGCGGGAGGCGGCGGACGTCCTCGACGAACTGGTGGACCGCAACCTCGTGCAGGAGACCGCGGCGGGCCGGTACCGCCTGCACGATCTGATGAGGCGGTACGCCGCCGAGTTGGCCCGGGAGGAGGACGAGCGGCCGGCGCGCCACGCGGCGGTACAGAACCTGCTGGATCACCTGCTGCACTCGGTGGTGCGGGCCTCGGCGCAGACCGAGGACAGCGGCGTACTCGCGCTGCACCTGCGGCTCGGGGAGCCGCGCCGCGCGGACCTGCTCGTCGGACGCGAGCACGGCGATCTGGACTGGCTGGAGGACCAGCGCCTGAATCTGATCGCCTTCGCCCGCCAGGCGGCTGAGGAGGGCCATGAACCGATGGCCTGGCGGCTCGCGCGCGCCAGCTGGCGCTTCTTCTACACCCGGGGCTACTTCGACGACATCTCGGTCACCCACTCCGCGGGTCTGGCAGCGGCCCGACGGTGCGGAGATCGGCACGCCGTGGCTCTCATGCACAACTACCTCGCGTCGGCCTGTGTGCGTACCGGCGCTTTCCAGGACGCCTCCACCCACCTGCACGAGGTCGTCTCGATCCTCACCGGGCTCGGGGACGCAGCGGGCGCGCAGCGGGCGCGGTTCAACCTCGGCGTGGTGTACTGGCTCACCGGTCGACTTCAGCAGTCGCTGGAGATCAACCGCCTGACTCTGCGCAGCAACGTGCTGGACACCCTTCCCGTTCTGCCCAACCTCGGCCTCACGCTCCGCTGCCTCGGCCGGTACGACGAGTCGATGGCCGTTCACCGGCTCCACCTCTTCGTCGCGCGCACCAGGCAGGACCCGTTCCACATGTCGAACGCGCTGGGGCACCTGGGAGGCGTCAGGTACCGGCTCGGGCAGAACGCGCAGGCCGAGCGCCTGCTACGCGCCTCGCTGGCGCTCCGGGACCGCACCGGCAGCGGCTTCGCCCGCGCCGAGACGATCAGCGACCTCGCCGGGACCTACCGCCAGCTCGGCCGCTACGAGGAGGCGTTGCGGCATCATGAAGCCGCCATCGAGGCCGCCGCCGCTTCCGGTGAGCAGCAGGTCCAAGCCGAGGCGCGCAACGAGCTGGCCGTCACCCTGCGAGCCGTCGGTCGAGGCGGGGAGGCCGCCGCCGTGCTCGAGGAAGCCCTCGCCATCGCCACCCGGATCGCCCACCCGTACGAGCAGGCCCGCGCCCTCAGCGGTTTGGCGGAGCACCTGGTGGACGAGCAGCCGGTCGAGGCGCGACGGTACCGGCAACGGGCCCTGGCGATCTTCGAACGGATGGGCGCCCCGGAGCGTCACGAGTTGCGGCGGCAGCTCGCCGCGATGCCGTCACCACCGACCTGACCCGCCTTATCGATTTCTTATCGCAGCGTTCGTTAGCGTCCCGCCATCGGCCACGGGGAGGGCTCACCGCCAGGGCGGGCCAGGCCGAGCGAAGGCCCCCACCGCCAGTTCCCCCCAGCGAATCGGCGGTGGGTAGGTGAGGGAGGGGCGTCGTGGATCTGCACCCGACACGGCGCTCCTCCCCGCCGACGGCCGGGAGCACGCGCGTCGTCGTACCCGGCGGATAGGGTCGGGCCGTGACCGAACCCGCGCAGCTCACCCACGTCGACCCGGCCGGCGCGGCCCGGATGGTCGACGTCTCCGCCAAGCCGGTCTCGGGCCGGCTCGCGGTCGCCGCCGGCCGGCTCCGCACCACCGCCGAGGTGGTCGAGCTGCTGCGGCGCGAAGGCCTGCCCAAGGGCGACGCGCTGGCCGTCGGCCGGCTCGCCGGCATCATGGGCGCCAAGCGCACGCCCGACCTGATCCCGCTCTGCCACCCGATCGCGCTGCACGGCGTCACCGTCGACCTCGACCTGACCGCCGACACGGTCGAGATCACCGCCACCGCGAAGACCGCCGACCGGACGGGCGTCGAGATGGAGGCGCTGACCGCGGTGGCGGTCGCCGGCCTCGCTCTCATCGACATGGTGAAGGCGGTCGACCCGGCCGCCTCGGTGGAGGCCGTCCGGGTGCTCCGCAAGGAGGGCGGCAAGACCGGCGAATGGGTCCGGCCGGAGGACCGGCCGTGATCCGGGCCCGGGTGATCGTGGCCTCCAACCGGGCCGCGGCCGGCGTGTACGAGGACACCAGCGGCCCGCTGCTCGTGACCGGCCTGCGGGAGCTGGGCTGCGAGGTCGACCCGCCGGTGGTGGTGCCGGACGGCGATCCGGTCGGTGAGGCGCTGCTCGCCGCCCGCGAGGAACGTGTGGACGTGGTGCTGACCAGCGGCGGCACGGGCATCACCCCGACCGATCGCACGCCCGAGGTGACCCGTGCGCTGCTCGACTACGAGATCCCCGGCATCGCCGAGGCGATCCGCGCGTACAGCCGCGACACCGTGCCGACCGCGGCGCTGTCCCGCGGGCTGGCCGGGGTGACCGGCCGGACGCTCGTGGTCAACCTGCCCGGCTCGCGGGGCGGCGCCCGCGACGGCCTTGCGGTGCTCGGGCCGATCCTGCGGCACGCGGTCGACCAGCTTCGCGGCGGCGACCACTGAACCCGCGGGCCACGTGCCCCGGCGCTAGGCTCGCCGGATGAGCACGGAAACCGAAGCCGCCGCGGCCGAGGCGGGCACGCCACCACCGGCCGGGTGGGAGGAGGCCCGCTCCCGGGTGTACGCGGTGGGCCTGTCCGCCGCGCTCCCCGCCGTCGCCCGCCCGCTGGCCGAGGCCGACGGGCACACCCTCGCCGAGCCGTTGACGACGCGTACCGACCTGCCGGCGTTCCCCACCTCCAGCGTGGACGGCTGGGCGGTGCGGGGCCCGGGGCCGTGGCGGGTGGTGGGCCGGGTGCTCGCCGGGCACACCGCCGCGCCGCTGGAGACCGACGGCAGCACCGTCGAGATCGCCACCGGCGCGATGGTTCCCGAGGGCACGACGGCGATCCTGCGGATCGAGGAGTCGGCCCGCACGGCGGACGGCCTGGTGACCGGCACGCCCCGCCCGGCGCCGGAGTGGCGGGAACCGGGCGAGGAGGCGTACCTCGGGGAGGAGCTGTTGCCCGCCGGCACGCCGGTGGATCCGGCGGTGCTCGGCCTGGCCGCCTCCTGCGGGCACGACACGTTGCGGGTCCGCCGCCCACCCCGGGCCGCGCTGCTGGTCTTCGGCGACGAACTGCTCACCTCGGGTCCGCCCGGCGCGGGGCGGGTCCGCGACGCGCTCGGCCCGTCGGTGCCCGCCTGGCTGCGCCGTTACGGCTGCCAGGTGCGTACGGCCGACGTGGTCGGCCCGGTTGCCGACACGCTGCCCGCGCACGTGGCGGCGGTGCGTGGCGCGCTCGCCAACGCCGACCTGGTCTGCACCACCGGCGGCACCATGCACGGGCCGGTCGACCACCTGCACCCGACGCTGGAGGCGCTCGGCGCCGACTACGTGGTCAACACGGTGGCGGTGCGCCCGGGCTTCCCGATGCTGCTCGCCCGGCTGGTGGGCGACGACGGGCGGGTGCGGTTCGTGGCCGGCCTGCCGGGCAACCCGCAGTCCGCGGTGGTGGCGCTCGTGTCGCTCGTCGCGCCGCTGCTCGCCGGTCTCACCGGCAGGCCGATGCCGGTGCTGCCGCACGTGACGCTGGCCGAGCCGATTCCGGGGCGCGGCGACTACACCCATCTGGCGCTGGCCCGCTGGGACCGGGTCGCCGGCACGGCGTACCCGGTGCGGCACGTCGGGTCGGCGATGCTGCGCGGTCTCGCGGGCGCGGATGGTTTCGCGGTGATCCGGCCCGGCGCCAGCGGCGCGGCCGGCGACCGGGTGCCGCTGGTGCCGCTGCCGCTGACCCCCGGGGAGCGTGCCGGGTGAGCGCGACGAACGAGCCGACGGGAGACGTCGTGACGGTGCAGGCAGGCGTGGTGCTCGGCGCGGTGACCGACCGGCCGCTCGACCTGGCCGCGCACGAGGCGGCGGTCGCCGACCGCCGGGCCGGCGCGGTGGTCTCCTTCCAGGGCGTGGTCCGCGACCACGACCACGGGCGGGGGGTCACCCGGCTGGAGTACGAGGGCCACCCCACCGCCGAGGCGGTGCTGCGTGAGGTGGCGGCCGAGATCGCCGCCGACCCGGCGGTGTACGCGGTCGCGGTGTCGCACCGGATCGGCCCGCTGGAGATCGGCGACGTGGCGCTGGCGGCGGCGGTCAGCACCGCCCACCGGGCGGCCGCGTTCGCCGCGTGCGCGCGGCTGGTCGACGAGGTGAAGGCGCGGCTGCCGATCTGGAAGCGGCAGGTCTTCGACGACGGCACCGAGGAATGGGTGAACTGCCCCTGAGTGCTCAGCGTCGGCCGGCGAGCGCGGCCGCGCGGCTGAACCGGTCGTGGTAGAACGCGGGCTCGGCTCCCGGACGCCACGGCAGCGCCGCCACCAGCACGATCAGCGCGATGGCCAGGGAGTTCTCCATCAGCGCGCCGAACAGGCCGTCCTGGTAGTGGGACACCTCGGGGAGTTGGTGCTCGTACGGCCAGATCGGTGAGATCAGGAACAGCAGGTAGAGCCCGAGCGCGCCGACGCCGTGGCGGAGCCCGGTCAACGTCGGGTACCAGATCGGCGGGCGCAGCGCCGGCACACCGTTGGCCGAGGGGCCGCTGCCGCGCAGGGGCAGGCCACGGCTGGCGTCGCGGCGGCGTACCGCGGCGTCGGCCAGCACGATGATCGCCGGGATGACCCAGATCAGGTGGTGCGACCAGGAGATCGGGCTGATCACGTTGGCGGTGAGCCCGACGAGTGTGAACGCGGTCAGCTCGTCGCCGTCGGCGCGGGCGCTGATCGCGCGGGACAGGCCCAGCGCCAGGAGCAGCACCGAGAAGGCGAGCCAGAGCAGGCCGGGCGTCTCGATCGAGTCGTAGAGCCGCGCCAGCAGCCCGGCGAGCGACTGGTTGGCGGTCATGTCCGCCGCGCCGACCCGCTCGGTCTGCCACAGCACGCTCGTGAAGTACGCGCGGGACTCCTCACCGACCAGGCCGAACGTCGCGATGGTCACGCCGATCGTGGTGCCGACGGCGGTGAGCGCGGCCCGCCACTGCCGGGTCAGCATCAGGTACGCGACGAACAACGCCGGGGTGAGCTTGACGGCGGTGGCGAGCCCGATGCCGACGCCCGCCCACGCGCCGCTGTAGACGAAGCGGGCCAGCGGCGAGTCGGCGGTCTCGTGGTGGGTGCCCCGCTTGGCGCGCCAGCGCAGGCCCACCATGTCGGCCATGACGAGCGCGAACAGCAGCAGGTTGACCTGGCCGTAGCCGAGCGTCTCCCGGGACGGCTCGATGGCCACCGCGAGCGGGGTGGCGATGCCGACGGTGAACCAGAGCGGCCAGCCGAGCCGGTCCACGATGGGGCGCAGCAGCGCCGCCAGGACGACCGCGAGCGCGGCGATGCTGGCCAGGGCGTTGACGAAGCCGGCGCCGTCGACGGGCAGCCAGGACATCGGGAGCATGACCACACCGGCGAACGGTGGATAGGTGAAGCCCAGTGTCGTCGACGGCGCGACGAAGTCGTACAGCTCGTTTCCGCTGGCCCACCACACCACCGCGCCGTGGTAGATCTTCATGTCGAAGAAGTTGTACGGCCGTCCGAAGGCGCCGATGGCCAGCCACGCGGCGTACGATACGGCGGCCACGATCCCGAGGCGCACGACGGTCCGGCGGTCGACGCGGGAGGTCGGGGCGAGGCGGTTGGTCCGTCTACCGACTGACGTCGGCATGGCGTGGCCACCCCCGTACCAAGGTCGTCGTACCCGTCCAGGTCCAGAACGGAGCCTAGAACGGCGCCTCACGTTGCTGCCTCCCGCGTTACGCGACCGTGTCCGATCCCACACGTGTTTGCGACATTTCCACCGCGTTAACGGGTCTCGGACGGTTCAGGTGATTGGTGGCCTTGCGGGGGGTGGTGGCCGTACGAAAGGGGTGTCAACCAGGGATTCGGCGGGCGGCCGCCGCGGAGCGTACGGCGATCTTCGCATCGCGGCGGGCGGTGCGGACCGCGCGCGTGACCGACCGGCGCGAGTGGTCGATCCGGTGGCCGGCGCGCCAGCGCAGCCCCGGCTTGCCCTCGGTGTCGGCGGCGGCGAGGAGGAGGCCACCGAGCAGGCCGAGGTTCTTCAGGAAGTGGACCTGGTTGTTGTTGCGCGCCGCCGGGTCGTCGTTGTTCCAGAAGGCGTGACCGGCGGCGGTGGTCGGGATCAGGGAGCCGGCGAGCACCAGCGCGGCCGGACGGGTGAACCGGCCGGTGGCCAGCATCAGACCGCCGACGAGCTGGGTGGCGGCGTTGGCCCGGATGAGCGACACGGTGTCGGTGGGGATGCGCGGGTGCACGTTGCGGATCAGCGGGGCGACCTTCCCGGTGACCGGCTCCGCGGCCTGCACCAGGCGTTCCGGGTTGCGCAGGTTGCGGGCGCCGCTGACCACGAAGATGCCGCTCAACATGACTCGGGCGAGGGAGCGCACGGGCTTCATGGCTCAGTCTTACCCCGTCGGGGGCGTCGTCATCCCCGCAACACACGAAAGGTATCGGCCGACGTGGACGTCCGGACGGTATCGATTTCAGCGACCGTCGCGGATGGACCGGTCGCGTTCGGTAAGGTCGCGCGGGTGACGACGCTGCGACTACGCCCGGAGGGCCCCGCCGACGAGCCGGCGGTGGCCCGGGTGCTGGCCGCCGCCTTCGCCCGGCCCGACGTGGCCACCCCGCCGGAGGTCGGCCTGGTCGAGGAGCTGCGGCACAGCCCGGCGTGGATTCCCGAGCTGGCCATGGTCGCCGAGTACGGCGGCGAGGTGGTGGCGTACGCGCTGCTCACGCGCGTCGGCGTACGCACCGACGACGGCCGCGTGTGGCCGGCGCTGGCGCTGGGCCCGGTGGCTGTGGCACGGCACCGGCAGCGGCTCGGTCACGGCACGGCGGCGGTGCAGGCGGCGCTCGACGCCGCGACCGAGCTGGGCGAACGGCTGGTGGTGGTGCTGGGCGACCCGGCGTACTACCGGCGGTTCGGGTTCGGCCCGGCGGACCGGCTGGGCCTGACCAGCCCGTGGTCCGGGCTGGGCGAGCCGTGGCAGGCGCTGGTGCTGCCGCCGTCGGCGAGCGAGGAACCGCCACCGCCGTCCGGCGAGGTGGTCTTCCCACCACCGTGGTCGCGGGTCTGAGCGGTCGCGGCCGTCACGCGGGCTGGGTGCGCAGGTAGCGGCCGAAGTGCGGGACGGTGAACGCCACGGTCCCCCGCTCGCCGGAGTAGATCAGCCCCTTCTTGATCAGCGCGTCGCGGGCCGGGGAGAGGCTGGCCGGCTTGCGGCCGAGCGCGCGGGCGATCTCGGCGGTCGGCACCGCGGCGTCCATGTCGTCGCGGCTGCCCTCCTCGCCGTCCACCAGCGCCAGCGTCGCCATGGCGCGCATGTACTCGCGTTCGGCCGGGGTGGCCCGCTCGAACCGGGAGCCGAAGAACCCCACCGCCAGTTCCGCCTCCGCCTCGGGCGCGGCGACCCGGACGTCCGCCGCGGTGATCGGCGAGCGGGGCGCGTGGTCCCAGGTGGCCTTGCCGTACGCCTGGACGAAGTAGGGGTAGCCGCCGGACTTCTCGTAGAGCAGGTCGAGGGCCTTCTGCTCGTACTCGACCTCCTCCCGCTCGGCCGGCGCGCAGAGCGCCTGGTCGGCGGCGATCCGGTCGAGCCGGTCGATGCGCTGGTAGCGGTAGAGCCGCTCGGAGTAGGACTTGGCGGCGCTGAGCACCGCGGGCAGGTGCGGCAGTCCCGCGCCCACCACGATGAGAGGCGCGCCGAGCTGGGACAGCTCGTGGCAGGCGGCGCAGAGCGCGGAGACGTCCTCGGCGCCGACGTCCTGCATCTCGTCGATGAAGATCGCGATGCCGGTGCCGACGTCGGTGGCGACCGTCGCCGCGTCGCTGAGCAGTTCGACCAGGTCGATCTCGATGTCGCCGGAGTCGGCGCGTCCGCTGCTCGCGGGCACGTCGATGCCGGGCTGCCAGCGGTCGCGCAGCTTGGGCGCCGCGCCGCCGCGCCCGGTGGGGGCGGAGCGTTGCGCGAACGCCTTGAGTACGCCGAGGAAGGCGTCGATCCGGTCCGGGGCGCGGTGCCGGGGCGCGAGTTCGCGGACCGCCATGTGCAGCGCGGCGGCGATCGGGCGGCGCAGCGACTGGTCCGGCCGCGCCTCGATCTTGCCGGTGCCCCAGAGGTGGTTGATCGCCTCGGACCGCAGCGTGTTGAGCAGGACGGTCTTGCCGACGCCGCGCAGCCCGGTGAGCATCAGGCTGCGTTCGGGCCGGCCACGCGCGATGCGTTCCAGCACCACGTCGAACACGTCCAGTTCCCGCCCCCGCCCGGCGAGTTCGGGCGGGCGCTGGCCGGCGCCCGGCGCGTACGGGTTGCGGACCGGATCCACGAATCGCACAGTATCGGCTTCTCTAGCGGCCAGGCTAGACGTGCGTAGATGCAGCTACCGCGTGTCGGTCTCGACATAAAACTAGGGCTGTCTAGCGTGAATGCTAGACAGCCCTAGTTTTGGTTACCGACGGGCCGGGGCGTCAGTGGCGCGTCAGCGGCGCTTCAGGCAGAGCACGAAGTCGAGCGTGTCCAGCTCGCTGTCGAAGAAGTACCAGTCGGTGTACCCGTCGACCTTCCCGCACTTCGCCTCCGCGTCCTTCTTGCCGCTCGTCGCGCCGTCGATGCGCCGCAGCACCTCGTACGTCTTCGGGGCGCAGTCGGCGATCACCAGCTTCGGCTGACCGCCGCCACCCTCGTTGGCGACGCACTGGCCCGCCTTCACGAAACGCGGATCGGTCGAGGAGGCCGGCGCGGGCGCGGTCGGCGTGGCCTCCGCCGGATCGCTCGGCGCCGCCTCGGTCGGATCAGCGGCCGGCGCGGTGGCCGCCGTCGTCCCGGCGGTCGGGCTCTCCTCGTCCCGGCCGAGCATCCAGTACGCCCCGGCGCCGCCGAGCAGCAGCACCGCCAGCACGACCACCACCACCAGCAGCGGGCCCTTGCCGCGCTTCGGCGGCGTCGGCTCGGCGTACTGCGGCTCCCCGCCGCCGTACTGCGGCCCGGCGTAGGGGTCGGCCGGGTGACCCTGCCGCGGCGGGCCGGGGGACCACGCCGGCGCCGGCTCGTAGCGCTGCGTCGGCGGGCCGTACTGATCGGCCGGCGGGCCGTACCGGTCGGCGGGCCCGTACTGCTGGGCCGGCGGCCCGTACTGATCAGCCGGCGGGCCGTACGGTTGCGCGCCCGGCGGGCCGTACTGCGGGTCGTGACGCGGATCGGGCTGCGCGGCGTAGCGGGGATCGGGCTGCGGGGCGTAGCCGTCGTCGGGCCGTCCCCAGGGGCCGGGGGAGCCGCCGCCCGGTGGACCGAAGTTCGACATGAACGCCTCCTGCGTACGCCAGTGCTGAGAGGCCGGCCACCAACTGGGGACGCCGACGCCGTGGTCACCGTAGCGTGGACCCTCGATGAGCTCACGCCCCACGAGTGCGACGAACGCTGTCGATTCCGCGACGCCGCCGACACGCACCGCCCTGATCTGGACCGCACTCGTGCTGGTCTACCTGCTCTGGGGCTCGACGTACCTGGGCATCCGGGTCGCCGTCGAGTCCCTGCCGCCGCTCATCTCCGCGGCGATGCGGTTCGCCGGCGCGGCCGTGGTGCTCGCCGTGGTGCTGCGCCTGCGGCGCGGGCCCGGCGCGCTGCGGGTGCCCGTGCGCCGCGTCGGCTCCGCCGCGCTGATCGGCGTGCTGCTGCTCGCCGGCGGAAACGGACTGGTGGTGCTCGCCGAGTCGGGTCCGGCCGGCACCGCGGTTCCCTCGGGCGTGGCCGCGCTGCTGGTGGCCACCGTGCCGCTGCTGGTGGTGGTGCTGCGGACCGTGGGCGGGGACCGGCCCCGGCCGTGGACGTTCCTCGGGGTGGCGCTCGGGTTCGCCGGCCTCGTCGTGCTGGTGCTGCCCCGCGACGGCGTGGACGGCGTGCCGGTGGCCGGCGCGCTCACTGTGGTCGCGGCCGCCACCAGCTGGTCGGTCGGCTCGTACCTGTCCGGGCGGATCCGGATGCCCGCCGACCCGTTCGTGGCCACCGTCTACGAGATGCTGGCCGGCGCGGCGGTGCTCGCGCTCGTCGGCGTCGCCCGCGGCGAGCTGCGCGGCTTCAGCTTCGCCGAGGTGACCGGGCGGTCCTGGGCGGCGCTGGCGTACCTGATGGTGGCCGGTTCGCTCGTCGCCTTCACCGCGTACGTCTGGCTGCTCGCGCACGCGCCGATCTCCCTGGTCTCCACGTACGCGTACGTGAACCCGGTGGTCGCGGTGGCGCTCGGCGCGCTGTTCGTCGCCGAGCCGATCACCTCGCAGGTGCTGCTGGGCGGTGCGATCATCGTGGTCGGCGTGGCGGTGGTGGTGAGCACCGAGCGGCCCCGCCGGTCCCCGCCACCAGCCGTCGACGGGGCAGCCGGGGAACCCGCCGGGCGGTAGCGTCCCGCCCGTGTCGGCGCTGCTGGTGACAGGGGCCGCGCTGCTGGGCGCGTCGGCCGGGTGGGTGGCCGTACCGGTCGGTCGGTCGTTCGTCACAGTTCCCGCCGGCGACGCTCCGCGCCGGGGCGCGTTCGCGCTGGCCGGCGCCGTGGCGTTCGGCGGGCTCGCCGCCACCCGGGCCGCCGACCCGGCGCTGCCCGCGCTGCTGCTGGTCGCCGCCGTCGGGCTGGCGCTCGCGGTCACCGACGTGACAGCGCTGCGGCTGCCCGACCCGCTCGTCGGCGTGGTCGCGCTCGGCGGCGGGCTCGGCCTCACCGCTGCCACGGCGGCGACCGGCGAACCGCGCCGCCTGGCCGTCGCGGCGGCCGGGGCCGCGCTCTCCTTCCTCGGGTACGCGCTGCTGGCGCTGCTGCCCCGCGCCCGGCTCGGCTTCGGCGACGTGAAGCTCGCCGCCGCGCTCGGGTTGCCGCTGGGCTGGCTCGGCTGGCCGGCGCTGCGCCTCGGGCTGCTCCTGCCGCACGTGCTCGCCGGAGTCGCGGTGCTCGTCCTGCTCGCCGCCGGCCGGGTACGCCGGGACACGCCGGTGCCGTTCGGCCCGGCGCTGCTCGGCGGCGCGTGGCTCGCCGCCGTCCTCAGCTGAGGCGTGCCCGGTCAGATCAGCCGGAGCTGGTGGTCCTTCGGGCGGCGGGGCTCGGTCGCGTCCAGGCGCTCGAACAACGCCGGGTCGATCACGTCGAGGAACGGCGACGGGCGGGTGTCGCGTTCCGCGCCGTGCCGGGCACGGCGGCCCGCGTGGCTGACGTAGAGCCGGTCCTGCGCCCGGGTCAGCCCGACGAAGAACAGCCGCCGCTCCTCGGCCACCGCGTCGTCGTCCGGCTCGCTTCCGGGCCAGCGCAGCGGCAGCAGCCCGTCCTCGGCCCCGACCAGGAACACCACCGGGAACTCCAGGCCCTTCGCGGCGTGCAGCGTCAGCAGCGTGACCGCCTCGGCGCGCGGGTCCAGCGCGTCCACCTCCGCGCCGGTGGCGAGCTGGTTGAGGAACAGTTCCAGGTCGTCGTCGCAGCGCCGGGCCAGCGGGGTGAGCAGGTCCACCGCCGTGCGGACGTCCTCGGGGCGTACCGCGCCGGAGCCGTCGAGCGTCGGCACCGCGAAGCGCTCGGCCAGGATCTGCCCGGCCTGGCGTACCCGGGCGGGGAGCGAACCGTCCAGACCGGCGTGGCGCAGCTCGCGGGCGATGGCCGGCACGCCGGGACGGTCCCGCAGCCGGTCGTGCGAGCGCTTCTGCACCGGGATGTTCGCCCGGGCCAGCGCGTCCACGACCGGCGCGGCCTGCGCGTCCGTGCGGTACAGCACCGCGATGTCGGAGAAGGACAGCGACGTGGTCCGCCCGTCGATCCGCCCCGAGTCCAGCGAGCGGTGGGACAGGCCACCGACCAGCTCGTCCACGGTACGGACCACGAAGTCGGCCTCGTCGTACGGCGAAGCCGCCGCGTACCGGCCGACCAGAGGCGCCTCCGGGTCGAGCCGGGCCGGGTCGAGGCGACGGCCCCGCACCAGCGACGACGGCGCGATGGCCTGCACCGCGGCGGCCAGGATCGGCGCCGAGGAGCGGTAGTTGCGGTTCAGCCGGACCAGCCGCGCGTCGGTGAAGTCCTGCGAGAAGCGCAGGAAGTAGCCCACGTCGGCACCCCGGAACGAGTAGATCGCCTGGTCCGGGTCACCGATCGCGCAGAGGTTCCCGTCCGGCGGGCTGAGCAGCCGCAGCAGGTCGTACTGCACCGCGTCGACGTCCTGGTACTCGTCGACGAAGATCCACTTCCACCGCTCGCGGTACTCGCGGACCAGCTTCCGGTCCCCCTTGAGCAGCGACACCGGCAGCGTCAGCAGCTCGTCCAGGTCGACCAGGTCCCGCTTGCGCAGCAACGCCGCGTACCGCTCGTCGTCGTCACCGGCCTCCGCGCGCGCCGCCGCCCGGTCCGCGTCGTCGGCGATCCGGAAGTCCGCCGGCAGCCCCGCCGCCGCCGCGTTCTCCCGCAGCACGGTCAGGCCCAGCGAGTGGAACGTACCCACGGTGACGTCCTCGGCGACCGGGCCGAGCAGCCCGTCCAGCCGGTGCCGCAGCTCCTCGGCCGCCCGCCGGGTGAACGTGATCGCCAGGCACTGATCGGGGAAGACGTTCAACTCCGCGCACAGGTACGCGATCCGGTGGGTGAGCGTGCGGGTCTTCCCGGTGCCCGGACCGGCCACGATCAGCAGCGGACCACCGGGCGCGGACGCGGCCACCCGCTGCATCGCGTCCAGCCGGTCCAGCAGGCCGGTGCCGACCTCCTCCATCCCGGCGAGCATCGGCTCGAACGGCTCGTGCGGTGACGGCGGCGTCGCGATCGGAGGCGCGGGCGGCGGCGTCCGCTTCGGCTCCGGCCGGACCGCCGCCGGGCGCTTGGCCTTCGGCTTCGGCGCCGGCTCCGCGGGCCGCCGCTGCGCGGGCACCGGTACGTCGAACAGCGTCTCCTGCCCCGCCCCGGCGCCCGGACCGCCCAGTTCCGCCGGGTCGAACAGCGTGATCACGCCGTACTCCCCGTCGTAGCCCGGCACCCGGCGCACGTCGCCGCGGCGCAGCCGGCCGATGCCCTCCGCGAGCAGCTCGCCGCCGACCCGGCCGATCTCCTCCACCGGGGTACGGGTCAGGATCTCCAGCTCCGGGCCGAGCGCGGCGACCAGCTCGTTGAGCTTGCCCTCGACCTTCTTCGACCGCGCGCCGACCCGGTTCAGCTCGCCCAGGATCTCGGCCAGCGGCACCAGGTGGGTCACCTCGCGCGCGTGCGCCGGACGGTGCCCCTCCGGCCGGTCCGCCAGCTCCTCCACCCGGCTGAGTACGCCCACGGTGAGCGGCTTGCCGCACTCCGGGCAGCGTCCGCCCGCCTCACGGGTCCGCTGCGGCGACCAGTTCACCCCGCACAACCGGTGCCCGTCGGCGTGGTACTTGCCCTCCTCCGGGAAGAACTCGACAGTTCCGGCGAGCCCGTCCCCGGTGCGCAGCGCCTCGCGGATCGCGAAGTAGTCACGGTCGGCGGTGAGGACCGTGGCCTCCCGGGCCAGAGCCGGCGGTGAGTGCGCGTCCGAGTTGGACACCAGCTGATAGCGGTCCAGGCTGCCGACCCGCCAGTTCATCTCCGGGTCGGACGACAGGCCGGTCTCCACCGCGAAGATGTGCTCGGCCAGATCCGCGTAGCAGTCGGCGATCGCGTCGAAGCCCGACTTCGAGCCGAGCGCGGAGAACCACGGCGTCCAGATGTGTGCCGGCACCAGATAGCCGTCCGGACTCGCCTCCAGCGTGATCTCCAGCAGGTCGCGGGAGTCCAGCCCGAGGATCGGCCGCCCGTCCGAGCCGAGGTTGCCGATCCGGCCCAGCGCGGTGTTGAACCGGGCCACCGCGTCCAGGTCCGGCAGGTAGATCAGGTGGTGCACCTTCCGGGTGCGGTCGTCGCGCTTGTAGATCGTGGAGATCTCCACGCTCAGCATGAACCGGACCGGGTCCGCCTCCGCCTCACTGGCGAGCCGGGGCGGCAGCCGCCGGGCGACGTCCCGCTCCGCCTCGGGCGCGAGGCGGTACAGGCCCGGCTCGGCCGGGTGCAGCGTCTCGCGCAGGTGGTCGTACCAGGCGGGATGGGTGAAGTCGCCGGTGCCGAGCACGCCGATGCCCTTGCGCCGGGCCCACCAGGCCAGGTTCGGCAGGGTCAGGTCGCGGCTGCACGCACGGGAGTACTTCGAGTGGATGTGCAGGTCCGCCACGTACGGCGGGAGGCCACCGGAGGGTGCGGCGCTGAACGGAGGCACGCCGCATCCTGTCACGTCCGATCCCCCGCCCGCCCGCCGCCACGCGAACGGGTGACCTGAGCAATGCGGTGCTGGACTCGGCGGCGGGTGCGCGCTATGGGGCGCGCAGCTCCACGAGCGTCACCTGGGGAGGCGCGCCCACCCGCACCGGCGGACCCCAGAAACCGGCGCCGTTCGTGACGTAGACCTTCGTGCCGTCGATCTCGCCGAGACCGGAGACCACCGGCTGTTCGAGCTTCACCGCCAGGTTGAACGGCACCATCTGGCCGCCGTGCGTGTGCCCGGAGAGCTGGAGGTCGACGCCGAACTTCGCCGCCTCCTGCGCGGCCACCGGCTGGTGCGCCAGCAGCACGACCGGCCGGCTCGGGTCACGGTCGCCGAGCGCGGCGGCGTAGTCGGCGGGCGCGGCCACGCCGGTGCCGGCGGCGCTCACGTCGTTCACCCCGGCCAGGTCCAGCACGCCGCCCCGGGCCTGGATCTCCTGCCGCTCGTTCTGCAGCACGCGCAGGCCGAGCCGGTCCACTTCGCGGACCCACTCCTCCACGCCGGAGTAGTACTCGTGGTTGCCGGTGACGAAGAAGCTGCCGTACCGGGACCGCAGGTCACGCAGCGGTTCGGCGGCCTCCCCCAGCTCGGCCACCGTGCCGTCGACCAGGTCACCGACCACGGCGACCAGGTCGGCGTCCATCCGGTTGATCATCGCGACGATCCGCTCGGTGTGCGCCCGGCCGCGCAGCGGCCCGAGGTGGATGTCGGAGACGGTGGCGATGCGCAGCCCGTCCATGCTCCGGGGCAGCTTGGCCAGCGGGATCTGCACCCTGTCGAGCTGCGGCGGACCGATGGCGGTGCGGACGCCGTACCCGGTGACGCCGGCGGCGGTGAGCCCGGCGAAGATCGCCGCCCCGCGCGCGAGCAGCAGCCGCCGGGAGGGGTCGTGGTCCGGCGCGAGGGCGCCGGCCGGCGGCGCGCCGGCGCTGTCGACCGGCGGTGGCGTCGCACCCTCCGCCGTCGCCGCGCCCACGAGTACGGGCTCGGGCTCCGGGCCGGTGGCGACCACCGAGCGGGCGCGGCGGCGCAGCACCAGCCGGGCCACTGCGGTCGGCACTTCGAGCACCAGCAGGATCACCAGCAGGTAGAACATGAGCGCGACCCAGAGGTAGCCGGGCCAGGCCAGCCAGTACCAGCCGTTGCGGGTGCCCGCCAGAGTCACCGGTACGAGCACCGCCAGCGCCGCGATCGCCACCCCGCCGACCCGGCGCCACCGCCCCGGGCGCGTGGTGTCCCGGACCAGCCGCTTCCACAGGTAGAAGTGGATCAGGCCGATCACGAGCACGACGAAGCCCAGGAATGTCGCCATGGCCAGCACGTGTGCCCCCCTCAGCCGCCCGCGAAGGGCGGCAGCACGTCCACCGTCACCCCGGCCGGCAACAGCGCCCGTCGATCATGACAGGCCACGCCGTCGACCAGGAAACTCGCCGCCTTCAGCACCACCGCGAGGCGTTCGCCGTGGCGGGCGGCCAGGTCATCGAGGAGTTCGTCCAGGGACCGGCCGGCGGATGCGGTCTCCTCGGAGAGTCCGGCCGCCGCTCGGGCGCCGGCGAAGTAGCGGACGGTCAGCTCCACCCTCAGCCTCCGATCGCGGACATCGAACGCGCGGGCTGGAGGAACGTCGGATCGTCGATGCCGTGACCGGCCCGCTTGGCCCACATCGCGGCGCGCCAGCGCCGGGCCAGCTCCTCGTCGTCCGCGCCGTCGCGCAACGCGCCGCGCAGGTCCGACTCCTCGGTGGCGAACAGGCAGTTGCGCACCTGGCCGTCGGCGGTGAGCCGGGTGCGGTCGCAGTCGCCGCAGAACGGCCGGGTCACGCTGGCGATCACCCCGACCCGGGCCGGCCCGCCGTCCACCAGCCACGTCTCGGCCGGTGCCGCGCCCCGCTCGGAAGGGTCCGGCGTCAACGCGAACGCGGCCTTCAGGGAAGCCAGGATCTCGTCGGCGGTGACCATGGTCGAGCGGTCCCAGCCGTGCTGCGCGTCGAGCGGCATCTGCTCGATGAACCGCAGCTCGTAGCCGTGCGCGAGCGCGAACCGGAGCAGCGCGGGCGCCTCGTCGTCGTTCGTGCCCCGCATGAGCACCGAGTTGACCTTCACCGGGGTCAGCCCGGCTTCGGCGGCCCCGGCCAGCCCGGCGAGCACGTCGGCGAGCCGGTCGCGGCGGGTCAGCGCGGTGAACCGGTCGCGGTCCAGCGTGTCGAGCGAGACGTTGACGCGGTCCAGCCCGGCGTCGCGCAGCGCCGACGCCATGCGGGCCAGGCCGATGCCGTTCGTGGTCAGCGAGATGCGCGGCCGGGGCGTGAGCGCGGCGACCGCCGCCACGATGCCGGGCAGGCCGGGCCGGATGAGCGGCTCACCGCCGGTGAAGCGCACCTCGGTGATGCCGAGCCGGGTCACCGCGACACCCACCAGCCGGACGATCTCGTCGTCGGTGAGCAGCTGCGGACCGGAGAGCCAGGGCAGGCCCTCGGCCGGCATGCAGTAGGTGCAGCGCAGGTTGCACTTGTCGGTCAGCGAGACCCGCAGGTCCCGGGCGACGCGGCCGTACCGGTCGGCGAGGACGCCGTCGGTCGTCGTCCGGGGGGCGCTCATCCGTCGACCGTAGCGCGGTCGAGGCCCCGGAGGGCGGCCCGGGCGGTGGCGGCCACCGCGTCCGCGTACGCCGCGCCGAAGATCGCGGTGTGCACGAGCAGCAGGTGCAGCTGATGCAGCGGCACCCGTTCCCGCCAGCCGTCGGCCAGCGGCCATGCCTCCCGGTAGGCGGCCAGGACGCGGTCCAGGTGAGGCGGGCCGCCGAAGAGGGCGAGCTGCGCCAGGTCGGTCTCGCGGTGCCCGCCGTGCGCGGCCGGGTCGACCAGCCAGACCCGGTCGTCGGCGCCCCAGAGCAGGTTGCCGGGCCAGAGATCGCCGTGCACCCGGGCCGGCGGCTCGTCACCGCCGAACTCGCCGATCCGGGCGACGACCTGCTCGACCAGCGCCGCCCCGGAACCGTCGAGCGCGCCGCCGTCGACCGAACTGCGTAGGTAGGGCAGGAGGCGGCGCCGGGCGAACCAGTCCGGCCAGGGACCGGGATCGGGTGTGTTGTCCTGCGGCAGCGCACCGATGAACCCGGCCCAGTCCGCGCCGAACGCGGGCGCGCCGGCCCGGTGCAGCCCGGCCAGGTCACGCCCGAACGCCTCCGCGGCCTCCGGCGTCGGCTCGCCCGGCTCCACCCAGTCGAGCGCGAGCAGATCGGGCAACGCCACGATCACCTCCGGCACCGGCACCGAACCCGCCTCGCGCAGCCAGCGCAGCCCGGCCGCCTCGGTGGCGAAGAAGCCCTCCGGCAGTGGACGCGTCGCCCGCTCCGGCCACGTCTTGGCGAACACCGAGTGCCCGTCGTCCAGCGTGAGCCGGGAAGCGGCGCAGATGTCGCCGCCGGAGACCGGGGTCTCCCGGATCCGCTGGTGGGTCAGGAAGGTCGGCAGGTGCTCCGGGTGTGCCCGCAGGTACGCCAGGTCCATGAGCGCAAGGTAGCGGGTACCCCGGACAACCGTGGGGCAAGCGACGCCACGGATCGCCGCTGACCTGGACCGATACGCTCCGTATCTGTGGACGGACCGCGTGTCGTCCACAGGGGCGGACGCGGTGGCACTCCACCGCCCACGCTCCCGGCATGAACTCCACCGAGCAACCCCGCCTCTCCGTCCGCACGCCCGCCGACATGGTCACGGCCGTGCCCTACCTGCTCGGCTTCCACCCGGCCGACAGCGTCGTGGTGGTCGCGGTACGCGGCCGGCGCGTCGTCTTCGCCGCCCGGGGTGACCTGCCCGCGCCCGGCGCCGACCCCGGCCCGGCGGCCCGGCACCTGGCACACGTGGTGGCCCGGCAGGACGCCGACGCCGCCACAGTCGTCGGCTACGGTCCGGCCGCCCGGGTGACCGGTGCCGTGGACGCGATCGGCGACGCGCTGACCGCTGCCGGCCTGGTCGTGCTCGACGCCCTGCGGGTCACCGACGGCCGCTGGTGGTCGTACCTGTGCGCCGAGCCGTCCTGCTGCCCGCCCGAGGGCACCCCGTACGACCCGGCCGCCAGCCAGGTCAGCGCCGCCGCCGTGTTCGCCGGCCAGGTCGCCCTGCCCGACCGGGCCGCGCTGGCCGCGCAGGTGTCCCCGCTCGACGGGCCGGTACGCCTCGCCATGCGCCGGGCCACCGGCCGGGCCCGTCTGCGCCTGGCCGCGCTCACCGGCGGGACGCCCGCGCAGTCCGGCCGGGGCCCGGAGGCCGGCAGTTCCGTGCCGGGGGACGGTGATGTGCGGGCCGACGGTGGAGGTCCGGAGGATTCACCACGCGCGGTGCGGAGCGCGGGCACGGCGGCGGTGCGGGCCGCGTTCCGCAGGCAGCGGCGTGGCGAGCGGCTCGACGACGACGAGGTGGCCTGGCTGACCGTCCTGCTCACCCACATCCCGGTACGCGATCACGCCTGGTCCCGGACCGACGGCCGGGACGCCGACATCAGCCTCTGGACCGACGTGACGCGGCGTGCCGAGCCGGACCTGATCGCCGCGCCGGGCTGCCTGCTCGCGTTCTCCGCCTGGCGCTCCGGACACGGGGCGCTGGCGGCTGTCGCCCTGGAACGGGTGCTGTCCGCCCACCCCGGCTATTCGCTCGCGCTGCTGCTCGACGAGGCGCTTCGGCGCGGGGTGGCCCCGTCCGAGCTGGACGGCTGGCCCGGTTCCGACGGAGGCCCGGTGCTGCGCCGTCGCCGTCGCCGTCCACGGCGCTGAGCCGTCAGCCGCCGATCCGGGCCGCCCCGGTGTAGACGTTCATGGTCGGCCCGCGCAGGAAGCCGACAAGCGTCATCCCGGCCTCCTCGGCCAGCTCGACGGCGAGCGTGCTGGGCGCGGACACCGCGGCGAGCAGCGGCACGCCCGCCATCCACGCCTTCTGGGTGAGTTCGAAACTGGCCCGCCCGGAGACCAGCAGCACGTGCCCGGCCAGCGGCAACCGCCCCTCCCGGGCGGCCCAGCCGATCACCTTGTCCACCGCGTTGTGCCGCCCGACGTCCTCCCGCAGCACCACCATCTCCCCGTCGGCGGTGAAGAGGCCGGCCGCGTGCAGGCCGCCGGTGCGGTCGAAGGCGCGCTGCGCGGCCCGCAGCCGGTCCGGCAGCGCGGCCAGCAGTTCGGCGGTGACCACCAGCGGGTCGTCCCGCACGGCGAACCGCGAACGGGTACGCACCGACTCGATGCTGGCCTTGCCGCACACGCCGCACGAACTGGTGGTGTAGAAGTTGCGCGACGGATCGGTGACCGGCTCCGGAACACCGGGGGTGAGCGCCACGTCGACCACGTTGTAGGTGTTCGGGGTCTCCGCGCCGGCGCAGAGCTGTGCGGTGTGCACGTCCTCGGCCGACCGGATCAGTCCTTCGGTGAGCAGGAAGCCGATCGCCAGGTCCAGATCGTCGCCGGGCGTACGCATAGTCACCGCGAGCGGTCGACGCCGACCCGGCCCGGCCGCGCCCACGCGGATCTCCAGTGGCTCCTCCGCGGCCAGGGTGTCCTGGCGGCGGATCCGGCCCCGGCCCTCGCCCGTCGCGTCGAGGTCGATCCGCAGCACGCTCCGCCGGTCTGTCGCCCGTCCCATCCCGCCATCCTCCCCGGCCCCTCCACTGCCCGCACCCCGCCCCACTCGTTCACGTGCCCCGCCGGCCCAGCCGATCATGATCGACACCAGATCGCCGAAGTGGCGGTATCGGAGGGCCCCGGATGCCGCCACTTCGGCGAGATGGAGTTGATCAACGTCGGAAAACCGCCAGCGAAGCCGGGCACGGGCCCGGGCCTCGTGCCCGAGCCGGGATTCGACGGTCGTGGCCGTGGATAGGGTGAGGCGGTGACGGGGTACGCGGCGGTGGTCCTTGCCGGTGGCGCGGCCCGGCGGATGGGCGGCGTCGACAAACCGGCCCGTCCGGTCGGCGGCCGGCCGATGCTGCACCGGGTACTGGCCGCGGTGGCCGACGCGGACCAGCGGATCGTGGTCGGCCCGTCCGGTCCGGTGCCCGGCGGCGTCCGGACGACACGTGAGGAGCCACCCGGTGGCGGGCCGGTGGCCGCCATTGCGGCCGGGCTGGCGCTGCTCGACCCGGGTACGACAACAGTCGCCCTGCTCGCCGCCGATCTCCCGCTGCTCACCGCCGCCGCCGTGACCGAGCTGCGGCGCGCGCTCGACACCCCGGCCGCCGAACGGGAACGCGACCTGGCCGCCGAGCGGGAACACGATCGGGCCGCCGAGCGGGAACGCGAACCGGCCGCTGATCGGGAACTCGACCGCGCTACCGAGCGGGCATCAGCGCTCCCCCCGCGCGGACTGACCGTCGCCCTCGCCTGTTACGTGGACGGCGACGGCCGCCGCCAGCAGCTCTGCGCGGTGTGGCGGTTACCGGCCCTGCGGGCCGCCCTCGACCGGCTCGCCGCGACGCGGGGCGGCACCCTCGACGGGGCGCCGGTACGCGGACTGCTGACCGGTGTCGCCGTACGCGAGGTGTCGTGGTCCGGCTCGGGTCCTCCGCCCTGGTTCGACTGCGACACTGACGAGGACGTACGCCGGGCGGAGGAGTGGTCGAGATGACGGTGCTGGACGACTGGGTCACGGCGGTCTGCGCCGAGCTGGACCTGGACCCGGCCGGGGTGCCGGTGCCGACAGTGCTGGACGTGGCCCGGGACGTGGCGCATCAGGTGGTCCGGCCGGGGGCGCCGGTCACCGCGTACCTGTTGGGGGTGGCGGTGGGGCGCGGGGCGGACCCGGCGGCGGCGGCCGAGCGGCTCAGCGCGCTGGCCGGCTCGTGGCCGGTGGATCTGGGTGGGTCCACGCCCGCGGAATAGCGCCTTGCGCGTGATTCGGTGGCCGCCGCGCGTGGGTAGGGTGGCGGGGACGGACGGAGGCGATCATGACGGCAGACCACCCCTCGGCGCCGGTCGACAAGCCTGCCGGCAGCGCGCCGGAGCATCACGCCGCCGGCAGCGCGCCGGAACACCACGCCACCGGCAGCGCGCCGGAGCATCACGAGTCGATCCTGCTCGACGAGCCGACCACCGCCGATCTGCGGGCCAAGGTCACCGAGGCCTGGCGTGAGTTCGCGCGGGCGCTCGCCGAGCGGCTACGCGCACTGCCCGCCGGTGGTCACCTGGAGGTGACACTCGATCCGACCGCCTCCGGCACCGGGGACGCCGTCTACTCGGTGAGCGTGGACGCGGGCGAGGAGGGTCGCCTCTCGGCCCGGGCGGTCGGCAACGCCACGCTGCCCCAGGGCTACCGGTTGGACCGGGCGGCGGTGGCCGACATGGTGGCGCTCGGCTGGTCGCCGCCGGGCGTGGTGCCGGGTTCCGGTGAGCAGTTCGGGCTGGACTGCGGCACCGACGAGGCGACCCGGCTGGCCGCCGTGCTGTCCCGGACGCTGCGTGACGTCTACGGCGCCCCGCATCCCGCCTTCCTCGTCTACCTGGTGCACGACACCGAGGGTGAGCCGTTGCCGGTGGAGCCGCTCGGTACGGCCCGCAGCGAGTTCGGCCCGGACCGCGACGTCGAGGCCGACCTGGACGAGGCGTTGGCCGCGGCGGCGGCCGCGCAGTCCGGCGAGAACGACGTGCTGGCCCTGGAGGAGCGGGTCCGCACCGTCGTGTCGACCATGCTGAAGTCCGCGTCCGACCAGCTTCAGGTCGACTCCGACGGTGACATCAACATCCGGGCCGGCTCGGCGATGGTGTTCGTCCGGGTGCGCGACAACCCGCCGCTCGTGGACGTCTTCTCGCCGGTGCTGACCGAGGTCGAGCCGACCGAGCGCCTGTACGTGAAGCTGTCCGAGTTGACCAACCGGATGCCGATCGGGCGGCTCTACTGCGCCGACGACACGGTGTGGGCCTCGATTCCGGTGTTCGGCCGCAACTTCCAGCCCACCCACCTGATGCTCGCGGTGCAGGTGATGACCGGTCTCGCGGACGAGCTGGACGACCGTCTGCACGGCGAGTTCGGCGGCAAGCGCTTCTTCGGCGAGGGGGACAAGCCGGCGCGGGCCGAGGAGCACCGCACCGGCATGTACCTCTGAGCCGGGTCAGCGCACGTCGAGCAGGGTCTTGCCGACGGTCTGCCGGGCCTCGATCGCGGCGTGCGCGTCGGCGGCCCGGTCCAGCGGGAAGCGCTGCCCGATCTGCGGTCGCAGCCGGCCGGCGGTGCCCTCGGCGAGCGCCGCCTCGGTGAGGGCGCGCAGTTCGTCCGGGCCGGGCCGTGGGCTCAGCAGCGTGACGCCGCGTGCGGTGGCCGCCTCGGCCGGGATGTCCGCCCAGGCGCCGCCGGCGAGCCCGAAGCTGAGCATCCGCCCGCCCGGGTCGAGCAGGTCGAACGCCTCCCGGGCGAGCGGTCCGCCCACGCCGTCGAACACCACGTCGACCGCGCCGACGGCGTCCCGGACCCGGCCGGTCCAGCCGGGCTGCCGGTAGTCGACTGCCAGGTCGAGGCCGGCCGCGCGGAGCCCGGCCACCTTCGCCGGGCCGCCGGCGGCGGCCACCACTGTCGCCCCGGACGCCGCCGCCAACTGCGTGAGCAGCGACCCGACGCCGCCGGCCGCCGCCTCCACCAGGACCCGGTCGCCGCGCCGCAGCCCGGCCGCCCGGGCCAGCATCAGGGCGGTCCGGCCGTCGGCCATCAGCGCCACCGCCGCGTCCAGGGCCAACCCCGGGGGTACGGGGACAGGGGCGCTCCGGTCGACCACGACGCGCTCGGCGTACCCGCCGGTGCCGCCGGTGGCGGTGACCACGACGCGCCCGGCGAGCGCCGGATCGACGCCGGGTCCGAGTTCGGTGATCGTCCCGCCGACGCCGTTGCCGGGGATCAGTGGCAGTTCGGCGTCGAACGGCCCGAAGCCGGTGGCCCGGAACATCGTCTCGACGAACGTGATGTTCGCGTGTGCCACGTCGACGAGCACCTGGCCCGGTCCGGGTGCCGGATCGGGTGCCGTCCCGGGCACGAGCACCTCCGGTCCGCCGAACTCCCGCAGCCACACCGCACGCATACCGCCCCCTCGCTTCGAGCCGGTCACCAGTGCACGACATGAAGCGAGGTTGAGGTCAAGGCGTGGACGGTCCGACGCCGGGGGACTCGACCAGCCGGGAGAGCACGATGGTGCTGCGGGACGAGGTGACGAACGATTCGGCGCGCAGCCGCTCCAGCGCCTCCTCCAGGTGCGAGATGTCCGCGGCGCGCAGGTGCACGAGCGCGTCGGCCTCGCCGGAGACGGTGTACGCGCCGACCACTTCGGGGTGCCGTCGGGCGGCGGCGCCGATCTGTGCCGGGGTGGTCCGGCCGGCGCAGAACAGCTCGACGAACGCCTCGGTGGTCCAGCCGACAGCGGCCGGGTCGACGACGGCGGTGAATCCCCGGATCACCCCGGCGGACCGGAGTCGGTCGACCCGTCGCTTGACGGCGGGGGCGGAGAGTGACACCCGGGTGCCGATGTCCGCGTACGAGGCGCGGGCGTCAGCCACGAGCAACGCAATGATTCGCTGGTCTACCGCGTCTATCTGCAACGTTCTGCTCCCGGGAAGCAATGCTTGTGGCTGTTACCAAAGTTGTACCGTACCTACTCTTGGTGACCGTGAACCAGCAGCGAGTCTCGCGAAAGCGGACATATCTCATGTGCTCGCCCGAGCACTTCACGGTCGAGTACGCGATCAACCCGTGGATGGACGTGACCACGGCGGTCGACGCCGACCTGGCGGTCAAGCAGTGGGACCGGCTGCGGGAGACGCTCGTCGGGCTCGGCCACGACGTGCACCTGCTCACGCCCGAGGCGGGGCTGCCGGACATGGTCTACGCGGCGAACGGCGCGTTCGTGGTCGACGGCACCGTCTACGGGGCCCGGTTCAAGCACGAGCAGCGGACCGCCGAGGCCGCCGCGCACCGGGCGTTCTACGAGGAGCAGGGCTGGCGGTTCATCGCCCCGAACGAGACCAACGAGGGCGAGGGCGACTTCGCGTACCTGCCGGAGGCCCACGGCGGCCTGATCCTCGCCGGGCACGGCTTCCGGACCGAACCGGCCGCGCACGCCGAGGCGCAGGAGGCGCTCGGCCGCCCGGTGGTCTCGCTGCGCCTGATCGACCCGCGCTTCTACCACCTGGACGTGGCGCTCGCCTCGATCGACGACGAGAACATCGTCTACTACCCGGGCGCCTTCTCCGCCGCCAGCCAGAAGGTGCTGGCCCAGCTGTTCCCGGACGCGATCGTCGCCGACGACGAGGACGCGCTGGCGTTCGGCCTGAACCTGGTCAGCGACGGGCTCAACGTGGTGCTGAACAACGAGGCGACGCGGCTGGCCGGCAAGTTGAAGGCGGCCGGCTACCACCCGGTCCCGGTGGAGCTGTCCGAGCTGAAGAAGGGCGGTGGCAGCGTGAAGTGCTGCATCGCCGAACTGCGGCACTGAGCCACGCCTCGGCGCGAAGGGCGGCCTCCCGGTGGGGAGACCGCCCTTCGTCGCGTACGGGGGCCGGTCAGCCGAGCGTGGCCAGCTCGTTGATCACGATGTTGGACAGCAGTCGGCCGTCGGTCTGCACCCGGCGCAGGTACCACTTCTGCTGCGGGGTACGGGTCTGGTTGAACTGCCAGGGGCCGCGCGGGCTGTCCACCTGGCCGACCTTGCCCAGCGCCAGGTTGACCTGCTGCGGGGACGGGTTCGCCCCGGCCAGCCGGATCGCCTTGTCCAGCACCAGCGCGGCGTCGTAGGAGGCCATCGCGTACGTGGTCGGCGCGGAGTTGAACGTCTTCCGGTACGCCGAGGCGAAGATCCGGTTCGCGGTGTTGTTGAGATCGGCCGAGTAGTTGAGCGCGGTCTCGATGCCGTTCGCCTCGATCAGCTTGCGGTCGCGGCCCTTCTCACCGTCGTCGAGCTGGTCCAGCGCGGTGCCCTCGGTGAGGAACCCGGGGGCGTAGATCGGCCCCCGGTAGCCCAGGGCGTAGAGCTGCTTGACGAACTGGACGGCCTGGGCGCCCGAGTAGTGGCAGAAGACCGCGTCCGGCTTCCGCTCCAGCGCCTTGCGGATCGGCCCGGCGTAGAGATTCCGCGAGGGGTTGTCGGAGTCGTCGGTGTAGATCGGGTCCTCGGTGAGCCGGCGACCCCGCTCGTACGCGCGCCGCAGCCCTTCGACGACGTCCTGGCTGCCCTGGCCGCGGGTGCCGAAGATGGCGATACGGCTCGACGCGTCGAGCTTCTGGCGCAGGTACTCCCCGAGCGCCTCGCCCGGCTCGGTCAGCACGTACGACGTGCGCCAGATGTAGACGACGCCCTGCAGCGTCGAGGGGGAGGCGTTGGAGCCGATCAGCGGCACCCGGGCCTGCTCGACCGAGTCCTTGATGCCGGTCATCACGGTGGGGCTGACCACGCCGGTGAGCGCGAGCACGCCCTCCTTGATCAGCCGCTCCACGGCGGCCTTGCCGCTGGCGGCGGTGGAGCCCTCCTCGGCCGGCACCAGCGTGACCGGATGGCCGGCGATCTGCTGGCCGCGCAGGCGGAGGTAGAGCTGGAAGCCGTTGGTGATCTCGTCGCCGATGGCCTTGTTCGCCCCGCTGCCGGGCACGATCAGCCCGATCTTGATCGGGCTGCCGGATCCGGCCTGCTCCCCGGTGTCGTCCTCCCCGGAGCCGCAACCCGCCGCCAGTCCGGTGGTGCCCAGCGCGGCCAGCAGTTGCAGAGCCCGCCTGCGGTTCATCTGTGCCACCGATTTCCTTCCCGACGGGGTGGCCATGGTGCACACCCCTTCGGCGTTCTACCTGGTCGGCGACGCTGCGTCAATGCCCGGAAGATCATCGTGAAGCGACCGCAACGCCTGTGTCACCCGGGGCCAGGCGGCCGCCTCCGGGTCGATCAGCCCGAAATGCTCGCATTCAGGCAGCTCAATCAAGGTGGAAGTGCCGCCGGCAGCCCGGTCGGCGGCCACCCAGGATCGGCTGATCGAGGTGGGAACCTGAAGATCCTGCTCGCCATGCACGACTACGGTCCGTGTTCGCATGGGTACGAAATTCGACGGATCCGCGTCCGCGTACCGGTCCGGCACGTCCTCCGGGGAGCCGCCGAGCAGCGCGGCCACCGCCCCGCCGTCCAGGTCCAGCCGGTACGCCTGCGCGAGGTCGGCCACCGGGGCCAGCGCGACCACCCCGGCGACCGTCTCCGGGGCGCGCGCGGCCACGTACAGGGCCAGGTGCCCGCCCGCGGAATGGCCGATCAGGATCGGCGGTACGGGCGCCACCCGGCCGGGTAGCGCGGCGGCGGCCAGACCGGGCAGGGCGGCGACCCCGGTGCGGACGTCGGTGAGGGTGTGCGGCCAGCCGCCGCCGGGCTGGCCGGTCCGGCGGTACTCGATCTGCGCGACCGGGTGGCCGAGCGCGGCCAGCGCCGCCGCCATCGGGCCGGTGTGGGCCCTGTCGTACTCGGCCCGCCAGAAACCGCCGTGCACCACGACCACGAGCGGCCGGGCCGGCCCGTCGCCGGCGGGCCGGCGCAGGTCGGCGAGCTGGTCCGGGTGGTCGCCGTAGGCGACTGTGGCGTCCGGCGGCGGAGACGGGCGGGTCAGCACCTCGCGTGGGTCGGAGAGCATGCGGCGACGGTAGCTCCCTCCGGTCCGGCCGCGTGCACATGGTCGGCGTGGGTAAAGATGGGTGCCATGACCGAAGCGCATTCCGGACGGGACGACGAGCAGGGCAACGATGGCATCCCCGGCACCGTGGTGGTGGTCGGGCCGGACGGCCGCCCGGTCGGCACGGTGCAGACCGACGAGGAGGGCAAGGGCGAGGACCCGACCCGCCTGGTCGAGCAGCCGGCCAAGGTGATGCGGATCGGCAGCATGATCAAGCAGCTGCTGGAGGAGGTGAAGGCGGCGCCGCTGGACGACGCCAGCCGGAACCGGATGCGGGAGATCCACGAGCGCTCGATCGTCGAGCTGAAGGAGGGCCTCGCGCCCGAGCTGCGCGAGGAGCTGGAGCGGCTCTCGCTGCCGTTCACCGAGCGGCAGACGCCGAGCGAGGGCGAGCTGCGGATCGCGCACGCCCAGCTCGTGGGCTGGCTGGAGGGCCTGTTCCACGGCATCCAGGCCGCGCTGGTGGCCCAGCAGATGGCCGCCCGTGTCCAGCTGGAGCAGATGCGATCGGGCCGTCAGGCGCTGCCCAGCGGCCCCGGCGGCGTGATCCCGGGCATGCCCGGGATGCCCGGCGCCGGCGAGGGCCACGCGCCCGGCCAGTACCTGTGACCCGTCGGCCGGGGCGCGTCACGCGCCCCGGCCACTCAGTCCAGCTCGAAGACCTTCTCCAGGTACGCCGCCACGCCGTCCTCGGTGTTCGGCCCGGTGACCTCGTGCGCGATCTCCCGTACCGCCGGGTGGGCGTTGGCGACCGCCACCGCGCGTCCGGCCCAGGCCAGCATCGGCACGTCGTTGGGCATGTCGCCGAAGGCCAGCACGTCCCGCTCGCCGACGCCCAGCCGTTCCGCGTACCAGGCCAGGCCGGCCGCCTTCGTCACGCCGGCGGCCGAGATCTCGATCAGCCCGCTGTACGACGAGTGGGTCGCCTCGGCCAGCCCCTCCAGCGCGCCCGCCACCACCTGCACGAAGACGTCCGGGTCCTGCTCACCGGCGCGCGCCAGCAGCTTCACCGCGGGTGCGGCCAGCAGTTCCTCCGGCGACTCGACGGCCCGGATGGCGTCGAGGTCGGCGTCCCAGCGCAGCGGGTAGTGCGCCTCGTGCCGCATCTGCCGGCTGTCCACGATCTCCACCGCGAGACTGACCCCGGGCACCTCGGCCCGTAGTCGCCGGGCCACCTCGGCCAGCAGCTCCGGGGCGAGCGGGTCGGCCCGCAGCACCTGGTCGGTGACCGGGTCGTACACCACCGCGCCGTTCGCGCAGATCGCCGGCAGCGGCGCGGCGAGCTGCTCGTACACCATTTGGAGCCAGCGGATCGGACGGCCGGTGACCAGGACCACCGGCGTGCCGGCGGCGGCGATGCGGGCCAGCACGCCGGCGGTACGCGGGCTGAGCGTCCGGTCGTCGCGCAGCAGCGTGCCGTCGATGTCGGAGGCGACGAGCCGAGGTGGATCTTCCATCACCGGGACAGTAGTCGGTCCAGGTAGACGGCCACCCCGTCGTCGTCGTTGCGCAAGGTGATCTCGTCCGCCGCGGCGCGTACCTCCGGGTGGGCGTTCGCCACCGCCACCCGCGCCCACCCGGCCCAGTCGAACATCGGCAGGTCGTTCGGCTGGTCGCCGAAGACCAGCACGTCGGCCGGGTCGACGCCGAGCCGCTCGGCGATCACGCTCAGGCCGCTGGCCTTGTCGGTGCGGGGCGGGCAGATCTCGATGAAGCCGAGCCCGGCCTGGGTGAGCGTGGCCACCTCCGGCGGCACGATCGCCCGGCCGGCGGCCAGCAGCTCGTCCACGTGGTGGTCGGCGGTACGCGCGAACGCCTTGATCACGTCGCAGGACAGGCACTCCATCCGGCTGCGCGCCTCGAACCGGTCCGGGTAGGGCCAGCTCGGGTGGTAGTCGCCCCACAGCGGCGCGTCGTGCTCGTCCGACGCCTCGACCATCACGGTGAGCGGGCCGACCGCCGCCTCCAGGTCGGTGAGGATCCGGGCCAGCACCTCGCCGGGCAGCCGCTCGTCGCGCAGCACCAGCGGCCCGTCGGGGTCGCTCTGGTCCACCACCCGGCCGCCACCGGCCATCACCAGGAAGTCGGCGGCCCGGATGTCGTTACGGGTCAGCTCGGTCAGGCGCGGTCCGCGGCCGGTCGCGCCGACCACCGGAATCCCGGCGGACCGCACCCGGTCCAGCACCCGGTGGGTGTACGCGGAGACGGTCTCGTCGCTGCGGACGAGCGTGCCGTCGAGGTCGGTGGCGATCAGCTTGGGCAGTCCCGGGCGGGTCATGGTTCCTCCTTCGCCCGCGCCGTCACGCCGGCCGACCAGGTCTTCGGTGCCGCGACCACGGGACGGCGGGCAGCAACCGTATCTCGCGGAACGGGCGGCAACCACGGCTTTCCGGCGAATCGGAGGCGAAGCCGCGGTGGCCGACGTATGCGGCGTCAGCGGGACCGGTCGGGGTCCGCGAACGGCACCGTGGGCTGCACCGTCAGGTCCGCGGGGGCCGGCGGCAGGTCGTCCGTGGCGGCGCGTCCCCGCCAGGCGGGCCGGTCGTCCGGGTGGTCGTGGTCCGGTTCCTCGTCGGCGGGCATGTCCCCGGCGCTCCGGCCGGCCAGGTGCAGCGCGGCGGCCAGCAGCGCCACGGCGAGGAACGCGGTGACCAGGCCGCGCCCGTGCTCCACGTCGAGGCGCTGGTCCCCGACGAAGAACAGGATGCGCCGGGCCAGCTGCTCGAGGGAGGCGGCGGTCGCGACCAGCACGCCGAGCACGCCCGCCGACAGGCCCAGCCCGGCGAGCGCGGCGTGCCGACGGACCGCCGGGGCGCCGCGCAGCGCCAGAGCCAGCGCCACGGACAGCCCGAGCAGGCCCACCAGGTACGCCACCCCGAACCCGCCGATCTCGGAGATGCCACTGGTCAGCCGGGTGGGCGCGTCGTCGTCCCGGGCCTCGGCCGGCACCGTGATGATCAGCCACTCGCCGATCAGCGAGGCGACAGCGGCCACCGTGGCGAGCCCGGCGAGCACTGTCGGCAGGCGGCGGTCCCGGCCCAGGGCGGCGAGCGAGCGTCCGGCCCGGCCGGGGGACTCCGGCTCGGCGTCACCCCACTCGACGACAGTGGTGTCGTCGTCCCGCACGGGGATTCGCTTCTCCTGGCGGGGGACGGGGAGATCCTGTGACATGGCCACCCTTCCCGTACGCGGGCCTGCGTCGAATCATGGCACAGCACACACCCGACGGCCCGGATCGTGGTCCACAGGTGCGGTGCGACGCGGCCCGCTTTCGCGTAGCGTCGTGCCATGCCTATCCGTACCGCATCCGCTCGCTGGCAGGGCAACCTCACCGAGGGGTCCGGCACCGTCCGCACCGGCAAGGGCGGCCTGTCCGGCAACTACTCCTTCAAGTCGCGCTTCGAGGAGGGCGAGGGCACCAACCCCGAGGAGCTGATCGGCGCCGCGCACGCCGGCTGCTTCTCGATGGCGCTGTCCAAGCAGCTCGCCGACGCCGGCGCCCAGGAAACGGCGGTGGAGACCACCGCCAAGGTGCACTTCGACAAGACCGACGCCGGCATGACAGTCACCCGGATCGACCTGGAGACCGTCGGTCAGGTTCCGGGCATCGACCAGGCCGAGTTCACCAAGCTGGCCGAGGCGGCCAAGGAGAACTGCCCGATCTCCCGGCTGCTGTCGCCGGGCGCGCAGATCACGCTGAACGCCCGCCTGGCCTGACCATCACGTACGGCACGGCGGGGGTGTCCTGCGGGCCGCCCTCGCCGTGTGACGTGCCGATTCTGGGGGAGTGACCGGGCCGCGTGGCCGTGGAGATGAGCCGGGACCGGTTCGAGGAACTGGTCGGCGAGGCACTCGACGAGGTGCCCGAGGAGCTGCTCGGGCTCATGAGCAACGTGGTCATCCTGGTCGAGGACGACCCGCCGCCGGGCGAGGACCTGCTCGGCCTGTACGAGGGGCACGCGCTCACCGATCGCGGCTGGGACTACTCCGGCGTGCTGCCCGACCGCATCCTGATCTACCGCAATCCGATCCTGGCGATCTGCGACACCGACGACGACGTCGTCGAGGAGGTCGCGGTGACCGTGGTGCACGAGATCGCCCACCATTTCGGCATCGACGACGAGCGTCTGCACGCCCTGGGCTGGGGCTGACCGGGTCCCCGCCCGGCTGATTCCGGCGGTTGCGCCGGTCCCCTAACCTCCGTGGTCAGGCACATTCTGACCCAGGAGGAAAACCCATGCGCAGCGCGCTGTTCTCCGCGGAGAACCTTGAGAAGGAGTCCCAGCAGCCGGGCATGCGGTTGCAGAACTCCAAGATGCTGAAGATCGAGCTGAACGGCGAGGCGATGGCCCGCGTCGGCTCGATGGTCGCCTACCAGGGCCAGGTGCAGTTCCAGGCCCTGGGCTCCGGCGGCATCGGCAAGTTCATCAAGCAGCGCCTCACCGGTGAGGGCGTGCCGCTGATGAAGGTCTCCGGGCGCGGCGACGTGTTCCTCGCCGACTTCGCCAAGGACGTGCACGTCATCGACCTGGAGCCGGGCGACGCGCTGTCCATCAACGGCTCCAGCGTGCTGGCCTTCGACTCGACCCTGCAGTACGACATCAAGATGGTCGGCGGCGCCGGTTTCGCGTCCTCCTCCGGCCTGTTCAACTGCGTGTTCACCGGGCACGGCCGGATCGCCATCACCACCAAGGGCACCCCGGTGGTGCTCAACGTGGACGCGCCGACGTACGTGGACCCGCAGGCGGCGGTCTGCTGGTCGGCGAACCTCCAGACCGGCTACCACCGCGCCGAGCAGCTCGGCCTCGGCACGCTGCTCGGCCGCAGCACCGGTGAGGCGTTCACGATGAGCTTCGCCGGTCAGGGTTTCGTCGTCGTCCAGCCCTCGGAGGAGCCTCCGGTGGCCGGCAGCGGCTCCCAGCAGCAGGGCGGCGTGCTCGGCGGCCTGCTGCAGTGACCCTCCGGTGCCCGGGGCGCCCGCCGTGGTCGCCCCGGGCCGGTCAGCTCAGCTCGCCGGACCGCAGCCGGGCCACCCAGGCCGCCGCGTCGGCGTAGTCGAGGTCGGAGGGCCCGGTGGACGCCGCCGCCGACCGGTCACCCGCCGCCGCGTTCCAGCGGTGCCGGGGGTACGACCCCAGGAACCGCACGTCGGCGCAGACCCGGCGCAGCCCCTGCAACGCCTCGCCGAGGCGTACGTCGGCGACGTGCCCGGCGCAGTCCAGGAAGAACACGTACCGGCCGAGCGCCTCACCGGTGGGGCGGGACTCGATGCGGGTCATGTTCACGCCCCGCACCGCCAGTTCCATGAGCACCGCCAGCAGCGCGCCCACCCGGTCGTGCGCGATGTAGACGGCCAGCGAGGTGAGATCGTCACCGGTCGGCGGCGGAGGCGGCCCGGGGCGGGACACCAGCGCGAAGCGGGTCACCGCGTCCGGGTGGTCGGCGATCTTGTCGGCGAGGACCGCCAGCCGGTGCCGGGTCGCGCCGATCGGGGCGCAGATGGCGGCGTCGTACTCGCCGCTCGCCGCGCCGGCCGCCGCGGCGCCGTTGGAGAGCACGTCGACAACTGTGGCGTCGGGCAGGTGCTCGCGCAGCCAGCCCCGGCACTGGGTGGACGCCTGCGGGTGGGCGGCCACGCCGCGCACGTCGGCGAGCGTGGTGCCGGGCCGGGCGGCGAGCACGAACTCCACCGGCAGGACGACCTCGCGGGTGATCACCAACGGGTCGCCCTCGGCCAGCTCGTCGAGCGTCACGCCGACGGCGCCGCCGATGGAGTTCTCCAGCGGCACCAGGGCCGCATCCGCGTCGCCGGCGCGTACCGCGTCGAGCGCCTCGCCGACGCTGCGCGCCGGTGTGCGCTCCCCGCGTTCGGCGGCGGGCACCGTTCGCAGGGCCTGTTCGGCGAAGGTGCCCTCGGGGCCCAGGTAGACGAAGCGGGTCGGCGGTGTTCCCGGCATGCCGACCAGCCTACGCACCCGGCGTGCCGTCGCAGGCCAGGGTACGGATGCCGGGCGGCGCGAGGGTCCGCACCTCGACGCCGCACACGTCCGTCCCGGCCGTCACCAGCGTCGGCGTGCCGCTGCCGCCCCGGGTGACGACCTGCAGCTCCTCGTGTCCGGCGACCGCCAGCACGGTGTACTGCCACCCTTCGGCGCAGAGCGGACCGGTGGCCACTGTGACCCGGACGTCGCGGGGCAGCACTCCGGCGGACCCGCGCAGCAGCGCGACGATCCGGTCGCCGGACGGCCGGCCCCGGCACGGCGTCGCCGTCACCGGCGTGGACGGGGAGAGCACGGGCGCGGACGGTGTGACAGGTGCCACCGTCGTGGCGCTCGGGGTGGGCGTGGCGGACGTCGACGGGACCGGCGCGGGCGTGGCGACGGCGGGCGGCGTGCGCAGCTCGGGCGGCGCGCCGCAGGCGGCGAGGGCGAGCACCGCCAGCAGCGCCAGTGGGCGGTGCCGGCGACCGGGGTGGGGGGTGCGGAGCACGGTGGGCGTCCTCGGCATCGAGGGATGTCGTCGTACGGCGGGGGCCGAGCCCATCGTAGGAGGAGGCCGGGCCCGGGTGGAAGCGTGCCGGTCAGACCGCGGAGAGGAAGGTGAGCGAGCCGGCCACCACGCCGTCGGTGAGCACCGGGGTGGAGATCGCGTCGACCGTGCGGCCGGCGTCGGAGTTGGGCCCCTGCACGCGGAGCAGACCCCGGGCGAGTCGCCCGGAGTGCAGCGCGAGCAGCGGCGGGATCTTGTCGGTCTCCTGCTCGGTCAGCTCGCTCGGGCTGGCCGTGAAGTCCACCAGGCGCAGGCCGCCCTCCAGCAGCGGCAGGCCGATCACGTCCCCCGGCGCGCCCAGGCAGAGCAGCGCGCAGCCGGACGAGGAGATCGCCACGACCGTGGTGCCGGCGTCGATCAGCAGGCACGGCTCGGCGGCTCGGGAGACCATGCCGGACCACTGCCCGAAGTTGTCGGACTCCTGCTCGGTGGAGCCCGCCGGGGGCGCGAACACGTCCGAGAGTGAGAGTTCGACGTGGGCCACCGCGCCTCCTATGTACACCGACGGTCTGTCCACGCTAGCCGGTCGGTGCGGCGGGAGCATCGGCTGCCGGGCGGCCGGCGACGACGCGGACCGACGGAACCAGTCGGGGGCGGAGCCGGGGGCCGCGTGGCGTCGCCGGAGACGTTACCGGCGGGCGGCCCGCTTGTCAGCGGCCGTTCGGCCCTCGTCGTACCACCGGTAGTCGGCGGTTGGACGGTACGTGCCGTTGAACCACGTCGACGGTGCCTGGGCCACGCGGGACAGCTTCTCGGCGGTGGCCGGGCTGATCCGGTTCCCGCCGGCCACGAGCAGGCGGTCCAGCTCCCGGTGGGTGGCCATGAGGCAGTCCTTCGGCAGCCCGTAGACGCTGATCACGCCGGAGCCGACGAACGTCAGCACCGGCGTGACCGGGATCGGCAGGCCGACCGCGTCGGAGAGGGCCTTGCTGGCCCGCTTGGCGTCCCGGCGCGCCTCCGCCACGTACGGCGGGCGCTTGCCGTTGATCTGCACGACGTCACCGGCGACGAGCACGCGCGCGCGGCCGTGGTCGGCGATGGTGACCGCGAACAGGCCGCTCGGGCCGATGGCCAGGAACCCGGCCCGGTCGTCGCGGACGCGGTCGAGCAGCATGTCGGCCGGGTCCGTCCGGGGCCACTCGATGACGTGCCAGGCGGGCCCGAGGTGGTCGAGCTGGCCGAGGGCGCGGGCCCCGGCGGCTTCCAACCGGCGGGCCCCCCGCTCCGCCCGGCGACGCCGGGCCCACTCCAGTGGAGTCGGTCGGGCCGGTTCGAGCACCGACGTGGGCTCGACCCGGGTGTGCGGCACCGTGCGGGGCGGCAGTGCCCTGCTCGGTACGGCTCGACGAGCGGGAAAGACAGTCATCGCGACCTCCGGCAAAAGGTCTCTCGAAGTTATGTCTCCACTACCCTACGTTGCGCCCCCGGGGGCTCGGCAAGCCGGGGCGCCGGAGTGAGTGTGGATGAATGCCATATTCATCCACGCTTCTTTTCCGAATGGTGCGCAAGCCTGCCCTAGGCTGCGGGGGTGACCCACTATGTGGACAGCGAAGTCGCCCGGCTCGGGACGGTGTTGCTGCACCGCCCGGGACCGGAACTCGCCCGCCTCACCCCACGCAACAACGACTCGTTGCTGTTCGACGCCATCCCGTGGGTGGGACGGGCGCAGGAGGAGCACGACGCGTTCGCGGCGGCGCTGCGGTCCCGCGGGGTCGAGGTGCTCTACCTGGCCGACCTTCTGGCCGAGACGCTCGCCGTGCCGGACGCCCGGGCCGAGTTGACCGAGCAGGTGCTGCGGTCCCGCCGGCTCGGCCACACCCTGCGGCGCCGGGTCGCCGACCACCTGGCGTACCTGGACCCGGCCGGGCTGGCCGACGTGCTGATCGCCGGCCTCGCCCACGAGGAGCTGCGAATCGGCGGCGACCGACCCGGCGGTCTCGTGTGGACCCTGATGGACCGGCACGACTTCGTCATCGACCCGCTGCCCAACCTGCTGTTCACCCGCGACTCGTCGGTGTGGATCGGGGACCGGGTCGGTGTCACCAGCCTGGCCATGCCGGCGCGACGGCGGGAGACCACGCTCACCGACGCGATCTACCGCTACCACCCCCGGTTCGTCGGCACCGAGTTCGTCTACCACCCGCGGCTGGAGCATCTGGAGGGCGGCGACGTGCTGCTGCTCGCCCCGGGGGTGCTCGCCGTCGGCGTCGGCGAACGCACCACCCCGGCCGGCGCGGAGCGGCTGGCCCGGCAGGTGTTCGCCGCCGGCCTGGCGCACACCATCCTGGTGGTCCCGATCGCGCAGGAGCGCGCCACCATGCACCTGGACACGGTCTGCACGATGGTCGACACCGACGCCGTGCTGATGTACCCGAACATCGCCAACGAGCTGTCCGCGTACACGGTGATCGTCGGCGCGGACGGCGACGACCTGCGGGTCGACGGCCCGGCGCCGTTCCTGCGCGCCGCCGCCGACGCGATGGACCTCGATCAGCTCCGGGTGATCGACACCGGCCTCGACCCGGTCACCGCCGAACGCGAGCAGTGGGACGACGGCAACAACACGCTCGCGCTCGCGCCCCGGCTCTGCGTCGGGTACGAGCGCAACGTGGAGACCAACGCGCAACTGGAACGGGCCGGCATCGAGGTGATCGCGATCGCCGGATCGGAGCTGGGCTCCGGGCGCGGCGGCCCGCGCTGCATGTCCTGCCCGCTGGTGCGGGAGAAGGGCGGGGCCGCCTGACCCGGAACGTCAGCGCAGCGTCAGCTGGCGGCCGAGCAGCCCCTGCCGCGACCGGCGGCCGGCCGCGTCCAGCGGCGCCTGCTCGGCGACCGCCTCGGCGTAACGCTTGGCGAACTCCGCCAGCGGCGCCTCCCACTCGGCGGCCGGGGTGTCCTCCGGCAGGTCCCAGACCGGCGCGAGACGCCCGTGCGCCCGGAACATGCCGGCGAACTTCGTGTCGTCGCCGAGCGTCAGCGCGCCGGCCGCGCCGAGCCGGGACAGCGCGTCCAGCGCGGCGTCCTCGTCCTCCGGCAGGACCATCCGCACGTGGGCCTTCTCCGGCACCTGGCACCAGTACGCGGCCCGCGCGGCGGCCAGCTTCACGGTCGGGTAGATGGCCGAGTTGGCCCGCTCCAGGGACGCCTGCACGTTCGGGTCGTCGGCGGCGCCCGGGTCGAGCCAGAAGTCGAACCCGTCGTGCATGGTGATGTCCAGCGGGCCGTCCACCAGGATGTCCTGGAGGCGGGGGCCGGGCCCGGGCAGCGGCGGCACGCTCACCTGGCCGCCCGGCTCGGTGCGCAGCGCGGAGATCAGCGCGTCGGCCAGGTCCCGGGAGACGTCGCCGGACTGCTGGTGCCGCTGCAGGCCGACGAAGACGCGCCCGTCCGGCTTGGTCATCGCCGGGGCGGCCATCGGCAGCACGGTGGCCAGCGTGACCGGGCGGTCGCCGTACTCCTCGATCAGGTCCGGGGTGAGCCGCAGCGGCGCGGACGCGGCCGGGACCAGCTCGCGCAGGGCGATCCACTCCGGCTCGTCGACCAGGCCCTCGAACGGCCGGGGCACGAAGACGTCGCGCACCTTCTCCCGCTTGGGGGTGCTCTCGCCGACCCGCTGGTTCTTCCGACGCTTGCTCATGGCGAGACAGCCTAGATGCCGGGCCGCGCGGGTGGGGGCAGGACCCGCCTGCCCGTGCGTTCAGCCGGCCGCGACCAGGCCCGGCCGGTGCGCCGGGGCCGGATCGAACCGTGCCCAGACGCTCTGGCCCAGGCCGTCGCGCTCCACGCCCCAGCCGCTGGCGAGCCCGGCGACGATGTGCAGCCCGCGCCCGTCGGCGGCGTCCGGCGAGGCGGCCCGCATGCACGGGCCGGCGCCGGAACCACCGTCGGTGACCCGGAGCTGGATGCTCGGCCCCTCCTCGGTGACCCGCAGCCGCCAGGCCACTCGGACCACGCCGCCGGGCAGCGCGTCGGCGTGCCGGACCGCGTTGCCGACCAGTTCGGCGAGGACCGCGACCAGGTCGGCCAGCAGAATCGGGGGTACGACGCCGGTCAGCTCGTCGGCGAGCCGGTGCCGGGCCAGACGCGCGCCGGTCGGGTCGTGGGGCACCACCACACACCACGACCGTTCGGGCGGACCAGTCGACACGTCGTTCCTTCCCCGTCTGCGAGCGCCGGGTCAACCCCGCGGCAGCCGCACCTCTGCGACCGTACCGCCACCGGCTCTGGGCCGGAGGGATACCCATCCATTCTGCTGTTCAACGATCTGGCGGACGAGATAGAGACCGAGTCCCGCGCCCGGATACCGCCGGCGGTCACCGGACTCGCCCTGCCAGAACCGGTCGAAGGCCCGCTCCACGTGTTCCGGGCGGATGCCGATGCCCCGGTCGGCCACCCGGAACGAGACGGTCCGCTCGTTCGCCTCGGCGGTGACCTCGATCGGGGTGTCCGGCAGTGAGTACTTCCCGGCGTTCGTGCCCAGCTCGGTGAGCACTGTGGCGAGGCTGTGCCGGTCGCCGAGCGCCTTGGGCAGGTCGGCCGGCAGGTCGAGCACGACCCGGTGCCGGATGTCGGCCGGCAGGTCCGTCGCCGCCGCGCGCAGCGCGTCGACCAGGTCGAACGGCGCGGCCGGTTCCCCGCCGGGACGGTTCTCGGTGGCGGCGGTCAGCAGCCTGTCGACCAGGCGGGCCAGCTCGTTCGCGCGCTGGCCGATGATCCGCGCGGCCTGCCGGCGGTCGTCGTCGCTCAGCGAGTCCCAGTGGTCGGTGAGGGTGTCCGCGTACCCCTTGATCACGGTGACCGGGGTCCGCAGCTCGTGGCTGGTCACCGCCACGAAGAGATCGCGGTCGTGGTCGCGCCGCTGCTGGTCGGTGACGTCGCGGAAGGTGACCACGCGCAGCGCGTTCGGGCCGGGCAGCTCGCCGGAGGTGATCCGCAGCCAGCGCCCGTCCGGCATCCGGTGGTCGAGCACCTGGCCCGGCGGCGGCAGCGGGAACGGCAGCGGGCGGCTCAGCGCCTCCTCCGCCGGACGGCCGGTCACCTGGACCGCCGCCGGGTTCCAGAGCCGGATCCGCCCGTCGCGGTCCACCACGGCCAGCCCGTCGGCGAGCGCCGCCACCACCGGGCCGTCCCCGTGCACCGGCAGGCCGGTCTGGTCGCCGTACATGTGCGCGACGCACGCGGCCACGTAGCCGATCACGGCGCGTTGCGCGGCATCCGGCGGCTCGCCCAGCGGGTAGAGCGCGTGCAGGCTGCCGACGGTGAGACCGCCGATCTCGGCACGCGCCACGATCATCCGGCTGAGCCCCCGGCCGGCCACCTCGTCGGCGAGCGCGCCCGGGATCGCGTCGACCCGGACCTCCCGCACCGGCGGCCCGGCGAGCAGGCAGACGGTGGCCGGGTCGGTGGCGGGCAGCGGTCGGCCGAGCACGAACTCGGCGCGGCCGGTCGCCGCGATCACCCGTCCGCCGGCCGGGGTGAACTCCACGAAGACCAGACCGGCCGCGCCCACCGCCGGTCCGACCTCGTGGAGCAGGCGGTTGAGCACTGCGGGACCGGACTCGCCCGCGTTGATCATGTTGATCACAGTCGTGTGGCCGGCGATGAGGGCGGGGTAGTCGGTTCGCTCCGGCATGTCCCGAGTGTGCCGCGCGGCAGCCCTCCCGGACACCCCCGGCCGGTCGACCGTGGCCGATACCGATCGACCGGACTCACCGGCCCAACCGGGCCAGCGCACGGGCCGGCCGGTCCGTGATCACCCCGTCCACGCCGGCTTCCAGCACGAGTTCCAGATCCTCCGGCTCATTGACGGTCCACACGTACACCGAGTGGCCGGCCGCGCGCAGCGAGGGAACCAGGCGCGGGCGGGCCCGGACCAGGTCCACGCCGGGACCGGCGATCCGGGCGCCGAACGGCAGCCGGCCCAGCGGCAGCAGCCGCGGCAGCACCTCCAGCAGCAGCACCGTGGGCAGCGCCGGGGCGAGTTCCCGCATCCGGCGTACGGCCAGCGGCGAGAACGACATCACAGTCACCTGGACCCGGTGGCCCGGGCGGGGCTCGTCCAGCCCGTACCGGCGCAGCAGCGTGACCAGGCGGCGCTCGACCTCGCCCCGGTAACGCGAGGGGTGCTTGGTCTCGATCAGCAGCCGGACCGGCCGCCCGGCGTCGAGCACCGCGTCGAGCAGCCGCTCCAGCGTGAGCAGCCGGGTGTGCGACTCGTCCAGCGGCTCGTCGTCCTCGGCGAGCGTCGCGGCCCGGTGCCAGGAGCCGAAGTCGAGCGCGTCCAGTTCGGCGAGCGTACGCGCGCTGACCAGCCCGTGCCCGTTGCTGGTGCGGTCCAGCCGGCGGTCGTGCACGCAGACCAGGTGCCCGTCACGGGTCAGCCGGACGTCGCACTCCAGCCCGTCCGCGCCCTCCTCGATGGCACGGAGGTAGGCCGCGAGCGTGTGCTCCGGCAGGTCGTACGAGGCGCCGCGGTGGGCGAAGACCAGGGGGACGGTCATGACCGCCTCAGGCGACCCGGCCCGGCTGCCCGTCGTCGGTGACCACCGGTCGGCCGGCGGCGGCCCAGTCGCCCATCCCGCCCTCGACGTTGCGCACCTGGTCCCAGCCGTTACGCAGCAGATAGCCGACGACCTGGGCGGAGCGGCCGCCGGAGCGGCAGATCACCGCCACGTCGCGGTCCTGCGGGATCTCGGCCAGCCGGGCGGGCAGCTCGGTCATCGGCAGGTGACGGGCGGCCGGCGCGTGGCCGGCGGCCCACTCGTCGTCCTCGCGGACGTCGAGCAGGTAGACGTCGTCGGGCACGGCCGACGCGGGGACGCTTGGTAGTGAGGCTCCGAACACGGTCACCAAGCCTAGCCGCCCGGACCGCTCACAGCCGGTTGACCCAGCGCGGATTCGCGCCGGCCCACTGCGGCATCCGGGTGTCGCGCAGCGCGGTGAACAGACCGCCGCCGCCGTTGTCCAGCACCACGTACGAGACGCCGTCGATGGTCTGCGGGTACGAGGGCACCTGGACGCCGCGCAGGGCGTCCGCCGGTAGCCCGCGCAACGCGAACAGCAGCTCGTCCAGGGGTACGCCGTTGGTGTCCACGGTCAGCGCTCCGCCGGCCGCGCGCAGCACCCGGTCGAGCTTCACCGGATCGGTGCGCAGGTGGGTCTCGCCCGCCCGGTCGAGCACCGCCCGGAGCATCTGCTGCTGGTGGCGCTGCCTGTCGTAGTCGCCGCCGGGCAGGTCGTAGCGCTGGCGGACGTAGTCGAGCGTCCGGACGCCGTCCATCTGCTGGCAGCCGGCGTCGAACTGGTGCTTCGTGTGGATCGAGCGCACCGGCGTGTCCACGCACATCCGGATGCCGCCGAGTTCGTCGATCACCTGTTTGAAACCGGAGAAGTCGACGAGCGCGGCGCCGTCGAAGCGGATGCCGGTGAGCCGGGTCAGCGTGGTGCTGAGCAGCCGGGCGCCGCCCTCGCCCCCGCCGCCGTGCTCGTACGCGGCGTTGACCTTGTCCTGGCCGCCGGGGAAGCCGGGCGCCGCCGGGAGCGCCACCAGCAGGTCGCGCGGCACGGAGATCAGGTACGCCTGCCGCATGCCGGCCGGCACGTGCACGATCAGGATGCTGTCGGAGCGCTGGTCCTCGGGGTTCGCGCCGGGCCGGTGGTCGGAGCCGATCAGGAGGTAGTTGAGCGCGCCGTCCAGGTCTGTCCGCTTGTTCCGGGCGGCCGGGTCGAGCAGTTGCTCCTTGGCGACGGTGCGGTCGTAGCGGTGGGTGAGCCAGTTCAGCCCGGCCACGCCGAGCGTGGCGAGCAGGACCAGGACGAGTCCGGTGCCGAGCAGGAACCGGGCCCAGCGGGCGGGTGCGCCCCGCCCGCGTCGGTTCCGTGCTGGCCTGGACGTGACGATCCCCCCGTAGCCGCGACATGAGACCCGCTCACGTCAGGCTACGGGGGGATCGGCCGACCGATGGCGCTTTCGCGCAGGTCAGCAGGTCATTTACGGGTGGAGAGGACGTCCGGGTTGCTCACCACGAAGTCGGCCAGCTTGTCGTTCTTGACCGCCTGGAACATGTCCATGGTCGTCTCGTTGAACGTCTCCCGGCCGTTGCTGTTGCCGGCGAACGTGCCGCCGTTGGTCCGCAGGGTGACCAGGTCGTTCCCGTTGAGGTTCTTGAGCGTGAAGATGAAGTCCGCGATCGGCACGCCGCCGGTGTCCAGGACGAACGCCTTGCCGGCCGCCTTCATCAGCGAGTTCAGCTTGATCGGGTTGGTCAGCATGCCGCCCTCGGTGGCCTTCTTGGCCATCGCCTTGATCAGCTGCTGCTGGTTCTGCTGCCGGTCGTAGTCGCTGTTCGGCAGGCCGTAGCGCTGGCGGGAGTAGTCGAGCGCCTCCCAGCCCTGCATCTCCCGGCAGCCCTTCTTGTGCACCACTGCCTTGTACGACTTACCGGTCTTCTTCGCGTCCGCGTTCCACATCGGCTTGCCGTCGACGTACGACATGTGGTGCGACTTGACCTCGTGGCTCACACAGATGCGTACCGAGCCGAGCGCGTCGATCACGCTCTTGAAGCCGCCGAAGTTGATGATCGCGGCGCCGTCGAAGCCGATCCCGGTCATCGACTTGATCGTCTTGGCCATCAGCTGGGCGCCGCCCTCCCAGCCGCCGCCGTTCTGGGCGCCGTGGAAGAAGGCCGCATTGATCTTGTCGGTGCCGCCCTTGTAGCCGCTCTTCTCGAACGCGGGGATACGCGCCTCGGTGTCCCGGGGGATCGAGATCAGGTACGCCTGGTCGTGGCTGGCCGGGATGTGCAGGATGATGATCGTGTCCGACCGGACGTCGTCGGCGGCCCAGCGCTCGCGGGCATCCACGCCGAGCAGCAGCATGTCGATCGGGCCCTCGAGGCTGTTGCCGCCCTCGGCCTCGCTCTTGCCCGCCCCGCCGAGCAGGTTGCGCTGGGCGATGTTGTCGGTGGCCTGACCGATGACCGCCTTGCTGCCGACGATCGCGACACCGCTGGTCACCATCAGCACCGCGCCGAGCACCAGCGTGAGCTTCGCCCAGAGCGGGTCCTTGCGCTTGGTGCGCTTCTTCTTGCCACCGCCGGGACCGCGACCGCCGGAACCGGGCTGTGTGGGGATGACCGGAGGGACCCGCCCGGATGATCCGGGTGCCGGTGACTGCGGGCGACGGCTGGTCTGGACCGACATGCGTGCTCCAGCTCGGTGATCGGGGGCGGGACCACTTTACGTATCTGTTCCCGTTCTCGCGACCTCGTAGGGCGGCAATTCCCATCAATACCGGCCCACATCTTCGGGTTGTGGCCGAACGGGCAGGGGTAAGGAGCCGGTCGGCGGTTGGCCTCCGTGGTGGCGAGGCCCTAGCGCTCGTTCCCGGTCATGCCGTGCCGGCGTCAGCCGCCCGCGTTGTCGCCCGAACCCTTCTGGTTGGCCTGCATCCACTCGGCCATCCGGTCCGCGGCGATCGCCTTGTACATCGCCAGCGCCTTCTCCCGGTCGGAGACCACCACCGACTGGCCGTCGATGGTCTGGCCACCCAGGTGCGGGCTGGTGACGAACGTCAGGTTCTCGCCCCGCAGGCTGCGGAACTGCACTGCCATGTCGGTCAACGAGAATCCCTGGTCGACCGTGACGGCGGCGGTCACCGCCTTGAGGAAGTCGTTCAGCTTCTTCGGGTTCGTGAGCGTCCCGGTGCTCGCCGCCTTGTCCATCAGCGCCTTCAGGAACTCCTGCTGGTGCCGCATCCGGGCGAAGTCGCCGTCCGGGAACTGCTTGCGCTGCCGGACCCAGTCCAGCGCCTCGGCGCCGTTCATGTGGTTCACGCCCTTGGTGAACGTCCGGTACGGCTTGTGGATCGACGTGATGGTCCGCTCCACCTTCAGGTCGACCCCGCCCAGGGCGTCGGTGACCTCCTTGAAGCCGCCGAAGTCGATGGCCATCACGTGGTCGATCCGTACGTCGGTGAAGCACTCCACGGTCTTCACCGCGAGCGGCAGGCCGCCGAACGCGAACGCCGCGTTGATCTTGTTGCGGGAGCCGGAGTCGCAGGACGCGCCCGCGCTCTCCGGGATCGGCACGTACAGGTCACGCGGCACCGAGACCAGGTAGGCGCGCTTGTGGTCGGCCGGGATGTGCATGACGATCAGGGTGTCCGCGCGCCACTTGCCGGAGCCGTCGACCGGAGCGTCCGGATCCCGCGAGTCGCTGCCCACGAGCAGGATGTTGAACGCGCCGTCGACCTGCTTGGCCGGGCGCCCGCCGGTGATCCCGGCGAACGGGTCCGTGCGGGCCAGGTCGTCGTCGAGGTTGCGGGCGTAGAACCAGGCGCCGAGGCCGCCGAGCAGCGCCAGCACCAGCACCGCGACGCCGGCCACCAGGCCGATGCGTCCCCAGCGCGGTCGCGGGCCGCGCCGGCCCGGGCCGCCCGGACCGCCGTCGCCCGGGCCGCCGGGTCCGGTCGGCCCCACCGGACCGCCGGTACGCCCCGAGCGGGGCGCCTCGTCGTGCGGGGGATACCAGCGGGCATCCGAGGTGCGGGCGCGCCCGGTGGCGCCCCGGCCGGAGCCGGGAACCGAAGCGCGGCCCGCGTCCCGGTTCAGGGGGTGCGGGAAGGGAGCGCCGGCAGACGAGGTCGCTGACATGTAACCGAGGGTAGGTCGGCCGGGCCACCGACGCCCTCGTACGCGCGCCGATGTCAGCCGCGTCCCGGGCGGTTCAGTACCCGAGCCGCCCGCGGAAGTACTCGATCGTGCGCCGGAGTCCGTCTTCGGGAGTGACGCTCGGCTCATATCCGAGCAGTTCGCGGGCGAGGGTCAGGTCCGGTCGGCGCATCTCCGGGTCATCGGAGGCGCGAGTGATGTAGCTCACCTCGGACGTGCTTCCGGTGAGTGACACGATCGTCTCGGCCAGTTGCCGCATCGACATCTCGTGCTCGGTGCCGCAGTTGATCGGACCGGTCTGCGTCGAGTCGAGCAGCAGCAGGATGCCGCGCACCAGGTCCTCGACGTAGCAGATCGAGCGGGTCTGGTTGCCGGTGCCGTGCACGGTGATCGGCTCGCCGCGCAGCGCCTGGGAGATGAACGTCGGGATGGCCCGGCCGTCGTCCGGGCGCATCCGCGGGCCGTACGTGTTGAAGATCCGCACGATCGCGGTGTCGGTGCCCCGGCTGCGGTGGTAGGCCATGGTGGCGGCCTCGGAGAAGCGCTTCGCCTCGTCGTAGACGCTCCGGATGCCGATCGGGTTGACGTTGCCCCAGTACGTCTCCCGCTGCGGGTGCTCCTTCGGGTCGCCGTACGCCTCGGAGGTGGAGGCCATCAGGAACCGCGCGCCGTCGTCGGTGGCCCGCTCCAGCAGCGCCAGCGTGGCCACCGAGCCCACCCGGAGGATCTCCACCGGCAGCTTCTCGAAGTCGGTGGGACTGGCCGGGGACGCCATGTGCAGGATCGCGTCGAACCGCTCGGTCATCGCCGGGTGGTGCGGCAGGCCGTCGGAGATGTCCGCCTCGACCAGCGTGAAGGTCGGCTTGTCCAGCAGGTGGGCCACGTTCTCCTTGGACCCGGTGACGAAGTTGTCCAGCACCACTACCGTGCAGCCGCGCTCGACGAGCCGGTCGACCAGGTGGGACGGGACGAAACCGGCGCCGCCGGTGACCAGGATGCGGTGTCCGCTACCGAAGCGGGGAGCGACCTTCATGGCGGTCAGCCTATACACGCGAGGCGGGGCCCCCGCGTACGGCAGGGGCCCCGCTCGACGTGCCGATCAGTGCGCGCCGGCTCCGGTGAGCGAGCGCACCTCCAGCTCCGCGTACTTCTCCTCGTCGCTCTCCTTGGACAGGATCGTGCCGAGCCAGCCGCACAGGAAGCCGAACGGGATCGAGATGATGCCCGGGTTCGACAGCGGGAACCAGTGCCAGTCGTGGTCGGGGAACATCGCCGTCGGCGCGCCGGAGACGACCGGCGAGAAGAAGACGAGCAGCACGGCGGAGAGCAGGCCGCCGTAGATCGCCCAGACCGCGCCCGAGGTGTTGAACCGCTTCCAGAACAGGCTGTAGAGGATCGCCGGCAGGTTGCCCGAGGCGGCCACCGCGAACGCCAGCGCGACCAGGAACGCCACGTTCAGGTTCTGCGCGAAGATGGACAGGACGATCGAGACCGCGCCGATCACCAGCGCGGAGATCCGGGCGACGTTCACCTCCTGCCGCTCCGACGCCTCACCCTTCTTCACCACGTTGGCGTAGAAGTCGTGCGCCAGGCTGGACGACGACGCCAACGTCAACCCGGCGACCACGGCGAGGATCGTGGCGAACGCGACCGCCGCGATGATCGCCAGCAGTGTCGCCCCGCCCAGGTTCCCGCCGAGGAAGTCCACGCCGAGCGCCTCGGCCAGCTGTGGCGCGGCCGTGTTGCCGGCCTTGTCCTGCTCGGTGATCGCCTGCCCGCCGACGATCGCCGCCGCGCCGAAGCCGAGGGCCAGGGTGAGCAGGTAGAACGCACCGATGATGCCGATCGCCCAGAGCACGCTCTTGCGGGCCGCCCGCGCGGTCGGCACGGTGTAGAAGCGGATCAGGATGTGCGGCAGGCCAGCCGTGCCGAGGACCAGCGCGATGCCCAGCGAGAGCAGGTCCATCTTGCTGTAGAACGTCTTCAGCGCGTCGCCGGGTGTCTCCACGCCGTAGCGCAGCCCGGGTTCGAGGAACGCCGCTCCCTTGCCCGAGGCGCTGGCCGCGTCGCCGAGCAGCGAGGACAGGTTGAACTTGTACTTGGCGAGCACCAGCAGCGTCATCACCAGCGCGCCGCCCATGAGCAGGAACGCCTTGACGATCTGCACGTACGTGGTGCCCTTCATGCCGCCGACCGTCACGTAGATGATCATCAGGGCGCCGACCATGATGATCGTGGCGACCTTGGCGGTGTCGGCGTCCATGCCGAGGAAGGTGGTGCCCGGCTTGATGCCGAGCAGCAGCGCGACGAGCGCGCCGGCGCCGACCATCTGGGCCAGCAGGTAGAAGATCGACACGGTGATGGTGGAGACCGCCGCCGCGGTCCGGACCGGCCGCTGCCGCATCCGGAACGCCAGCACGTCCGCCATCGTGTACCGGCCGGAGTTGCGCAGCAGTTCCGCCACCAGCAGCAACGCCACCAGCCAGGCGACCAGGAAGCCGATCGAGTAGAGGAAGCCGTCGTAGCCGTAGAGCGCGATGATGCCGGCGATGCCCAGGAAGGACGCCGCCGACATGTAGTCGCCGCCGATCGCCATGCCGTTCTGGAAACCGGAGAACGACCGGCCGCCGGCGTAGAAGTCGGTGGCGGTCTTGGTCTGCCGGCTGGCCCATACGGTGATCGCCAGCGTGATCGCCACGAAGACCAGGAACAGCGTGATGGTGAGGTTCCGGGCGGTGGTACTGCCCGCCTCAGCCGCGAGGACCGTGTTCATGGGTCACCTCCCCGATCTCGTCGCGGATCCGGTCGGCGACCGGGTCGATCCGGCGGTTGGCGAACCGGGAGTAGAGCCAGGCGATGACGAACGTGGAGACGAACTGGAGCAGGCCGAAGACCAGGGCGACGTTGATGTTGCCGATCAGCTTCGTGCCCATGAATCCCCGCGCGTACGCGGAGAGGATGACGTAGAGCGCGTACCACAGGAAGAACGCGACGGTCATCGGGAAGATGAAGCCGCGCAGCGCGCGCCGCAACCCGGCGAACTCGTCGGACCGCTGGACGGCGAGGTACCGTTCCGCCGCCGACTCGGCGGGCGCGGACGCGGGTGTGTCCGTGGACATCTGTGGATCACCACCTTCGCAGGCGTGGGGGGAGTTTCGCGCACGGTAGAGAGCGCGCTCCCCGCCCGGGAAGGCTCCGCCGCCCGGCGGCGAACGGCTGCGCCGAACGGCGCCCCGGCTGCGCCGAGTGACCCACGTCACTCCGCTAACCGGTCACCCCGACCGCCGGGTGGGTCAGTCGGTCAGCTCGCGGTAGCGGCCGCGGTAGTGCAGCAGGGGGAGGGTGTCCCGGGACAGGTCCACCGATTCGATGGTGGCCTCGACCAGCAGGCCCCAGCCGTACTCCCGGGCGGTGTCGAGCCGGCACCCCGCCCACCCGCCGGCGTCCGCCGGCACCGGCCCGTACGGCGTCTCGGTCCAGGCGTCCAGCGCGAACAGGCCGCCGGGCGACGGGAACAGGCCGGCGAAGCGGTCGGCGAGCTGCCGGTGCTGCGGGCCCAGCGGGGCCACCGCGAACCGCCCCGCCTCCTCGATGGCCGCCCACAGGTCCGACTCCGCGTCGACCAGGCCGAGTAGCCGGTCCGGCTCGCCCTCGGCGACCAGCGTGGACGAGACGGTCAGCCCGGCCGGGCCGGGCGCGGTCCAGAGCGTCACCGGGGCCGCCAGTCGGCCGCGCAGCCGCCGTACCGGCGAGCGTTGCCCGGCCGGCGCCGCGAACGGGTCGGTGGAATGGATCTGCGCGCCCGGCTCTGGATTCACGTGAAACATTGTGCCGCCCGCTGCCGGGCGGGGTTCGACGCAACGCCATACCCTGCCGGGCATGAGTCTCATCCCCCCGCAGCAACTCGCCCAGGAACGGGTCGTCGCCGCCGACGCCGTCCTCGGCGGCCAGGTCGACCTGCGTGCCTATCCACACCGGCACCTGCTGGTCCGGGCGAACAACACCTGGGGCCGCCGGGCGTTCCAGCCGCTGATGGAAGCGGTCGAGCACCTGTCCAACTACGGCTGGGAGCTGGTCACCATGACGAGCGTCGGCGACGGCCACCACGTCTACGCGGCGATGCGCCGCACCGCGTAACCGGGATCAGCCGTCGGCGAGCAGGCGGCGGGCGGCGGCCAGCACCTCCGGGTCCGCGCATCCGGCCGCGTACCCGGCGATCCGGCGGCGGATGTCGCGCCCGAGCAGCCACACCCCGATCCGCTCGGCCACCGGGCGCAGGAACGCCGGGCGGCAGCGGAAGTTGTACCGCCAGGTCGCGATCGTGGTGCCGGCCTCGGGGCCGGGCGCGAAGCGCCAGCCGCCGCCGAACCGCTCGAAGAACCACGGCCCGCGCACCATCTTCATGCCGACGTTCGTCGGCGGTGACCAGGAGACGTACTCGCTGACCATGACCAGGCCGTGCCGGGAGCGGGTGTACGTGCGCACGCCCCGGCCGGGCGCCGTCGCGCCGTCGACGAAGTGCTGCTCACGGACGAACGGATCCCAGCGGTAGCGGACCGGCGCGACCGTCTGGGAGACCGCGAACGCCAGCTCCGGCGGGATCGGGACCGTGGTGACCGCCTCGACGACCGGCATCAGCGCCTCGGCGTGACGGTGGCCAGCAGCTCCGGCTGCCGACGGTCCAGTGTGTCCCCCGCGAGGTACGCGCCGAGCAGCGCCGCGCCCACCCCGTACGCCAGTCCGATCGGCAGCGCCAGCCACAGCCACACGTCGCCGAGCAGCGCGGCGGCCACCACGAACGGCACCGCCACCACCGCGGAGGCGACCATGGAAACCAGCGTGAGCAGGCCCTTGGTGAACCCCGCGCCGCTGTTCATGGCGAACGGGTTGCTCGACTCGGGCAGCGAGTAGGCGCCGAGCACCGACACGAACCCGTTGATCGCCAGCCCGCAGCCGTACGCGGCGGCCAGCGCGCCACCCATCACGCCGAGCCATGCGGGACGCCCCAGGAAGAGCGCCAGCGCGACCGCGATCACGACGAGCATCGGCACCACGTAGATCGAGAACGCGGTCATCCGGGCCCGCAGCTCGACCCGCCCGGGCACCCCGGCGACCAGGTTCGCGGCGTACGAGCTGCCGTCGAAGCCGAACTGGTTGGCCAGCGTCAGCGACGCGAGCACCCCGACGAAGATCATGGAAAGGCTGACCAGCGCCGGTGAGGAGTCGCCGCCACCGAACTCCGCCCCGCCCTCGGTGGAGAACGAGACGCCGCCGAGATTGACCATCACCGGTACGAACACACCGACCACGGCGACCGTGATGAGGTTGGCCCGCCGCCGCGCGTCCCGCCACCAGTAGCGGCACTCGCGGGCGACGAGCGCCCCGAACCGGTCCCGCCGCGCCCAGCCCACCGCGCGGGGGAACAACTGCGTGACCGCGCCGCCGGCCACGCCGCGCGGCGCGCGCGAAGGGCCGGCGCTCGCCGCGCCCACCATCGCCGACTCCAGCGACCGCGACCACCAGAACAGGAGTACGCCGAGCGTCGCGACCGCGATCAGCAGCTTCGCGACCGCCGCGCCGGCCCGGCCCTCGGCCACGTCGACGCCGACCGTCCACGGCGCGCCGAACGGCGTCCAGCCGACCACCCGGGCCACCCCGTCCAGCCGGTCCCAGTCGGTCTGCTGCACCGCGGCGAGCACCAGCAACTGCAACGGCCCGAGCAGGGCGGCCAGGACGGCGAGCAGCACCGCCGCCAGGTCGCGTACCCGGCGGGACCGCAGCATCGTGGCGAACGCGCTGGTCAGCGCGCGGGCCCCGGCCAGGCAGACCAGCAGCCCGGCGACCACGCCGAGCGCGCCGACCACCGCGGCTGACCAGCCGCCCAGCAGCCCGGCGGTGACCACCAGACCGGCCGCGGTGAGCGCCGTCGCCAGCGCGGGCACGCTCACCAGGGCGGCGGCGAGCAGGCCGGTGACCAGGGTGCGGCGGGACAACGGCAGCAGCGCGAACCGGGCCGGGTCGAGCGTCTCGTCCACGCCGAAGAAGACGAGCGGCAGGAGCAGCCAGCCGAGCGTGAGCAGACCACCGCCGAAGGCGGCCACCATCAGGGCGTACCGGGGCTCGTCGGCCAGGCCCGGCGTGGCGAGCAGGAAGAACCCGACGGCGGCGAACCAGAGCCCGAGCAGCAGGCCCAGCACGAACAGCGCGATCCGCCACTTCTGGCCCCGGAAGTTGTTGCCGAGCACCCGCAGCTTGAGCCGGACGAAGTGCCGGGACGACACGCGCCGGGCCGGCCGCTCGGGGGCGGTCACCGGGACAGCCACGACAGCTCCTCCCCGGTGGCGGTCCGGCCGCCCACGACCTCCACGAACACGTCCTCCAGCGACCGGTCGCCGCGCACCTCGGTGAGCGTGCCGACCCGCTTGATCCGGCCCTCGGCCAGGATCGCCACGTGCGAGCAGAGCCGCTCGACCACCTCCATCACGTGACTGGAGAAGATCACCGTGCCGCCGCCGCTGACGTACCGGTGCAGGATGTCCCGGATCAGCGCGGCCGAGACCGGGTCGACCGCCTCGAACGGCTCGTCCAGCACCAGCAGGCGCGGGCCGTGCAGCAACGCGCAGGCCAGGCCGATCTTCTTCTTCATGCCGGCCGAGTAGTCGACGACGAGCGTGCGCCCGGCGTCGGAGAGCGCCAGCACGTCGAGCAGCTCCGCCGCCCGCTGGTCGACCACCGCCGGGTCCATGCCGCGCAACAGACCGTGGTACGCGAGCAGCTCCGCCCCGCTCAGCCGGTCGAAGAGGCGTACGCCGTCCGGCATCACGCCGAGCAGGCTCTTGGCGCGTACCGGGTCGGCCCAGACGTCGTACCCGAGCACCCGCGCCTCACCGGCGTCGGGCCGCAGCAGGCCGACGGCCATGGAGAGCGTGGTGGTCTTGCCGGCCCCGTTCGGTCCGAGCAGGCCGTAGAACGAGCCGGTCGGCACGGCGAGGTCGACGCCCGCCACCGCGATCTTGGTGTCGAAGCGCTTGGCCAGGCCACGAAGGGAGAGCGCGGGGTGCTGGTCGGTCATGGTCCGACCGTATCGGTCCCCGCCCAACGGCTGCTCGGACGGCAGGATGATCTCGCCTCATCCCTGAGAGGTACGAGTCGGATCGCCGACGGCGTGCAACCGCCCACCACGGCGGGGGGTGTCAGGCGTACGAACGGCAGCGGGGAGAGAGATGGATCCGGACAGTGGGTTCGAGGAGTTCTACCGGAACAGCAGACAACGCGTGGTGACAGTGCTGTACGCGCTCGGCGGCGACCGGAGCGAGGCGCAGGACGCCGCCCAGGAGGCGTACGCGCGGGCCTGGCAGCGCTGGTCCCAGGTCGGCACGTACGACGACCCGGAGGCGTGGGTGCGCACCGTCGGGCACCGCCTGCTGGTCAACCGGTGGCGCAAGGTCCGCAACAGCGTGGTCGCCTACCGGCGGCACGGACCACCACCTCCGGTCCGGCCACCCTCCGAGAACACTGTCGCGCTGGTCAGCGCGTTGCGGCAGTTGTCGGCGGACCAGCGGCAGGCGATCGTCCTCTACCACCTGGCCGACCTGTCGGTCGCGGAGATCGCGGCGCAGATCGGCGTGCCGAGCGGCACCGTCAAGGCCCGCCTGGCCCGGGGCCGCAAGGCTCTCGCCGCCCTGCTCGACGTGAACTTCCCGGAGGAGGTCCGCAATGCCTGACCCGATCTTCTCCGACCTCTACCAGGACACCGAGGACCTGATCTGGGCGCCCACCGAGCAGGTGCGCCGCCGAGGGCGGCAACGGGCCCGGCGTACCCAGCTCGCCGCCGGCCTGGCCGCCGCGGTCGCCGTCGCGGTCGTGGCGACCGGTGTGGTGCTGGCCCGTCCGGACGCCGCACCGCCACCGGTGCCCCCGGCGACAGTCGAACCGATCACGCCGACGCCGGCGCCCACGCCGAGCACCACGCCGTCGGCCGAGCCGTCGGCGAGCGGGGCGCCGACGCCGAGTCGCACCGCGGGAGAGCCGGCCGCCAGCATCGGCGGCGGGCCGACCAGCCGTACGCCGAGCCGGACGATTCCGGCGGCGGCGACGCTTCAGCTCGCCGACCTGCCGACGGGCTTCACGATGCAGACGGGAAAGGTGGGCGGTGACTGGTCCCTGGAGTTCATGTCCTCCTTCTGCGTGAACGAGTCGCCGACGCTGTCCGACGGGGAGGTGGCCACCCGGTCGGTGGCGTTCAACTCGCCCACCGACTGGATCGTCCAGCGGGTGACCCGGCACTCGGGCACGTCCGCCACCACGGTGATGAAGAATCTCCGCAAGCTGGTCACGGGCTGCGAGATGGAGCAGCCGGGCGACTCGCTGTCGATCATGGCGGAGTCGCTCGGCGGTGACGACGGCGTGCTGGTGGGCAGCGACGTCGGAGGGCGGCCCGGTCGCTGGCTCGTCGTCCGGCAGGGCGATCTGGTGGCGCAGCTCCGCCTCGACTCCCAGACCACGCCCACCGAGGCCCGCCGTACCGCCCGGTCGGTGGCGAACCGGCTGTGTGCCGGCACGGACACCTGCTGACGGGTGCGCGGAGGTGAGGCGGGGCCGAGGCGAGCGCGGCCCCGCCTCACAGGCGCAGCGACTCCGGGGTGTGCAGGCGGAGCATGGTGGCGCCGACGTCACGCGGGAGACGCCGTCGGCTGGCCATGGAGACGAGCACCATCACCGTGAACGCCAGCGGCACCGTCCACGCGGCCGGCTGTGTGGTGAGCGTCGCCGGCCATCCAGTCAGCGGCGGGCCGAGCACGGTGAGCAGGACCGCGCCGACCGCCGCGCCGCCGCCGACCAGCACCCCGGCGGCGGCGCCCAGGTCGGTCAGGCCGCGCCACCAGATGCCGAGCACCAGCAGCGGGCAGAAGCTGGACGCGGCCACCGCGAACGCCAGCCCCACCACCTGCGAGACGTCCAGCCCGGAGACGTTCAGCGAGAGCAACGCCGGCACTCCGCCGGCGATCACCGTGGCGAGCCGGAAGCCGCGTACCGAGCCGCGGCCCAGCACATCCGTGGAGATCACCCCGGCGACGCTGGTGAGCAGGCCGGACGAGGTGGACAGGAACGCCGCGAACGCGCCGGCCGCGACCAGCGCGGCGAGCAGCCGGCCGGTGGTGCCGTCGCCGAGCGCCGCCCCGGGCAGCAGCACCACCACCGCGTCGGTCTGGCCGCTGACAAGTAGTTGTGGCGTGTAGATGCGGCCCAGCACGCCGTAGACGGTGGGCAGCAGGTAGAAGACGCCGACGAGCGCCAGCACCACGAGCGTGGTGCGGCGGGCGGCGGCGCCGTCGGGGTTGGTGTAGAAGCGGACCAGCACGTGCGGCAGGCCCATGGTGCCGAGGAACGTGGCCAGGATCAGCGAGTACGTGGCGAACAGCCCTCTGTCGTTCTCCCCTGCCGTGTCCGGCAGCAGCCACTCGGCGGGGCCGGTCGCCGCGCCGGACACCTCCGGCACCGGGTCACCGGCGGCGAATTCGAGGCGGTCGCCGGGGCGTACCTCCCGGATGTCGCCGTCGGGCAGCGTGAGCGTCGCGCGGTGCTCGACCACGACGGTGGTCGCGGTCCGGAACGTCGGCCCGTCGGGCGGGGTCACCGCCGGGCGGGCGTCGGCCTGCCACTGCAACGCCAGGAAGATCGCGGGTACGGCGAGCGCGGTGAGCTTCAGCCAGTACTGGAACGCCTGCACGAAGGTGATCGCCCGCATGCCGCCCAGCGCCACGTTCGCGGTCACCACCACGGCGACCAGCAGCGCGCCGAGCGGGTACGGCGAGCCGGTGAGCGTGGCCAGGGTCAGCCCGGCGCCCTGCAACTGCGGCACCAGGTAGAGCCAGCCGATGAAGATCACGAAGACGGTGGCGAGCGTCCGCAGCCGCCGGGAGCCGAGCCGTACCTCGCAGAAGTCGGGCAGCGTGAACGCGCCGGAGCGGCGCAGCGGCGCGGCCACGAACAGCAGCAGCGCGAGGTATCCGGCGGCGAAGCCGACCGGGTACCAGAGCACGTCCACGCCGTACTTGAGGATCAGCCCGGCGACGCCGAGGAAGCTCGCGGCCGACAGGTACTCCCCGCCGATCGCGGCGGCGTTCCAGGTCGGGCTGACCGCCCGGGAGGCGACCAGGAAGTCCGACGTGGTGCGGGCCAGCCGCAGCCCGTAGAAACCGATGCCGACGGTGACCAGCGTGACGGCGACGATCGCCGGGACCACGTACCCGTTGGACATCAGCGTTCCGGCCGTCGGATCAGGTCGACGAAGTCCTGCTCGTTGCGTTCGGCCAGCCGCACGTACGCCCAGCCGACCACGATCAGGAACGGGAAGGACACGACGCCGAGCAGCAGCCACGGCAGGTTGACCCCGAGCACCGTGACCCGGCCGACCGAGGGCGCGATGGCGAACAGCCACGGCAGGCCGCCGAGCCCGATCATCACCAGCAGGCTGAGCCGCAACGCGAGCGAGAGCTGGGCCCGCATCAGTCCCTGCACCAGCGTCTCGCCCACAGGGGTCTGCTGGGCCAGTTCGGAGCGGGTGCGGTCGGCCGGGCTGCCGGCCCGGGAGACCTCGGCCAGCACGATCCGGGTCCGCTGCGGGGTGGCGGCCGGCTGCGGGCTCTCCGGCTGCCGGGGGGCGGGCGCCGGCGACGCGCGCGGGCCGGGCACCGGGGCGGTCTCGACGGGCCGCCCCGGTGGATGCTGTTCCTCGGCTCCGGTCACCCCCGGCAGTCTCGCCCGCTGAGCCGAATTGTCAAGACCGCGCCGTTGCGCCCTGTGCACAACCTGTGGATAACGCTTCACCCCTGTGGATAACCCGGTGGACGGCGCGGAGTCGTTGTGGACGACCGGGCGGGGTGTCAGGGTGAGCCGGTAGAGAGGAGGTGTGACAGTGACCAGCCCGGCACGACCCGGCACCGGCGACGTCTGGACGGTGGACGACCTCCAGGACCTCCCCGAGGACGGCCAGGACTACGAGATCTTCGACGGGAGCCTGCTCGTGTCCCCACACGCCGACGTCCGGCACGGCGCGATCGCCAACCGTCTCCGCCGGCTCCTTGACCGGCAGGCTCCGGCCGGTCTGCTCGTCGGGCAGGACGTCGGCGTCAGCGCGAAGCGCTCCTCCTACTTCGTGCCGGAGGTCTTCGTCGCCCGCGAGGAGGCACTGGAACGGGGTGGCCCGGCCCTCGCCCCGGCCGACGTGCTGCTCGTGGTCGAGGTCGTCTCGCCCGGCAACGCCGGTCGTGACCTGGTCCTCAAGCGCCACGAGTACGGCGTGGCCGGCATCGCGCGTTACTGGCTCGTCGAGCCGCGCAAGGAGACCCTGACCGTGCTGGAGAACGTCGACGGCCGCTACCGCGAGTCGGCGGTGCTCTCCACCGCCGACGTGTGCCGCGCCGACCAGCCGTTCCCGCTCGTCCTGCCGGTCGCCGAGATCTTCTGAGCGCCCTGATCCCGCCTGGGCGTCAGCCGAGTCCCACCCGTACCGGGTTCGCGGTCGCCGAGCCCAGCCAGGTGTGCGGGTTGCCGAACCAGCACCACCCGAGCTTCGGCGCGCCCTGACTGATCCAGAGCGCGGGCACCCGCCGGTCACCGCAGCGCGAGCCCACGAGCGAGAAGCACCTGTTGCTCGCCAGCGCCTCCGGGTACAGCGTGACGAACGCCAGACCTTCGTCGATGGTGATGGGGAGCCGGTCCTTCGCGGTCATGTCCTCCAGCGCGGCCGACGGCGCCACGTTGCGGTACTCCTCGCCCCGGTCCACGTCGAAGAGCAGGTACGCGGGCCCGGCCGGCACCTCCAGCTCCTTGATCGGGTGGAAGGTGGGCAGGTCGTCGGCGGGGAAGTTCCGGTCGAGGATGCCGGTCTTGCGCTTGCCGGCGAGCGTGGTGAGCGCGATCCGCTCCGGCACCGGCACCAGTTCCCGCGTGGTCACCAGCAGGAACGGCACCCGCCCCTCGGTGGGGCCGCGCAGCCCGGCGGAACCGGTGACCGCCGCGTCGCGCAGCGGGCTGAGCAGGGCGCGAAACGTCTCCTCGGTCTGCCCGGCCAGCGCCGGATAGCCGAGTTGAACGAGGCGGTCGAGCTGGCTGTCGAATTCTGCGGCGGCGTCGAAGCGGTCGTCGGACATGCGGTCCCCCACCCTGTCGTACGGTCTGCCGTACATTGTACGCCAGCGTCGGCGGTGGCCCGTCCCTCAGCGACTCCAGTCCTGCTTCGCGGCGCGTACCAGCTTGTCCTTCAGCTCCCGGGTGTGCCGGCGGCTGACCGGCAGCTCGGATCCGTCGATCACCACCACATAGCCGGAGTTGACCAGCCGCAACTCGGCGATGAGCCGCAACTGCACCAGGTACGAACGGTGGATCCGGACGAACCCGGCATCGGCCCAGCGCTCGGCCAGCGTCGCCAGCGAGACCCGGACCAGGTGCGACCCGTCCGCCGTGTGCAGGCGCGCGTAGTCGCCCTGCGCCTCCACCCACCGCACCGCCGAACGGGGCAGCATCCGGGTGGTGCCCGCCAGCTCGATCGGGATGGTCGGATCCTCCTCCGCCCGGGCCAGCGCGGCCGGGTGCGACGGCACCACCCGGGAGCCGATCACCCGGCGCAGCGACTCGGCCAGCCGCTCGGCGCGTACCGGCTTGCGGACGTAGTCGGTGGCGCCCAGGTCGAACGCGTCCACCGCGCCGTCGTCGTACGCGGTGACGAACACGATCGCCGGCGGACGGGCGAACCGGCGCAGCACCCGGGCCAGTTCCATGCCGTCCAGCCCCGGCATCCGGATGTCGAGGAACACCACGTCCACGTCGTCGTCGCGGAGCACCCGCAGCGCCTCGGTCGCGTCCCCGGCCGTGTGCAGCCGGGCCACCCGGGGATCGGCGCGCAGGTGGTACGCCAGCTCGTCCAGCGCGGGCGGCTCGTCGTCCACCGCCAGCACCCGAAGGAACCCCGTCACGAGGAAACCCGTACGCCGGGGTGGAACTTCGGCACCCGCATGCTCACCTTCGTACCCGAGCCGAGGCCGGTCTCGACGACCAGGCCGAACCCGTCCCCGAAGACCGACCGGAGCCGTTCGTCGACGTTCGAGAGGCCGACGTGCTGCCCCGGGTCGTCGGCCGGGTCGCTGCCCGCCCCGGACAGCTCGGCGATCCCGGCGGTCAGCGTCGTCGGATCCATCCCCACCCCGTCGTCCTCCACCGTGATGTGACACTCCGCGCCCGCGTCCCGGGCCTCGATGCTCACCATGCCGGTGCCCGGCTTGCGGGACAACCCGTGGCGGACCGCGTTCTCCACGAGCGGCTGCAGGCAGAGGAACGGCAGCGTCACCGGCAGCACCTCGGGGGCGATCTGCAGGCGCACCTGGAGCCGCTCGCCGAACCGTGCCCGCTCGATGGTCAGGTAGCGGTCGATCGAGCGCAGCTCCTCGGCGAGCGTGGTGAACTCGCCGTGCGCCCGGAACGAGTAGCGGGTGAACTCGGCGAACTCCAGGATCAGCTCCCGGGCCCGCTCCGGGTCGGTACGCACGAACGAACCGATCGCGGTCAGCGCGTTGTAGATGAAGTGCGGGCTGATCTGGGCGCGCAACGCGCGCACCTCGGCCCGGGCGAGCCGCTCCCGCGACGACTCCAGCTCGGCCAGGGCGAGCTGGTCGCCCGCCCAGTGCGCGGTCTCCAGCGTGGCCTGCACCAGACCCGGGGCCGGCCGCTCGCCGGCCACCGCCACCAGCGCGCCGACCACCCGGCCGTCCGCGCGCAGCGGCGCCACCACCGCGCCGCGGACCGGGCAGTCGACCAGGTCGCAGCGCAGCTCCGACTCGCCCAGCACTGTGGAACGCCCGCTGCCGACCGCGCGCCGGGCCGCCGCGACCAGTTGATCGCCGTGGTGCGCGCCCTGCCCGTCGACGGCGAGCAGCGTGTCCCGGTCCGTCAGCGCCAGCCCGGCCGCGCCCACCAGGGCCCGCAGATGGCGTACGGCCTTCGCCGCGTCCGCGGCGGTCAGCCCGGCGCGCAGCGGCTCGGCGGCGAGCCCGGCGGTGTGCAGCACCTCGTACGTGGCGCGCTGCGTCGCCGTGGCGATGCCCCGTCGGCCACGCAGCCGCAGCACCGCCCAGAGCGCCGCCGCCAACGCGGTCACGAGCGAGACGACGGCGAAGACGGCGGAGAGGTTGCCACCCACGCAGCGATCCTGCCGGGTGCCGGCCCGGTAGCGCTAGTACGCGCCCTTGCGGGCCAGCACCACGCCCACGGTCCGCCACAGGATGCTCAGGTCGTACGCCAGCGACCAGTTGTCGACGTAGTAGAGGTCGAGCCGGACCGCCTCGTCCCAGGACAGGTCGGAGCGGCCGGACACCTGCCACAGCCCGGTCATGCCCGGCCGGACCAGCAGCCGGCGGCGTACGTCGCCGAGGAAGTCGCCGTCGTCGGCGGGCAGCGGGCGCGGGCCGACGAGCGACATCTCGCCCCACAGCACGTTGATCAGCTGGGGCAGCTCGTCCAGCGACGTGGCCCGCAGGAAGCGGCCCACCGGGAAGACCCGGGGGTCCTGCTTCATCTTGAACAGCATGCCGTCGGTCTCGTTCCGGTCGACCAGACCGGCGAGCCGCTCCTCGGCGTCGACGTACATGGTCCGGAACTTCCAGACCCGGAACGTCCGCCCCTCGTGCCCGACGCGGGGCTGGCGGAAGAAGACCGGCCCGGGGTCCGAGATCCGGATGGCCAGGGCGATGGCGGCGAAGAGCGGGACCAGCATCAGCAGGCCCAGGCCGGCGGCCACCCGGTCCATCAGGTTCTTGACCAGCAGCGCCGGCCCGGACAGGGTCGGCTCCTCGACGTGCAGCAGCGGCAGGCCCTCGATCGGGCGGATGTGCACCCGGGGACCGGCGATGTCGGTGAGCTGGGGCGCGACCACCAGGTCGACGCCGGAGCCCTCCAGCTGCCAGGCCAGGCGGCGCAGCTCGCCCGGCTCGGCGCTGGCCGAGCCGCAGACCGCGATGGTGTCGCCGCCGACCTCACGTACCAGGGCGAGCACGTCGCGGCCCGCGTACACCGGCACCGGGGTCTCCAGGCCGCGGGCGGCGGCGTACCCGTCGGTGAGGTGGATGGCCACCGGGATCAGGCCGACCGACGGGTGCCGGGTGACCGTGGTGTAGACCTCCAGGCACTCGGGCAGCGTGCCGACGAGCACCATCCGGTGCCCGGCGTGCCCGAACCGGCGGCGCAGCCCGTGCAGGGCGGCCCGGGCGATCATGCGGCCGAGCACGATCAGCAACATCGCGCCGAGCAGCGCGAAGCCGACCGTCCACCGGGACAGGGAGTAGGTCTTCGTGGCGAAGGCGATGAACGAGACCGCCGCCGCCACCGCCACGCCGGCCCGGATCACCCGCTTGAATTCGTCCGGGCCGAGCCCCAGGTAGCGCCGGTCGTAGGCCCGGTTGCCCCAGAGGAAGAGCAGCCAGCCGAGCGGCAGGAGCACGAACGCCACGGTGTAGAACCAGGCTTGCGGGGAGTTGCGGAAGCCCGAGTCGGCCTGCTCGAAGATCTGCACGGCCAGGAAGCTGGCCAGAGCCGCCGCGCCGAAGTCGAGCAGCAGCAGGAACAGGATGTAGGGCCGGTGCCACCGGGAGACCCGGCGCCGGGCGCGGGCCCACGCCGACCGGGGTACGCCGTTGTGCGACGGCGGAGTCGGCGGCTGGATCTCAAAGCTGTCGACGTGCCGCACGCTCTTGCTCCGGCCTCTGTCGGTTACCGGGCGCTGGAGGCTTGTCGTCACCTCAACCCATGTCCTCCCGCATGACCCGCACCCTCACTCGCCGTGAGGATCCGGGTCGCTCACCGTCCCAGTCTCCCACGCGGGCCCGGCCCGGACCGGCCCCCGCGAAGAAGCCGTGCCGCTGGTGCTCGGTGAGATCTGGCCGGCTCCGAATCAGTTGTGAAGCCGGGGACCGAGCCACTATACCGATGGATGACCACTCGGGTAGAGGGGCGGACCCGGACCTTCGGTGATCCCGGGTCGATTCCACTCAGTAATCGCCGGGTGCGGTTACTCACCGTACGAGACGGGACAACCTTCGGTCAGCCAGCGGCTTCCCGCCGGTCTGACATGTGGGGCAGTACTGGAGGCTCGAATCGGCGAACGAGACCTCACGCACCGTGTCGCCGCAGACCGGACACGGCAGGCCCTTGCGGGCGTGCACCTTGAGCCCGGAGCGCTTCTCGCCCTTCAGCTCCGCCGCCCGCTGGCCCATCGACCGGCGTACCGCGTCGCCGAGGACCGTGCGCGTCGCCGCGTGCAGGCCGGCGAGCTGGTCGTCGGTGAGCCGGTCGGTGATCGCGAACGGCGACAGCCGCGCCGCGTGCAGGATCTCGTCGGAGTACGCGTTACCCACCCCGGCGAGCACCGACTGGTCGGTCAGCACGCCCTTCACCTGGCCCCGGCGACTGCGCAGCCGCTCGGCGAAGGTCGGCAGATCCGCCTCCAGCGCGTCCGGCCCGAGCTTCGCCACACCCGGCACCAGCGCCGGGTCGGTGACCAGATAGGCGGCCAGCTTCTTCTGGGTGCCCGCCTCGGTCAGGTCGAAGCCGGAGCCGTCGTCGAGGCGTACCCGCACCGCTATCGGGCCCTTGCCGGGCCGCAGCGGGGTCGCCGCCGGGAACGCCTCCCGGTAGTGCAGCCAGCCTGCCCGGGCCAGGTGGACCACCAGGTGCAGTCCCTCGTCGAACCGGACATCGAGGAACTTGCCGTACCGGCCGGCACCGGTGACCGTACGGCCGGCGACAGTGCTCGGCGGCGGGTCGTACGTCTTGAGCGCGCTGATCGCGGCGACCTCGAACCGCTCCACGCGGCGGCCCACCGCGCGCTCGCGCAGGTAACCGGCGAGCGCTTCCACCTCCGGAAGTTCGGGCACGGTACAACGGTAGCCTTCTTTCCCGTGAGAATCGTGGTGGCGCACAACCGGTACCGGGAAGCCCAGCCCTCCGGCGAGAACACCATCGTCGACGCGGAGATCGCCCAGCTCACCGCCGCCGGCGTGGAGGTGCTGCCGTTCCTGCGCAGCTCCGACGAGATCCCGTCGATGTCCAAGCCAGCCAAGGCGCTGCTGCCGATCTCGCCGATCTGGGCCCCGAAGGCCCAGCACGACCTCGACCGCCTGCTGACCGAGCACCGGCCGGACGTGCTGCACCTGCACAACCCGTACCCTCTGCTCTCGCCCTGGGTGGTGCGGACCGCGCACAAGCGCGGGGTGCCGGTGGTGCAGACGGTGCACAACTACCGGCAGGTCTGCTCCTCCGGGCTGTACTTCCGTGACGGCGTGATCTGCCAGGACTGCCGGGGCCGGGCGCTGGGCGTGCCGGCGATCGTGCACCGCTGCTACCGCAACTCGCGGGCGCAGAGCGCGCTGATGGCGACCACGCTCGCCGTGCACCGCCCGACCTGGAAGTCGGTGGACCGGTACATCGCGCTCACCACGGCTGTGGCTGATCATCTGCGCGACTACGGCATCCCGGACGAGCGGATCGTGGTCAAGCCGAACGCGGTACCCGACCCGGGCACACCGGCGCCGGTCGGGAACGGCTTCCTCTTCATGGGGCGGCTCAGCCCGGAGAAGGGGCTGGACCTGCTGCTCGCCGCGTGGCGGCGGCATCCGGTGGGTGCGCTCGGCCCGCTGCGCATCGCCGGTGACGGCGAGCTGCGCCCGCTCGCCGAGGCGGCCGCCGCGGAGCGGCCCGACGTGCTCTACCTGGGCCAGCTCGACCGCTCCGGGGTACGCGCGGCGCTGGCCGACAGCTCCGTGGTGCTGGCCACCTCCACCTGGCACGACGTGCTGCCCACCGTGATCATCGAGGCGCTGGCGTCCGGGCGGCCGGTGCTCGGCACCGCGCTGGGCGGCATCCCGTACCTGGTGGGCGCGGACGGCCCGCGCGAGCCCGCCGGCACCGGCCCGGCCGAGGTGGCCACCGCCGCGCCCGGCGACGGGCTGGTCGCGTTGCCGGTCGGGGTGCAGCGCGGCGAGGCGGGTTGGGTGGTGGCGCCGGAGGCGGACGCGCTGGCCGCCGCGCTGCCGCTGGCCGCCGCCGAGGCGACAGCGCTGGCTCCGGCGGCCCGGAGCCGGTACGAGCGCACGTTCCACCCCGACGTGATCACCAAGCGCCTGATCGACATCTACGCCGGCCTGGCCGCCCCCGGAGGCCGCCCCGCGCGCTGAGCCCAGGTGTGCTGAGCCCGGGTGTTAGGAAGGGCCCCTTTTTATGCACGAGGCGTTAAGAAGGGGCCCTTCCTTACCGCAGGGAGGCGCGGGCGGAGAAGGCGATGCTCGCCAGCAGGAAGCCGCCGTTGACGATCGTGAACGCGACCATCACCCAGAACGCCAGCGCGGGCGCGAAAGCCAGCACCAGACCGGCCACGAAGATCACCGCGCCGTAGTCGCGGACCAGCTTCACCAGGCGTACCGGGAGCGAGGTCGAGGTGACCATGCTCGCCGCGTTCGGCCCGGACTGCATCACCGACGTCACCAGGTTGACCATCCAGGTGCCCGCGAACACCGCCACCAGCCAGACCGGCGTGGACGGGCGCTGCGCCACCGCCGTCGCGCCGATGGCCGCGACCAGCGCGATCTGGGCGGCCACGTCGCAGAGCACGTCGATCCGGGCGCCGGCCGCGCTGCCCTGCCCGGTCACCCGGGCGAGCTGCCCGTCGGCGCAGTCCAGCGCGTACGCGATCTGCCACGCGACCAGCGCGAACAGCCCGACCGCCCAGGCCGGTACGATGCCGGCGGCCACGTCGTCGGCGAGCGCCACCACGGTGACCGAGGCGGCCAGCCCCAGCACCAGGTTGGCCAGCGTCAGCGCGGTCGGGCGCAACCCCAGGCGCTGGGCGGCAAGCGCGAAGGCCGCCCCGATCCACTGACTGATCGACTCGCTGAACAAGCCGCCTCCCCGGTTGACCCGGTGGAAGTCGGCGACTGTGGGACGGGGCTCAGCCAATGTGGTCGCGGAGGGCACCGGCGTAGTCTGCCAGCCGCTCCCGCGTCTCGGTAGCGGACATCGCGAGGTGTTCGAGGATGGTGTAACGGTCCGGCCGGGTGGCCGGCGCGAACTGCACCGCCTCCACGAACTGGTCGTCGGTCAGCTCGACCTCGGCCGGCAGCCGGGGCAGCCCGTGCCGGGCCAGGCAGGCCGTCATCTCGGCGAACCGGCGCTCGTCGCCGCGCAGGTACGTGCAGAACAGCGCGCCGAGCCCGGCCAGCTCGCCGTGCGAGGCGGTACCGGGGAACAGCGCGTCGATCGCGTGCATGATCTCGTGGCAGCCGCCGCTGCACGGCCGGCTGGTGCCCTCGATCGCCATCGCCAGGCCACTGGAGATCAGCGCGTCGGCGAGCACCGTGACGAAGCCGTCGTCGTTCATGTCACCCGGGTGGTTGAGCACCGCCTCGGCGCCCGCGCGCGACAGCGAGGCGGCCAGCCCGTCGACCCGCTCACCGCGGACCCGCCGGGCCAGTTCCCAGTCCGCCAGCGCGCTGATGTTGCTGACCACGTCGCCGATGCCGGCCCGGTTGTGCCGCTCCGGCCCGGCCTCCACGAAGTCCAGGTCCACGATCACCGCGATCGGGATGTGCACCCCGTAGGACCCCTTCAGGCCCTCGGTGATCAGGCTCGCCACCGGGGAGGCGATGCCGTCGTTGGCGAGACTCGTCGCCACCGACACCATCGGCAGACCGCGCCGGGTCGCCGCGTACTTGGCCACGTCGATCGTCTTGCCGCCGCCGATGCCGACCACCGCGTCGTACGACCGGGCGCGCAGCTTCGTCCCCAGGTCGTCGGCGGCGTCCAGCGTCCCCCCGGCCACGGTGAACACGTCGGCCGAGCGCAACGACGGCCGGATCAGCTCGGCGATCCGTTCGCCCTGCCCCGGCCCGACCACCACGGCGACGTCGCCACCGGCGGAGATCCGCCCGTCGGAGAGGATCGCCGCCAGGTCGGCCACCGCGCCCCGCCGCACGTCGATGTGCAGCGGGGTGAGGACGCTGCGGGCTAGTAGCGGCACGCGATCTCCCGCGCCCGGGCCAGATCGGCGTGGTTGTCGACCTCGACCCAGGAGACGTCACCGATCGGGGCCGCCCGCACCTCGCCGCCGCGCTCGGCGAACTCCTGGTAGCCGTCCTCGTAGTAGAGGTTCGGGTCGCGCCGCCAGGTCGCCTCCAGCGCGTCCGCGAGCGGCTCGGCCACCTGCGGCTCGATCAGCGTCGCGCCGATGTACTCGCCGTACGCCTCGCCCGGGTCCATCAGCTTGGTGATGCGGGTGAGCTGGCCGGCGGCGTCGAAGGTGGTCTTCATCTCCTCCTCGGCCAGCGGCTTGAGCGTGTCCACGGCGAGCAGGATGCCCGGCCCGCGCTCGGCCAGCAGCGTCTTCTCCACGCTCACCGGGTGCACGGTGTCGCCGTTGACGAGCAACACGCCCCGGGAGAAGTACTCGCGCGCCAGCCAGAGCGAGTACGCGTTGTTCCACTCCTCGGCCTTGTCGTTGTGGACCAGGGTGAGCGTGACGCCGTACTTCTCCTCCAGGGCGGCCTGCCGCTGCCGCACCGCGTCGGCCGCGTAGCCGACCACGATCACGACCTCGTTCAGCCCCACCTCGGCGAGGTTGCGCAGCGCGATGTCGAGGATGGTGGTCTCCCCGTCGACCGGCACCAGGGCCTTGGGCAGGGTGTCGGTGTACGGCCGCAGCCGGCGCCCCGCTCCCGCGGCGAGCACCATCCCGATCATGCCGACACGCTCCTCTTCTCGACCCGATTCCACCCGGCGAGGATATCGCCGGGCGCCGACCGGCAGTGGTTCAGCCCGTCAGCCCGATCGAACGCAGCGCGGCGAAGCCGTCCTCGGCGATCCGCCGGATCAGCCCGTCGTTGACGTCCCGGTGCTCGTCGAGCAGGTCGACGTCCGACTCCGCCAGCCAGCGGAACTCGGTGTGCTTGCCGGCCTCCAGCCGAGGGCGGCTCAGATCGCCGTCCACCCGGACCAGGAAGTCGGTCTCCACCCGGGTCAGCCCGTCGTCGGCGGTGTAACGGTATTCGCCGACCAGGCCGAGCACGTGCGACACGGACCAGCCGGTCTCCTCGGTGACCTCCCGGCGCAGCGCGTCGTCGATCTCCTCGCCCGGTTCGAGGTGGCCGCCGACGATGTCCCAGCAGTTCGGGAAGAGGCGTCGGTCGGGGGATCGGCGTTGGATGAAGATGCGGCCGTCGTCGTCGACGATCAGCGCGCCGGCGCAGCGCAGGGGCTCGGTGGGCACCCTCCGACAGTAGCCATCCGCGCCGCCTCCGGCGATGCCCGTCCTTGTCCCGGTACGCATAGAGGGCCCACCATGTCCGTACTCAGTCGCCGTCCCACAGGGGTGATGTGTGATGCAGGTACGCGAAGCGATGTCCAGCGAGGTACTCGTGGTCGGGCCGGAGCACACGCTCCGGCAGGCGGCCCGGATGATGTCGGCCCGCGGTGTCGGGTCGGCGGTCGTGATCGACCCGGACTCCGAAGGGGTCGGGATCATGACCGAACGCGACGTGCTGAAGGCGATCGGTGCCGGGCTCGACCCGGATGTCGAGCGCACCGGCGCGCACCTGACCTGGGACGTCGTCTACGCCGGCCCGGACTGGACGGTCGAGGAGGCCGCCGCGGCGATGGCCCGGGGCGGTTTCCGGCACCTGGTCGTGCTCGACGGGCGTGAGGTGGCTGGAGTGATCTCGGTACGGGATCTGATGCGGGTCTGGGCGGGGCAGCACGCGCCGACCCGGAGCTGAACCGGGCCGGCGCGACGGGCGCCGGAGAAGGGCGATGGCCCGGCCGATACCGGCCGGGCCATCGTCGTGTGTGTTCTGTTTCGGTCGTGCCGCCCGTCAGGGGCCGACGAAGACCGAGGTGCCGCGCCAGTCCACGTCGTCGACGCTCGGACCGCTGCGCACCGTGGCGGTACCGGTCGGCACGCCGCCCGACCACGCCATCGAGGCGAGGTTGCCGGTGCTCCGGGAGACGACGTAGAGCGTGTCGCCGTCCAGGAACAGGCCGCCCGCGTCGGCGAAGCCGGTGGTGCCGGTGACCGTGTTGCGCTCGGCGCCGACGGTGCCGGTGTCCGGCGCGAACCCGCGCCAGAACAGCGTGCTCTGACCGGCCAGCGAGTAGTAGACCCGGCCCTTGGAGTAGAACATCGCGGTCACGTTCGGCAGTTCGGCGGAGAAGTTGCCGGTCATGCCGGCGTAGGTGGAGCCCTCCGGCGCGGAGCCGGTGACGACCAGGTCCCACTTCGCGTCGTGGTACGGGTCCAGCTTCTTCGCGGTGCCGAACTCGGTGCCGTCGAACGAGCGCTTGTAGAGGTCGCCGCCGACGCCGTAGAACAGGTCACCGCCGACCCAGAACGCGCCCTTGATGTTCGACCAGCCGGTGTTGTCGCCGTTCGGCACCGACATCGCGTTGCCGACCGAGGACGCGCCGTCGTACGTCCGCTTGGTGATGCTGTCCACCGTGGTGGACGGCGGCACCGGCGGCAGCTTGACGATCTCGATGGCCTGCACCAGCGGGTTCTCCAGGACGCGACCGAAGTCGATGTCGATGTTGCCGTCACTGGTGACCGGGAACGCCCGCATGGTGCCCCGGTTGGTTGCGCCGATCGCCGTGATCGGGTCGAAGTTGCTCAGCTTGACGACGCCGTCGATGCTGACGTTGAACTTGCGCTTGCCGGCGGTGGCGGTACCGGCGTAGCGGTTCGCCAGGTAGAGGCGCACCTGCACCGGCGTGCCGGCCGGAACCGGGAAGTCCCACTGCATGTCCGGCGCGGTCGACTCGTCCCACCGCTCCGAGTTGAACAGCTCCACCGGCGTGCCGGCCGGCACGGTGGCGTCGAGCGCGGCGTTGGTGGTGTAGCTGGTCACCTGGCTGCCGGTGTTGTGGTAGGTGCTCGGCGCGGCGGCGGTGTCCGCGGCCCAGGCCGGCCCGCTCGGCGCGGCCATCTGGTCGCCACCGGCGTTGACCCGGTAGAGCACGTCCGAGGCGTCCGGGGTGGGCGCGGTCTTGACGATCTCGATGCCGTGGACCAGCGGGTTCTGGACCACCCGGCCGAAGTCGATGTCGACCACGCCGTCGCTGACCAGGGAGATCGACTGCATCGTGCCGCGGTCGGTGCCACCGGCGGCCACGACCGGGTCGAAGTCGTTCAGCTTGAGCACGCCGTCGACGCTGACGTCGAACTTGCGGTTACCCGGCTTGCTCGTGCCGGACCAGCGGTTGGCCATGTAGATCCGGACGTCGATCCGGGTGCCGGCCGCGACCGGGATGTCCCACTGCATGTCCGGCGCGGTCGACTCGTCCCACCGCTCCGAGTTGAACAGCGTGGCCGGCGTGCTCGCCGGCACGGTGGCGTCGAACGTGGCGTTCGTCGGGTACGTGGTCACGCTGTTGCCGGTGTTGTGGTACGGGCTCGGCGAGGCCTCGCTGTCGGCGGCCCAGTCCGGCCCGCCGTCGGTGGCCGGGATGGCCGGACCGCCGGCGTTGACCCGGTAGAGCACCTCGGTCTGCGCCGCGCGACCGGCCTGGTAGACGTTGCCCGGCAGGCCCTTGGTGCTGGTCGAGTGCGGGGCGTTGCCACCGGCCAGCGGGAAGAACGCGAGCCGCTTGCGCTGGTAGTCGAAGTCGCCGATGTACTCCTGGTCGCTGCCCAGCCAGAGCCCCTCCGGGGTCACCAGCATCTCGGTGACGCCGTAGCCGCGCGGGTGGCGGCCCGGGTTCCAGGACAGCGGCAGGCCGCTGACCGGGTCGAGGGCGGCGATGCTGGCACGCGGCACCGCGCCCGGTCCGGCCTTGTCCCGGGCGAGCGGGTTGTTCGACCAGCGGAAGTGGCCGCCGACGTAGATGGCCTTCTCGCTGATGCCGACGGAGAGGAAGGTGTCGCCGCCGCTGAAGTTCGTCCAGGTCGGCTTCTGGCCGGCGCCGGTGGCGTCGGTCTCCCAGCGGGCCGCGGAGTCACAGAGCGTGCCGGGGTAGGACGCGCCGGTGGTGACCACCACGAAGTACTTGCTGTCCGGGGAGAACTGGACGTCGCGCACCCACGAGTCGAACGCGGTGTACTTGCAGGCCGCGGCGTAGCTGTCGGTGTTCCAGTCGGCGATGGTCGCGGAGTTCTCACCGAGGTTGATCCGCACGATCTGGTCGTGCACGACGCCGTCGGCCTTCTTGAAGTTGCCGATGACCACGAGGTGCTTGCCGTCCGGCGAGACGGTGAACTTCTCCACGCCGACACCGGCCGAGGCCCCGTTGTTGGTCGGGGTCCAGTTGTGGTTCTCGGTCAGCGCCACGGTGAGGTAGTCGTCCACCGCGCCGGTGGTCGGGTTCAGCGAGGCCAGCCCGTTGCGGTTGGTCGTCGCGGTGACGGTGGTGAAGATGCCGCCGACGAGCAGGTGGCCGTCGACGAGCGCGATGTCGCTGACGGTGCCGTTGAACGCCGGGCCCTTGAACCCTTCGACGGGGGTGCCGTCGGCGACGTTCAGCAGCGCCAGCTTGCGGAAGTTCTTGTCGCCGACCTTGTTGAACTTGCCGGCCACGTAGACGGTGCCCGGGGTCGGGCCGGCGATGATGGCGGTGACGTCGTTGTCCAGCACCGGCGCGAACGCATTGTCGATCTTGCCGGTGGCCTTGTCGAAGGCGAGCAGCCCGCGCCGGTCGACCGGAGTGGGTGAGGAACCCCGGTTCTGCGCGTTGGTGAACGAGCCGCCGACGATCACCTTGCTGCCGGCGTCGTGGATGGCCACCACGTTGCCGTCGTTGATGTTCGGCGTCTTGTCCGAGGGCACCTCGCCGACCATCGTGCTGTGGTCGGGCGCGGGCGCGGTGGTCGGCGCGGCGAGCGCCGGCACCGGTGTGAACAGGGCGGCGATGCCGAGTACGGCAGCGCCGAAGGCGGACACCGAGCGGTGTCTCAGGATCGAGGAAGCCACAGGCTACTCCGGGGGGAATACGTCGGAGGCGCTGCGATCGTGGCCGGTGCCGACTTGAGGCGGGGCGTCACTCGACCGACCGCAGACGTGAGAGCAATACCTTCTCGCATTCGCCGGTCGCGCGTCCACCCGGGATCGGCCTTTTTGGCCGAGGAAACGGCCCGGGTCGCACGAAAAGACGAGCGACTATCACTCGCCGGACACGGAGGGTGTCCCTGAGGGGACGCTCAGGTCGGGCATCGGCGGCTGGAAGTACGGATCCGTCGCCATCTCCCGGAAGACCTTCTCGCTTTCCGGGTCGTCGCCGAACGTGCTGTCGTAAATCGGCTTCTGCGTCTGCTTCGCCGCGAAGTAGACCGCCGCCTTGATCTGCGGGTGCTTCTTCAGGTACGGCCCGACCTCGCGCATCCAGTCGGCCCGCTGGCCCGGACGCCCGTCCTGGGTCAGGCCGAACTCGCCGATGACGACAGGCCGCGGGTGCTTCTTGGCGAACGCCATGAAGTGGTCCATGCGATTGGAGAAGCTGTTCCACTCCGGGCTGGGATAGACGTCGGCGCAGAGCCAGTCGACCTGGTCGTCGCCGGGGTAGTAGGCGGCGGCCCGGCGCTGCGGCTCGGCGAAGCCGTCCGCGTGCGGGCACCACACCCAGGCCGCGTTGGTGACGCCCATCTCCGTGAAGATGCCGCGGACGTGCTTCCACGCGGCGACGTAGTCCTCCGGCGAGTGCATGCTCGCGGCCAGGTTCGGCCGGTCCATCTCCCACCGGTAGCGCAGCAGCACCGGAACGCCGAACTCCTTGACGTCGCGCGCGCGTTCCCGGATCAGCGTGTCGTAGATGCCGCTCACAGTGGAGCGGGTGTCGGTGCCCTGCCAGGAGATCATCTGGAGCCTGCCCCGGGCCTGGAACGCCCGCTCGCTGGCGCCCGGGAACGGCTCGTTCCACTCGTGGAACATGTGCGCGATGGCGAGTGTGCCGCCGGCGGCCCGGTTGAACTCGTCGAACGCGGCGGCCCGCCCGGTGGCGGTGTGGTACTGCGGCTTGACCCAGGTGCCGAGCCAGGCGCCCTGCTCCGGCGGCTCCGGCCCGCGGCCGGTGGTGCGGACCGGCGCGGTCCGCGGCGTCACGGTCGGTGGAGGCGGCGCCGCCGTGGTCCCCTCGTCGGACCGTTCGGAGCCGATCTCACAGGCCGTCATGGCCGGTGCCAGCAAGGCCAGGCCCAGCACGGCAGCCATCGTCAGTCGTAACCGTCGTACCACCGCAACCTCTCCCCAGGACGGTCGCCGGCCACGGTGGGGCCCTGACGGATCCGCGTGAGCGGAGAGGCACGCCGGGCCGGGCGGGCGACCCCTGGCACTCTACCCGGGGAGGAGCGCTCAGGCGGGGTAGCCGAGCTCGGTCAGCAGCGGTCCGGCCTGCGCCAGCACATCGGCCAGATCCTTTTCGGTCAGTCGCTGCCGCCAGCGCCCCACCGAGCCCGGCCGGGCCTTGGCGAAGCGGGCGTGCAACGCCGCCCGGCCGGCCGGGTCGCGTACCTCCAGGAAGTCGGCGACCACCTCGGCGGCCTCCGCCGGCCGGGTGACGACCTCCTCGTAGCGCAGGTGCCGCACCCGGTCCGCGGGCAGCTCGGCGAGCTGGGTGAGCGCGCTGCTGGTGAAGCGCCGCCACATCCAGGCCGACCGGCCCAGGTCGGAGACCTGCGTGAACTCGTCGCGCCGCTCCGGCTCCACCCAGAACCGCGGCGCGGCGCCCCAGGGCGTACCGCCCCGGCCGCTGCGACCGGTGCCGGTGGACGCGGCGTTCAGCCAGGGCTGCTCGGCGTGCGACACCGCCACGTCCCGGCCGTCCCGGTAGACGTGCAGGAAGACCGCGTCCGGGAAGACCTCGGTCAGGAACGGCACGATGAAGCAGTTCTCCGGGTCCTTCTCGGCGAAGCGCAGTCCACCGTGCCCGGACGCGGCGAGCAGCGCGCCGTAGTAGCCCCGGAAGTAGCGGGCCGCCCGCTGCGGCGTCCAGCTTCCCTCGTAGACACAGCGGGCGACCGCCTTGGTCAGGCGCGGCTCGAAGTGGTACGACACGTCCGGCAGCGCGCCGACGCAACTGCCCAGGAACGTGGTGCCGGAACGCGGGGCCCCCAGGATGAAGATCGGGCGCTCCACCTTCAGCGTGAGGCGGCGGTTGCCCGCCTCCACCGGCCGTTCCAGCTCGCGGCGTTCCTTGCGGTCCGCCAGCAGGCCGACCGCGGCGAGCTTCGCGGCCTTCACGGTGGACAGCCCGGAGTGCGGGGCGAGGGGGGAGTCGCTGGTCATCGAAGGTCCCATCGGTGCGCAGGATCGGTCAGGACTGGGCGGCCGGGTCCGACCCGGCGCGGTTGCGGCCGCGGCGAAGGGACCGCAGCGCGTCGAGGTTCAGCGTGCGCCGCCAGCGCCAGACACCCGCCGCGTACGCGGCCAGGCCGACGGCGCTCACCAGCGCGAGCACCGGCGGCGTGGCGTCGAGCAGGCTCGCCGCGCCCAGCGGCAGGCCCAGCGCCACGACGGCGAGCGCCATCGCGGTACGGGTGCTGGCGCCGAACGGGTGCAGCCGCATCGACCACCAGAGCTGGGTCAGCGGCACCAGGTTGGTGACCAGGATCGAGATCGTCCAGGCCAGGGCCGCGCCGAGGATGCCGAACCGCGGGATGAGCAGCAGGTTGCCGACCACGTTGAGCACGGTGCCGGTCATCGCGTTGTAGAACGTCCACGCGGTGCGCCCGGCCATGTTGAGCACCATGTCGACCATGCCGCAGCCGGTGGCCAGCAGCATGGTCAGCGCCAGCAGCACCACGACCCGGCGGCCGTCGGCGTAACCGGCGCCGAAGAGCGCCAGCATCGGCGTCGCGAAGGCCGCGAAGATCAGGTACGCGGGCCAGGAGAGGATCACCAGCCAGCCGGTGGCGACCTGGTAGAGCTGGCCCGCCTCGGCCCGGTCGTTGCGGGCGAACGCGGCGGCCAGCCGGTGCTGCACCGAGCTGGACAGCGCGACGCTGGAGAGCTGGCCCAGCGCCAGGAACCGGGTCGCCGCCGTGTAGATGGCCGCCTCGGCCGGCCCGCGCAGCGCGCTGAGCAGCACGATGTCCAGCCGCTGCACCACGATCGCGGCCAGGCTGCTGACCGCACGTGGCCCGGTGAAGCGCCAGAACGGCCCGGCCAGCTCACGCGCCGGCACCGGCCGGGTCACCTGCCGCCCGGCCCGGCCGACGAGCCGGCTCAGCCAGAACAGCGCGACCACCGCGGCGAGCAGGTACGGCACCACCCAGGCCAACGGCAGCGCCACGGTGGCGGACAGCCCGAGCCAGGCGGCCACCGCCACGGCCAGGAACTGCACCAGCGTGCGGCCGAGTCGCTCCACTGTCAGCAGCGGGCGCATCTGGCCGAAGCCCCGGCAGGCGGCGAGCGCGTAGTCGTTGAGCGCGGCCAGCGGCACGAACGCCAGCAGGATGCGCAGCGCGGTCACCGCCTCCGGGCCCGCCTCCGGCATGGTGGCCCGGGCCAGCGCCGGCGCCGCCAGCCAGCCGGCGAGGCCGAGCAGCGCGCCGACCGCGAGCACCGGCAGCAACCCGACCAGGATCGTGCCCCGGATCTGGTCGCGGCGGTCCAGCGTGCGCTGGCGGCTGACGAAGTAGACGGTGCCGACGTCGGTGCCGAGCCGGGCCGCCGACGCGGCGATCATGAACGCGCTGGTGGCCGCGAAGAACATGCCGGCCTCGCGGACGGACCAGCCCCGGGCGATGACGATGTTGAGCCCGAACCCGGCCACCGCGGCCAGGCCGACACCGACCAGGTTCGCGAAGCCCTGCCGGGCCGCGCCGCCGAGCCCCGCGCCCGGCCCGGGCGGCGGTGCGGTGAGCGTCGGGGTGCCGCCGGCGTCCGGCCGGGTCACCGCCGCCACGACGGCACGCGTCCCCACCACGCCGCCAGCCGCTCGTCGTACGGGGCGAAGTGGTCCTCCAGCCGGGCCCGCAGCTCCGCCGACATGGGCGAACGGGACCGCGAGTTGTGCTTGCCGAACGCGATGTCCGCCCAGCGGGGCAGCCCGAGGAAGTCGCAGACCGCGTCGAAGGACGGGCGCGGGTCGGCGAAGAAGTCGTCGCTGTCGATGACGTGCATCCGCTCCCGCCCGACGAGCGCCTCCAGCCGCTCCAGCTGCTCGATGTAGCGGCCCCGGGCCAGGTACGCGTTGTGCTGCAGGTGCTCGCTCGCGTACGCGGCCGAGCGGATCATCCGCTCCCGCTCGCCCGCGGTCCGCTGCTCCTCCAGCGCCAGCGCCCGCTCGAAGTCAGACTCGGTCTCGTAGCCCCGCGCCAGCTCGTGCGAGTGCGCCGAGTACGCCCGCTCCACCGGGTCACGCAGCAGCACCAGCAGCTTCACCGAGGGCAGGTCCTTGGCGATGCGCTGCCCGGCCAGCGGGTGGAACATGTAGTACGGGCTGGACTCGCCGGTGATCCCGCGTACCCCGATCTGGGCCTTGACCGCCTCGGCCTTGGCCGTGGTGGGGAAGTGCCCGAGGTACCAGTTCATCCCCCGGTGGTAGTCCATGTCGAAGTAGTGCACGCCCTTGTGGTACGCGGGCGGCAGCACGCCGGGGTGCTGCGAGAGCGTCTTGAAAAGCGAGGTGGTGCCGCAGCGCTGCGCCCCCACGATCAGGAATCCCGGCACCATCCGTGAGCCGGCGGTCAACCGACCGACCGTCCGGCTCACCGACTTCACCGCGCGGAGCGCCTGCTCCCTGGCCACCGTCACGTCCCCACTCCTCACTCTCACCGGGCCCGGCGGGCCAGGTGTTCCTCCACGGCGGGCAGCAGCCAGGTGTCGACGTGCCCCAGTCGCGCACCCGCCTCCGCCTGCCGGTCGCGCAGGTAGCGCGCAGCCAGCTCCACCAGGTAGAGCACGGCGACCAGATCGGCGCCCCCACCGGTCTGGTCGAACGGTGCCAGGGTTGCCCCGGCGCCGGCGATCAGCGCACGCGCGGCCTCGACCGGTTCCACCCCGTCGTGGCTCATCGCGCCCTGCACCGCCAGGTGCAGCGCGTCGTACCCGGCCGGCACGTCCGCCTCGAACCGCTCCCAGTCCCAGACCAGCACTCGGCCGTCGGCGAGCACCGCGCTGTTGCCGCCGTTCCAGTCCCCGTGCCACGCGCCGAAGGCGACCACCGGGTCGGCGTCCGCGACGGACTTCAGCACCGCGCGCAGCCGCCCGGCCTCCGGCCGGGGCCCGAGCGCGTCCACCGCGGCGGTGAGCCGGGCCGCGTGCCCGCTGGCCGCCCATGACTCCCGGCGTACGCCGAGACAGCCGGCGACCGCCACCATGGCCGCGCGTTCGGCCGCCTGCGCGGCGGCCGGGGCGGCCCGGGGCAGCCGCACCGGCAGCGCCTCCTGCACGAGCAGCGCGTGCCCGTGCCAGTCGCCGTGGTGGCGTACCCCGGCCAGGACCACCGGGCCGAGCGGCACCTCGGCGAGGCGGCGCAGCGCGTCCGCCTCCGCGTGCACGAGCGCGCGGGTCAGCGGGTCGACGCCGAGTTTCGCGTACCCGAGGGCCCGGCCGTCCGGGGCGAGCAGTTGCAGCACCGGCTTGCGGTTCGCGCGGGCCGGCCCGATGTGCAGGCTGACCAGCGCCGGCTCACCCAGCACCTCGGCCAGGTGCGCGTCCAGCCCGCCGCCGTCGACGACCAGCCGGTCGCGGAAGACGAGCGGCCCGAGACCGAGCCGGAACGCGGTGGCGAGGCCCTGCCGGACCAGCTTGGCCTTGCGGCCGACGGCCTCGGTGGAGTGCCGGACCGCGCTCGCCGCCGCCCGGCCGGAGCCGGTGGGCACGAGCAGCCGGGGGCGGGCCGCCGAGGGCACCACCACCCAGCCGGCACCGCCGCGGCGCAGGCTGGGCTCGGCCGGCGCGGGCCAGATCAGCCCGGCCAGTTCACCGAGGTACGCGGCACGGCCGTCGCCGTCCGGGGGTACGCGGAACACCATCAGCGGTCACCGGTCGCTTCCAGCCGGGCCCGTAGCCCGGCGATCGTGCCCTGCGGTGGCGCGGGCGCGAGCGACCGGCGGATCCGGTCGTTGCGGGCCAGCAGGGCGACAGTGATCAGGGCGTAGGCGAGGGTTGCTTCCATCGCACCGTAGGTGAACTGGAAGAAGAGCATGAGGATGAGCACGAGCGTGCCGGCGATCCCGATGGCGCTGTGGTCGCGCCGGTAGCGCCAGATGCAGTAGATGAAGAACGCGTTGTAGCAGATCGCGCCGACCCAGCCCTGCCCGACGAGCAGCGCCCAGACCTGGCCGTTGCTGCCCAGCTCCCGGTTGCCGCACTGCTTGCAGTCCTCGGACTTGCCGATGGCGATCGACCGGTTGCTGCCGATCAGAGCCCGGTTGCCGCCGTAGCCGAGGATCGGCGACTGGTTGGCCGCCCGGACCGCGCCCTGCGACAGGGTGGTGCGGATGTCGTCGCTGTGCCCGTTCTGCAGGCGTTCGTCGAAGGTGCGGCCGAGCGGGGTCGCGACGATCAGCACGCCGATCAGTCCGACCGCCAGGGCGAGCCCGCCGAGCACCACCATCCGGCCGCGCAGCGCGAGCCGCAGCGCCACGTACGCGGCGGCGATGCCGAGGCCGATCCAGAGTCCGCGGTTGAGGGAGTAGACGATCGGGAAGATCGCCGCCAACGCGATGGCCACGCCGGCGGTACGGCGCAGCGGCTTGCCCAGCACCACCCAGCCGACGATCAGCCAGACCAGCAGGATCGCGGTGTTCTGGCCCCACGAGTTCGTGTAGGTGAACGGCGCGGACGGGCGGGGCGAGCTGGCCTCCCCCTCGATCACCTGCTGCACCTGGGCGAACTTGATCTCCATGAGCGAGGTGACGTACGGGTGGCCGGCGATCGACTGCGGCAGGACGAACCGCAGCGGCGCGACGAACCTGAGGTTCGGGAAGAGCGAGCCGATCCAGCCGCCGAGCACCACGACCACGCCCATGAACCCGAACAGCCGCACCATCCGGCGCTGGGACAGCTCCCGCTCGCGCAGGTTGTAGACGTAGAGCATGGTCACTGTCATCGCGACGTAGTTGGCGAGCCGGATGCCCCAGCCGATGTACTTGCCGCTGCCGCCGGGCGGCAGCGTGTTCGGCGCGGTGAGGTCGAGGGTGAGCACGGACAGGAACACCCAGAGCAGCAGGACCATCCAGATCCCGAAGCCGGGCGGCACCCGGACCGGGCCGCGTTTGCGCATCTGCGCCACCATCGGCACCGCGAAGATGACGAACACGAAGCTCGACACGCCGAGCACCCACCACAGCGGGTACAGCAGGAAGACCGCGATCAGCGGCCATGCCGTCGGCAGCCGCCACGACCAGCCCTCCGGCCGTACCCGCACCGTGCGGAGGCGGTTCCCGCCGGGCGACGGCACCGCGGCGAGCGGAACCGACCCGCGCGCGGTACGGGGCGGGGTGGCGGTGCTCATTTCACGGAGACCTTGGCGGTGGTCGGCGCGTAGATGACCCACGCGTTGCCGGGCTGGGGGCGCAGCAGGTCGCCGCCGGTGTCGGCGAGCGTGCAGAGCAGGGGCAGGCCGGGCTTGCGCCACCGGCCCTTGGCGCTGTTCGGCCCGGACACGGCGAGCACCGCGCCCTCACCGAAGACGTTCGCCGAGGGCAGCGAGCGTGGGGACGGGTTGCGTACGTCGAGCGTGCGGTACTCCATCGTCAGCACGATGACGGAGGCGGCGGTCACGGTGACCTTGCCGATCTTGCCGGCCCAGACGGACTTCGCCTGGTCGTACCGCCAGACCATCGGCGGACCGCCGGAGACGGTGACGGTGAGTTCGGTGGCGGGCGCGAGGTCGCGGGTGGCGAGCGCCTCGCCGTCGGTGGCGTGGTCGATCGGCGCAGGGGGCGGCTGGCCCCCCTTCGGGGCGGCCTTGAGCAGCGCGGCGGTCGACGTGTAGTCGCCGGAGAACACCTTGCTGTCGTCGTCGGGCGTGACGCCGTTGAGGTCGGAGTTCTCGAACTGGGTGAGGAAGCCGGTGGGGCCGCCGTTGTAGCCGACGAACGGGCGCAGCACCGTGAGCGACCGGATGTCGACCGGCCGGATCTCGGTGACCGGGCCGATCTTGGTGGCGTCCTTGGAGTGGAACACCGCGGTCAGGTGCAGCGTGTCCGACTCGGCGAACTCGGCGTAGACCAGGTCGGCGGCGTCCAGGCCGGCCGGTGTGGTCGCGGGGCTCACCCGCAGCGGCACCGCGACCGCCTGGCGGGTCGTCGCGGCCGGGGTGCTGACCGGAGCGCCGGTCAGCGGGCCCTTGGGCAGGGTCGGCGAGGCGCTGGCCGCGGACGGCGAGGCGGTGACGTCGCCCGGGTCCACCACCTGGACCTTGCCCGGCTTGGGCTCGGGCTCGCTGCACCCGGTCCCGACGCCGAGGACGACGGCGGGGGCGATGGCGGCGCGGAGCATCTGCCGACGGTTCACCCCAGGTCCTCGCCGGAGTCGAGGGCGTAGCTGCGGCCGTCGCCGTCACCCCGGGAGCGGTAGGTGCCGCCGGTGCCGTTGAGCGGCACCGGCTTGCCTCCAGCGGCGGGCGGGGTGGCCTTGCCGGGCATCTGCGGCGCCGGAGCGGCCGGCTTCGCCGGGGCGGGCCGGGACGACTGCATGCGCGGCAGCACCATGGTCGACTCGGCGGACGGGCCGGGGCTGGGCCGGGGCTTGGGCCGGTTGGCCGGGGCAGCCGGGGCGCTCGACGCGTTCGACCCGCCGGACGTCGCCGGGCGGGTGGCGCCGGCGGGCGGTTCGGGCAGGCGCGGAGCCAGCACGGCGCCGATCACCGGCGCGTTCACCTGCTCGAACTGCTGGAGCGCGGCGGTGATCTCACCGCTGCGGGTCTTGCCCGCCTCGGCCACCATGATCACCGCGTCGACGTACCGGCCCAGGGCCTGGGCCTCCACGGCGAACGTGGGCTGCGGGGTCTCGATGATCACGTGGTCGAAGCGCGCGGACAGCTCGTGCAGGATCTCCAGCAGACCGGCGACCGGCAGTTCGACCTCGGCGTCCAGGTCGCCCGGCACCAGCACCCGGAGCTGGCCGAGCCCCGGCACCGGCGCGAGCGCCTTGAGCGGGGGCACGTCGCGGCGCAGCACCGAGGCGAGGCTGTGCCGCCCCTCGGCGACGCCGGTGATCGCGCCCACCGCCGAGTCGGGCTTGGTGGTGATCAGCGCGACCTGCTGGCCGGTACGGGCGTACGAGGCGGCGAGGTTGGCGGCGACGAAGCCGGCGGCGGCGCCGGCCGAGGCGTCACAGAGCAGCAGTTGGCGCCCGCGCCCGCCCTGCGCCGCTTCGGGCACCGCGGAGAGCAGCACGTTGCGCAGCCGGCCCAGCTCGCGGGAGGCCCGGTGGGTGGCCGGCAGGACTGCGAGCGACGGCGCGCGCGACGGCAGTTCCACAAGCAGCGGCAGGCCGACCCGGTCGGAGATGTCGCGTCCGCGGCGGATCCGGGTGTCCAGCCGGTCCAGCACCAGCGCCAGCACGATGCCGAGCAGCAGGCCCGCGCCCATGCCGCTGGCGAGGTTGAGCGTGCGGTTCGGCGAGCTGGGCCGCTCCGGCAGCCGGGCGTCGGAGATGATCTCGCCGGGATCGGAGCCGGCCGCGCTCAGCGGGTTGAGCCGGTTGTACAGGTTGCTGATCTGGTTGGTGACGAGCTGGCGGTCGGATTCGGCCCGCTCGCGCTCGGGCGAGTTGGACGGCGCCGCCGAGATCCGCCCGGCGATCGCGCTCAACTGCTTCTGCAGATCGGCGATCTGCTGCTTGAGCGTGTTCGTCTCGTTCTCCAGCGACTTCTGCGCGGTGGCCTTGCGCAGGTCGAGGTAGGCCTGGGCGAACGCGTGCGAGCCCGACTGGGCGCCCTCGGGGCTGTTCGCCTCGTACGCCACCTGGAGGATCTGGCTGTTCGGCGGGACCTTGACGGTCACCGACTTGACGAGCTGGTCGGCCCCGGTGTCGACCTTCATCAGCGCCTTGGCCCGCTCCGCCACCACGAGCGAGCGGACCACCTGCGCCTCGGTGTCGAGGTTGACCTTGGCGTTGGGGTTGTTCTCCGCGCCCGAGCCGAGCGGGCGCACCAGCAGCGACGTGGTCGAGGTGTAGCGCGCCTCCTGGACCTGGCTCAGCGCCAGCCCTCCGCCCAGGCCGAGGACCGCGGCGAGCAGCAGGATCCACCAACGGCGGCGCAGCCAGCCCAGGTAGGCCATCAGGGCAAGACCGTCGGCGTCGCTCTCGGCCAAATGGGGTGAGGGCATCAGAGTCTGTCGCTCCCTTTCGACCGAGCCGGGCAGTCCACGGCACAGCTGGACCTGACCGTGGCCTTGAGTGTCCCCGATCCGAACGACGAGGGAAAGTCTGCTCACGTTCCGGTAAGCCTGCCCGGGTGTGGGCAGCCCGCGTAGAAATGGCCGATCGGCGCTGACCATTCGGCGGGTTTCCCGGTGCCGGGCCCGACTTGCCCCCGGTAAGCCGACGTCGCCGACGGCTCTCGTGCGGAGCGGTGACGGAATCCTGACACATCTCACTTCGTCCGGGTGTCCCGGCCCGTGGTCCGGGCGCGGCCGGGCTGACCTGCCCGACGGCCGGTCGACGCGCATCCCGTTGACGGGAATCGCGAGGTGAGCCGACCGGCGAGCCAGGATCCGTCCAATGGCCCCTTCAGTTGCCCACGGGCCCGCCAGTAGGTTGTCAGGACGCGTCCGAGGGGCATTCACAAAAATCCGGACGCGTCATCCGCGTACGGGAGGACGTTTGTGGTGAGCGGGTCAACCGAGGACTCGGGACAGGTCCTGCTGGTGGGTTCCAGTGGCGGGCACCTGGCCCAGCTCCTGGCCCTGGAACCGTGGTACCGGGATCGGCGCCGCGCATGGGTAACCTTCGACACCCCGGACGCGCGCTCGCTGCTCGCCGGTGAGGACGTGGTCTGGGCGCACCACCCCACCACACGCAACGTAAAGAACCTGGTACGCAACGCGTTCCTCGCGCTGAAGGTCATCCGCCGGCGCCAGGTCGACGCGGTCGTCACCACCGGCGCCGGGGTCGCCCTGCCGTTCGTGGTGGCGGCCCGCATGCGCAAGATCCCCACGGTCTACATCGAGGTGTACGACCGGATCGACAGCGCGACGCTCACCGCCCGGCTCTGCCGTCCCTTCCTCTCCGCGATGCTCGTGCAGTGGGAGGAGCAGCGCCGGATGTACCCGGAGGCGACCGTCGTGGGGAACCTCCTCTGATGGCGCACATTCCCCAGCAGCGGGACCGGCGGTCCAGGCCGTTCGTGCTGGTCGTGGTCGGCACCGACGTGCACCGCTTCGACCGGCTGGTCGGCTGGCTGGAACGCTGGCACGCGGCCCGGCCCGAGGTCCGGCTGGTCCTCCAGTACGGCCACAGCCGCACCCCGGCCCTGCCCGAGGCCACCCCGTTCCTCGGCCACGAGGAACTCCAGCAGGCGATGGCGGAGTCCACGCTCGTGGTGAGCCACGGCGGCCCGGCCACCATCACCGAGGCCCGGCGCACCGGCCACCTGCCGATCGTGGTGCCCCGCGACCCGGCCCACGACGAGCACGTCGACAACCACCAGCAGCTGTTCTCCCGCCGCCTGGGCGCGGCCGGCATGGTGCGGCTGTGCGAGTCCGAGGCCGAGCTGGTCGCCGCGCTGGACGAGGGCCTGGCTGACCCGAGCCGGTTCGTCCTGGCCGCCGACCCGGGCCGTCCGGACCCGCGCGCCGAGGCGGTCGCCCGGGTCGGCGCGGTGATCGACGGCCTGGTCGCCGGCCGGGTACGCCAGCGGACCGCCGGGCGGCGCGGATGAGCGGCCCGGACCCGGCTGCGCCGCGGGTCCTCTTCGTCGGCGGCCTCGGCCGCAGCGGCTCCACGCTGCTGGAGTTGCTGCTCGCGCAGAGTGCCGACGTGTGCGCCGTCGGTGAGGTCGTGCACCTGTGGGAGCGGGCGCTCGGGGCCGACGAGCGGTGCGGCTGCGGCGAGCGGTTCACCGGCTGCCCGTTCTGGCGGCAGGTCGGCGACCAGGCGTTCGGCGGCTGGGACGCGGTCGACCGGGACGACGTGCTGGCGCTCAAGGACCGGGTCGACCGGACCCGGCACATCCCCCGGCTCGCCAAGGAGGCGCTCCCGCCGGAGCAGCTCGCCGACGTGCGCCGCTACGCCGACCTGTACACCCGGATCTACCGGGCCGCGCTCGCGGTGACCGGCGCCCGGGTCGTGGTGGACTCCAGCAAGCACGCCTCGCTCGCGTTCGCGCTGCGCTGGGCCGAAGGGCTCGACCTGCGGGTCCTGCACCTGGTCCGGGACAGCCGGGCGGTGGCGTACTCGTGGGGCAAGCAGGTGCGCCGCCCCGAGGTGGTCGACGGCGAGGACTTCATGCCGACCTTCTCGCCGTTCGAGGTGAGCAAGCTGTGGACCGCGCAGAACGCGGCGTTCCACCTGCTCGCCTCCCGGGCCAAGGTGCTGCGGCTGCGGTACGAGGACTTCACCGCCGACCCGGCCGGCACCGTAAGCCGGGTGCGGGACTTCGCCGGCCTGCCGGACGACCCGGCCGCGCTGCGGATCCTCTCGGCGGACGCGGCCGACGCGGCGAGCGAGCCGGCCGCGCCGTTCCGTGCGCACAGCGTCGCCGGCAACCCGTTGCGGTTCAGCGGCGGGCCGTTGACAGTGCGCCGCGACGAGGCATGGCGCGACCGCCTGCCGAGACGCAGCCGTGCCGTGGTCAGCCTGGCCACGCTTCCCCTGCGGGTCCGTTACGGCTATCTGGGCCAGCGGGGATCCGACGAGTCCGTGGAGAGAGCATGAGTGGGCCGAGCATCTCGGTGGTCGTACCGACGCGGGACCGTCCGGAGCTGCTGCGCGCGGCGCTCGACGCGATCCTCAGCCAGGCGCACCCGGGGCTGATCGAGGCGATCGTGGTCTACGACCAGTCCGAGCCGGACCGGTCGCTGGAGACCGACCGGGGTGACCGCCGGATCCGGGTGATCACCAACACCCGTACCGCCGGGCTGGCCGGGGCGCGCAACACCGGCATCGAGGCGGCCACCGGCGACTGGGTGGCGTTCTGCGACGACGACGACGAGTGGCTGCCCGGCAAGCTCGCCGCCCAGTTCGGGGCGCTCGACGCGCACCCGGACGGCGCGCTGGTGAGCTGCGGCATCCGGGTCAGCTACGACGACCGTACGGTGGACCGCTCGCTGGACCGCGCCCGGATCTCGCTGGAGGCGCTGCTGCGCGACCGGCTCACCGAGCTGCACCCGTCCACGTTCCTGATCCGCCGGGCCGCGCTGCTCGACGCGATCGGCCTGGTCGACGAGCAGATCCCGGGCAGCTACGCGGAGGACTACGAGTTCCTGCTCCGCGCCGCCCGGTACGCGCCGCTGGTGAACGTGGAGAGCCCGTACGTGCTGGTCCGCTGGCACAAGCGGTCCTACTTCGCACAGCGCTGGGAGACCATCTCGACCGCGTTGCAGTGGCTGCTGCGCCGCTACCCGGAGTTCGCCACCGTGCCGCACGGCGAGGCTCGGGTGGCCGGTCAGATCGCGTTCGCGCAGGCCGCCATGGGTAACCGGCGGGACGCGGTCCGCTGGGCGCGGCGCACGCTGGCCCGCAACCCGAAGGAGCCGCGCGCCTACCTGGCGCTGGCGGTGGCGAGCCGGGCGGTGCAGGCCGACCGGGTGCTGCGCACGCTGCACAAGCGCGGCCGGGGCATCTGACGCGTACGCGGAACGGGCGGACGACCTCGGTCGCCCGCCCGTTCTCGTCCGGTCATCAGGTCAGGCCGTGCAGAAGGACTTCCACGCCTGGATGCTCGGCTGGTCGAGCAGCCGGAAGTCGCCCTGGCTGACGGTCTGGTTGTAGTACGCCACGAACTCCGGCCGCTGGCCGTTGAGGAAGTTCGTCATCGACCGGATCCAGGCCGCCCGGCCGGTGCCCGGGTCACCCGGCACCAGGTCGCTGCCGGTCTCCGCGACGCCCCACGGCTTGCCCAGCGCCTTCGACTTGCTGATCATCGGGCCGTAGATCTCCTGCGGCGGGGCGTACCGCTTCCACTTCTTGCCCCAGTTGTAGCAGTCCCAGCCGAGCGTCTCGATCACGTCGGAGCCGGGGTAGAACGCGTCGAAGCTGCGCCCGGACTTCGGGTCGAGCGTCCAGCACATCAGGATCAGCGTGTTGATCAGCTTGGGGTTGTTCGCCCGGGCGGCCAGCCCGGCCACCCGCTTCCACGCGGTCCGGTACGCCTCGGTGGTGAAGGCGCCGCGCTCGACGTCGTCCTCCGGCTCGTGGAAGTACGACCAGTAGACGTTGTGCTCGCGCGGGATCGAGGCGAACCAGGAGGTCAGGCGGGAGTCGAACTTGCCGGTGTTGATCTCCTGCGGCGCCGCCTTGAAGGACACCACAACGGTCCGGTCCACCACGTCGGCCCGGCTGCCGGACCAGGCCGGCGGCAGGCCGGGGAAGAAGATCCGGGCCATCCGCAGCTTGCCGAACGTCCGGTCGGAGCGGGCCAGCGCCTGACCGAAGGTCTCCCCGTTCTGCACGCCGATCGAGGCGCCGGGCAGCGTCAGCCGCGTACCGCCGAAGGCCGGGCCCGCGTTCTCGGAGGCCGACGGGCGGGCCGAGGGTTTGCCACCTAGGCCCTGGTCGGCGCTCGGGGACGCACCCGGCGTAGCCGGCGCGCCCGGGCCCATCGAGGTCGCCGGGCCGACCGATCCGGGCGCCTCGCCTGCTTGCGGGTTCGCGGAGTCGGGCCGCAGCGCGGCCACCGCGACCCCGCCGCCGGCCACTGCCAGCGCCAGCGCCGCCGCGACCGCCACGCGCCAGCGTCGCCGGGCGCCGCCGGGCGGCGGAGTTGTCCCCGGTGCGAGCGGCGGAGCGGGCGGGCGGCCCGGCCCGCCGGTGGCCGGATCGTGCGGGGCGTCCACCGGAGGCGGCCCGGTCAGGGTGGCGGTCGCCGCCGCGCCCGCACCCCGTACCGCGTCGCCCGCCGGACCCGGCCCGGCCCAGCCGGCGTCGTCGTGCGGCGCCCAGCCGGGGTCACCGTGGACCGTCGGCTCGTCCTGCGGCCAGGCGGCGTCCCGGTGGCCGGCGTCCGGCCGTTCCGGCCACGGCAGGTCACCGCCGCCGGTCCGGGCCGGTGGCGGCGGAGACGAGGTGACCTCGGCCTCCGGCCAGGGCAGCGACGGGCCGCCTGCCTGGCGTGGAATGTCCTGACCCGGCCACAGGCCGGTCGGCTGCCCGAAGGCGTTGTGCGGCTCTCGATCGGCCGGCATGACCCTCCCTGGCTGTCGGCGGCCCGTGTCCGGGCTCAGATCGCCACGCATACCTGCCCGACGATAACCCTCATTCACCTGGCCGTATGTACCGTGACACTCAGCCGAACGCCTGACCGGGGGTGTCGGTGACGGTCGAAGCGGGCATCTCGACCCCGGTCCGCGCGATCGCGTCGAGCAACTGGTCGGCCAGCTCCGGTCGGCAGACCAGCAGGTCGGGCAGGCGCGGGTCGGCGCGGTTGTAGCGCAGCGGCGAACCGTCGATCCGGGACGCGTGCATGCCCGCGCCGAGCGCCACCGCGACCGGGGCGGCACTGTCCCACTCGTACTGGCCGCCCGCGTGGACGTACGCGTCGACCTCGCCGGTCACCACGGCGCAGACCTTCACACCGGCCGAGCCCATCGGTACGGCGGTCGCACCGAGCATCTCGACCAGCTCGCCCACGAACGCGGGCGGGCGGCTGCGGCTCACCGCGATCCGGATCGGCCCGTCGGTCGGCTTCGGCGGCGGGCAGGTGGTGCCGAGCACGAGCGGCGTACCGTCCACCGTGGTCCGCGCCGGCATGCCGACGGCACCGGCGACCAGGGCGCCGTCGGGCGCGGCGGAGCGCTGCCAGAGCGCCACGTGCACCGCCCAGTCGTCCCGCCCCTCCTCGGAGAACTCACGGGTGCCGTCCAGCGGGTCGATGATCCAGACCCGGTCCGCCTCGTGCCGGGGCGCGCGCTCGCCGTCCGCCCATGCGCGGCGGGCGTCGGCCTCCTCTTCGGAGAGCACCGCGTCGGCCGGCCGCAGGCGGGCCAGGGCCGCCGTCATCAGCTCGTGCGACGCGCGGTCGCCGGCGTCCTTGAGCGCCTTCGGGTCGGCGAAGCCCTGCCGGTCCCGCAGCGCGGTGAGCGCCTTGCCGGCCTCGGTCGCCAGCCACTGCGCGAACCGCTGGTCGTCGAGCCGTCCCGCCTCGTCCTCGGTCACGAGCCTCATCCCTTGTTCTCCCGGGTCTGCCGCGACCCGTCATCCTTCGGCGTCCGGTCGGACCGGCGCCAGCGTCCGTCGGATCGTAGACAGTCGCGAGGTGCCCTCGGATCCCCCGGACGCACCCGGTGCCCCGCCCGGCCGCCCGCATGTTGAACTTCGCGTGTATGGCGGTCGGACCCGCCGGGCCAGGCCCTAGGCTCTGCGCATGACCGCCGAGCAGCTGATCTCGTTCGCCCGTGGCGCGCCTTCGCTGGACATCGTCGATGTCGAAGGGCTCAAGGCCGCCGCTGTCCGCGCCTTCGACGCCGACCCCGCCGGGGTCACCGCGTACGGCACCTCCGTCGGCTACCCGCCCCTGCGGAAGTGGATCGCCGAGAAGCACGGCGTCGAGGCCGATCAGGTGCTGATCACCAACGGCTCGCTGCAGGCCGACGCGTTCCTCTTCGACCACCTGGTCCGCCGGGGCGACGCGGTGGTGGTCGAGCGCCCGACGTACGACCGCACGCTGCTCAACCTCCAGCAGATGGGCGGCGAGGTGCACGGCGTGACGATCCAGCCGGACGGCCTGGACACCGCCGAGCTGCGCAAGCTGCTGGAGTCCGGGGTACGGCCGCGACTGGCGCACGTGATCCCCAACTACCAGAACCCGGCCGGCGTGACCCTCTCCCTGGAGAAGCGCCGTGAGCTGCTCGACCTGGCCGCCGAGTACGGGTTCACGATCTTCGAGGACGACCCGTACGCGGACATCCGGTTCCGGGGCGAGCCGCTGCCGTCGATGCTGTCGATGGACACCCGTGGCGTTGTGGTGCACGCGTCCAGCTTCACCAAGACGGTCTGCCCGGGGGTGCGGGTCGGCTACCTGGTCGGCCCGGCCGAGCTGATCGCGACGATCGCGAAGCGCGCCACCAACCTCTACATCTCGCCGGGCATGGTGGCCCAGGCGATCGTGCACCAGTTCTGCGTCTCCGGCGCGATCGAGGAGTCGATCCGGACGGTCCGTACGGCGCTCGGCGAGCGGTCGGCGGTACTGGCCGAGTCGCTGCGCCGGCACATCCCGGAGGCGCGGTTCGTGGAGCCGGACGGCGGCTACTTCCTCTGGGTCGAGTTGCCGGAGGACGTCGAGGTCGACCGGCTCGCGCCGGCCGCCGCCGAGCGTGGCGTGGCGGTGGTGAAGGGCAGCGACTTCATGGTCGACGGCGGCCGGCACGCGCTGCGGCTGGCGTACTCGGCGGTGACCGCGGACCGGATCGACGAGGGCGTCCGGCGTCTCGCGGAGGCGATGGCCGCCGTACGCGGCTGATTTCTGTCGGGTTTCTGACAAAAAGGCCCCGCTGGCCGGTTCGGCACTCCCGCTGGACCGGCCAGCAGCCCACAATGCTGCGAGTGCCGTTCACCTTTTCGGTGGCCGGGCCGCTCCGGCCAGGGCCGACGGCACGCCCAGCATCACTCCCGCCCCCAAGGGGTGCCGGGTGGGCCGTGTCGCCCCTCACCCCCCTGACGCGGCCCGGCCCGCCCGGCGCCGGGGCGTGACGCCCGTCGCACCGCCCGTCCCGCTCCCGCGCTGCGCCTGCCGCCGGTCGGCGTAACCTGCAAGCCGCAGCTCTAGGGAGAGGGGGCGAGAGATGACGGACCGGGTGGCACGCGACCGAACCGCCGGCGCCGACGGCGGCAGCCGGGCACTGCGCCCCCGCGCCTGGGCGGCCCCGGTACGCGCGATGTCCCGCATCCTCAACGCCGACGGCTCCCCCCGTGCCGCCCAGCCGGCCGGCCCGGAGCGCAGCGGCATCGTCGACTGCGGGCTGTACGTCGACGGCGAGCGCCGCCCCGGCCGCCCCCAGTACGCCGAGGCCCTGGCCGCCGCCCGGCAGGAGCGGGACGGCTTCGTCTGGCTCGGCCTGCACGAGCCCGACCTGACCGAGATGACCGAGATCGCCGCCACCTTCGGCCTGCACGAGCTGGCTGTGGAGGACGCGGTGAAGGCCCAGCAGCGCCCGAAGCTGGAGCACTTCGGCGAGATCGTCTTCCTGGTGCTGCGGACCGCCCGCTACTGCGAGCACGCGGAGCTGACCGAGAACTCCGAGGTGGTGGAGACCGGCCAGGTGATGCTCTTCATCGGGCCGCACTTCGTGATCAGCGTGCGTCACGGCGACGCCTGCCGGCTGGCGCCGGTCCGCGCCGACCTGGAGGCTAAGCGGGACCTGCTGCGGCACGGCCCGTGGGCGGTCGCGTACGCGATCACCGACCGCGTGGTCGACCTCTACCTGGAGGTCGCCGACCGGCTGGAGGACGACCTCGACGTGCTGGAGGCGGACGTCTTCGACCGGCAGAGCAGCGGCCGGATCCAGCGGATCTACCAGATGAAGCGGGAGCTGGTCGAGTTCAAGCGGGCGGTGGCGCCGCTGCAGCGCCCGCTGATGACGCTCACCTCGCAGGTCAACCGCGCGGTGCCGCAGGAGGTCCGGCGCTACTTCCGGGACGTGCAGGACCACCTCAGCCGCACGGTCGAGCAGGTGAACTCCTACGACGACCTGCTGAACTCGATCCTCCAGGCCCGGCTGGCCCAGGTCACCGTCGACCAGAACAACGACATGCGCAAGATCGCCGCCTGGGCCGCGATCGGTGCGGTGTGGACGGCGATCGCCGGCATCTACGGCATGAACTTCGACAACATGCCCGAGCTGAAATGGACGTACGGCTATCCGGGCGTGTGGGCGCTGATGCTCGCGGCGTCCTTCACGCTCTACCGCCTGTTCCGCCGTAACGGCTGGCTGTAGCCGCCCCGTACACGCGGAAGCGCCGGCCACGCGGGTCGCCCCGCGTGCCGGCGCTGATCCGACGGTACGAGGTCAGCGGCGACCGCCGGCCTTCGCGGCGTTCTTACCGGCCTGCACGGCCTTGGTGATGTCGTCGGCCGGACGGCCGGAGACGTCCCGGGCGCCCTCGGCGACGGCGGGGACCTGGTCGTTCGGGTGGATCACCGGCTGGCTGCCGGAGGTGGCGGTCGACGCGCTGCTGCCCTTGGCCACGGCCGAGGAGCCGGCGCCGGTCGGGCCGGCCTGCGTCACCTTCGCGCTCGCGTCCGGGGTCTCCACCACGATCGTGTCCACGTCCTCCCGCATCGGCTCCAGCTTGTCCCGGCCGGTCGCGCCGAGCGTGCCCGTCGTGCCGAGCGTGCCGGTCGGGTCGTACTCGGCCCACTCCTGCTGCTCGCGGCGGCGGCGCATGGCCATCGCCCCGGCCAGGCCGGCGACGGTGCCGGCCACCAGCAGGCCCGCGGTCATGCCCCGCGACCTGCGCTGCTTCTTCTTTCCGGCCTTCATGCTCTTCGCCTTCTTCGTCATCGCGGACTGCTTCGCGGCCATCGCCTTGCGGCCGCCCGACGCCTTACCGGCGGCCTCGACCCGGGCGTTGCGCACGGCCAGCAGCACCGGCGCGAGCGCCGCGGCGGTCGACGCGAACCCGCTGGACGCCCGGTCCCGGACCATGACCGCGGTCGGCGCGACGGCGCCCCGGGCTGCCTGGACCCGCGGGCCGACAGTGGCGCCGGCACCCTTCGCCGCGTGCGTCGCGGCTTGCCTCAGGTGACCGATGCCCTGGTTCAGCTCCACCTTGGCGAGCTGGCCCTGGGTCTTTCGCCGCCCGATTCCAAACACGGTCCCACCTCCTGGGAGTTGTTCCTTCGTCATCCTCCACCTTCGGATGCCTCCGCATGGCCAGATCGGGCACATGGGAGGATCCGCAAGGAACTGACCAACGAGTGAGGAGTACCCGTGGCCGAGGCTGTCTACGCCACCTTGCACACCAACGCCGGCCCGATCCGGCTGGAGCTCTTCCCGAACCACGCGCCGAAGACCGTCCGCAACTTCGTGGAGCTGGCCGAGGGCACCCGGGAGTACATCGACCCGCGTACCGGTCAGCCGGGCAGCGGGCCGTACTACGACGGCACCGTCTCGCACCGCGTGATCAGCGGTTTCATGATTCAGATGGGCGACCCGACCGGCACCGGACGCGGTGGCCCGGGCTACAAGTTCGGCGACGAGTTCCACCCCGAGCTGCGCTTCGACCGGCCGTACCTGCTGGCCATGGCGAACGCCGGGCCGGGCACCAACGGCTCGCAGTTCTTCATCACGGTGTCGCCCACGCCACACCTGAACAACCGGCACACCATCTTCGGCCAGGTCGCCGACGAGCAGTCCGCCAAGGTCGTCGACTCGATCGCCAACACCCCGACCGGCCCGAGCGACCGGCCGCTGCAGGACGTGGTGATCGAGCGGGTCGAGATCGAGCACAAGCAGGCCTGAGCGACACGCGGGTACCTTTGCTCGCATGACTGAGCGCTCCGGCCAGCCCGGCGACACCACCGGGGACCCGGTGCCGACCACTCCGGTCTGCTACCGGCACCCCGGCCGGGAGACGTACATCCGCTGCTCTCGATGCGACCGGCCGATCTGCACCGAGTGCATGCGGGACGCCTCCGTCGGCCACCAGTGCCCGGAGTGTGTCGCCGAGGGACGCCGCAGCGTGCGGCCGGCGCGTACCGCCTTCGGTGGCGGTGCCGCCGGCCGCCAGGGCAACGTCACGAAGGCGCTGATCGCGCTGAACGTGCTGATGATGCTGGTCTCCATCGCCTCGGCCCGCAGCGGCAACGCGGTGGCCGGCGGTGGCCTGGGCGGCCTGATGGGCAGCGGGACACCGCTCACCGAATGGGGTTCGGTGCTCGGGCTGGCGCGCTTCCCCGACGGGCACATCGGCGGGGTGGCCGACGGCGAGTGGTACCGGCTGGTCACCGCCATGTTCCTGCACTACGGCGTGCTGCACCTGCTGCTGAACATGTGGGCGCTCTGGGTGCTCGGCCGGACGCTGGAGGCGGTGCTCGGGCCGCTGCGCTTCCTGGCGCTCTACCTGCTCGCCGGGCTGGGCGGCAACGTCGCGGCGTACGTCTTCACCGAGCCGAACCGCTTCACGGCCGGTGCCTCGACCGCCGTCTTCGGCCTGTTCGCCGCGATCTTCGTGATCATGCGGCGGCTGGGCCGGGACACCTCGGCGATCGTCCCGATCCTGGTGATCAACCTGATCTTCACGTTCACCGTGCCGAGCATCTCGGTGGCCGGGCACCTCGGCGGTCTGGCAGCCGGCGCGGTGGTGTCGCTGATCCTGGCGTACGCCCCCCGGTCACGCCGGACCGCATTCCAGGTGGCGGGCTGCGCGATCGTGCTGGTCGCGATGATCGGCCTGACCCTGGTCCGTACCGCCGCCCTGCTCGGCTGAGCCTCAGCCCGCGGCGGGGCGGGCCTCGTCCAGCGCCGCCGCCACCTCGTCCAGCGGCGCGTCCAGGTCGCGGTGGCCGAACAGGTGCAGCGACTCCCCGGCGTCGATCTCCAGCGTCTCGGCGGTGATTCCGCGCCGGGCGCGCCGCTCCAGGCGGATCGCCTCGACCGAGTCCCACGGCAGCCGGCGTCGCCCGGCGAACCCCCGCAGCACCGTCAGCCCGTCCCTGTCGACGGCGAGGCGGACCGGCGCGACCACGTCGCGCAGCGCCCAGAGGAGCAGGCCGGCCGCGGCCAGCCCGGCCAGCCCCGGGCGGACCGGGTCACCGCCGGCGAAGAGCAGCCCCAGGGCCAGCAGCGCGAGCGCGCCGAGCGCCTTGAGCACCGGCGCCTCCCGGGGCACCCGCCACTGCCGGACCGGTGGCGACTGTGGATCCATCCGACCAGCATGCCAGCCGTGCCGTCCGCACGCCGGGGGAGGACGGCCGGTCCGGTCAGCACGTACTATCGGGGCAAGCGAGGTTACCCGGGAGTAGACATGAGTGACGCGGTCATCGTCGGCGCGGTACGGACCCCGGTCGGGCGGCGCAAGGGCAGCCTCGCCGGAGTGCACCCGGTCGACCTCTCGGCGCACGTGCTGCGTGCGCTCGCCGAGCGCACCGGCATCGACCCCGGTCTGGTCGACGACGTGATCTGGGGCTGTGTGTCGCAGGTCGGCGAGCAGTCCTGGAACGTGGCCCGCAACGCGGTGCTGGCCGCCGGCTGGCCGGAGTCCGTCCCGGGCACCACGCTCGACCGCCAGTGCGGGTCGAGCCAGCAGGCGCTGCACTTCGCCGCCGCCACTGTGCTCTCCGGCCAGGCCGACCTGGTGGTGGCCGGTGGCGTCGAGTCGATGACCCGGGTGCCGATGGGGTCCAGCGTCGCCGGCGGGATGCCGTTCAGCGCGGCGATCCTGGAGCGCTACCGGGGTGTCGAGGGCGTCGCGGCGGATTCTCCGCTGCCGTTCAACCAGGGCGTCGGGGCCGAGCTGATCGCCCAGCGTTGGCGCTTCTCGCGTACCCAGCTGGACGAGTTCGCGCTGGCCAGCCACGAGAAGGCGGCAGCCGCGCAGGACGCCGGCGCGTTCGAGGCCGAGCTGGCGCCGGTGGCGCTCGCCGACGGCGGCAAGTTCTCCGCCGACGAGGGCATCCGCCGCGACACCTCGCTGGCCAAGCTGGGCGAGCTGGCCACCCCGTTCCGCGCCGACGGCGTGGTCACCGCCGGTTCCGCGTCGCAGATCTCCGACGGCGCCGCCGCGCTCGCGGTCACCACCGCCGAGTGGGCCAGCCGGCACGGCCTGCGCCCGCTGGCCCGGGTGCACACCGCAGTGGTCGCCGCCGACGACCCGGTCACCATGCTCACCGCGCCCATCCCGGCCACCGCGAAGGCGCTGCGCCGCGCGGGGCTGGGCATCGAGGAGATCGGCGTGTACGAGGTGAACGAGGCGTTCGCCCCGGTGCCGCTGGCCTGGCTGGCCGAGACCGAGGCGGACCCGGAGCGGCTCAACCCCCGGGGCGGGGCGATCGCGCTCGGTCACCCGCTCGGCGGGTCCGGCGCGCGGATCATGACCACGATGCTCCAGCACATGCGGGACAACGGCATCCGCTACGGCCTGCAGACCATGTGCGAGGGCGGCGGGATGGCCAACGCCACCATCGTCGAGCTGCTCTGATCCGACCGGCCGCCGGTGTCGCACCGCAGGTGCGACTTGCACGTGTGGAAGTTCCAGAAATCGGGCGTGACCCATATCACCCCTGGTCATCGCGTCGTTGGACCGGGCATGGACGTGTTCTCGCGAACGTTCCTTCCGGCCGCCGCCGAGACCGGCCTGGCGACCCAGACCGTCACCCGGCACATGCCGGTGTTCCGCCGGTGCGTCGGCTCCGGCGACGCCACCATCCTGGTCACCCGGTGCAGCCGCCCGGACGACCCGGTCGGCGGCGACTACCTGATGCTGCTCACCCACCGCCGCCTGGTGGTCACCCGGCAGACCCGGGTGCTGCACCGGCTGCGCCTGCACCTCAACACGGAGCTGCGCGAGCTGAGCAACGTGACGTGGAGCCCCGACCCCCGTGCGCACAGTGTGGAGCTGGCAGCGACCGCCATCGACGGGGCGCGGGAGCGTTTCGTCATCCGTACCCACCACCCGAAGCAGGTGTGGCAGCTCGACACGCTGCTCAACCACGCCTTCCGTACCCGGCTGCGGGCTCCGGCCGAGCGGGTCGTCGCCACGATCGGCGAGCCGCCGGCGAGCGCCCGGCCCACAGTGCTCCGGCCGGCGCCGGCCCGCTGACGCCTTCCTTACCGGATCCGAACATTTCCTGACCGGCCGGGCGGTCGACCGTCGGTCATCATGGGCCGGTGACCACCGCCGCCCCGCCCGGGCTCGTCCTCGTGGTGGAGGACGAGCCCGCCATCGCCGACCTGGTCCGGCTCTACCTGACCCGGGACGGGTTCGGCGTACACCTGGAACGTGACGGCGAGGCCGGGCTGGCCGCCGCGCGGCGGCTGCGCCCGGTGGCCTGCGTGCTCGACATCGCGCTGCCCGGCCTGGCCGGCACCGAGATCTGCCGTCGGCTGCGCGCGGCCGGCGACTGGACGCCGGTCATCTTCCTCACCGCCCGCGACGACGAGGTGGACCGCGTCGTCGGGCTGGAACTGGGCGCCGACGACTACGTCACCAAGCCGTTCAGCCCGCGCGAGCTGCTCGCCCGGCTGCGGGCGGTGCTGCGCCGCACGTCCGGCGTGTCCGCCGAGCAGCCCCGCACGCTCGGCGCCGTCACGCTCGACCCGGCCCGCCGCACGGTGACCGCCGCCGGTACGCCGGTGCAGCTCACCTCCACCGAGTTCGACCTGCTCGCGCACCTGATGGCCCGTCCGGGCCGGGTGTTCACCAGGGAGGAACTGCTGGCCGGCGTGTGGGGGTACGCGGCGCACGCCGGCACCCGGACCGTCGACGTGCACGTGGCGCAGGTCCGGGCCAAACTCGGCCCGGACAGCGTGATCCGCACCCACCGGGGCGTCGGGTACGCCGCCGATGCCTGAGCAGCCGCCCGGACCGATGCCGCGCCGCCCCGGGCGGACGCTCACCGCCCGCGCGGTAGTGGCCACCTGCGCGGTGGCGCTCGTGTCGGTGCTCGTCACCGCGCTGGTGGCGGTGCCCCTGGCGGTACGCGGCGCGGAGCGCCGGGACCAGGAGGCGCTGGCCGCCCAGGCCCGGCTCGCCGCCGACGTGCTCCGGGTGCGGGCGGTACGCCAGCGCGACGGCGCCGGGGACCGGCTCATCCGCCAACTGGGTCAGCAGCGGATCGAGGTGTACCTGATCCGGGACGGGCAGGCCGACCGGCCGGGCCTGCCCCGACCGCTCGTGACACGGGTGGCCGGCGGCGACAACGTCTCCGGCCGGCGGCTCGTCGACGGGGAACGCCGGCTGGTCGAGGCGCGGGCGCTGCCCGGCGGGGACGGGGTGGTGCTGACCCGCGCCCGCAGCGCCGCGCCCTGGCGGCAGGTGCTGCGCGGCCTCTGGCTGCCGCTGCTCGCCGGACTCGCCGCCGGGGCGGCCGCCGGACTGCTGCTCGCCCGCCGGCTGGCCCGGCCGATCCGTACCGCCGCCACCGCCGCCGCGCGGCTCCGGGCCGGGGACCGGACGGTCCGGGTGCCGGTCGAGCCGCCCGACGAGGTGGCCGACCTGGCGTACGCGCTCAACGGCCTCGCCGCCGCGCTGGCCACGAGCGAGGGTCGGCAGCGCGAGTTCCTGCTCTCCGTCTCGCACGAGTTGCGGACCCCGCTGACCGCGATCCGTGGCTACGCCGAGGCGCTGGCCGACGGGGTGATCGAGGCCGACGGGGTGCCGGAGACCGGCCGGACCGTGCTCGCCGAGGCCGAACACCTGGACCGGCTGGTCCGCGACCTGCTGGCGCTGGCCCGGTTGGAGGCGGTCGACTTCCCGCTGGAACCGGTGCCGGTCGACCTGACCCGGCTCGCCGCCGACGCGGAGCGCGCCTGGTCCGGCCGGTGCGCGGCGCTCGGGGTGCCGTTCCGGCTGGAGACGCCGGACGCGCCGGTGCCGGCGTACACCGATCCGGGCCGGATCCGGCAGGTGGTGGACGGGCTGCTGGAGAACGCGCTGCGGGTCGTACCGCCGGGGGCGCCGGTGGTGCTCGCGGTCCGGGCCGCCGGTCCGGCGGGCGGTGGGACGCTGGAGGTCCGGGACGGCGGACCCGGCCTCACCGACGACGACCTGGACGTGGCGTTCGAGCGGGGCGCGCTGCACCAGCGGTACCGGGGGGTGCGCAAGGTGGGCAGCGGTCTGGGCCTGGCGCTGGCCGCCGGGCTGGTCCGCCGGCTCGGCGGCGACATCACCGCCGGGCACGCCCCGGAGGGCGGGGCCGCCTTCACCGTCGTGGTGCCCCCGGATCCTTACCGGGCTCGAACATCGGCTTGACCGTTCCCTCGTGTCGGTGCGGAACGCTCGGGGTCGTCACCGCGAGGAAAGGACCACAGATGGCACGTCAGCGAATCGCCACCGGCGCCACCGCGCTGCTCGCCGCCGCCGCGCTCGGACTCGCCGGGTGCGGCGCGAGCCGGCCCGGCGCGGAACCCGACCGGGCGGTCGAGGTGAGCGCCGCCATGGGCGTGGAGGGCCAGGCGCTCGCCGCGCTCGGCCTCGACGCCGGTGACCTGGACGTCGAACCGGTAGCCGCACCGGCGTCCACCGGTACGCCGCAGGCCGGGCCGGACGGCAAGGGCGAGCGGGCGGAGGGGAACAAGCGCCACCGGGCCCGGGTGCTGCTGCGGCGCAACACGCTGCACGGCGAGGCGGTGGTGCGGACCAGGGACGGCGGCACCAGGACGGTGGCGGTCCAGCGCGGCGAGGTGACCGCGATCGACGAACGGTCGATGACCGTGAAATCCACCGACGGTTTCACAGCGACCTGGACGTTCGGCGACAAACTGCGGGTGGTCGAGCGCCGGACCGCGATCCGATCGAACGACATCAAGATCGGCACGACTGTCGCGGTGGCCGGAGCGAAGGACGGCGGCGGGAACGTGGCCCGGCTCGTGGTGGTTCCGATTCGCCAGGAATAGGTGCCTGGGCTGTCGTGACGGAAGCAATGTGCCAGGCTACGCTATGCCCCGACCCGACATCGCCTCCGTGGAGAATCCGTGAAGCTCTCGATCCTCATGCCGGTCTACAACGAGGAAGAACGTATCGCGGATGCCCTCAAGCAGGCATTGGCGGTCGACTACCCGTGCGAGATCGAGCTTGTCGTCGTGGACGACGGCAGCCGGGACGGCACCGGCGAGATTCTGGGCCGGGTCGACGACGCGCGCCTCCGGGTGATCACCCACCAGCGCAACGCCGGCAAGGGCGCGGCCATCAAGACCGCCGTCGACAGCGCCGAGGGCGAGTACATGGTCATCCTCGACGCCGACCTCGAGTACGACCCGCAGGACATCCCGCGTCTGCTGGAGCCGGTGCTCGACGGTCGGGCGACAGTCGTCTACGGCAATCGGACCTTCGGCAGCCACAGCTCGTACAGCTTCTGGTACGTGATGGGCAACAAGGGCGTCACGCTCGCCGCGAACGTGCTCTACAACTCCTACATCGGCGACCTGGAGACCTGCTTCAAGCTGATGCCGCTGGAGCTGTACCGCTCGCTGCAGGTCCGCTCCCGGGGCTTCGGCATGGAGGCGGAGGTCACCGGCAAGCTGCTCCGCCAGCGCATTCGCCCCTACGAGGTGCCGATCAGCTACCGCGCGCGGGGCCGCGAGGAGGGCAAGAAGATCACCTGGAAGGACGGCGTCGAGGCGATCTGGATCCTGGCCCGCGAGCGCGCCCGCCGCCGCCCGGCCACTCCCGCCGCCGCGCACTGAGCCCGCGCCGCAACCCCGCGATCCCGGCACGAGCCGAGGCCGCGGGGTTGCGTCGTGTCCGGGGCGCTCAGCCGAGGAACGCGTCCACCGAGCGGCGCAGCCCCGCGGCGTCCAGGCCGTGCCAGCGTTCGTGGTCCTCGGCGCTGCCGTAGCGGCGCAGGTCCTCGCGGCCCACCCCCAGCGACAGCAGCCGGTGCGGCCGGTCGGCCAGCGCCTCCGACACCACCCGCGCCGAGGTGCCCGCCAGGTACGGCTCGACCACCATCACCTCGGTTCCGGCCAGCGCCCGCAGCCCGGCCGTGTCGAACGGGCGCGGCCGGTGGGTGTAGGCCACGGTCACCGCCCGGTCGGCGGTCGCGGCCAGCGCCGCGTCCAGCACCGGCCCGACCGCCACCAGCAGCGCCGCGCCCGGCCCGGCGTCGCGCACCACCCGCAGGTCACCCGCCTCCGGGTACGCCCGCGCGTTGGCCCGGATCGACAACCGCAGGTACGCCGAGTCCTGCCCGCACACGACGTCGCGCAGCAGCGGCCGGACCTCGTCCGGGTGCCCCGGCACGTGCACGGTCCAGCCGTGGAGCGTGTCGATCAGCGCCACGTCGGCCGGACCGAGGTGGGTGCGTCCCGCCTCCGCCCGGTCGTACGAGCCGCCGATGCCGACGAGCACCGCGCCGACGCCCTGGTGGTCGAGGTCCAGCTTGATCTGCTCGTACGCCCGCTCGACCAGGAACGGGGCGTAGCTGTGCACGATCGGCCGCTGCCCGGTCAGCGCCAGCCCACCGGCGACCCCGACCATCAACTGCTCCCGGATGCCCACGTTGATCACCCGGTCCGGGTACCGGGCGGCGGCCGGCTCGAACGCGGCGGCGGAGATGTCGGCGAGCACGACTGTCGTACGCGGATCGGCGAGCACCTCCTCGGTGCTGGTGACGAACGCGTCCCGCATGGTGCTGCTCATGCTCACTCTCCGTCCGTGACGACCGCGACGACGACGTGCGGCCGGTGATCGTCGTGCCCGGTGAGGGCGGCGTGCAGGGCGTCGTGGTCGCGCCCGTCGACGGTGGCGGCGCTCCACCCGTTCACCGCGAACCGGCTCGCCGCACCACCCGGCCAGCCGTACGTGGCCGAGCGGTTGTCCAGCACGATCGCGGTCAGGTTGCCCAGCCCGGTCGCGCCCGCGTACGCGATCGCCTCGTGGTTGGAGCCCTCGTCCAGTTCGGCGTCGCCGAGCAGCACGTACACCCGGGGTTCGGTGCGGCCCTGGGCCCGCAGCCCGAGCGCGGTGCCCACGCCCAGCCCGAGGCCGTGGCCGAGCGAACCGGAACCGATCTCTACGCCCGGCACGAGCGTGCGGTCCGGGTGGTCGCCGAGGCGGCTCGCCGGGCCGCCCTGGTCGTCCAGCCACTCGGGCGGTACGAAGCCGCGGGCGGCGAGCAGCGCGTAGTAGCCGGCGACCGCGTGCCCCTTGGAGAGCAGGAAGCGGTCCCGGTCCGGGTCGTCCACGGTGGCCGGGGTGATCCGGAGCACCCGGTCGTAGAGCACCTGGAGCACGTCCAGCGTCGAGTACACGTTGGCGCCGAACTCGCGGCCGGCGCGCACCCGGTCCAGCAGCGCGCCCAGCTCGGTGGCGGTGGTCGTCGTCATACCGATAGCCTCGGACTTGAAGCGAACTTCAACTCAAGGCCGTGTGATGCACGAAGCAACACTGACCATCGGACAGCTCGCCGACCGCAGTGGCGTCGCCCCCTCGGCGCTGCGCTACTACGAGCGGCTCGGCCTGATCCACGCCGCCCGCACCGGCGGGAACCAGCGCCGCTACGCCCGCACCGAGCTGCGCCGGGTCGCGTTCATCCGGATCTCCCAGCAGGTAGGTGTCTCGCTGGAGGAGATCCGCGCGGCGCTCGACTCGCTGCCGTCGGGGCGTACCCCCACGCCCGACGACTGGGCCGCGCTGTCCCGCGCCTGGCGGGACCGGCTGGACGAGCGGATCCGGCTGCTCGGCAAGCTCCGCGACGACCTGGACGGCTGCATCGGCTGCGGCTGCCTGTCGTTGCAGCGCTGCACGCTCTACAACCCCGGCGACTCGCTCGCCGACGAGGGCCCCGGCCCGCGCCTCATGCTCCCGCGCCCCGGCCAGGGCTGACCGTCACCGGACCAGCAGCACCTTGCCCAGGTGGTCGTTGGTCTCGACCAGGCGGTGCGCGGCGGCGGCGTCGGCCATGTCCACCCGGGCGTGCACCACCGGCCGGACCCGGCCCGCCTCCACCAGCGGCCACACCTGATCGCGTACGCCCCGGACGATCGCCGCCTTCTGCTCGTCCGGACGGGACCGCAGCGCTGTCGCGTGCACCGCCGCCCGCTTCGCCAGCAGCATCCCCAGGTCGAGTTCGCCCTTGCGGCCGCCCTGCATGCCGATCACCACGAGCCGCCCGCCGGTCGCCAGCGCCGCCACGTTCCGGGGCAGGTAGGACGCGCCCATGATGTCCAGGATCACGTCCGCGCCCCGGCCGTCGGTCACCCGGCGTACCTCGTCCACGAAGTCCTGCTCCCGGTAGTCGATCGTGTGCGCGGCGCCCAGCTCCCGCAGCCGGTCGTGCTTCGCCGAGCGGGCGGTCACCACCACTGTCGCGCCGAGCGCCACGCCGAGCTGGATCGCGAACGTGCCGATCCCGCTGCCGCCGCCGTGCACCAGCAGCGTGTCACCCTCGGCCAGCCGGGCCAGGTCCACCACGTTCGACCAGACCGTGCAGGCCACCTCCGGCAGCGCCGCCGCGTCGACCAGCTCCACCCCGGCCGGCACCGGCAGCAACTGCCCGGCCGGCACCGCGACCTGCTCGGCGTAGCCGCCGCCGGCGAGCAGCGCGCAGACCTCCTGACCCACCGACCAGCCGGTCACGCCGGGACCGAGCGCCCGCACCGTCCCCGAACACTCCAGACCGGGGTACGCGGACGCGCCCGGCGGCGGCGGGTAGTGCCCCTGCCGCTGCAACAGGTCGGCCCGGTTCACCGCGCTGGCCCGCACCTCCACGACCACCTCGCCGGGGCCGGGCTCCGGGTCCGGCACGTGGGTCCAGACGAGCGCCTCGGGTCCGCCGGGTTCCGTGATCGTGATCGCGCGCATGACTCAGTCTTACCCGATCTGCCCGTCGGTCCACGCGCGGGCGAGGATCTCGGCCACCGTCTCGTCCGGCGTCTGGTCGGACGTGTCCAGCCAGAGCCCGATCCGGGGCGTGTCGGCCCGGAACCCGGCGTCCAGGTCCGCCACCGGCCAGTCCCCGTACCCGGTCTTGGGCCGGTCCCGCTCGCGGGCCGCGACCACCTCGGCGCGGGGCGCGAGCACCACCACGGCGAGCGGCCGGTGCCGGATCCGGCCGACCATGGCCGGCAGGTCCGCGCCGAGGACCACATCCTGGAGTACGACGGTGAAGCCCGCCGCTGCGTACCGGTCGGCGGTCGAGGCGGCCAGGTCGTAGCGCAGCCGGAGCTGCCGCAGCGCCTCGTCGCTCGGCTCGGCGGTCATGTCGGCCCGCCCGTTGACGATCACGCGGCGGAACACGTCGCCGCGCAGGTGCACCGAGCGGGGCAGCCGCCGGGCCAGCCCTTCGGCCACTGTGGACTTGCCTGCGGCCATGATTCCGCTGATCAGCACCACTGCCGGACTCTCCCACACGCACACATTCTCGCAACGGAGGTGGGACGGCGGCTTGCCCGGTACGGGGTTCGTGGCAGACTGGGTCCCGGTCGCGCACCCCCCGGGGGCGTGCCGGGAGGGTTCGCCTAGTGGCCGATGGCGCTGGTCTTGAAAACCGGTAAGGCAGCGATGTCTTCGTGGGTTCGAATCCCACACCCTCCGCCAACTCCCACCCCGCCTCGCCTCGGTCTGCCGCGCGTGCGGACACATGGGCGTGTCGCCCCGGAAGTAACCATCGCCTCTGCGGCTTATGACTCTCGGTCATAAATATGGGTCTTGTGACGGATGTGTGGGTCGGGTGTTCATGGGCGGGGTAGTTCGGGTCGGTGGCCGCCGAGGCTGAGCATGGCCATGGCAATGAGGGCTTCGGATGAGTGGAAGCCGAAGGCCATGCGGGTGATGAGGCGGATCTTGGCGTTGACGGACTCGATGCGGCCGTTGGACAGGCCATGGGTGATGGCGGCGATGATCTGGTCGCGGTGACGGGTGACGCGTCGTTGTAGGTCGATGAAGATGTCGATGCGGCTGCGGCGGGCCCACCCGATCCATCGGTCGAGGGCCTCGACTGCGGCTGTCGGGCTGGTCTTGGCCAGGGTGAACACCAGTCGGAGGCCTTCTTTCAACGCCCAGGCCCGGTGCAGGCGGGGGTGGGTCTTGGCGATCCAGGCGAGTTTGGCCTGCTGGGCGTCGGTGAGGTTCTCCGGGTTCTTCCATAACGCCCAGCGGGTGTTCTTCAACTGGCGGGCCGTGCCGACGGCGACGCCGCGACGGCCGGCGCCACGGCCGGTGGCCTCGTTCCAGGCTTGGCGGCGAACCCTGTCCACGGCGTCGGTGGCCCAGGCCACGACGTGGAATGCATCGGCGCAGCGCACGGCGTTCGGGCAGCGCCGTCGGATAACGGTGGTGATCCAGTCCGCGCCGTCGGCGGACACGTGCGTGATCTTCGCGGCCCGCTCATCGCCGAGCAGGTCGAAGAACGCGTTGAGGGTCGCCGCGCTCTTGCCGGGCGAGGCCCAGACCAGCCAGCCGGTGTCATGATCGAC
>NZ_BBVA01000009.1:0-281828 GCF_001652995.1 Micromonospora sp. NBRC 110037
GGACACGTGCGTGATCTTCGCGGCCCGCTCATCGCCGAGCAGGTCGAAGAACGCGTTGAGGGTCGCCGCGCTCTTGCCGGGCGAGGCCCAGACCAGCCAGCCGGTGTCATGATCGACCACCACGGTCAGGTAGCGGTGGCCCTTCTTGTAGCTGATCTCATCGATGCCGATACGGCGCAGTCCCTCAAGGCGGTCCACCGCGGCACCGGTGTCGGCCCACACCCGCGCCACGATCGCCCCGACGGTGCGCCAACTGATGCGCATCAGCTGCGACACCGCCGACTTCGCGGTATGCACCGCCAACCACGACACCATCTGGTCAAACGCCCGGGTGTGCCCTGCCCCATGCCGAGCCCACGGCACTGCCGCGACCACAACCCCGTGCTCCGGACACGACACCCGCGGCACGTGCGCCTCGATCACCGCTCGCACCACGCCCAGATCCAACGCCCGCCACCGACGACGAACCCCAGCGTCATAGCGGGCACACCGCCGACGACAGTGCGGACACCGCCGCGACGCGCCCTTACGCACCCGCACCCGAGCCACCACCACCGACTCGACCGGATCGAACTCCACGCCCTCGACAACCGCCTGCTCGACCCCGAGCAGCCCAGCCCATACCCTGGCAGAACGCACGCCGTTCTCCCGCCCATCAAGTTCTGACCTTCGACAAGCCAGAACCTAGGCAGGACAACGGCGTGCGCCATCAACGACGCGCCCAACCACCCACAGACACGTCACAAGACCCATAAATATGACTCAGAGGCATAACGCCGAGAAGTGCATCAGCCGGGAGCCGGGAGCCGGGACGTCAGCGGCCGCCGCGCAGCCCCAGCCCGCGCAGCTCCAGCGCGGCGAGCGCGTCGACAGTCGCGTCGTCGCCGCGCCGCCACGCCTCGGCGACGTCCGGCGCGATCCGGTTCAGCTTCGACAGCGGCTGACCGGCCAGCGCGCGCAGCGCCAGCAGGTCCCGGCCGGCCGGCGCGCCGGCCAGGGCCTTCGCCGCGCCGGCCCGGCGCATCCAGCGCACCCGCAGCGGCAGCCAGCCGAACAGCACCAGGCCGAGCGGAAACACCAGCACCGCGATGGTCAACCCGAGCGCCAGCTGCCCGACCAGTTCCTGCTGGTCGCGGCCGGCCTCGGCGACCGCGCGGGCGGCGTCGGCGGCCCGGGTGAACGGCGCGGTCAGCTCGTCGCCGACCAGCGGCACGCGGCCGACCTTGCCGCCGGCGTCGGCCAGGTTGTCGGCGAGGCCACCGCCGGCCCCCTCCAGCTTCTGCCCGGGTACGGCGAGCTTCTCGACCACGTCGTGCAGCCACAGCGCGAAGCGGATCGCCGCGTACACCCAGACGACCACGAGCAGGTCGGTGAGGAACTGGCGGGCGGCGGTGGGAAAGCGGTCGGCGTAAATCTTCACGCCGGACAGCCTGCCACGGCTCGGCCCTGCCGGCACGAGACAGTTTCGCGCCTCAGGAGGGCCCTTCACCGGCGTGGCTGACCGCGTCCGCCACGATGTGCGCGACGTGGTCGTCCACCAGGGCGTACGCGATCTCCCGGCCGCGCCGCGACCCGCGTACCACCCCGGCGCCGCGCAGCACCCGCAGGTGCTGGGAGACCAGCGGCTGTGGCGCGCCGAGCTTCTCGACCAGCTCGTGCACGCAGCGCTCGCCCTCGGCCAGCTCGCTGACGATCGCGAGCCGGATCGGGGCCGAGAGCGCGCGCAGCAGGTCACCCGCGCCCTCGAAGGCGTCGTACCCGTTCGTGCCGGTCACCCTGTAACGGTAACCAATCCCAGCTGCGTCAGCCGGTAGGGCCTCATCCGAGCAGCACCTCGTGCTCGGCGGGCTCGACCGGCGGCGCGGCCCGGTCGCTCCCGCTCCGGCGTCGCAGCGCCCGCACACCGGCCGCGCCGAGCGCGACCAGCAGGAACGAGCCGATCGCCACCAGCACCACCGACGCGCCGGGCGCGGTGTCCGCGGTGGCCGCCACCCAGACCCCGGCGCCGGCGGCGAACAGCCCCAGGGCCATGGCCGCCGCCATGGTGGACCGGAAGCCCCGGGTCACCTGCTGCGCGGTGGCCACCGGCACCACCATCAGCGCGCTGATCAGCAGCACCCCGACCGCCCGCATGGCGATGGTCACCGTGATCGCGGTGCCGACCGCGATGATCAGGTTCAGCGCGCGTACCGGCAGGCCGGAGACGCGCGCGTACTCCTCGTCGTGGCAGACCGCGAACAGCGCCGGGCGCAGCACCAGCATGGTCACCAGCAGCGCCGCGCCGAGCACGCCGATGGTGACCAGGTCGCCCTGCGAGGTGGTGGTCAGCGACCCGAACAGGTACGCGTTGAGCGCCCCGCTGCTGGCGTCGGAGAGCCCGACCAGCACCACGCCACCGGCGATGCCGCCGTAGAACAGCAGCGCCAGCGCCAGGTCGCCGGAGGTGCGCCCGTACGCGCGGACCAGCTCGATGACGATCGCGCCGAGCGTCGCGGCGATCACCGCCACCAGCACGGGGGAGCGGTTGAGCAGCAGGCCCGCGCCGACGCCGGTGAGCGCCACGTGCCCGATCCCGTCGCCGATCAGGGCCAGCCGCCGCTGCACCAGGTAGATGCCGAGCGCCGGCGCGGCCAGCCCGATGATCAGCGCGCCGACCAGGGCGCGGAGCATGAAGTCGTACTGGAAGAGGTCCATCTCAGATGCCTGTCCAGAGCCGGGCGGGCTCCTCGTCGCAGTGCGGGTGCACGTGCTCGTGGTCGGGGTCGGCGTGGTGACCGGCGGGTTCCGGCACGGCGCCGTCGTGGGCGATGCCGCCCTGGTGCACCACCACGGCCCGGCTGATCAGCGGGCGCAGCGGGCCCAGCTCGTGGGCGACGAGCAGCACCGTGCCGCCGCCGTCCCGGAACGAGCGCAGCGCCCCGGCGAACGCCTCCTGGCTGGCCGCGTCCACCCCGGCGGTCGGCTCGTCGAGCACCAGCAGCTCCGGCCCGCCGGCGAGCGCGCGGGCGATCAGGGTGCGCTGCTGCTGGCCGCCGGAGAGCGTGGACACCGGGTCGCCGGCCCGGTCGGCGAGCCCGACCGCGTCCAGCGCCGCCGCCACCGCCTCCCGGTCCGCCCGTCCGGCGGGCCGCAGCACGCCGCGGCGGGCCAGCCGCCCGGACGCCACCACCTCGCGTACGGTGGCGGGCACTCCGCTGCCCGCGCCGAGCCGCTGCGGCACGTACCCGATTCGGTGCCACTGCCGGAAGCGGCGCTGCGGCGCGCCGAACAGGGCGACCGACCCGGCGCCGACCGGCACCAGGCCGAGCGCGGCGCGCACGAGCGTCGACTTGCCGGAGCCGTTGGCGCCGAGCACGGCGACCACCTCGCCGGCGGTCACTGTCAACGAGACGTCACGCAGCACCGGGCGGCCGTCGTAGCCGACTGTGGCGTGCGCGATCTCGATCACGGGTGGGGTCATGAACAGTCCAGAGCGGTTCGCAGGGTCTGCAGGTTGGTACGCATCGCGGAGAGGTAGTCGCCGTCGGCGGGCGGGCCCTCCAGCGGGTCCAGCACCGCCGTCTTCGCGCCCACCTCACGCGCGATCGTCTCGGCGACCTTCGGGCTGACCAGCGTCTCGAAGAAGATCGTGCCGGCCTGGTGCTCCCGGGCCTCCTCGGCGACCTCGGCGAGGCGCTGCGGCGACGGCTCGGACTCCGGGGTGAGCCCGCTGATGCCGATCTGCTCCAGTTGGTAGCGCTCGGTGAGGTAGCCGAACGCGGTGTGGCTGGTGACGATCTCGCGGCGCTTGCAGGTGCGCAGGCCGTCGGCGTACTCGGTGTCCAGCTTCGTCAGCTCGGCGCGCAGCGCGCCCGCGCGGGCGGTGTAGTCGGCGGCGTGCTCCGGGTCGGCCTTGCCGAGGCGCTCGGCGAGCTTGTCGCCGATGGTGGCCAGCCGGGTCGGGTCGAGCCAGACGTGCGGGTCCTTGCCGCCGCTCTCCCCGGAGTGCCCGGCCTCGCCCTCGTGGTCGTGGTCGTGGCCACCGGCGGCGGCGTCGCGCAGCGGTGTCACGCCCGCCACGTCGAACGCGCGGTCGCCGCCGTTCTGCTCCACCGCCTCGTCCACCGCCGGCTGGAAGCCGCTGAGGTAGACGACCACGTCGGCGTCGACGACCTGGCCGACCTGCCGCGGGTTGAGTTCCAGGTCGTGCGGCTCCGCGCCGGGCTTGGTCAGGTTGCTGACCGAGACCGTGTCGCCGCCGATCCGCTCGGACAGGAACTGCAGCGGGTAGAACGCGGCCACCACGCCGACCTTGCCCGGCTCGCTCGCGGCGCCGGTGCCGTCCGCGCAGGCGGTCAGGCCGGCGGCGGCGAGCAGGGCGGTTGCGGTGGCGGTCAGGACACGGCGGGGTGCGCGAACGGTCATGGGCTCAACTGTCCGCGACAACGAAAACTATTGTCAAAAACGCATGATTGCATGTCAGCGCAGGTCAGCTCGGCTCTGCTTCCGTACGTCAGCCGACCATGAGCTTCGCCAGCGCCACCGCGATCAACAGGGTGAGCATCACCAGCCGGAACATCCGGGTCGCCGGCGCCTGCACCGGCCAGGTGACCGACATCAGCCACACCAGGCCGCCGGCCAGCGCCAGCAGCAGGACGCCGCCCGCCGGGCCGGGCGCGAAGAGGCCGACCAGCATCAGGGCCAGTACGGCGAGGAACACCGCCGTCGGGTTGAGCCGTGCCAACCGGGACAGCACGGGACTCTGCGTACGCTGCATGCCACAAACTCTACGAGGAGGAACGCCGTGCTGGTCACCAACCGGTTCGTGGTGGAAGCCGAAACGGTGGACGAGTTCACCCGGGAGGCGCACGCCGCGCTGGCCGCGCTCGCCGCCCGCCCCGGCTACCTGCGCGGTGAGCTGCTGCGGGCGCTCGACGACCCGGACCACTGGTGCCTGCTCACCGAGTGGGAGTCGGTCGGGGCGTACCGGCGGGCGCTCGGCGGGTTCGACGTCAAGGTCACCGCCGTGCCGCTGCTCGCCCGATCGGTGGACGAACCGTCGGCGTACGAGACGCTCGCCAGCGCCGCCCCCGAGGGTGAGATCGTCGTCGTCGCCAGCGATCGGGCCGCAGGTCCTTACCGGTGAGTGCCGGGGCACTACCCTGGCGCGTATGACCGCTCCCGGACCGGCCGCACCACCCCCGTCGTCAGTTCCGCCCGCGCCGCCGGCGGACCCCGGGGTGCCCGCGCCGCCGCAGGGGCCCGGTGCCGCGCCGCCGTTCGCCGCCCCGCCCACCGAGGGCGGGCGGACCCGGCTCTGGCTCGGCCTCGGCGCGGGCGCGCTCGCCGTGCTGATCTGCTGCGGCGGAGGCGGCGCGGCGGTGGTCGGCCTGGCCGTGAGCAACGCCCAGGCGATCGGCGAGCAGGGCCGGGCCGTCACCAGCGACTACTACCAGGCACTGGTCGCCCGGGAGTGGTCCAAGGCGTACGACACGCTCTGCGACGACCTCCGCCGACGCGAACCGCGGCCCGAGTTCGTGCGGCGCGTCGCCACCGAGCCGCAGATCTCCGGCTACCGGGTCGGCGAGGTCGACATCACCACGCTCACCGTCCCGGTGGACGTCACGCTGGCCGGCGGTCGGCGGGAGGCGCAGACCGTGACGCTGGCGCCGGACCAGCAGACGGGCGGCGTGGAGGTCTGCGGGGTGAGCTGACCGGCCCCCGGTATTCTGCTGGGCTCGGGACGAACGCGGTCGTACCGTTGTCCCGAACAGCCCGGTTTTATCCATCTCAACCGCGCCGACCGCCAGCCGGCGTAGGAGGAAACATGCCAGCCGACCGTATCGACGCCGTCACCAGCCTCGCCAAGCGCCGGGGCTTCGTCTTTCCCTCCAGCGAGATCTACGGGGGCACCCGGTCGGCGTGGGACTACGGTCCGCTCGGCGTCGAGCTGAAGGAGAACGTCCGCCGGCAGTGGTGGCGGACCATGGTGCAGCAGCGCGACGACGTCGTCGGCCTCGACTCGGCGGTCATCCTGGCCCGCAAGGTCTGGGAGGCCAGCGGCCACATCGCCGAGTTCGTCGACCCGCTCACCGAGTGCCAGTCCTGCCACAAGCGGTTCCGGGCCGACCACCTGGAAGAGGCGTACGAGGCCAAGCACGGCAATCCGCTGACCTCGCTGACGGAGCTGAACTGCCCCAACTGCGGCAACAAGGGCACCTTCACCGAGCCGAAGATGTTCAACGGCCTGATGAAGACCTACCTGGGCCCGGTGGAGAGCGACGAGGGCATGCACTACCTGCGCCCGGAGACCGCCCAGGGCATCTTCGTCAACTACAAGAACGTCGAGACGGTCGCCCGCAAGAAGCCGCCGTTCGGCATCGCGCAGACCGGCAAGTCGTTCCGCAACGAGATCACCCCCGGCAACTTCATCTTCCGGACCCGCGAGTTCGAGCAGATGGAGATGGAGTTCTTCGTCGAGCCCGGCACCGACGAGCAGTGGCACGAGTACTGGCTCTCCGAGCGCTGGAACTGGTACCTCGACCTCGGCCTGTCCGAGGAGAACCTGCGCTTCTACGAGCACCCCAAGGAGAAGCTCTCCCACTACTCGAAGCGCACCGTCGACATCGAGTACCGGTTCCGGTTCGGCGGCAGCGAGTTCGCCGAGCTGGAGGGCATCGCCAACCGCACCGACTTCGACCTGTCCACGCACAGCAAGCACTCCGGCGTCGACCTGTCGTACTTCGACCAGGGCAAGGGCGAGCGCTGGATGCCGTACGTGATCGAGCCGGCCGCCGGCCTCACCCGCGCGGTGCTGGCGTTCCTGCTCGAGGCGTACGACGAGGACGAGGCGCCGAACACCAAGGGCGGCGTGGACAAGCGCACCGTCATGCGCTTCGACCCGCGGCTGGCCCCGGTCAAGGTCGCCGTGCTGCCGCTGTCGCGTAACGAGGCGCTGTCGCCGAAGGCCAAGCAGCTCGCCACCGACCTGCGCAAGCGCTGGGTGGTCGAGTTCGACGACTCGCAGGCGATCGGCCGCCGCTACCGCCGGCAGGACGAGATCGGTACGCCGTTCTGCGTCACCGTCGACTTCGACACGCTCGACGACAACGCCGTGACGGTCCGGAACCGGGACACCATGGCCCAGGAGCGCGTCTCGCTGGACCAGGTCGAGCGCTACCTGATCGAGCGCCTCCCCGGCTGCTGACCTTGCTGTAAGGAAGGGCCCCTTCTTAACGCCTCGCGTAGAGAAGGGGCCCCTTCTTAACACCCGTCGCCGGGGGAGATCGGCTCCGCCCGTACGCCGGTCGCGGCGCCCACCCCGCGCCTGGCCGCGTACGCGTCCTCGACCGTGCGCCGCACCCGGCCCGGCTCCCTGCGGATCTGCGCCGGCGTGAAGTGCAGGACCAGCACCCCGTACCGGCTCAACTCGTTGTGCCGGTCCAGCGTCCGTGCCCAGTCGGTCGGGCTGAGGTGGTACTCCCGCGAGTCGACCTCCAGCGCCACCGCGCAGTCGGCGAGGTAGCCGTCCGGCGTCGGCAGGCGGGTGCCGTCGGCCGCCGACAGCCGCGGGTTCCACAGGATCCCGCCGAGCACGCCGCTGCCGCCCAGGCACTCCCGCAGCTCGGTCTCCGGCGCGGAGCGTACCCCGTCCGTGATCTCGGCGAACGCCTTCCGGATCAGGGCGGTGCGGCTGCGCCGGGCCCGGCGGATCTCCGCGTCCAGGCTGTCCAGATCGGTGAAGCCGCGCTGCACGGCCTCCGCCACCGTCGCCCGTACCGGCCGCAACTGGCGCAGGTCGCGGGCCGCGTCCACCACCGCCCGCGCCGGCGAGCACACCGGATAGAGCGCGGTCCGCCGGGCCCGCGGATCAAGCTCCAGGGCCCGCGCGATCACCGCGTGACCGGCCGAGCGGCGCCGCACGTGGTGCGGCAGGATCAGGTGTACGTCAGCAGTGCGCGGACTGTGCCGAAAGCCGTACCAGATCAGGGCGGCCAGGCCGGTGAGCTGCGCGTCGGCGCCTGCGTAGAGCGCCGCCGAGATGCGTCGTTGCTCGTCGGTGAGGGTGCCGGTGACGAGCGCGTACGTGGCCGGCAGCACGCGCTGCCACAGGCCGCGCCGAGTCTGCCGGTACAGGTACATGTCGTCGTATCCGACGCCGAGAAGCTGCGTCCGCGTGACGATCTGCTGCTGGCGTTCCGCCAGGTCGCCGAGTTCGGGTGGTTGTTCGGGCATGCCCGGCAGCGTGCGGGCTGCGCCGATCCTTCTGTGGCCCGCTCGCCCGCCCTGTGGACAGCCGGCCCGGCTGTGGAGAGCGTCCGCGAGGCGGGCCGGCTGTGATATGCGCCCTGTTAACAAGGGGCCCCTGCACTACCGGAGACGTTAATAAGGGGCCCTTCCTTACACTTGGTCGGTGACTGCCCCTACGCTGCCCGCGCTGACCATCGGCCCCCATGAGGTGTGGCCGCCGGTGGTGCTCGCGCCGATGGCCGGGATCACCAACGTCGGCTTCCGCCGGCTCTGTCGCGAGCAGGGCGGCGGCATCTACGTCTGCGAGATGATCACCACCCGGGCGCTCGTCGAGCGGAACCCGAAGACGCTGCGCATGATCGCCTTCGGCGCCGAGGAGCAGCCCCGCAGCCTCCAGCTCTACGGCACCGACCCGGAGATCACCGCCGCCGCCGTGCGGATCGTGGTCGAGCGCGACTTGGCCGACCACATCGACCTGAACTTCGGCTGCCCCGTACCCAAGGTCACCCGGCGCGGCGGCGGCTCGGCCCTGCCGTGGCGCCGCCGGCTGTTCGCCCGGCTGGTCAAGGCTGCGGTGGACGCCGCGTCACCCGCCGGGGTGCCGGTCACCGTCAAGATGCGCAAGGGCATCGACGACGACCACCTGACGTACGTCGAGGCGGGGCTGGCGGCCCAGGACGCGGGCGTCGCGGCGGTCGCCCTGCACGGGCGTACGGCCGCGCAGCGCTACTCCGGCACCGCCGACTGGGACGCGATCGCCACGCTCAAGTCGGCGCTCGACGTGCCGGTGCTCGGCAACGGTGACATCTGGGAGGCCGACGACGCGCTGCGGATGGTCGCGCACACCGGCGTGGACGGCGTGGTGATCGGGCGCGGCTGCCTGGGCCGGCCGTGGCTGTTCGCCGACCTGGAGGCCGCGTTCAACGGCAGCCCCGAGCGGCGGCTGCCCTCGCTCGGCGAGGTGGCGGTGACCATGCGCCGGCACGCCGAGCTGCTGGTGGAGCAGTTCGTGGCCGGTGCCCGCAACCCGGCCCGGGGCGAGCGGGACGGCTGCACCGACTTCCGCAAGCACGTCGCCTGGTACCTGAAGGGCTTCCCGATCGGCAGCGAGCTGCGCCGCTCGCTCGCCATGATCGAGAGCTTGGCGCAGCTCGACGACCTGCTGGGCAAGCTCGACCCGGCCGTACCGTTCCCGGTGGAGAACCTCGGCCAGCCGCGCGGCCGCACCAACTCCCCGGGCAAGGTTTTCCTGCCCGACGGGTGGCTGGCCAGCCGCGACGACGACACCCCGCCGGACGGCGCCGAGCTGGACGACTCCGGCGGCTGACAACCCGGGTACGACGAAGGGCCCGACCCCGTGGTGGGGGTCGGGCCCTTCGTCATCGGTCAGGAGCTGTAGCCGCGGCTGGCGATCCAGCGGGCGAGCTCGTCCACGTCCATCCGGTAGGAGGCCTGGTTCGGGTTCGCCGAGTCGGCGATCGTCACGACCTTCCCGCCGTCGCGGTAGCCCACCACGCTGATGTAGTGGCCACCCTCGAAGGAGTGGGCGTTGCCGTCGGTGTCGGTCGCGGTGCCGGCGATGTTGGCCACCACGGCACGGCCGTCGTCGACGGTCTTGACCACGTCGGCGCGCAGCTTGTCGACCTTGTCGCGGTCGCGGGCCTTGTCCACGGGGATCTCGGTGGACTTGTAGACGTCCTTACCGGTCTCCTTGTTCAGCACGGGGGTGATGTCGTTGATGGAGTTGGTGCCGGCTTCGGTGGTGCCCATCTCCTCGGCCATGGCGTGAACGTCGATGTTCTTGCCCTGCACGCTCAGCGCGTTGCGGGCGGCGGCGGGGCCGCAAAAGTAGAAGTTGGGCTGGGCTTCGTAGCGGACGTCGAGTTCCCGCTCGCCGTGGCCCTTGCGGTCGGTGGTGACCTGGGCGGCGGCGCGCTCGGCCGGGGTGGCCTGGGCGGCGACGGCGGGGCCGGCGATCCCACCGGCGGTGGCGACGACACCGGCAGCGGTCAGAACGGTCTTGCGCAGCAGAGTGGTAGCCATGATCAGTTGCCTCTCTGTCGGGGGTACGCGGCGATGGGGGATGCCGCGAAGAAAGATCAGGTGGCCCGGTATGTGCGTCGGGCCGGTGGCTCGCTCGGGCGGCCAGGGGGACGGCCTGCTCCGGCGGCTCGGGGATGTAACGACCGGCGTCCCGGCCTCATTCCCAGCCCGCCGGGGGTGGGGCGGGGTGGTCGGCGGGTGCGGCGCGGTCTGCCATGTACAACGCCCCGCACCCCGCCCCGATTCCAGCCCAGCCGTGGCGCCCACCACCCCGAACCCGGACAATCCACCCAGCGCTCGCCCGGCGTTGATCAAGGAGTTCGTGTCCGACAGACCACCAGAACAGACACAAACCCCTTGATCACCACCCGAGCGCCCAACCCTCGATCGCGATCTTGCGCTTGCGGCCCTTGAGGTGCCCGATTCGCACCTTTTTCCGGGGCGGCAACTGCAAGATCCCGCAAACTCCTTGGTCGACAACGCGCTTGGTGAGGGGTGTTCGCGGCTCCGGCGGGCGTGAGCTGTCCGTTTTCCGGCGCGCTGCCCTGGCCCTGGGTGTGATCAACTCCAGCTCGCCGAAGTGGTGGTGTCGCGGAGCCTCTGATGCCACCACCTCGCCGAGCTGGAGTCGATCAAGCCACGGTGCCCCCAAGACCTCCCGCCAGCAGCGGGCGATCATGAGGTTGGCGGCGGTTTGTGTCCGGTTTGTCGCCGCCAACCTCATGATCGACGAGGGCTGTCCTCCGGGCGGCGGCGCGGGGTGGGGACGGGTGTGGGGGTGGGGGGCCAGGGGATCTCGGGGGAGGGGTGGAAGGTGATGCCGGCGGTGGCCCAGCGCGGGCCGTGGCCGGCGAGGCGGCTACGGAACCGCTGCCAGTCGTGCGTGGCACGCGGTGACCAGCCCAGCTCCGCGACGGCGGGCAGGCGAGGGAAGAGCATGTACTCGACCTCGGCCCGCGTACTCACCGACTCGGTCCACAGCGGCGCCTCCACGCCCAGCACGGCCTCGGCCGGTACGCCCCGCACGTGGGTGCCCGGATCCCACTCGTACGCCCGGCGCACGTCGATGAGACCCGCCCAGTCGTGCCCGATCGGGGTGTCCGGCGCGTACTTCATGTCCAGGTACGCGTGGTTGGCGGGGGAGAGGATCACCCGGGCGCCCCGGCGTACCGCGTCGGCGGTCTCCGGGTCGTCGCCGTTCGTGCCCCACCACTGCAGGACGCGCCCGTCGACGTGCCCGGCCGGGGCGAGCTGGTGCCAGCCGACCACCGTCTTGCCGGTGGCCTCCACCAGTCGCTGCGCCCGTTCCACGAAGGTGCGGTAGCTCTCGGCCGGCACCTTGAACGCCTCGTCGCCGCCGAGGTGCAGCCACGGCCCCGGCGTCAGCGCGGCCACCTCGCCCACCACGTCCGCGACGAAGGCGTACGTCCGCTCGTCGGCGGGGTCGACGTAGCTGAACCCGACCTCGGTGCCGGTGTAGGGCGGTGGCGCGACCTTGTCGGGTGCCAGTTCGGGGTACGCGAGAAGCGCCGCGTTGGTGTGGCCGGGCAGGTCGATCTCGGGCACCACAGTGACGTGCCGGCGGGCCGCGTACGCGACGATGCGCCGGTAGTCGTCCCGGGAGTACCAGCCGCCGGGGCCGCCGCCGACAGCTGTCGCGCCGCCCACCTCGGCGAGCCGGGGCCAGGAGTCGACGGCGATCCGCCAGCCCTGGTCGTCGGTGAGGTGCAGGTGCAGGTGGTTGAGCTTGTACCGGGCCAGGTGGTCGACCACCCGCAGCACGTCCTCGACGGGGAAGAAGTGCCGGGCCACGTCGAGCATGGCGCCCCGATAGGGGAAACGCGGACGGTCGACGATGGTGCCACCGGGCACTGCCCAGCGGGTGGCGACCGGCGTGGGGCTCTCGATCGCCGCCGGCAGGAGCTGCCGTAGCGTCTGCGCGCCGAGGAACAGGCCGGCCGGGGTGGCGGCGGTGATCCGGACGCCGGTGGCGGTCACGTCGAGGTGGTAGCCCTCGCCCTCGAGCCCGTCGACGGCCGGCCCGCCGGAGCCGTCGTCCGTCGCCCGGGTCCCGGGAGCAGCGGCGGCATCCGGGGCGGACGGGGACAGCGTGAGCGTCAGCGGGCCGTCCCCCCGGGCGGGGACGTCGGTGACCGGCAGCGGGAAGCCGGTGGCCGGACGCAGCCAGGCGGCGAGCTGCTCGGCCACGTCCCGCCCGGCGGGGCTGACCCGCAGCGCCGCGTCCGCGCCCAGCGTGAAGTCGCCCGCGGGGTCCGGGAACACCTGCTCGGGCGCGGGCACCACGTCGTCGAGCCGGACCGGCGCCGGTCCGGCGAGCACGTCGGCGGCCCGGCCCGCGGCGACACGCGCCAGCTCGGCGGCAGGCGTCGCCACGCCGGGCAGCAATTCACCCGGCGTGCTGGTGGGACGGGTGTCGGTCGGCTCCGGCCCGGTCTCCGGGGCGGTGGGTGTGGTCGGCACGGCGACGGCTCCGAGGGGTGTATTCGCGCGGGATATGGCAAAGGTGAGGATCCGCGGGACGCAGTCAGTCAAGAGTACGAGGGGAAGCGGAATTGCGTGATCGTGCTCGTGGAAGCGTTCCCAACAACCCGTACGAACGCGCATAGTGGCGACCGTTGTGCCGAAAGTCACCGAACGCTCCCAGGTTTCACGAAACTCGCCTAGCCTTCGGCCCACCGACGCTGACGAGCCGGGATTACCGGTGGTCACTCCCGGGGTATGTCCGAACTAAACCTTCGTTAAGTGTCAATGGCGCGCGTTGGAGGCTCTGGTGGAAGCGCAGGAATCGGGCGAGCACAAGTACGTGTACGACTTCGCCGAGGGCAACAAGGATTTGAAGGATCTGCTCGGCGGCAAGGGGGCCAACCTGGCCGAGATGACCAACCTCGGCCTGCCGGTTCCGCCCGGCTTCACGATCACCACCGAGGCCTGCAAGGCGTACCTGACGACCGGGCGTGAGCCCGACGGCCTGGCCGCGCAGATCGAGGCGCACCTGGAGTCCCTGGAGCGCGAGATGGGCCGCCGCCTCGGCGACCCGGACGACCCGCTGCTGGTCTCGGTACGCTCCGGCGCCAAGTTCTCCATGCCCGGCATGATGGAGACCGTCCTCAACGTGGGTCTCAACGACCGCAGCGTGGTCGGCCTCAGCAACCAGGCGGGTGGGAACGACAGGTTCGCCTGGGACTCGTACCGCCGGCTGATCCAGATGTTCGGCAAGACCGTCTGCGAGGTGCCGGGCGAGGAGTTCGAGCACGCGCTGGACGAGATCAAGAGCGCCAAGGGCACCCACAACGACCTCGACCTGGACGCCGACGACCTGCGGGGGCTGGTCGACGCGTACAAGAAGATCTTCGCCAAGCACACCGGCCGCGAGTTCCCGCAGGAGCCGCGCGAGCAGCTCGACCTCGCCATCCGCGCGGTCTTCGACTCGTGGAACGCGGAGCGGGCGATCCTCTACCGCCGCCAGGAGCGCATCCCGGCCGACCTGGGCACCGCCGTCAACGTGGTGGCGATGGTCTTCGGCAACCTCGGCCCCGACTCGGGCACCGGCGTCGCGTTCACCCGCGACCCGGGCAGCGGCGCGCAGGGCATCTACGGCGACTACCTGGCCAACGCCCAGGGCGAGGACGTGGTCGCGGGCATCCGCAACACCGTGCCGTTGCAGGAGCTGGAGCAGCTCGACAAGACCTCCTACGACCAGCTGCTCGGCATCATGGCCCGGCTGGAGGAGCACTACAAGGACCTCTGCGACATCGAGTTCACCATCGAGCGCGGCAAGCTCTGGATGCTGCAGACCCGGGTCGGCAAGCGCACCGCCGCCGCCGCGTTCGTCATCGCCGGGCAGCTCGTCGACGAGGGCCTGATCGACCTGGACGAGGCGCTGCACCGGGTCAACGGCGCGCAGCTCGCCCAGCTGATGTTCCCGCGCTTCCAGCTCGACCACGAGTTCGAGGCGGTCGCCAAGGGCATCGGCGCCTCCCCGGGCGCCGCGTCCGGCAAGGTCGTCTTCACCTCGGCCCGGGCGGTCGAGCTGGCCGCCGAGGGCGAGGCGGTCATCCTGGTCCGCCGGGAGACCAACCCGGACGACCTCAACGGCATGATCGCCGCCAAGGGCATCCTGACCTCCCGGGGCGGCAAGACCAGCCACGCCGCGGTGGTGGCCCGCGGCATGGGCAAGACCTGCGTCTCCGGCGCCGACGAGCTGGACGTGAACGTGCCGGCGAAGAGGTTCACAGTGGGCGACCACGTGGTGAACGAGGGCGACGTGGTCTCGATCGACGGCACCACCGGCAAGGTGTACCTCGGCGAGGTGCCGGTCATGCCGTCCGAGGTGGTGCAGTACTTCGAGGGCGAACTCGACCCGGAGAACACCGACGACGCGCTGGTCCGCTCCGTACACCGGATCATGACGCACGCCGACGCGGCGCGGCGGCTGCGCGTGCGCACGAACGCCGACACCGGCGCGGACGCGGCCCGGGCCCGGCGCTTCGGTGCCGAGGGCATCGGCCTGTGCCGCACCGAGCACATGTTCCTCGGTGACCGGCGCGAGCTGGTCGAGCGGCTCATCCTGGCCTCCGGCGCGCGGGAGCGGGAGGACGCGCTCGCGGCGCTGCTGCCGCTGCAGCGGGCCGACTTCATCGAGATCTTCCGGGAGATGGACGGCCTGCCGGTCACCGTGCGGCTGATCGACCCGCCGCTGCACGAGTTCCTGCCCCCGCTGGAGCAGCTCGCGGTGAACGTCGCGGTCGCGCAGGAGCGCGGTGAGGACGTCGCGAAGGAGGAGGCGCTGCTCGCCGCCGTCCGGCGGATGCACGAGGAGAACCCGATGCTGGGCCTGCGCGGCGTCCGGCTCGGCCTGGTCATCCCGGGCCTGTTCGCCATGCAGGTCCGCGCGATCGCCGAGGCCGCCGTGGCGGTCGTCCGCGACGGCGGCAAGGCCTGCCCGGAGATCATGGTGCCGCTCGTCGGGGCCGTGCAGGAGCTGGAGACGGTACGCGCCGAGGCCGAGCGGATCATCGCCGAGGTGGTCGGGGACAGCGGCGTCGAGGTGCTGATCGGCACGATGATCGAGGTGCCCCGGGCGGCGCTGACCGCCGGGCAGATCGCCGAGGCGGCCGAGTTCTTCTCCTTCGGCACCAACGACCTGACCCAGATGGGCTGGGGCTTCTCTCGCGACGACGTGGAGGGCGCGTTCTTCTGGCGCTACCTGGAGCTGGGCATCTTCGGCATCTCGCCGTTCGAGTCGATCGACACCGACGGCGTCGGCCGGCTGGTCCGCATCGCCGCCGAGGAGGGCCGGGCGGCCCGCCCGGGCCTGAAGCTGGGCGTCTGCGGCGAGCACGGCGGTGACCCGGACTCGGTGCACTTCTTCCACGAGGTCGGCCTGGACTACGTCTCCTGCTCGCCGTTCCGGGTGCCGGTGGCGCGCCTGGAGGCCGGCCGGGCGGCGATCACCACCACCGGCTCCGACTCCCGCTGACGCCGACGCGGGGCCGCCGGTGTTCATCGACGGCCCCGCGTACCGCCTGGCGCGCCTTTCCGGCCTCCTCGGCGTAACCTGAGCTTCCGCCACGTGTCGATCAGGAGGGGTGGGCGCATGACCGCCGTCTGGGAGAACCTGACCATCGACGCCCGGGACCCGTCCCGGCTCGCCAGTTGGTGGGCGGAGGCGCTCGGTTATCAGGTGGTCACCGACAAGCCGGACGAGGTGGAGATCCGCCGCACCCCCGACACGCTGCCCGGTCTCGTCTTCGTCCCGGTCGCCGGGCCGAAGGAGGGGAAGAACCGGCTGCACATCGACCTGCGCCCGGCCGACCTGGAGGCCGAGGTCGAGCGCCTGGTCGACATGGGCGCGCGGCACGTCGACATCGGCCAGGGAGACGTGGAGTGGACGGTGCTCGCCGACCCGGAGGGCAACGAGTTCTGCGTTCTCCGGGGGAAGTGAGCGGCGACGCGGCGCGGCTGGTCGACGAGGCGCCGAAGGACACCGGGTACGGCCGGTCGCCGTTCGAGCGGGACCGCGCCCGGGTGCTGCACTCGGCGGCGTTCCGGCGGCTCGCCGCGAAGACGCAGGTGCACACCGCCGGCACCGACGACTTCCTGCGTACCCGGCTGACCCACTCGCTGGAGGTCGCGCAGATCGCCCGCGAGATGGGCGCCCGGCTCGGCTGCGACCCGGACGTGGTGGACACCGCCGGGCTGGCCCACGACCTGGGTCACCCGCCGTTCGGGCACAACGGCGAGTACGCGCTGGACGAGCTGGCCGCCGCCTGCGGCGGGTTCGAGGGCAACGCGCAGACGCTGCGGGTGCTCACCCGGCTGGAGGCCAAGGTGCTCACAGCGGACGGGCGTTCGGCCGGGCTGAACCTGACCCGGGCCGCGCTGGACGCGGTGAGCAAGTACCCGTGGCCGCGCCGGCCCGGTGAGCGCAAGTTCGGCGTGTACGCCGACGACCGCCCGGTCTTCGACTGGCTGCGCGAGGGCGCGCCGCCCGGCACCCGGCGCTGCCTGGAGGCCCAGGTGATGGACTGGGCCGACGACGTGGCGTACTCGGTGCACGACGTCGAGGACGGCATCCACGGCGGGTACGTCGACCTGCGCCCGCTGCTGGCCGACCCGGACGAACGGCGGGCGCTCTGCGCCGACGTGTCCGCCACGTACTCGGGTGAGGCGCCGGAGGACCTGGGCGAGGTGCTCGCCGACCTGCTCGCCGACCCGGTGCTCGCCCCGCTGGCCGCGTACGACGGCAGCCACCGTGCGCTCGCCGCGCTGAAGGCCACCACGAGCGTGCTCACCGGCCGGTTCGTCTCCCGCGTGGTGGCCGCCACGCAGCAGCGCCACGGGCCCGGCCCGCACCGCCGCTACGCCGCCGACCTGGAGGTGCCGCGCCGGACCCGGGCGCAGTGCGCGCTGCTCAAGGGCATCGCGCTGCGGTACGTGATGCGCCGCCCCGGTGCCGAGGGCCGGTACGCGCGGCAGCGCGACGTCCTGGCCGGGCTGGTGACGGCGCTGCTGGACCGGGCGCCGGACGCGCTCGACCCGGTGTTCGCGCCGTTGTGGCGGGAGGCGGCGGACGACGCCGGACGGCTGCGCGTGGTGATCGACCAGGTCGCCTCGCTCACCGATCCGGCCGCGCTGGCCTGGCACGCCCGCCTGGTGTCGCCGAGCTGACCGGATCAACCCGGCGAGCTTAGGCTAGCCTAAGTGGCATGACGGACCGCCCGAAGAAGCTCACCGCCGCCACGGTCGTCCGGACCACGCGGCCCACCCCGCACCTGATCCGCCTGGTCCTGGGCGGTCCCGAGCTGGCCGGGCTGCCGGTGGGCGCGTACACCGACCACTACGTGAAGTTCCTCTTCCCGCCGGCCGGGGTGACCTACCCGTACCCGGTCGACCTGGCGACGATCAAGCGGGAGTTCCCGGCGGAGCAGTGGCCGCGTCTGCGCGCGTACACGGTGCGGGCCTGGGACGCCGCGGCGGGTGAGATGACGGTGGACGTGGTGCACCACGGCGACGAAGGGCTGGCCGGGCCGTGGGCGGCGGCACTGCGTCCCGGCGACCGGGTGCTGTTCACCGGGCCGGGCGGCGCGTACGCGCCGGACCCGGCCGCCGACTGGCACCTGCTGGCGGGCGACGAGAGCGCGCTGCCGGCCATCGCCGCCGCCCTGGAGCGGCTGCCGGCGGGCGCGCGGGTGAAGGTGTACGTCGAGGTCGGCGGCCCGGCCGACGAGCTGTCGCTGACCAGTGCGGGCGCTGTCGAGGTGTGCTGGCTGCACCGCGACGGCCGCCCGTACGGCGAGCCGCTGGTCGAGGCGGTACGGGCGCTGGAGTTCCCGCCCGGCCGGGTGCACGCGTTCGTGCACGGCGAGGCCGGCGCGGTGAAGGAGCTGCGGCGGCTGCTGCGGGTCGAGCGCGGCGTGCCCCGGGGCGACCTGTCCATCTCCGGCTACTGGCGGCAGGGCCTGGACGACGAGGGCTGGCGATCCACCAAGCCGGCCTGGAACGCCGCGGTGGAGGCCGAGGAGGCCGCCACCGTCCCCTCCTGACCGCCCTCGCCGCTCGCCGCCCGCCGCCCCCGCTCCCGACGCCGATCTTGGAGTTGTGGCGCCTCTGATACCGGCGTGAAGCGGGCATCCTGGGCGCCACAACTCCGTGATCGACGGAGGCGGAGTGGGCGTTTCGTCCTACCCGGGCGGCTGCGCTGCCCAGGATGGGGTCATGGGGGAAGACGTGGGGGAGCGGGCCGGGACGCAGCCGGCCGACCGGGTGGTGCTCGGGGTCGGCGTGGCCGGGGTGCTGGCCGTGGTGGCCTGGGGCGTGTTCGCGCGTGGTTCCCTGGCGTCGTTCGGCGCGGCCGGGCTGAGTTGGACCGTGAGCACGTTCGGCTGGTTCTTCGTGCTCGCGGCGGACGCCTTCCTGGTGCTGGCGGTCGTCGTGGCCGCCTCCCGGTTCGGCCGGATCCGGCTGGGCGCCGACGACGACGAGCCGGAGTTCGACACGCTGGCCTGGGTCGCCATGATGTTCAGCGCCGGCATGGGAATCGGCCTGGTGTTCTTCGCCGTGGCCGAACCGATCCAGCACTACGCGACGCCGCCTCCCGCCTCCGGCGTCGCGCCGCAGACCGGGGCCGCCGCCGCGACCGCCATGCAGTACACGCTCTTCCACTGGACGCTGCATCCGTGGGGCATCTACGCGATCGCGGCGCTGGCCCTGGCGTACTCGACGTTCCGCAAGGGGCGGGGCAACCGCATCTCGTCCGCGTTCACGCCGCTGCTCGGCGACCGGACCGACGGCCCGCTCGGCCGCGCGATCGACCTGCTCGCCGTCTTCGCCACCGTGTTCGGCTCCGCGACCAGTCTCGGGCTGGGCGCGCTCCAGGTGGCGGCCGGCCTCGACCTGGTGGCCGGCGTGCCGGACGGCCGGGCCGTCGAGCTGACGATCATCGGCGCGCTCACGCTCGCCTTCGTCGTCTCCGCCTTCTCCGGACTGCACCGGGGCGTCAAGTGGCTGTCCACCACGAACGTGCTGATCGCCGTCGTACTGATGCTGTTCGTGTTCGTGGTCGGTCCGACCGTCTACACGCTGGAGGTGTTGCCGGCCTCGGTCGGTGACTACCTGAGCGGCCTGGTGCGCATGTCGACGCGTACCGGGGCGTTCTCCGATCCGGCCTGGCTGGGCTCGTGGACCATCTTCTACTGGGCGTGGTGGATCTCCTGGGCGCCGTTCGTGGGCACGTTCATCGCCCGCATCTCACGCGGCCGTACGGTCCGCCAGTTCCTGATCGGGGTGCTGCTGATACCCAGCGGCGCGAGCACCGTCTGGTTCGCGGTGATGGGCGGGACCGCCCTGCGTACGCAGACCACCGGCACCCGGGACCTGGTGGCCGACGTGGAAGCCGGGTCCGAGCAGGCGCTGTTCGGGCTGCTCGACGCGCTGCCGCTGGCCACGCTGACGAGCGTGCTCGCCATGGTGCTGATCGCGCTCTACTTCGTCACCAGCGCGGATTCGGCGTCGCTGGTGCTCGGCTCGCTCAGCTCGCGCGGCGCGCTGCGGCCGCACCGCGGGGTGGTGGTGCTCTGGGGCGTGCTGATCGGCGCGGTCGCGGCGGCGTTGCTGCTGGCCGGCGGCCTGGCCGCGCTGCAACAGGCGACCATCCTGGTCGCGTTGCCGTTCGTCGTGGTGATGCTGGGCCTGGCCGTCGCGGTGCTCCGGGAGATGGCCGCCGATCCGGTGCTGCGCGCCGGGCCCCGGCCCCGACGCTCCGGCCTGGCCGCCGCGGTGAACGCGGCCCGGTCGTACGAGGAGGAGGAGCCGGCCCCCGTCACCCGCTGGTTCCACAGTCGGCGCTGCTGAGTGGGGGTACCTCGCCTTGTAGCATAGGTGCTACATTTCGAGGCATGACTGCGGTCGAACTTCCTGGGGCCGTCGCGTCCCCCCGACCGCCCGACGAGGATCTCGTCCTCGACGTGCGGGATCTGCGTATGCGCTACGGCGCCGTCGACGTGCTGCACGGCGTCGACCTGACCGCCCGGCGGGGCGAGGTGGTGGCGCTGCTCGGGCCCAACGGCGCCGGCAAGACCACCACCATCGAGATCCTCGAAGGCTTCCGGCTGCCCTCGGCCGGCACGGTGCGCGTGCTCGGCAGCGACCCGGCCCGCGGCGACGAGCGGTGGCGCGCGCGGCTGGGCGTGGTGCTCCAGTCCTGGCGCGACCACGGCAAGTGGCGGGTACGGGAGCTGCTCGCCCACCTCGGCGACTTCTACGCGCCGTACGGCACCGACCGGATCCCGCGCCCGTGGCCGGTCGACGAGCTGCTGGAGACGGTGGGCCTGACCGCGCACGCCGGCAGCCGGGTGTCGCGGCTCTCCGGCGGTCAGCGCCGCCGGCTGGACGTGGCTGTCGGCATCGTCGGCCGCCCGGAGCTGCTGTTCCTGGACGAGCCCACTGTCGGCTTCGACCCGGCCGCCCGGCGCGAGTTCCACGAACTGGTGCACCGCCTGGCCGACCTGGACGAGACCACGATCGTGCTGACCACGCACGACCTGGCCGAGGCGGAGAAGCTGGCCGACCGCATCCTCATCCTGGCCGGCGGCCGGATCATCGCCGAGGGGTCGCCCGACCAGCTCGCCCGGCGCGTCGCGGGGGACGCCGAGGTGCGCTGGACCCGCGACGGCGAGCGGTACGTGCACGCCACCGCCGACGCCACCGCGTTCCTGCGCGACCTGCTCCGCGAGCACGGCGACCGGATAGGCGAGCTGGAGGTGCGCCGGGCCAGCCTGGAGGACGCGTACCTGGCGCTGGTGCACGAGGAGGAGACCGGCATCCGTACCGGCCGGGCCGAGCGGGTGTGGCAGCAGGAGGCGGACCGATGAACCCGACCACCAACGCGCTACGGGCCGGGCTGCGGCGCGGCGTGATCGAGCTGCGCGCGACGTTCACAAACGGCCAGGATCTCTGGACCTACTTCTTCCCCACCGTGGTGCTGCTGATCGCGGTGTTCTGGATGCGCGGCTCGACGGTGCCGGGCACCGACTTCTCGCTCGGCGCCCGTACGCTGCCCAGCGCGCTCGGGATGGGCCTGCTCTTCGGCGGCCTGCTCGGGCTGGCCAACCAGCTCGTCATCGACCGGGAGGACGGCACGCTGCTGCGCGCCAAGGCAATCCCGGACGGCATGCTCGGCTACCTGGTCGGCAAGATCGTGCTGGTCTCGGCGGTCGCGCTGATCGGCGTGGTCATCCAGCTCACGCCCGGGCTGTTCTTCCTGGACGGGCTGCGGCTCGGCGACCCGGGCGCCTGGCTCACGCTGGCCTGGGTGGTGCCGCTCGGGCTGGTGGCGACGCTGCCGCTGGGCGCGGTGATCGGCTCGCTGATCGAGAACCCGCGCAACATGGGCCTGGTGGTGATGCCGATCTTCGGCCTGATCGCGCTGTCCGGCATCTTCTATCCGATCAACGGCCTGCCCGGCTGGCTGCAGGGCGTCGCCCAGGTGTTCCCGCTCTACTGGCTAGGCTTGGGCATGCGCTCGGCGCTGCTCCCCGGCGACCTGGCAGCAGTCGAACTCGGCGGCTCCTGGCGGCACCTGGAGACGGTCGGCGTGCTCGGCGCCTGGGCGGTGCTCGGGCTCGTGCTGGCCCCGGTGGTGCTGCGCCGGATGGCCCGCCGGGAGTCCGGCTCGCGGGTCGCGGCCCGGCGGGAGCGGGCCATGCAGCGGGTCGGATGAGAGGGCGTCGATGAGCGAGACCGTGCACAACCGGATCGCGGTGCTGCGCGCCGAACGGGGCATCTCCCGGCGGCAGCTCGCCGACGCGCTCGGTGTGCACTACCAGACCGTCGGTTACCTGGAGCGCGGCGAGTTCCGGCCCAGCCTGCACCTGGCGCTGCGCATCGCCGCGTACTTCGAGGTGCCGGTCGAGGTGGTCTTCTCCATCGAGCCGTTCCCGCGTATCGGCGACCCCGCGGCGGCCCGCTCGGCCTGAGCCGGCGGGGACGGGCGTGGTCGGCCACACGCCCGTCCCCCCGGCCGCCGGATCGTCGGTCCGGCAGGGCAGGATGTACGCCGAGGGGGTGGCGGTCATGGCGGGGCGGATCCGGGACGAGGACATCGCGCTGGTCCGCGAGCGCACCGCCATCGCGGACGTCATCTCCGAGGTGGTGACGCTCAAGTCGGCCGGTGGCGGCAACCTCAAGGGGCTCTGCCCGTTCCACGACGAGAAGAGCCCGTCGTTCAACGTCTCGCCCGCCCGCAACGTGTTCTACTGCTTCGGCTGCGGGGTCGGCGGCGACGCGATCAAGTTCCTGATGGACGCCGAGCACCTCAGCTTCGTCGAGTCCGTCGAGCGGCTGGCCGCCCGCGCCGGCATCCAGTTGCGCTACGTCGAGGACGACAGGTCCGCGCCGCGTCCCCGCCCGCAGCAGGGGCAGCGGCAGCGCCTGGTGGCGGCGCACGCCGCCGCCGTCGACTTCTACCGGTCCCAGCTCACCACCGCTGGCGCGCGCCCGGCCCGCGAGTTCCTCGCCGGGCGCGGCTTCGACCGGTCCGCCGCCGAGCGGTACGGCTGCGGCTTCGCCCCCGACGGGTGGGACCTGCTCACCAAGCACCTGCGCCAGCAGGGCTTCACCCACGACGAGCTGGTCACCGCCGGGCTGTCCCGCCCGGCCCGCTCCGGTTCGCTGATCGACAGGTTCCGCCGCCGCCTGATGTGGCCGATCCGGGACATCACCGGTGACGTGATCGGCTTCGGCGCCCGCAAGCTGTTCGACGACGACGACGGCCCGAAATACCTGAACACCCCCGAGACGCCGATCTACAAGAAGTCGCACGTGCTCTACGGCATCGACCAGGCCAAGCGGGAGATCGCCAAGCAGGGCAAGGTGGTGGTGGTCGAGGGCTACACCGACGTGATGGCCTGTCACCTCGCCGACGTGCCGACGGCGGTGGCGACCTGCGGCACGGCGTTCGGCGGCGACCACATCTCGGTGCTGCGCCGGGTGCTGTTCGACAGCGACGAACGGGCCGGCGAGATCATCTTCACCTTCGACGGTGACGCCGCCGGGCAGAAGGCCGCGTTGCGCGCGTTCGAGGACGACCAGCGCTTCGTCGGTCGTACCTTCATCGCGGTCAGCCCCGACAACATGGACCCGTGCGAGCTGCGCCTGGCAAAGGGCGACCTGGCCGTGCGCGACCTGGTGGCCCGCCGCGAGCCGCTGGTCGACTTCGCGCTCCGGCACGTGATCAGCCGGTTCGACCTGGACACCGTCGACGGCCGGGTCGAGGCCATGCGCCGCGCCGCGCCGCTCGTGGCGAAAATCAAGGACCGGGAGAAGCGCCCGGAGTACGTGCGCAAGCTCGCCGGCGACCTCGGCATGGAGATCGAGCCGGTGCAGCGCGCGGTGCTCAACGCGGCACACGGGCCGCAGGCCGGCGGCGCCGCGCCCGCCGCCCCGGCCCGCCCCGGCCGGGCCACGCCCGCTGTGGACAGTCCGCGTTCCATGGTGGAGCGGGAGGCGCTCAAGCTGGCGTTGCAGGAGCCGGTGCTGGCCGGTCCGATGTTCGACGCGGTCGAGGTGACCGACTACCAGCACCCGGTGCACGTCGCGGTACGCGCCGCCGTGGCGGCGGCCGGCGGCGCGTCCACTGCCACCGGCGGCGCGGTCTGGATCGAACGGGTCCGCGACGCCTGCGACGACCTGGCCGGGCAGGCGCTCATCGGCGAGCTGGCGGTGGAGCCGCTGCGCATCGACGGCGAGCCGGACCCGAGGTACGTCTCGATCACCATGGCCCGGCTCCAGTGGAGTTCGGTCACCGGCCGCATCCGTGACCTCAAGTCGAAGATCCAGCGGGTCAACCCGGTGAGCAACAAGGACGAGTACTTCGCCCTGTTCGGGGAACTGCTGTCGCTGGAACAGCACGCACGGGCACTGCGCGAGCAGGCCGCCGGAGGATTGTGATGGGACTGTTCAACCGCCGGCCGAAACTGCCGTCCGCCGACCGGCCGCCGCTGGCCGCCGACGAGCGGGTGCTCGCCTGGGCCGCCGCCGGGACCGGCGAGGGCGGCAACGACGGCGTGCTGGTCGCCAGCAACCGTGGCCTCTGGCTGCCCGGCCGGGTGGAGCGCCTTGGCTGGCACGACATCCTCAAGGCGGTCTGGTCCGGCCGCGAGCTGACTGTCACCCCGGCCGAGCCGGTGGCCGAGCGCGACGGCTACCTGGTGGTGGCGGACGGCCTGCCCGAGACGTACCTGCTCGTCGACCCGGGTGACCTGCCGCACCAGGTCCGGGACCGGGTCACCGGCTCGGTGGCGTACACCTCGCACCACGAGATGCCCGGCGGCTCCGGGCGGATCGCCGCCCGGCGGGTGCCCGGCGTCGACGGGCTGACCTGGACGGTCCGCTACGACCCGGGGACGCCCACCGACGACGAGGACGTGGCCGCCGAGACCGCCCGGCTGGTCGCGGCGGCGCGGGCCGCCACCACCCCCGCCGACGTCTGAGGTCTACACCTTGAGGACGTCGACCTCGTAGAGCGGGATGGAGGCGTCGCCGGTGATGGCCCAGAGCGCGACGTGGGTGTCCAGCAGCAGGGTCATGCGCCGATCCCGAAGTCGGCGGCGATCTCGGCGTTGGTCTGTGGCGAATCCCAGTCACCCGAGAGGTCCACCTGCCCCGCGAGGGAGCCGATCGCCGTGCGGTCGGTCCGGCGCACCAGCGGTACGACCTTCGCCACGGGGGTGCCCGCCCGGTCGATGATGATCTCTTCGCCGCGTTCCACCCGCTCGATGATGCGCGACAGGTGGGTCTTGGCATCATGCATGTTGTAGTGCACAGCCTCAGCCGACGTGGCGCGCGCCCTCCTCGGTTAGCTAAGTTCTTAGTTTAGGCACGTGGGCGGGCGCCGTCGAGGAAGAGCGCGACGACCCGGGCGGGGCCGGTCTCGTCGGTGAGGTCGGCCGCACGGGCCAGGTGCAGGAACGCGTTCATCAGGAACTCCGGTTCGCCGGTGACCGCGCCCTCGGCGCGGGCGTCGGCGAAGAACCGGGTGACCGGGGCCAGCATCAGGGCGACGTAGAGGCCCGAGACGTGCTCGCTGGTCTCGGCGGAGACGAGCGGCAGCGTGTCGTAGATGCGCTGTTCGAACGTGATCGCGTCGCCGTGCTGCCCGGCGGCGACGGTGGCGAGCGCGTGCAGCCGGTGCGGCACGTCGCCGGGGCCGGCCAGCGCCGCCGAGATCCTGCCGCCGACGTCCCGGATGTACCGCTCCGCCACCGCGATGTAGAGGTCCTCCTTGCCGCCCGGGAAGTGGTGGTAGATGGACGGCTTCTGGATGCCGACGCTGCGTCCCACGCCGACCAGGGAGATGCCCTGGTAGCCGGTCGCGGCGAGCTGTTCGGCGAAGGCGTCCATGATCTGGGTGCGGGTGTCGCTCATCGGTTCTTCCTGGCGTGGTGGAGGGCGAGGGCGCAGGCGGCGGTTCCGGCGACGGTGAGGGCGGCGAGCGCCGCGACGCCGATCGGGGCCGCGGCGAGCGGCGTGCCGCCGCCGAGCTGCCGGGCGGTGTCGACGATATAGGTGAGCGGGTTGACCGTGGCGATCACCCGCATCCAGCCGGCGAGTTCGTCGACCGGCGCGAACACGCCGGTGAAGAACGACAGGCCGAACACGACGAGCGTGACCAGGTTGGTGGTGGACGCCGAGCCCGACCGGATGGCGAGCGCCGTGCTCAGCAGCGCGACGCCGAGTCCGAGCGCGAGCATCAGCAGGAGCATTCCGGCGACGCCGGACCAGCTCGCCGGCCGGTAGCCGATCGCGACGGCCCCGGCGACGGTCACCACCATCTGGAGTATGACAGCGAGCAGCGCGGCGACGACCGGGCCGACGAGGAACGGCGTCGTGGTCCCGTGGGCGAGCCGGAGGCGGTCCAGGTATCCGCTGGTGATGTCGCCCAGCACGAGCGTGCCGGCCGCGCCCGCGCCGGTGGCGACGCCGGTGAGCAGGATCAGCGGCAGCAGGAACGCGATGAAGCTCGTCCCGCCCAGATAGGTGCTGCCCACGGCGTCGAGCTGCCCGGCGTAGACGAGCAGGAAGAACAGGGACTGGGCGACCGGGGCCACGAGCAGCGCCGGGGTACGGAGCACGGCCCGGGTCGAGCGTCTGATCGCCGCGAGGACGACCGGGGCCGAAGAGCGGCGGGGCGGGGTGAGCGCGAGCGGGAGCACGGTGTCGGGCCTTTCGGGGTGCGGTGGGGGCGCGCCTCAGCGCGCCTCAGCGGGCGGCGAGGGCGACGAAGACGTCGTCGAGGGAGGGCTCGGTGAGATGGAGCCGGGTGATGTCGGCGGCGATCGCGCCGGCTTCGTGCAGGGCAGCGGTCAGCGCGCGGGGGTCGTCGGGGACGCTGAGGCGTACCCGGTCCGGGTGGTCGGGGTCGGCGCGGAACCCGGCTTCGGACGCGGCGACGAGCGCGGTCGCGGCGGCGGCGTCGGACAGGTCGAGCGTGAGCGTTCGGGCGCCGACGCGCCCCTTGAGCGACGCCGGTGGGCCCTGGGCGACCACCCGGCCGTCCCGTAGCACGGCGATCTCCGTGGCCAGCACGTCGGCCTCGTGCAGGTCCTGGGTCGAGATGAGCAGCGAGGTGCCGCTGTGGTTGAGGCGGGTCAGCTCGGTCCAGAAGTCGATGCGTGCGAGCGGGTCCAGGCCGGTGGTCGGCTCGTCCAGGATCACCACCGCCGGCTCGGCGACGAGCGCCACCGCCAGGTCCAGCTTGCGGCGGGTGCCGCCGGAGAGCTTGGCCACCCGGGACGAGCGGTGCTCGCCCAGCCCGAACAGGTCGACGAGTTCCCGCGTGCGGCGGGCCCGCTGCCGGCGGCCGAGCCCGAGCGCCACGCCGTGGAAGTCGAGCACCTCCGCCGGGGTGGCGAGGGGGTCCAGCGCGTTGGACTGCGGCGCCAGGCCGATCAGCCGCCGTGCGTCCCGCGCCTGGGTCACGGTGTCGAAGCCGCCGACGCGCACCGAGCCCGAGGTCGGGGTGCGCAGGGTGGCGATGATCTCCAGCAGCGTGGACTTGCCGGCGCCGTTGTGGCCGAGCACGACGAACCGGCTGCCCGGCGCGACGGCGAGGTCGAGCGCGCGCAGGGCGTCGCGTGTCCCGTAGGTCTTGGTCAGGGCGGAGGCGAGGACGAGCGGGGTCATGCCGCCACCCTACCGACCGGTCGGTAGGGTGGCCAAATCCGGTTGTCGACCTGCCCTGCCGCCGCTAGCGTCGCGGCATGTTCGCCACCGAGCGCGTACGGCTGCGCCCGCCCACCCCCGACGACGCGCCGGACCTGTTCCGCCTGCACAGCGACCCGGAGCTGCATCTGATCACCGACGACGAGCCGTTCCTGCCGCACCACGTCGGGCAGGTCCGGGCCCGGCTGGAGAAGCGCGCCGCCGAGCAGCCGGAAGCCGGCGCTCCGGTGTCACTGCTGGCCGAGACCGTCGCCGACGGCACGTTCCTCGGCACCGGCGTGCTGTGGGGGATCAACACCTTCAACGGGTACGCCCACCTCGGCATCACGCTGCTGCCCGAGGCGCGCGGCCAGGGCTACGGCACCGAGGTGATCCGGCTGCTCTGCCGGTACGGCTTCCGCAACCGCAACCTGCGGCGCCTGGAGATCGAGACGCTGGCCGGCAACACGGCGATGCGGCGTACCGCCGAGCGGTGCGGCTTCGTCCACGAGGGCACCCAGCGCGACCGCGAGTACGACGGCGACGGCTTCGCCGACATGGCGCTCTACGGTCTGCTGCGGCGCGACTGGACGCCGTAGCGGGGCCGCGCCGCGCTCAGCCGCCGTCGCGGTAGAACCGGGCCGCGCCCGGGTGCAGCGGGATCGGGCCGGTCGCGGCCGCGCTGGCCCGGTTGAAGTTCGCCGCCTCCGGATGCACCTGGATCAGATCGCCCTGCCAGGTGAAGAGCACCCGGGTCAGGTCGTACGCGAGCTGCTCCGGCATGTCCGCCGCCACCAGGATCACGTTCGCCACCGTGATGGTGGGCGTCGGCTCGGCCGTGCCGTAGACCTCCTTCGGCAGCGTGGCGGTGGTGTAGACGCCGCCGAACCGGGCGCTCAACGGCTCGATCAGGTCGTTCAGCGGCAGCAGCCGGAACTTCCCGGGCGCGGAGGAGAGCAGGTCCTTCACGCCGGGCGTGGGCAGGCCGCCGGAGAAGAACATGGCGTCCAGCGTGTTCGCCCGCATCCGCTTGACCGTCTCCGGCAACGACAGGTTGAGCCGCTGGATGCCGGCGTTCGGGTCGATGCCGCCGGCGGTGAGCAGACGCCCGGCGATGATGTCGGTCCCGGACTTCGGCGAACCGGTCGAGACGCGCTTGCCGCGCAGGTCGGCGAAGCTGTTGATCTTGCCGTCGCTGCGGACGATCACGTGCGTGTAGTTGCTGTAGACGCGGGCCAGCGCACGTACCGGCTGCGGTTGCTTGTCGAACGCCCCGCGGCCGTCGACCGCGTCCGCCGCCGTGTCGGCCAGGCTGAACGCGATCTCCATGTCGCCGCCGGCCACCCGGGTGATGTTCTCCACCGACGCGCCGGTCGGCTCCGCGCGCGCCTCGTACCCGGGCACGTGCCGGGTGATCAGATCGGCGTACCCGCCGCCGAGCTGGTAGTAGACGCCTGTGGTGTTGCCGGTGGCCAGGAAGATCCGCCCGCCGTGCCACGCCTGCCCAGTGGTGTCCTCGGCGCCGCAACCGGCCACCAGCACCGTCGCCAGCAGCGCCGCCACCAGCCGCGCCGGGCGGCCGCTCACCGGCGGACCGCCGGTTCCAGCGCCTCCGCCACCCGCTGCACCAGCGTCGCCGTCTCGTAACCGATCTGGCCCAGGTCGCAGCCGGGCGCGGCCAGCACGCCGAGCAGCGCCCGTTCCCCGACCGCCATCACCAGCATCACACCGCCGTCCATGTCGACGATCTGCTGGCGTACCCGGCCGGCGGACATCAGCCGGGCCGCGCCCACGGTAAGGCTCGCCAAGCCGCTGATCACCGCTGAGAGCTGGTCGACCTGGTCCGGGGAGAGATCCGGCGAGGACGCCAGCCGCAGTCCGTCCTCGGAGACCGCGAGCGCGTGCGAGACGTCCGGCACCTGCTCGGCGAAGTTCGCCAGCAGCCAGTCGAGCCCGGTGGAAGCGGGTGGATTCATGGTCTTCTCCCGTTGGGTGGTGTGGTGTTCGGGGCACGGCGCGTCGCGCTGGCCACCCCCTCGGCGAGGGCGGACAGCCGGGCGCGTACCACTTCGGGGTCGAGCAGGTCGGTCGCGGGCGGCGGCGCGGTGACGGCGGGCATCGGTCCCGGCAGATGCCCGCCCACCGGCCGCCGGGGCAGCCCGGCGGCGGTGGTCGACACCGGCGCCGGTGGCACGCTCACCGGCCGGATCCGCGCCGCGCTCGGCGCCAGCAGCGCGCCGCCCGGCGCCCGGACCGTGGCCACGCCGCGCGCCGGCCCGCCGGCCGTCGGGGCGCTGGTGACCAGGTCGCGGGAACCGCCCTGCGGCCGCAGGACGGGCGCGTTCTTGAACCACGGCGCGCCGCGCCCGTGCGGGCGCCGCTCGGCCGGCGGCCGGGACGCCACCGACTCGACCCGGGTCAGCACCGACTCCGGTACGTCCACCTGCGCCACCGTGCCGGTGCCGGGGTTGTGCAACTGCACCCGGATCCCGTGCCGGGCGGCCAGGTGGGCCACCACGTGCAGGCCCATGCTGCCGGCGGCGGCGCTGGACAGGGTGGCCGGCGCGGCGAGCCGTTCGTTGATCTCGGCCAGCCGGCTCTCGCTGATGCCGATGCCCTGGTCGTGCACGCGCAGCACCAGCCCGTCGACGGTGCGCCGGCCGTCCACCAGCACCCGGGCCTCCGGCGGCGAGTAGACGGTGGCGTTCTCCAGCAACTCGGCCAGCAGATGCACCAGGTTGCCGGCCGCAGCGCCGTGCACCGCCGCGGTCGGCACGTCGATCTCCACCCGCGGATAGTCCTCGATCTCGGAGGCCGCCGCCCGTGCCACGTCGTCCAGCAGCAACGCGCCCTCGTGCCCCCGGCCCGGCTCGCCACCGGCGAGGACCAGCAGGTTCTCCCCGTTGCGCCGCAGCCGGGCGGCCAGGTGGTCCAGCGCGAAGAGCCGGGCCAGCGCGTCCGGATCGGTCTCCTCGCGTTCGAAGTCGTCGAGCAGCCGCAACTGCCGGGTGATCAGCGTCCGGATGCGCCGGGCCAGCGCCTCCGCCATCCGGGTCACGTCCAGCCGCAACTCCGCCTGCTGCCCGGCGAGCCGCAGCGCGGCCCGGTTCACCGTGTCGAACGCCTCGGCGACCTGCGCCACCTCGTCCCGACCGCGCCGGATCCCGTCCGTCATCCGGGTCGCCGGACCCTCCGCGGGCGCCCGTTCGCCCGCCGCGATCGCGGTGATCCGCTCCGGCAGCTCCCGGTTCGCCATGGTCAGCGCGGCCACCCGCAGCCGGCGCAACCGGCGGCTGGTCCGTACCGCCAGCAGCACGGCGGTGACGAGCGAGCCGAGCGCGACGGTGCTCGTCGCCCCGGCGGTCAGCACCGCGCGCAGCCGGGCCGCGGCGGCCAGGTCGGCCGCGTCCCGGTCCAGCCCGTCGGACAGATCCCGGCCGAGCAGGTTGTACCGGCGGATCGCGCCGCTCTGCGCCACGTACCAGGCGTCGCCGTCGGTCTTCAGCGCGTCCGGCGCGCCGTCGGTGTCGAGCATCGCGTCGCGCATCCGCCGGGCCGTGGTCACGTCGGCGCCGTCGACCAGCCGGTACCAGGCAGCGTTCGCCGGGGCGGAGGCGATCCGCAGGAACTCGGCCTGCCGCTGCTCCCGGGCGCCCCGCAGCCGGCCCAGCCGGGCCAGCTCGCCGCGTTCCAGTCCGCCTCTGACGAACACCGCCCGCAGCAGGTCGCGCTCCAGCGCGGACAGGTGCTCCTGGGCGGCCACCGAGGCCACCTCACGGGCCTGGTTGGCCAGGTCGGCGTCCCGGAGTTGACTGGGCAGCGCGTCCGCGACCGCGAGCAGCGACTCCACGAGCGACACGTACGCCGGGTCGCCGCGATCACCGGCCAGCGCCAGGTCCCGGGTCGGCGCGAGTTGCTCCAAGCGCCCGCGCGCGTCGTCCAGCACCCCCGCCAGGTCCGGGGCGGCCCGGCGCGCGTCACCCTGCGCCGAGCGGTAGCGCTCCACGGCCGTGTCGACCCGGCGGCGCTGCGCGTCCACGAGCGGGCGGCCGGACGTACCGCCGCGCTGGCGCAACGCGGCCGTCTCGCCCAGTTCGCGTTCCAGCTCGTGCACCAGACGTACGGTCGCGGTGGCGGTGCCGGCCAGCACGCGCGCCCGGTCGGCGTCGGCGGACGCGTCCAGCGCGGCGTTGGTCTGCGCCGCCCCCAGCACGACCAGCCCGGCCGTGGCGACCAGGATCGGGGCCAGCAGTTGGACGCGGACCGAGCGCAGGCGTCCGGTGCGGTCCGCGGAGCGGTGGTGCCGGCGTACGCGAGCCGGGTGGGGCAGCGGCACGGTGGTCTCCGGTCGGGTCGGGCGGGCCGGGCCCGGACGCGCGTCCGGACCCGGCCCGTTCAGGTCAGCTCGCGCCGAGGTCGCTCAGTGCCCGCTCCGCGCCGCGGTGCAGCGGCACCGGGTCGGTCTTGCGGGCGTTGCCCAGCTCGATGCCCTTCGCCGCCGGGTTCGCCTGGGCCAGGGCGTCCTTGGACTCGAACACCGTCCGGGTGATCGCGCAGGCCACGTCGGCGTCGAGGTTGTCCCGCACCAGCAGCACGTTCGGCACCACGATGGTGGGCACGTCGGCCGGGGTCCGGTAGATGTCCTTGCCGATGGTGCCCGCCTGGTACGCCGGGTTCAGCTCGGCCATCTTCGGCAGCAGCGGAGTGATGTCGACGAACTTCACCTTGTCGCCGGACGTGGTGAACAGGTCGGTGACGCCGCCGGTCGGTACGCCGCCGGACCAGAAGAAGCCGTCGATGCTGCCGTCCTTCATGCCGTCGACGGTCTTGGTGAGGTCCAGCCGCTGCGCCTGGACGTCCTTCGCCGGGTCCAGCCCGGCGGCGGTGAGCAGCCGGTTGGCGATGACCTCTGTGCCGGACTTCGGTGAGCCGGTGGAGATCTTCTTGCCCTTCATGTCGGCCACCGACGTGATGCCCGCGTCGGCCCGTACGACCACCTGGGTGTAGTTGTCGTAGATCCGGGCCAGCGCCTTGACCGGCTGCGGCGCGGTGAAGCTCCCCTTGCCCTGCACCGCGTTGACAGCGGTGTCGAACAGGGAGAACGCCACGTCGTACTGGCCGGCGACGAGCTGTTCGACGTTCTGCACCGAGGCGCCGGTCTCGGCGGCCGTCCCGGTGAGCTTGCCGTCGGTGGTCTTGCTCAGCTCACCGGCGAGCGCGTTGCCGACCACGTAGTAGACGCCGGTGGCGTTGCCGGTGGCGATACCGACCCGGGTGTCCTTGGTGACCTTGCAGCTGACCTCGCGGGCGGCGTCGTCCTTCGCCGCGCCGTCCTGACGGCCCCCGCAGCCGGCGGCACCGGCGGCGACCAGGACAAGCGCCCCGACACCCGCCACTATCCTCGCGTCGATCCGTCCCACTCTCTCTCCTCCCCAAGATCCACGGATTCTTCGACCGCCGGGCGGCCGGGGTGCCCGGCGGCGCCACGTCGGACGTACACGCCCGCGACCGTGAGCGCGGCGAGCGCCGCGCCGATCGCCATGGGCAGCGGTTCCAGCCAGAGCAGGACCAGCCCGGCGATCGCGCCGAGGATCCGCTCCGGCGCGCCGGCCGGGCCCACGCCCGGCAGCCAGCCGCCGGCCGCGACCGCCAGCACCGCCACGCCGAGCGCGGAGACCAGGCCGGCCGTCACGATCCGCCCGGGCCCGCCGATGCCGAGCAGTCCGAGGCCGGTCGGCGTGATCACGAAGGCCAGCGGGATCAGGTACGCCGGCAGCGCGTACCGCAGGGTCTGCCACATGGTCGGCACCAGGCGGCCGCCGGTGACCGCGGCGGCGGCGACCGCGGCGAGCGCGGTCGGCGGCGAGACCTCGGACAGCACCGCGAAGTAGAAGACGAACATGGCCGCGGCGGGCGCCTCGACACCCAGGTTCAGCAGCGCCGGGCCGATGATCACCCAGCCGATGACGAAGGACGCGGTGACCGGCACGGCGAGGCCCAGCAGGCTGAGCGCGACGGCGGCGAGCACCGCGGTCAGCGCCAGCACCACGGCGGGCTCCGAGCTGACCGCCTGCGCGCCGCTGATCAGCAGCGAGGCGGCCTGCGGCCCGAGCCCGGTCTTCGTGGTGGTGGCGGTGATGATGCCGGCCGCGGCGCACACGGCGCTCACCGCGAGCACCCCGCGTACGCCGTCGCGCAGCGCCGCCACCAGCCGGGCCGGCGTGAGGCGGTGCCGCCGGTCCAGGAAGGACAGCGCCGCCGCGATCACGGTGGCGACGACCACCGCCCGCATCGCCGACGCGCCGAGCGCCAGCACCACGATGATCACGAGGAGCGAGAGGAAGTGGTAGCCGAAACGGGCCAGCAGCCGCCAGGCCGAGCCGCTGTCGATGACCACCGGACGGACCCCGGAACGCCGCGCGTCGATCTCGACCGAGAACAGGATGCCCAGGTAGTAGAGGATCGTGGGCACCGTGGCCCAGCCGAGCACCTGCAGGTAGGACACGCCCAGGTACTCGGCGATGATGAACGCCGCCGCGCCGAGCGTGGGCGGGGACAGGATCGCCCCGACACCGGCGGCGGCCAGCATGCCGCCCGCGCGCTCGGCCGGGTAGCCGGCGCGGCGCAGGATCGGCCAGGTCACCGCGCCGATGCTGACGGTGGTGGCGGCGCCGGAGCCGGAGACCGTGCCGAGCAGGAAACCCGAGGCGACGGCGGTGCGCCCGGCGGCGGTACGGGAGCGGCGGAACGCGGCGGCGGACAGCTCCACGAAGAACCGGCCCGCGCCGGACAGGTCGAGCACCGCGCCGTAGATGGTGAACAGCACGATGTAGGAGGCGGCGACGTCCAGCGGCGTGCCGTAGAAGCCGCTGTCGGAGTTGTAGAACGCGTCGACCAGCTGCGCGAAGTCGAGCCCCGCGTGCGCCACCGGCCAGGACTGCGGCAGCAGCCCGCCGTAGTAGCCGTACCCGAGGAACAGCACGCAGACCGCCGGCAGGATCCACCCGGTGGTACGCCGGCACGCCTCCAACAGCAGGAGCAGGAGCCCGGTGCCGAACGCCACGTCCAGCGGATCCAGCAGGCCCTGCCGGTCCAGGAAGGCGTCGTACCCGCCGCCGCCCGCACCGACGGCGACCGGCAGCACCGGGTAGAGGCAGACCACGAGCGCCGCGAGCGCCAGCAGCCAGTCCACGGGCGTCGGTCCGCGCCGGTCGTCCACGTCGACCGCGTCGGCCTTGGTGCGTCGCAGCCGCACCCCCGAGGGGTACGCGAGGAACACCATCGGCAGGACGCCGGCGAGGAAGAAGATGAGGTAGTACTTGCTGCCCTGGGCCAGCGGGAAGAACACCTGCCAGAGCGTCAGCAGCCCGACCGCGACGGTGACGCCGGTGAACAGGAAGCCGACTCCGCCGGCGAGGACCCGTCCCGGCTTCTCCTCCTCGAACCGGGCGGCCAGTTCCCGGGCGTCCTGCTGGGCCTGATCCGGGGCGTCGTGCGTCTCGGCCGGAGTGTGGTCCTCGGTGTGGTGCGGCACGGCCCGGCTGTGGTGGTGCGTCTCGCCCGGCCCGTCGTCGGACCACTCCGGACCGGCGACGACGCCCTGGTCCGGCGGGAGCGGCACCACCTCGGCGTCCACATCGGACCCCGGTCGTCCGCCGGACGGCGGCCGGGGTTTCGGGGGAGTCGCGTCGGAGGGGCGAACGGGCGGCACGAGGGGGCACGATACGCGAATTGCGCGCGCGTTGGGAACATTGCTTAACGTGATTGCAATGAGTGACGGTAATTGGGGTGACGCGCTCCGGCGGACGCTTCTTGAATCTCTTTCGTAATTGCGCGATCAAGGACTTCGGCAATGCCTTCCGGTGGTCGACCGGGCGCCTTTCCAACGATGAATGGCGAGTCACGGGAGCCGGTGGCGGTTACGGATAGTGCAGCGCGACCGACTGCTGTCGCAGGCCCTGTCGGCCCTCGGCGGTGCCGGCGCCGACCGGCGTCGGCAGTACGTGCTCCGGTGCCCGGAAGGCCCATGATCGAATTCATTCCGCCGAGGTCGCGGGCTCCTTCGTCATGACGACGCCGCCACTGCGGCACGGTGGCTGTGCCGGGTGCCGCCGCCGATTCCACCGCGCGCCCGCCGCCGGCGGATCGGACGGGTGGAACGCCATGGGTGTCTCCGCCCCCGTTTGGCACCCATGACGTTCCACTCGTCGTGACGGTTGTCGAGATCTTGGGCGAGTTGTTGTCCGCTCCGGGCGGCGGGCGCCGAGATCTCCGGTCGAGTGCGTCGCGCTGTCGTGACGGGGTGCGGCGCCGGCGGGCTTTGCTCTGCAGCCACCCGCGCGGCAGACACGCTGCGTAACCGTGTGCGCCGATGGATGCAGAGCGAGGCGGCGGGAAACGCGGACGGCCGCGATGGGCGTGAGTGGCCGCCTCGGGGGCAGGGGCGTCGGGCGGGTCTGCCGTTTTCGCGGGTGGTGGTTATGGCCGCCGTCGTCAGGGCATGTCGTCTGACGACGCGACGACGAGGAGGTGCCATGGCCGCCGACGAGGCTCCCGCCCGTGACGGGCGCGACCGCACGGAGCCGGTGGGCCCGGACGACGGTCCGGACAGCCCGACCGACCTGACCGCGACGGGCTGGATGGCGACGCTCAAGCGGACCGTCCGGGAGTTCCAGGACGACAGCCTGACCGACTGGGCCGCCGCGCTCACCTACTACGGCGTGCTCTCCATCTTCCCCGGCGTGCTGGTGCTGATCTCGCTGCTCGGCCTGCTCGGTGACCGGGCCACGGAGGGGGTCCGGGACACCGTCGGCCAGGCGGTGCCGGAGGAGAACATCCGCAAGATCATCGAGAGCGCGATCGACCAGGCCGGCCAGTCCGGCGGGCTGGCCAGCATCGCGGCCGTCATCGGTCTGGTCGCGGCCTTCTGGTCCGCCTCCGGCTACATCGCCGCGTTCATGCGCGCCTCGAACAGCATCTACGACGTGCCGGAGGGGCGGCCGATCTGGAAGACGCTGCCGGTACGCCTCGGCGTGACCGCGGTGATCGGCGTGATGCTGCTGATCAGCGCCGTGATCGTGGTGTTCACCGGCGGCCTGGCCGAGCAGGCCGGAAACGCGATCGGGCTCGGCTCGACCGCCGTCACGGTGTGGAACATCGCCAAGTGGCCGGTGTTGCTGGTGCTGGTGAGCCTGATGTTCGCGATCCTCTACTGGGCCTCGCCGAACGCCCGGCACGGCGGCTTCCGCTGGGTCAGCCCCGGCGGCGTGCTCGCGGTGGTGCTCTGGCTCGTGGTGTCCGGCCTCTTCGCGCTCTACGTCAGCAACTTCGGCTCGTACAACAAGACGTACGGCGCGGTGGCCGGCGTGATCATCTTCCTGGTCTGGCTCTGGCTGAGCAACGTGGCCATCCTGCTCGGCGCGGAGTTCGACGCCGAGCTGGAGCGCAGCCGGGCCATCGCGGCCGGCCACCCGGCCGACGAGGAGCCCTACGTGGAGTTGCGCGACGACCGCAAGCTGCGCAAGAAGGGCAATGCCTCCTCCCACCACTGACCGCTGACCGCACCTCGCCGCCCCGCCCGGATGCGCCCGGGCGGGGCGGCGCGTTTTTCTGGCCCGGCACCTCTTTTGTTCGTATGGACAAAAGTTTGCATCAGGCGTGCCGAAGCTATGGACATGCGACCCGGAAGGCTCCTACTGTGTCGGACACAACACACATCGCCACGGTCGATGTGACGGACTTCCGATGCGGAGGTGACTGCCGGTGCGGACGGTCGACCCCCTGCACGTACGGCTCCTGCGGCTGCTCCGGGACGAGGGCGCGGTGTCCCGCGCCGAACTCGGCGACCGCCTCCAGATGCCCCGCCCGCGCCTGCTCGCCGAGCTGGAACGGCTCGTCTCCCTCGGGTACGTGGCCGAGGCCGGGCTGGCCGCCTCCCGGGGCGGGCGGCGCTCCACCCTGGTCGAGCTGAGCCCGCACCTGCGGTTCGCCGCCGTCGACCTGGGCGCCAGCTCGATCGACGTGGAGGTGGTCAACGGCCGGCTGGAGCCGGTGGCCGCCTACACCGAGACCGCCGACATCCGCTCCGGCCCGAAGGTGACGCTCCAGCGCGTCAACGAGCTGCTGCACAAGGCCAAGGTGGACGGCGCGTACGAGCGGCTCGACGCGGTCGGCATCGGCGTACCGGGGCCGGTGAGCTTCCGCGACGGCGTGCCGGTCTCCCCGCCGATCATGCCGGGGTGGGACCGGTTCCCGGTCCGCGAGCTGCTGACCCGGGAGCACGGCTGCCCGGCGGTGGTGGACAACGACGTCAACATCATGGCGATCGGGGAGCGGCACGGCGGCGTGGCCCACTCGGTCGACGACTTCCTGTTCATCAAGATCGGCACCGGCATCGGCTGTGGCATCTACCTGCACGGCGAGGTCTACCGGGGCACCGACGGCTGCGCCGGGGACATCGGCCACATCCAGGTCGACCCGAACGGCCCGATGTGTTCCTGCGGCAACGTCGGCTGTCTGGAGGCGGTGTTCAGCGGCGCCGCGCTGGCCCGCGAGGCGACTGTCGCGGCCCGCACCGAGGTCTCCCCGGCGCTGGCCGAGCGGTTCGCCGTCCGGGGTGTGGTGAGCGCGCTGGACGTGGCGCAGGGGGCGATCGAGGGGGACGTCTCCTGCATCCAGCTCATCCGGGACGGCGGCCGGCGGGTCGGCAGCGTACTGGCCGGGCTGGTCAGCTTCACCAACCCGTCGATGATCGTGATCGGCGGCGGACTGGCCCAGCTCGGCCACATCCTGCTCGCCGAGATCCGCAGCGTGGTCTACCGCCGTTCGCTGCCGCTGGCCACCGGCAACCTGCCGGTCGTCCTGTCCGAACTGGGCCCGCGCGCCGGCGTCGCCGGCGCCGCCGTGCTCGCCAGCGACCTCGCGTTCGGAGAAGCAGCATGAGCGACACCGGGAAACCACTGGTCGAGGCGCCCGCGGACGCCGTCGCGGGCGAGGTGGTCCTGCGCCTCACCGACGTCGTCAAGACGTTCCCGGGGGTACGCGCGCTCGACGGCGTGCAACTGGAGGTACGCGCCGGCGAGGTGCACTGCCTGCTGGGGCAGAACGGCGCCGGCAAGTCCACGCTGATCAAGGTGCTGGCCGGGGTGCATCGGCCGGACTCCGGCGAGGTCGTGTGGCGGGGCGAGCCGGCGTCGTTCGCCAACCCGCAGGCCGCCATGCGCGCCGGCATCGCCACGATCTACCAGGAACTCGATCTGGTCGACGACCTGTCGGTGGCGGAGAACGCGTTCCTCGGCCACGAGCCGCGCCGGTTCGGCTTCGTCCGGCGGGGGCACATGGCCCGGCGTACCCGGCAGATCCTGGCCCGGCTCGGCCACCCGGAGATCCCGCCGGGGCGGCTGGTGCGGCACCTGCCCGCCGCCGGCAAGCAGATCGTCAGCATGGCGCGGGCGCTCTCCCACGAGGCCCGGCTGATCATCATGGACGAGCCGAGCGCGGTGCTGGCCCACGACGAGGTGGCGAACCTGTTCCGGATCATCCGGGAACTCACCGCGCAGGGCATCGCTGTCATCTACATCTCGCACCGGCTGGAGGAGATCCGCGAGATCGGCGACCGGGTCACCGTACTCAAGGACGGCCGGACCACCGCGGCGAGCCTGCCGGCCCGCGAGACGCCGACCCGCGACCTGGTCGCCCGGATGACGGGCCGGACCATCGAGTACGTCTTCCCGCAGCGCCCGGCCGACCACGTGGGTGGCGCGGAGCTGCTGCGGGTGGACGGGCTGACCCGGCCCGGCGAGTTCGCCGACGTCTCGCTCCGGGTCCGGGCGGGAGAGATCGTCGGCATCGCCGGGCTGGTCGGCTCGGGCCGGTCGGAGCTGCTGGAGACCGTCTTCGGCGCGCGCCGGGCGCACGCCGGGACGGTCCGGGTGAACGGCCGGACGCTGCGTCCCGGCAGTGTGGGCGCGGCGGTACGGGCCGGGATGGGCATGGCGCCGGAGGAGCGCAAGAGCCAGGCGCTGCTGCTCGGTGAACCGATCTACCGCAACGTCACGCTCGCCACGTTCGGCAGGTACGCCCGCCTCGGGTTCACCGACGCCGGGCGGGAACGCGCCGAGGCGGACCGGATCGCCGAGTCGCTGGAGCTGCGGCCCCGCGACGTACGGCGGCCGGTGCGCACGCTGTCCGGCGGCAACCAGCAGAAGGTGGTGGTCGGCCGGTGGCTGCTCGGTGACACCCGGCTGCTGCTGCTCGACGAGCCGACCCGGGGCGTGGACGTGGGCGCCCGCGCCGAGCTTTACCAGGTGATCCGCGATCTGGCCGCCCGGGGCGTCGGGGTGCTGCTGGTCTCCAGCGAGGTGCCCGAGGTGCTGGGCCTGGCCGACCGGGTGCTGGTGATGCGGGAGGGCCGGGTGGTCCGCGAGGCGCCGGCCGGCGAACTGGACGAGAACACCGTGCTCGACCTCGTCATGGCGGGGTCCCTCATGGAAGGCGCACCGGCATGAGCGATGTCAGAGAATCCGCCCTGCCCGCGCAGTCGCCGCCGGTGGAGCGGGCGGAGACCGCCAAGGTCGACGCGCCGGCGAAGCTCTCCTGGTGGCGCGGCGACGGCGGGGAGGGCGTCAAGCGCAACCTCGGCCTGCTCGCCACGCTCGTCGTGCTGGTGGTCATCGGCATCCTGACCCGCCCCGACCTCTACGGCGACCCGAACTGGGTGTGGGGCAACACGCTCACCATTCTCAAGCTCGCCTCGGTGGTCGGCGTGGTCACCGTCGGCATGACCTTCGTGATCATCGGCGGCGGCATCGACCTGTCGGTCGGCGCGATCGTCGCGCTGGCCGGGGTCTGGTGCACCACTGTCGCCACGCAGAGCTACGGCGCGGGCGGCATGATCTTCACCGCGCTGACCGTCGGGCTCGCCGTCGGCGTGGTGAACGGGCTGCTCGTGTCGTACGGGCGGCTGGTGCCGTTCATCGCCACGCTGGCGATGCTCGTCGCCGCCCGAGGGCTGGCGGCGGAGATCTCCGACAAGCAGACCCAGGTGTCGGGCAACACGTTCATCAACGGCATCGCCAGCACGAACGTGCTCGGCATCCCGCTGCTGGTCTACATCCTGGTGGCGGTGGTGGCGGCCGGCTGGGTGCTGTTGAACCGGACCACGTTCGGCCGCCGTACGGTGGCGGTCGGCGGCAACCCGGAGGCGGCCCGGCTCGCCGGCATCAACGTGCGCCGGCACACCGTGCTCCTCTACGCGCTGTCCGGCCTGTGCTGCGGCATCGCCGCGGTCATGCTGACCGCGCAGGCCACCTCCGCACAGGCGGCGATGGCCAACCTCTACGAGCTGGACGCGATCGCCGCCGCGATCATCGGCGGCACGCTGCTCAGCGGCGGGCGGGGCACGATCATCGGCTCCCTGCTCGGGGTGATCATCTTCTCCACGATCACCAACCTGTTCGCCATCAACAACCTCTCCGCCGAGGCCCAGAACATGGTCAAGGGCGGCATCATCGTCGCCGCCGTCCTGGTCCAGCAGGTGCAGTTCGGCAGCCTCACCCAGTTCCTCGCCCGCAACCGGGCCACCACCACCTGACCCCACCCGCGCACACCCCGGCTGCCGTCGTACCGACTGCGGTCCGGCCCGCCACACCCGAAACCACCCCACCACCTCATCCCAGGAGGCGTCATGAGAACACCGCGCCATGACCTGTCCCGCCGCCGGCTGCTCTTCGGCGGGGCCGCGGTCTCCGCCGGGGTGCTGCTCGCCGGCTGCACCAGCAACGAGCAGAGCCCGACCGAGGCACAGACCAAGGCGGCCGGTTCCGGCGCCAACACCGAGCCGGGCAAGAAGGTGACCATCGGCTTCTCCGCCCCGGCCGCCGACCACGGCTGGATCGCCGCCATCACGAACAACGCCAAGGCGCAGGCCGGGGCGTACCAGGACGTGGAGCTGAAGTCGGTCGAGGCCGGCGCGGACGCGGCGGCCCAGCGGGCGGCGCTGTCCACGTTGATCTCGCAGAAGCCCGACGTGATCGTGCTGCTGCCGCACGACGGCAAGGAACTCAACGCGTTCGGCCTGGAGGCGATGAAGGCCGGCATCCCGGTGGTGAACCTGGACCGGGCCTTCCCGGACGCGCGCGCCTACCGGTGCCAGATCAAGGGCGACAACTACGGCATGGGGGTGGCCGCCGCCACGTACATCGCCGAGCAGCTCAAGACCAAGGGCGTGAGCAACCCGGTGATCGGCGAGATCCCCGGCATCGAGTCGCTTGAGCTGACCCAGGAACGGTCCAAGGGGTTCGCCGACACGCTCGCCTCGTACGGGTTCAAGGTCGCCAACCGGCGCCCCGCCGAGTTCACAGTCGACTCCGGGCAGCAGGCCGCCACCGGCCTGTTCCAGGCACTGCCGAAGATCGACGCGGTCTGGAACCACGACGACGACCAGGGCATCGGCGTGCTCGCGGCCGTCAACCAGGCCAACCGCAAGGAATTCATCATGGTCGGCGGCGCCGGCTCCAAGAAGGCCATGGAGGACATCGCCGCCGACAACACGGTCCTCAAGGCCACAGTCACCTACAGCCCGTCGATGGCCTCCTCGGCCATCTCCCTGGCCCGCCTGATCGGCCAGGGCAAGGGCATGTCCGACCTGGTCGAACTCCAGGTACCGAAGGAGATCGTGCTCGCCTCCGAGACGATCACCAAGGAGAACGCGAGCGACTACCTGAAGCTCGGGTTCTGACACACGGGGGGAGACCCACCTTGTCCAGTCACGACAGCATCCTGCGGGTCGGCATGGTCGGCTACGCGTTCATGGGCGCCGCGCACTCCCAGGCGTGGCGCACCGTGAACCGGGTGTTCGACCTGCCGTCCCGGGTACGGATGGCGCTCGTCTGCGGCCGGGACGAGCCGAAGGTGGCCGAGGCCGCCGACCGGCTCGGCTGGGACGGCTACACCACCGACTGGCGGCGGCTCGTCGAGTCCGAGGAGATCGACGTGGTCGACATCTGCACGCCGGGGGACAGCCACCGCGAGATCGCGCTCGCCGCGCTCGCCGCGGGCAAGCACGTGCTGTGCGAGAAGCCGCTGGCGAACAGCGTCGCCGAGGCCCGCGAGATGACCGGGGCCGCGGCCCGGGCCCGCGAGTCCGGGGTACGCGCGATGTGCGGCTTCAACTACCGGCGGGTGCCCGCTGTCGCCCTGATGCGGCAGCTGGTGGCCGACGGGCGGATCGGCGAGATCCGGCACGTCCGGGCGGTCTACCTCCAGGACTGGATCGTCGACCCGCAGTTCCCGCTGGTGTGGCGGTTGCAGAAGGACAGGGCGGGCTCCGGCGCGCTCGGTGACATCGGCGCGCACATCATCGACCTGACCCAGTACGTCACCGGTCAGCTCGTCAGCGGGGTCAGCGCGCTGACCGAGACGTTCGTCCGCCAGCGGCCACTCGTCGCCGGGTCGAGCGGCCTGGCCGCGCAGGCCGACGGTAACGGCAGCGCCATGGGCCAGGTGACGGTGGACGACGCGGCGGTGTTCGTGGCCCGGCTCGACGGGGGAGCGCTCGCCACGTACGAGGCGACCCGGTTCGCCACCGGCCGCAAGAACGCCCTGCGCGTCGAGATCAACGGCTCGCGTGGCAGCGTCGTGTTCGACCTGGAACGCCTCAACGAGCTGGAGTTCCTGGACGCCACCCGGCCCGCCGCCGAGCAGGGCTTCAGCCGGATCCTGGTGACCGAGCCGGACCATCCGTACCTGGGTGCGTGGTGGCCGCCCGGCCACATCATCGGCTACGAGCACTCCTTCACCCACCAGGCGCGCGACTTCGTCGAGGCGGTCGCCACCGGCGCCGACCCGGCCCCGTCGTTCGCCGACGCGCTGCAGGTCCAGCTCGTGCTCGACGCGGTGACCCGCTCGGCCGAGCGGGCCGCCTGGACGGAGGTGGAGCCCGCGCTGGCCGAAGCTTCCGCCTGATCCGAGGCGGGCCAGGCCCGCCCGACACTCACCGGCGCCGGCCGGCGAGGGCCCGCCGCGGTTGCGCCCCGCGGCGGGGACGAGGCCGGCTCCGGGGAGCGTGCCGCCGGTGTCCGCCGGCACGACCAGCACGGCCCTCCGGTGCGGCCGGACCGGGATTCCCCGGCCGCACCGGCGGACCGGCCTTACCTGGGGAGGTAGCGCGAATGCGTACGGGTGTGTGGCTGGTGGGTGCGCGCGGCTCGGTCGCCACCACCGCCGTGGTCGGCGGGCTGGCCCTGCGGGCCGGGCTCACCGCGCCGACCGGATGCGTGACCGAGCTGCCCGACCTGCGCGGGCCCGCCCTGCCGGGCTTCGCCGATCTCGTCTTCGGCGGCCACGACGTGGTCGCCACCCCGCTCACCAAACGCGCCGAGGCGCTCGCCGCCGCCGGCGTGCTGCCCGCCCGGCTGGCCGACGCCGTCGCGCCGGACCTGGCCGCCGTCGAGGCGGCGCTGCGACCCGCGCCGGCCGAGGGCGACCAGGGCGAGCGGATCGCCGCCGTGGTGCGCGACCTGACCGGGTTCCGCACCCGGCACGGGCTGGACCGGGTGGTGGTGGTGAACGTCGCCGCCACCGAGCCGGCGCCCGCACCGCACCCGGCCCACCACGACCTGGCCACGCTGCGCGACGCGCTGACCGGCCCGGCCGGCGTGCTGCCGCCCAGCTCTGCCTACGCGTACGCGGCGTTCACCGCCGGCTGCCCGTACGTGGACTTCACCCCGTCCACCGGCGCCCGCCTGCCGGCCCTGGCCGCGCTCGCCGCCGAACGCGGGCTGCCGTACGCCGGGCACGACGGCAAGACCGGCGAGACGCTGCTCAAGTCGGTGCTCGCGCCGATGTTCGCGATGCGGCACCTGGCCGTGCGCTCCTGGTCCGGCACGAACCTGCTCGGCGGCGGCGACGGCGTTACGCTCGCCGACCCGGCCGCCAACGCCGCCAAGGTCGGCAGCAAGCAGCGGGTGCTCGCCGAGACGCTCGGCTACCTGCCCCAGGGCGGCACCCGGATCGAGTACGTCGAGGAACTGGGCGACTTCAAGACCGCCTGGGACCTGATCACGTTCGCCGGTTTCCTCGGCACCGGCATGCGGATGGAGTTCACCTGGCACGGCTGCGACTCGGCGCTCGCCGCGCCGCTCGTGCTGGACCTGGCTCGGCTCACCGCCGCCGCGCACGCCGCCGGCCGCCACGGCCCGCTGACCGAACTGGCGTTCTTCTTCAAGGACCCGCTCGGCGCGACCGGCCACGCGCTCGGCGAGCAGTGGACGGTGCTGCGGGACTTCGCCGCCGGCCTGCACGCCCGGGTGACGTCGTGACCCGCCTGGCCGACCTGGCCGAACTGGTCCGGGCGCCGGCCGCGCTCTCCGTACCCGGGGACGTGCTGTCCGGCGCCGCAGCGGCCGGGGCGCTGGGCCGCCGGACGCCCGCCCTGGCCGGCGCGTCGGTGCTGCTCTACTGGGCCGGAATGGCCGCCAACGACTGGGCCGACCGGCGGCTGGACGCTGTCGAACGGCCGGAGCGGCCGATCCCGTCCGGCCGGGTGCGCCCGGCCGTCGCGCTCGGCGTCGCGTCCGGCCTCACCGCCGCCGGGCTCGCGGTCGCCACCGCCGCCGGGGGCCGCCGGGCGGCGGCTGTCGCGCTGCCACTCGCGGCCACGATCTGGGGGTACGACCTGCGCGCGAAGAACACCGCCGCCGGCCCGGCGGTGATGGCCGCGTGCCGAGGGCTGGACGTGCTGCTCGGCGCGTCCGGCGGCCGGGTGGTCCGGGCGCTGCCCGCAGCGCTCACCGTCGCCGCGCACACCTGGACGGTGACCGCGCTGTCCCGCCGCGAGGTGACCGGCGCGGACCGGCGTCTGCCGGGCCTCACGCTGGCCGGCACCGCGCTGATCGCGTTCACCACCCCGGCCCGGCCCACCGTGTTAAGAGGGGCCCCCTCCTCTACCGGATGCGTTAAGAGGGGGCCCTTCCTTCGGCTCGGGGAGCTGGTGCCGGCGGTGCTCGCGGCCGGGTACGCCGCCCGGTACGGCCGGGCGCAGGCCCGGGTGCTCGCCGATCCGTCACCGGCCCGGGTACGCGCCGCCGTAGGGGCCGGGATCACCGGGCTGCCCGCCTTGCAGGGTTCGCTCACCGCCCGCGCCGGGGCGCGGCTGCTCGGCCTCGCCGTGGCCGGCGCCGCCCCGCTCGGCCGCCGCCTGGCCCGACTGATCTCCCCGACATGACCGCCGCCGACCCGCTGCCCGGCCCGGGCGCGCTGCGTTTCGGGTACGGCACCAACGGCTTCGCCAACCACCGCCTCGGCGACGCGCTGGCGGTCCTCGCCGACCTCGGCTACCAGGGCGTCGCGCTCACCCTGGACCACGACCACCTGGACCCGTTCGCCCCCGGGCTGATGCGCCGGGTGACCGCCGTGCGCCGCCGGCTGGACGCGCTCGGGCTGGCGGTGGTGGTCGAGACCGGCGCCCGCTACCTGCTCGACCCCTGGCACAAGCACGCGCCGACGCTGCTGCACGACGACCCGTCCCGGCGGGTGGAGTTCCTGCGCCGGGCCGTGCGGATCGGCGCCGAGCTGGGCGCGGAGGCGGTCTCCTTCTGGGCCGGCGTACGCCCGCCCGGCGTACCGCCCGGCGTCGCCGCCGACCGCCTGGTGGCCGGCTGCGCGACGGTGTGCGCCGAGGCGGCGGAGGCGGGCGTGCCGCTGGGTTTCGAGCCCGAGCCGGGCATGTTCGTCGAGGACATCGCCGGGTGGCGGCGGCTGCGCGAGGCGCTCGGCGCGCCGCCCGGCTTCGGCATCACGCTCGACATCGGGCACTGCCGGTGCCTGGAGCCGCTGCCGGTGCCGCGGTGCGTGTCCGAGGTCGCCGCGCACCTGGTCAATGTGCAGATCGACGACATGCGCCGGGGCGTGCACGAGCACCTGGAGTTCGGCGTCGGCGAGATCGACTTCCCGCCGGTGCTGCGTGCCCTGGCCGACGCCGGCTACCGCGGGCTGGTGGCGGTGGAGCTGCCCCGGCACTCGCACGCGGCCCCGGCCGTCGCCGCCCGCTCACTGGACTTCCTGCGCGCCGCCGCCTCGCGCGGCGAGGGGCGGTGACCCACCACCTTCCACCCGGCAGAGGGGAGACGGCATGACACCCGACCGACTGCGCGCCGCGCTTCGGGGCGTACCCGACCCGCAGTGGCTGGACGCGGCGCTGCGCCGCGTCGCGACCGAACCCACGGCGATCGAACGGTTCTTCGCCACCGCCGCCCGGCGGTGCGGTCGCGGGCCGCTGCCCGACCCGCCCGGCTGGACGGCCGACGACGCGGCGCGGGCGCTGCTGCTGACCGCGCTGCCGAACGGCCACGCCGCCGCGGCCGAGACCCTCTACCGGCAGGGCGACGCCGCCGAGAAACGCGCCGTGCTGCGCGCGCTGCCGCTGCTGCCCATCGGCGCGGAGTGCGTGCCGCTGCTGCACGACGCGATCCGCACAAACGACACCCGGCTGGTCGCCGCGGCGCTCGGCCCGTACGCCCGGCACCTGGAGCAGCCGGCCTGGCGGCAGGCGGTGCTCAAGTGCGTGTTCACCGGCGTGCCCCTGGCGGTGGTCGACGACCTGCCGGAGCGGGCCGACGGCGAGCTGGCCCGGATGCTCGCCGCGTACGCCGCCGAGCGGCACGCCGCCGGCCGGACCATGCCCGACGACGCGGCCGACCTGCTGCGCCGGCTGACCATCCCCACCCCGGAGGCGTGACATGCGCATCTTCGACCCGCACATCCACATGACGTCCCGCACCACCGACGACTACGAGCGGATGGCCGCCGCCGGGGTCCGCGCGCTGGTCGAGCCGGCGTTCTGGCTGGGCCAGCCGCGCACCAGCGTGGACAGCTTCGTGGACTACTTCGACTCGCTGATCGGCTGGGAGCCGTTCCGGGCCGGGCAGTTCGGCATCCGGCACCACGCCACAGTGGCGCTCAACCCGAAGGAGGCGAACGACCCGCGCTGCCGCCCGGTGCTCGACCTGCTGCCCCGCTACCTGGACAAGGACGGCGTGGTGGCCGTCGGTGAGATCGGCTACGACGCGATGACGCCGCCCGAGGACGCCGCGCTGGCCGGGCAGCTCGCCCTGGCCGTCGCGTACGACCTGCCCGCGCTGGTGCACACGCCGCACCGGGACAAGGCACGCGGCGTACGGCGCACGCTCGACGTGGTCGCCGAGTCGGACATCGCGCCGGAACGGGTGCTCGTCGACCACCTCAACGAGGTGACTGTGGGGCTGGTCCGGGACACCGGCTGCTGGCTGGGCTTCTCCATCTATCCGGAGACGAAGATGTCGCCGCCGCGCATGGTCGAGCTGCTGAAGCGGTACGGGACCGAGCGGATGCTGGTCAACTCGGCCGCCGACTGGGGGCGGTCGGACCCGCTGCTGACCCGGGCCACCGGGGAGGCGATGCAGCTGGCCGGGTTCAGCGCCGACGACGTGGACCGGGTGCTGTGGCGCAACCCGGTCGAGTTCTACGGCCAGTCCGGCCGGCTCGACCTGACCGCCCTGGAGGCGAGCGACCCCACCTTCGCCGGCAACTCGATCCTGCGCGGAGGCGAATGATGCGGCTGCGCCACGCCGACGGCACGACCGTCCATCTCGGCTACTGCACGAACGTCCACCCGGCCGAGGACCTGCCCGGCATCGTCGCCCAGCTCGACACGTACGCGGTAGCGGTGCGCCGGGCGCTCGGCGCCGACCTGCTCGGGCTCGGGCTCTGGCTGGCCGCGCCGGTGGCCGCCGCGCTCGCCGCCGACCCGGCGGCCCGCCGCCGGCTGCGTCACGAGCTGACCGTACGGGGCCTGGAGGTGGTCACGCTCAACGGCTTCCCGTACGCCGCGTTCCAGGCCCCGGTGGTCAAGGGCGCGGTGTACCACCCGGACTGGACCACGCCGCAGCGCTCGGCGTACACGCTGGACCTGGCCCGGGTGCTGGCCGACCTGCTGCCCGACGACGCGGTCCACGGGTCGGTCTCGACGCTGCCGCTGGCCTGGCGTACGCCGTGGGACACCGCGCGCGCCGCGACCGCCCGGCGCCGGCTCGACGCGCTGGCCGACGGGCTGGCCGCGGTGCAGCGGGAGACCGGCCGGGTGATCCGGGTCGGCTTCGAGCCGGAACCCGGCTGCCTGGTGGAGTCGACGGGACAAGCACGCGAGGTATTCTCAGCCATGGATACCGACCGGCTCGGGATCTGCCTGGACCTCGCACACCTGGCGTGCGCCTGGGAGCAGCCGGCGGATGCCCTGGCCGGGCTGCGTGCCGCCGGTCTCCCCGTGGTGAAGGTCCAGGTGTCCGCCGCCGTCGAGGCGCCCGATCCGGTCGGGGCGGGCGCGGCGTTGCGCCGCTTCGTCGAGCCGAGGTTCCTGCACCAGACCCGCGCGGCCGGTTGCGCCGGCGCCGCCGATCCGGCCGATCCGGCGTACGCGGCCGACGACCTCGACGCCGCGCTCGACGCGGGGCTGCCCGGTGCCTGGCGGGTGCACTACCACGTGCCGCTGCACGCCCCGCCCGAACCGCCGCTGCGCTCCACGGTGCCGGTGCTGCGGGAGGCGCTCGCCGCGCTGTTCGCCGGTCCGGCCGCCGGCTGCGACCACCTCGACGTCGAGACGTACACCTGGGGGGTGCTGCCGGAGGCGCGGCGGCCGCGCGGCGACGCGGAGCTGGCCGCCGGCATCGCCGCCGAGCTGGCCTTCGCCCGCGACGAGCTGACCGCGCTCGGGCTGGCGCCGACGGCGGTGATGTCCTCGTGAGCGCGAGGAGTGAGCCGGTCCTGCGAGCCCCGCAGTCGCGAACGAAGGCCGGCACCGCATGAGCCGGCGGCTGGTGGTGCTCGACGTGGTCGGGCTGACCCCGCGGCTGCTGGCGCACATGCCCCGGCTGCGCGCGGTGGCCGACGCCGGGTTCGCCGCCGAGCTGGGCACCGTGCTGCCGGCGGTGACCTGCTCGGCGCAGTCCACGTTCCTCACCGGCGAGCTGCCCGCCGGGCACGGCGTGGTGGGCAACGGCTGGTACTTCCGCGACCTGGGCGAGGTGCTGCTCTGGCGGCAGCACAACGCGCTGGTCGGCGGCGAGAAGGTGTGGCAGGCGGCCCGCCGCGTCGAGCCGGGCTACCGGGTCGCGAACGTCTGCTGGTGGTACGCGATGGGCGCGGACGTGGACTGGACGGTCACGCCGCGCCCGGTCTACCACGCCGACGGGCGCAAGGAGCCGGACTGCTGGACCGACCCGCCGCGGCTGCGGGACACGCTCACCGACGCGCTCGGCACGTTCCCGCTGTTCAGCTACTGGGGGCCGGGCGCGGGGCTGCCGTCGTCGGCGTGGATCAGCCGGGCCGCGCAGCGGATCCTGGCCGACCACGCCCCCGACCTGACCCTTGTCTACCTGCCGCATCTGGACTACGACCTGCAACGCTTCGGTCCGTCCGGGCCGGAGGCCGCCACCGCGGCGGCGGAGCTGGACACCGTGCTCGGCCCGCTGCTGGACGCGGCCCGTGATCGGGACGCTACTGTGGTGGCGTTGTCCGAGTACGGCATCACCGACGTGTCCCGCCCGGTGGACGTGAACCGGCTGCTGCGCGCCGAAGGATTGCTGCGGGTCTACACCCAGGCCGGGATGGAATACCTCGACCCGTGGACGTCACGGGCGTTCGCGGTGGCCGACCACCAGGTGGCGCACGTCTACGTCCGGGATCCGGCGGACGTGCCGGCGGTGGCGAAGCTCTGCGCGGCGCTGCCCGGCGTGGCCGAGGTGCTGGACGCCGCCGGGCAGGCCGGGTACGGCCTGGACCATCCCCGCTCGGGCGAGTTGGTGCTGGTGGCCGAGCCGGACTCCTGGTTCACCTACTACTACTGGCTGGACGACGCGCGGGCACCCGACTTCGCGCGGCTGGTGGAGATCCACCGTAAGCCGGGCTACGACCCGGCCGAGCTGTTCTTCGATCCGGCCGCTCCGGGCGCGGCGAAACGTCGTGCGGCGGTGGCGCTGGCGCGCAAGAAGCTCGGTCTGCGCTATCTGATGAACGTGGTCGGGCTGGACGCCGGGGCGCGGGCGGTGCGTGGTTCGCACGGGCGCCTGCCGGCCGATCCGGCGGACGGCCCGGTGCTGCTCTGCTCCGACCCGGCCGCGATCCGGCCCCGGGTGGAGGCGACCGATGTGAAGGCGTTGTTGCTGGAACTCGCCGGATTGGCCTGGGAGGCACCATGACCGTGACCGTCGCACCGACCGACCCGGCCCTGCTTCGGGGCCGTTTCGACGCCGAGCTCGCCGCGTTCCTGGACGCGAGAGGGCCGGGTCGGCCGGACGACGGTACGGGGACTGTTCACTCCGCTTTGCGCCGGTTCGTGCTGGCCGGCGGGAAGCGGCTGCGGCCGCTGTTCTGCTACTGGGGCTGGCGGGGTTTCGGCGGCCCGGACGAGCGGCCGATCGTGGTGGCCGCGGCGTCGCTGGAGCTGTTCCACGCGTTCGCGCTGATCCACGACGACATCGTGGACCGCAGTGACCGCCGCCGGGGCGCGCCCACGCTGCACCGCTTCTTCGCCGACCTGCACGAGCGGTCCGGCTGGCGCGGCGACCCGGCGGCGTACGGCCGGCAGGCGGCGGTGCTCTGCGGGGACCTCTGCGCCACCTGGTCGGCGCAGATGTTCCACGGCTGCGGGTTGCCGCCCGAGCGGCTGCGCGGCGGGCAGGTCCTGCTGGCCCGGATGCGCTCGGAGGTGATCGCGGGGGAGTACCTGGACGTGGTCGCGGCGGCCGGGGACGGTTCGGTGGCGAGCGCGCTCGCCGTGGTGCGGCTGAAGACGGCCCGTTACACGGTGACCCGTCCGGTGCAGATCGGCGCCGCGCTGGCCGGCGCGACGCCGGCGGAGGTGGCGGCGCTGGCCGGGTTCGGCGATCCCCTCGGGGACGCGTTCCAGCTCCGCGACGACGTCCTCGGCGTCTTCGGCGATCCGGCGGTGACCGGAAAGTCCAATCTGGACGACCTGCGCGAGGGCAAGCCGACGGTGCTGCTGGCGCTGGCCCGGGCGTCCGCCTCCCCGGCCGGGGTGGCCCGGCTGCGCGAGCTGGTCGGCGATCCGGCGCTGGATCAGGCGGGCGCCGCCGAGGTGCGGGGCATCATCGAGGAGTCCGGCGCCCGGGAGGCGGTGGAGCGGATGATCCGTACCCGGGCCGACGCGGCAGTGGTCGCGCTGGACGCGGCGGGGCTCGCGGAGCCGGCCCGGCGGGTGCTCGCCGCGCTCGTGGAGCGGGCTGTCGACCGCCGCGAGTGACACCTACTTTTGTCGCGTGGCGGCGAAAGTGTAAGCCGATCGATCAGAAGCTATGGACAGGCTGATCGAAAGGTTTTAATGTCGTGCACAGTACCTAGCTGACCCGACGAGGCGATCCGCCCCCGTACCGCCCGCCTCGCCGAGGCGCAGCATCCCCCGCTCGGCATCCGGCGCGACGCGCGCCCGGTCCTGGCTGCGCGCGTCAGGAAGGGACAGCACAGCATGTCCAGCCACCACCACCCCCGTGCCCGACGACCGTTCGCCGCTGCCGCAGCGCTGCTGCTCGCGGCCACCGCCGGCACCGTCACAGCGGCCGCGGCGCCCGTCCCGGCGTCCGCCCACCCGATCACGGCGAGCGACTTCCAGCAGGTCGAACTCGCCCGCGGCGTCGCCGAGACCGGCGAACCGATGTCCCTGGCGGTGCTGCCCGACCGGTCGGTCCTGCACACCGCCCGCAACGGCACGCTGCGCCGCACCGACGCGGCCGGCGCCACCACAGTCATCGGCACGCTGCCGGTCTACACCCACGACGAGGAGGGGCTGCAGGGCGTCGGCGTCGACCCCGGCTTCGCCTCCAACCGGCACATCTACCTCTACTACGCGCCGCCGCTGTCCACCCCCGCCGGCGACGCGCCCGCCACCGGCACCGACTTCTCCGCCTGGCAGGGCGTCAACCGGCTGTCCCGGTTCACGCTCAACGCCGACTTCACGCTCAACCAGGCCAGCAAGGTCGACGTGCTCGACGTACCGGCCGACCGGGGGCTGTGCTGCCACGTCGGCGGTGACATCGACTTCGACGCCGCCGGCAACCTCTACCTGTCCACCGGCGACGACACCAACCCGTTCGACTCGGCCGGATACGCGCCGATCGACGAGCGCACCAACCGCAACCCCGGGTACGACGCGCAGCGCAGCGCCGGCAACACCAACGACCTGCGGGGCAAGATCCTGCGGATCAAGGTGAACGCCAACGGCACGTACTCGATCCCGGCCGGCAACCTCTTCGCGCCCGGCACCGCGCGGACCCGCCCGGAGATCTACGCGATGGGCTTCCGCAACCCGTTCCGGATCAGCGTCGACAAGGCCACCGGCGTCGTCTACGTGGGCGACTACGGGCCGGACGCCGGCACCACCACCGCCCGCGGCCCGTCCGGGCAGGTCGAGTTCAACCGGGTCACCGGGCCCGGCAACTACGGCTGGCCGTACTGCACCGGCACCAACACGGCCGCCGAGACGTACGCCGAATGGGACTTCGCCACCGGCACCGCCGGACCGAAGTACAACTGCACGGGCGGGCCGACGAACAACTCGTTCCGCAACACCGGCCTGACCACGCTGCCGGCGGCGAAGCCGTCCTGGATCCGCTACGCCGGTGACGCGGGCAGCCCGCCCGAGTTCGGCGGCGGCTCCGAGTCGCCGATGGGCGGCCCGGTCTACCGGTACGACGCGGCGAACCCGTCCACCACCAAGTTCCCGCAGTCGTTCGACGGGCAGTTCTTCGCCACCGAGTTCGGCCGGGGCTGGATCAAGCCGATCCACGTCAACGCGGACGGCTCACCCGGCACCATCGACAGCTTCCCGTGGACCGGCAAGCAGGTGATGGACTCCGCGTTCGGCCCGGACGGGGCGTACTACGTGCTCGACTACGGCACCGGCTACTTCAACGGCGACGCCAACTCGGCGCTGTACCGCTTCGACTACCTGGGCGGCGCCAACCGCGCCCCGGTGGCCCGCGCCGCCGCCGACCGGACCTCCGGCGCCGCGCCGCTCGCGGTGGCCTTCTCCTCGGCCGGCTCGTCCGACCCGGAGGGCGGCGCGCTCACGTACGCCTGGACGTTCGGCGACGGCGGCACCTCCACCGCGGCGAACCCCTCGCACACCTACACCGCCAACGGCAGGTACACCGCCACGCTCACCGTGCGCGACCCGCAGGGCGCCACCGGCACCGCCAGCGTGACGATCACCGTCGGCAACACCGCCCCGACAGTGGTCATCGAGACACCCGGCAACGGCAAGCTGTTCTCCTTCGGCGACACCGTGCCGTTCCGGATCACCGTCACCGACCCGGAGGACGCCACCATCGACTGCACGAAGGTCAAGATGACCTACGTGCTCGGCCACGACCAGCACGGCCACCAGATCACCTCGGCGACCGGCTGCACCGGCTCGATCGCCGTACCCGTCGACGGTGAGCACGACGACGCGGCGAACATCTTCGCGGTCTTCGACGCCGAGTACACCGACTCCGGCGGCCTCACCACGCACACCCAGCACACGCTCCAGCCCCGGCACCGGCAGGCCGAGCACTTCAAGACCTCGTCCGGAATCAACACGTTCGACAAGGCCACCGCCGAAGGCGGCAAGACCGTCGGCGACATCCACAACGGAGACTGGATCGCGTTCCAGCCGTACCTGCTCGCCGACGCCACCGGGTTCACCGCCCGGGTGTCGTCCGCCGGGGCCGGCGGCACGCTCCAGGTACGGGCCGGCTCGGCCACCGGCGCCGTGCTCGGCTCGGCCACCGTCCCGGTCACCGGCGCCTGGGACACGTTCACCACAGTCACCGGCACGATCGCCAATCCGCCGGCCGGCACCACCACGCTCTACCTGACGTTCGCCGGTGGCACCGGGGCGCTCTACGACCTGGACGCGTTCACGCTCACCACGTCGGCCGTGCGCACCGGCCCGGTGAAGGGCCTGGCCGGCAAGTGCCTGGACGTGCGCAACGCCGCCACCGCCGACGGCACCCAGATCCAGCTCTACACCTGCAACGGCACGACGGCGCAGTCGTGGACCGTGACGCCGAACGCCACGGTGAAGGCGCTCGGCAAGTGCCTGGACGTGTCCGGCGGGGCCAGCGCGGACGGCACGAAGATCCAGCTCTACGCGTGCAACGGCACCGGCGCGCAGAACTGGTCCGCGCAGGCCGACGGGACGCTGCGCAACCCGCAGTCGGGCAAGTGCCTGGACGTGTCCGGCAACAACTCGGCCGACGGCACGGCGGTGCACCTGTGGACCTGCACGGGTGCGGCCAACCAGAAGTGGACGCTGCCGTGAGGTGGGAAGGAAGAACGCCGATGAGACTCCTCCGTATCGCGCTGGTCGCGGTGACCGCCGTGGCCGCCACCAGCGCCGCCGCCCCGGCGAGCGCCGCCGACGCCCCCTACGACGTGCTCGTCTTCTCCAAGACCGCCGGCTTCCGCCACGACTCCATCGCGGTCGGCACGCAGGCCGTGCGGGAGCTTGGCGCGGCGAACAACTTCACGGTCACCGCGACCGAGGACGCCGCCCAGTTCACCACCGCCAACCTGGCCCGTTTCGAGGCGGTGATCTTCCTCAACACCACCGGGGACGTCCTGAACGCCACCCAGCAGTCGGCGTTCGAGGCGTACATCGGCGCCGGGGGCGGGTACGTCGGCGTGCACTCAGCCGCCGACACCGAGTACGACTGGCCGTTCTACGGCAACCTCGTCGGCGCGTGGTTCGCGTCCCACCCGGCCATCCAGCCGGCCACCGTCAAGGTGGAGGACCGGGCGCACGCGGCCACCGCGCACCTGCCGCAGCAGTGGAACCGCACCGACGAGTGGTACGACTACCGCTCCAACGCCCGCTCCACCGCGCACGTGCTGGCCAGTCTCGACGAGTCCTCGTACTCGGGAGGCTCGATGGGCGGCGACCACCCGCACGCCTGGTGCAAGACGTACAGCGGTGGCCGGTCCTTCTACACCGGCGGCGGCCACACCCAGGCCTCCTACGCCGACGCGGCGTTCCGCAACCACCTGCTCGGCGGCATCCGCTACGCGGCCGGGCGCACGAAGGCCGACTGCCGGCCGGAAACCGGCTACACCGCGCTCTACAACGGCGGCACCACCGGCTGGTCGCAGGCCGGGCCGGGCAGCTTCACCAACACCGACGCCACGCTCACCTCGGTCGGCGGCATGGGCCTGTACTGGTACAGCGCGAAGCAGTTCACCAACTACTCGCTGAAGCTGGACTGGCGGCTGGCCGGTGACGACAACTCGGGCGTGTTCGTCGGCTTCCCGCCGTCGAGCGACCCGAACTCGGCGGTGGACAACGGCTACGAGGTCCAGATCGACCCCACCGACGCCGCCGACCGGACCACCGGCGCGATCTACGGCTTCAAGTCCGCCGACCTGGCGGCCCGGGACGCGGCGCTGAACCCGGCGGGGGAGTGGAACACCTACGAGATCCTGGTCGAAGGGGAACGGCTGCAGGTGTTCCTCAACGGCGTACGCATCAACGACTTCACAAACACCGATCCGGTGCGGTCGCTCGCCGGGCACGTCGGCATCCAGAACCACGGCACCGGCGACGACGTGTCGTTCCGCAACATCCGGATCAAGGAGCTGGGCGGGACGCCGCCGCCGACCGGCAACACCACGGTCCAGGCCGAGGCGTTCGGTTCGGCCAGCGGCGTCAGCGCGTACCCCAAGGCCGGTGCCAACGGCGGCCAGACCCTGGGGTACGTGGATCCGGGCGACTGGGCCGCGTACCCGGGGCTGGACCTGACCGGTGTGACGTCGCTGCGCGCCCGGGTGGTCTCCGGCGGCCCCGGCGGCACGCTCCAGGTGCGGACCGGCTCGCCGACCGGACCGTTGCTCGGCCAGGTGGCGGTGCCGAACACCGGGAGCTGGACCACGTTCGCCGACGTGTCCACCGCGCTCACCGGCGTGCCGTCCGGTACGCAGACCGTGCACCTGACGTTCGCCGGCAGCGGCACCGGCCTGTTCGACGTGGACGACTTCACGCTGGTCCGCGGCACCGCAAGCGGCGGCACCGGCCCGATCAAGGGGCTGGCCGGCAAGTGCCTGGACGTGCGGAACGCCTCGTCGGCCGACGGCACCCAGATCCAGCTCTACACCTGCAACGGCTCGACGGCGCAGACGTGGACGGTGACGCCGAACGGGCCGGTGAAGGCGCTGGGCAAGTGCCTGGACGTCTCCGGCGGCGGCAACGCGAACGGCACGAAGATCCAGTTGTGGTCGTGCAACGGCACCGGCGCGCAGACCTGGTCGGCGCAGGCGGACGGGACGCTGCGCAACCCGTCGTCGGGCAAGTGCCTGGACGTGTCCGGCAACAACTCGGCCGACGGCACGGCGGTGCACCTGTGGACGTGCACGGGCGCGGCGAACCAGCGCTGGACCCTGCCCTGAGGTAGGCCATAGAGTGGAGGCGGCGACCGCGAGGTGGCCGGTGACCCGGCGGGAGGCGCAACCCGCCCGGGAGGCAGACGCTCCGGCGTCCACCGGTGCCCTCAGGCCGCCGCCTCCGGTCGTCCTCGCCCCGGTCCGCGACGGAATCCCCCATCACCACAGGGGAGAAGGACAATGGCGCGACCCATCACGCTCTTCACCGGCCAGTGGGCCGACCTTCCGTTCGACGAGGTCTGCCGGCTCGCCGCCGAGTGGGGCTACGACGGGCTGGAGATCGCCTGCTGGGGCGACCACTTCGAGGTGGACAAGGCGCTCGCCGACGACTCGTACGTCGAGCGCAAGCGGGCCACCCTGGCCAAGCACAACCTTCAGGTGTTCGCCATCTCCAACCACCTGGTCGGGCAGGCCGTCTGCGACCACCCGATCGACGAGCGGCACCAGGACATCCTGCCGGCCCGGATCTGGGGCGACGGCGAGCCGGAAGGGGTGCGGCAGCGGGCCGCCGAGGAGATCAAGGACACCGCGCGGGCGGCGGCGAAACTCGGCGTACGCACCGTCGTCGGCTTCACCGGCTCGTCCATCTGGCACACGGTGGCCATGTTCCCGCCGGTGCCACCGGCCATGATCGAGCGCGGCTACCAGGACTTCGCCGACAGGTGGAACCCGATCCTGGACGTGTTCGACGAGGTGGGCGTGCGGTTCGCGCACGAGGTGCACCCCAGCGAGATCGCGTACGACTACTGGACCACGAAGCGCACGCTGGAGGCGATCGGGCACCGGGAGGCGTTCGGGCTCAACTGGGACCCGTCGCACTTCGTCTGGCAGGAGCTGGACCCGGTGAACTTCATCTTCGACTTCGCCGACCGGATCTACCACGTCGACTGCAAGGACGCGAAGGTCCGTACCGGGGACGGCCGCCGCGGCCGGCTCTCCTCCCACCTGCCCTGGGCCGACCTGCGGCGCGGCTGGGACTTCGTCTCCACCGGCCACGGTGACGTGCCGTGGGAGGACTGCTTCCGGGCGCTGAACGCGATCGGCTACGACGGCCCGATCTCGGTCGAGTGGGAGGACGCCGGCATGGACCGCCTGGTCGGCGCGCCGGAGGCGCTCCAGTTCGTCCGCCGCCTGGCCTTCGACGCCCCGAGCGCCGCCTTCGACGCCGCCTTCAGCAGCCGCGACTGACCCTGTCCTCGCCCCGCCCTCCTCTGCCCCGCGATCTTGCAGTTGCGGCCCTCCCGAAACGGGCATAAGTGGCATCACGTGGACCGCAAGTGCAAGATCGACGCGGTGAGGGCGGGGTGGGGCGGGGTCAGCGGGCGGCGTAGGTCTGGGTGCTGACCAGGTGGGCCGCGCCGATCAGGGCGGCGGTGTCGCCGAGGTCGGACAGGACGATCGGCAGGCTGCCGGTGGCCAGCGGCGTGGAGCGCCGGTAGACCACGCCCCGGATCTCGGCGAGCAGGACCGGCCCGATCCCGGCCGGCGCGCCCCCGATGATGACGATGGCCGGGTTGACGAAGCTGACCAGCCCGACCAGCACCTGCCCGAGCCGGCGGGCGGCGTCGCGGACGATGGTCTGCGCCGCCGGGTCGCCCTCGGTGGCCGCCGCCGCCACGTCGGCCACCGCCAGCGTCCCGGCCGCGGCCAGCCGGTCCGCGAGCACCGTCGAGCGCCCGGTCCGCGCGGCCGTCACCGCCTCCCGCACCAGCGCGGCATCCCCGCAGTACGCCTCGACGCACCCGTTGTTGCCGCAGCCGCAGAGCGGCCCGTCCTCGCTGAGCTGGAGGTGGCCGATGTCGCCGGCCCCGCTGGCCGCGCCCCGGTAGAGCGAACCGGCGAGCACCAGCCCGCAGCCGACCGCGTCGCCCAGCTTGACGGCGAGGAAGTCGTCGAACGGGCGGCCGGTGCCGGCGTGCCGTTCACCGAGGGCCATCGCGTTGGCGTCGTTGTCGACCTGCACCGGGCAGCCCAGCTCGGCGGCGAGCGTGTCGCGTACCGGGAAGCGGTGCCAGCCGGGCAGGGCCGGCGGGGAGACCGGCGTGCCGTCGCGGACCTCGACCGGCGCGGGCAGCGCGACACCGACGCCGGTCAGCGACGTCAGCCCCGCCTCGACGCGCAGCTTGCCGAGCAGCTCGACCATGCGTCCGACCACCACGTCCGGGCCGAGCCGGACGTCCACCGGCTCGTCGTGCCGGGCCAGCGGGTTCAGCTCGCCGTCGGTGAGCGCGACCCGCAGCGTGCCGCCGCCGACGAGCACTGCGCCGAACCGGACCTGCGCGCCGATGCGCAGCAGCGACGACCGTCGCCCGCCCCGCGAGGCAGCCGGGCCGGCGCTCTCCACCAGGCCCAGCGCGGTCAACCGGTCCACCTCGGCGGCGAAACGGGCCCGCGGCAGGCCGAGGAGGTCGGTCAGCTCGACCCGGGACCGCGGGCCGTCGTCGCGCAGCAGGCGCAGCAGCCGCGCCTGATCCGCCGTTTCCGGTCCGACCATCGGCATGTGGTCACCTCCCCACGGAGAATGTGCCACATCGGCGCCCGAGCACACGGGAGCGGGCCGGTCACCCGGAGGTGACCGGCCCGCTGTCCGCTTGCGTCAGAGCGTGTTGCCGGTGGACGGCTTGGTGCTCGTGCCGGTCGTGGTCGAGCCGGACGCGCTGGTCGAACTGGTCGAGCCCGTGCCGTTGGCGCTGCGGCTGCCGACCGCGGCCGGCGTGCCCGCGAACGGCTTGTCGGCCTCGGTCATGCCCGGCTTGCCACCGTTGCCGGTGGCGAGCTTCTCACCCAGCTTGGTCTGCCCCAGCTTGTCCTTGCCCTCGGAGTAGAGCCGGGTCGCCTGGGCCTGCGCGACCCCGGCCGCCTCCTGGACGGTCGGGTGGTCGAGCACCTTGCGCCCCCGGACCACCAGCTCCTCGTACTTCTCCCGGCCGGCACGGGCGCCCAGGACGAATCCCGCAGCCAGCCCGCCAAGAAACATGATCTTTCCGCGCATGGCGGCTCCTTCCGTACCTGACGCTCTTGCCGATTTCCGCCGGCTCGGCGGAACGACCATCTTGCGCCTGCGTTCTCTGTCGACGGCTAACTACCCATCCTGCTCTCCGCTCATGCCTCCCTGTGCCGAGATGACGATTTGTCCGTAATCCTGGCGCGTCCGCCGGCCCGGTCCTCCTCCGGTAACCCCCTGGCGCACAACCCCCCGATGTCCTGTACTCTTGTCCCCGTCGCACGGAGCGGAGAGATCCGATCCGAGCGGTGCACGGTCCCCTGTAGCTCAATTGGCAGAGCAGCCGGCTGTTAACCGGCAGGTTATTGGTTCGAGTCCAATCGGGGGAGCTTCGCTCCACGTCACGCCCGTCGGCCCTGCCGGCGGGCGTTTCCCGTTCCGGCCCCTCGCGTGTCCCGGCTGCCCGGTTTCCGCCCGCGAGTCGTCACTCGCCCGGCAGGATGGTCGGCGTCGACCTAGACTCCCGCTGCGTCGATTGTTGCGTCGATTCGAGGACGGTGGAGATGGCCGCAGGACGCAGCCGCTGGACCGCGACGCTGATCGCGGTAGCCGTGGTGCTCGGCTGGCTGATCATCGGCGGCGTCGCCGGGCCGTACTCGGGCAAGCTCGGCGAGGTCTCCACCAACGACAACGCCTCCTTCCTGCCGGCCGACGCCGAGGCCACCCGCGCGCAGGACCTGGCCGCCGGATTCGTCGACCGGGAGACCACGCCGGCGCTCGTGGTCTACGAACGCGCCGGTGGCCTCACCCCGGCCGACCAGCAACGGATCCAGGCCGACGCGGCCCGCTTCGCCGACGTACCGGGCGTGGTCGGCCCGCTGCCGCCACCGGTCGTCAGCCAGGACCGGCAGGCCGCCCAGGTGATCGTGCCGATCGACAGCGGCGAGGGCGAACAGATCCGCGCGGTGGTGGAACGCCTGCGCGACATCGCCGGCCCGGACCGCGACGGGCTCACCGTCGACGTCGCCGGACCCGCCGGGCTGCTCGGCGACCTGATCGAGGTGTTCGGCGCGATCGACGGACCGCTGCTGCTCGTCACCCTCACCGTGGTCCTGGTCATCCTCCTCGTCGTCTACCGCAGCCCGGTGCTGTGGATCTTCCCGCTGCTGGCCGCCGGGATGTCGTACTCGCTGGCGGCCGTCTTCGTCTACCTGCTCGCCGACCACGACATCGTCAAGCTCAACGGGCAGGCGCAGGGCATCCTCACCGTGCTCGTGTTCGGCGCCGGCACCGACTACGCGCTGCTGCTCATCGCCCGCTACCGGGAGGAACTGCACCGGCACGAGCGGCCCTGGGACGCGATGAAGACCGCCTGGAAGGGCGCCGCGCCCGCCATCGTCGCCTCCGGCGCCACAGTCATCGTCAGCCTGCTCTGCCTGCTGCTGTCCAGTCTCAACTCCAACCGGGCGCTCGGCCCGGTGAGCGCCGTCGGCATCGCCGCCACGCTGCTGGTGATGCTCACGTTCCTGCCCGCGCTGCTGGTCCTCGGCGGCAGGTGGGCGTTCTGGCCCCGGCGGCCCCGGCACGACGAGGCCGACCCGCGCGCCGAGCACGGCATCTGGGCGCGGATCGCCGGCTTCGTGGCGCGCCGCTCCCGTACGGTCTGGGTCGTCACCGCCGTGGCGCTCGCCGTGCTCGCGATCGGGGTGACCCAGCTCGGCGCCACCACGCTCGGCCAGTCCCAGCTGTTCACCCAGCGCACCGACTCGGTGGCCGGGCAGGAGGTCATCGACAGGCACTTCCCGGCCGGCACCGGCAGCCCCGCCACCATCTTCACCACCCAGGACACCGCGCGGCAGGTCGCCCAGGTGGCGCAGGGCGTACCGGGAGTCGCCTCGGTGCTGCCGCTCGGCCAGCGCGGCGAGAACGCGCCGCCCGACCCGAACGCGCCCCCCAAGGTGGTCGACGGGCGGGTGCAGCTCAACGTCACGCTCGCCGACGCGCCGGACAGCAACGGCGCCGAGCGGACCATCCGCGACCTGCGCGAGGCGGTGCACCGGGTGCCCGGCGCGGACGCCGTGGTCGGCGGCTTCACCGCGATCAACGTGGACACCGCCGACGCCTCCGTCCGCGACCGCAACGTGATCATCCCGGTGGTGCTGCTGGTCATCGCGGTCATCCTGGCCGTGCTGCTGCGCGCCCTGGTCGCCCCGGTGCTGCTGATCGCCACGGTGGTGCTGTCGTTCCTGGCCACGCTCGGCCTCTGCGCGCTGCTGTTCAAGTACGTGTTCGACTTCCCCGGCGTCGACCAGTCGTTCCCGCTGTTCGCGTTCGTCTTCCTGGTCGCGCTCGGCATCGACTACAACATCTTCCTGATGAGCCGGGTCCGGGAGGAATCGGTACGCCGCGGCACCCGCGCCGGTGTGCTCGTCGGCCTGGCCGTCACCGGCGGCGTGATCACCTCCGCCGGCATCGTGCTCGCCGCCACGTTCTCCGCGCTCGCCGTACTGCCGCTCGTCGTGCTCGTCGAGCTGGGCGTGGCCGTCGCCGTCGGCGTCCTGCTCGACACCATAGTGGTCCGCTCGCTGCTGGTGCCCGCGCTCGCGTACGACATCGGGCCGAAGGTCTGGTGGCCGGGCCGGTTGTCGCGGTCGCACCGCGAGGGCGACCGGGCCGGCGCGGGGGTGGACCGTGCCTGACACCGACGTGGTGGTCGTCGGCGGCGGCCTGGCCGGTCTCGCCGCCGCCCGGAGGCTGCACCGGGCCGGCGTGCCCTGGCGGCTGCTGGAGGCGAGCGACCGGCTCGGCGGGCGGGTCGCCACCGACCGCGTCGACGGGTTCCTGCTGGACCGCGGCTTCCAGGTGCTGAACACCGCGTACCCACGGCTGGCCGGCCTGGTCGACGTCGGCGCCCTCGGAATAGGCTGGTTCACACCCGGCGTCCTGGTGCGCCGCGGCGACCGGCTGGAACGACTCGTCAACCCGCTGCGCGAGCCCGCCGGCGCGCCCGCCACGCTCACCGCCGGCATCGGGACACTGACCGACCGGCTGCGCTTCGGCGCGCTCGCCGCCGGCTACGCGACGCTGCCGGTCGGGCGGCTGCTCAACACACCCGAGACCAGCGCCGAGAAGGCGCTGCGCCGGGCCGGGCTCTCCGACACGATCATCGAGGAACTGCTCCGGCCGTTCCTGTCCGGCGTGCTGCTCGACCGCGAGCTGGCCACCTCCAGCCACGTCCTCGCGGTCATCATGCGCTCCTTCGCCCGGGGCCGCATCGGCCTGCCCGCCGACGGCATGGCGGCGCTGCCCCGGGCGCTCGCCGCGCCGCTGCCCGCCGAGCTGATCGACCTGAACACCCCGGTCACCGAGGTCGCGCCCGGCCGCGTCCGCACCCCGTCCGGCGAGATCACCTGCCGCGCCGTCGTGGTCGCGGCCGACCCGCCGGCGGCGGCCACGCTGCTGCCCGGGCTGCCGAGGGTACGCATGCACGCCTACACCACCTACTACCACCGCACCGGCACGGCGCCACTGGACGAGCCGATCCTGCTGCTCGACGGCGACCGGCGGGAAACGATCGCCAACACGGTGGTGGTGAGCCGGGCCGCGCCCACGTACGCCCCGGATGGCCAGCACCTGGTCGCCACCTCGGTGGTCGGCCCGCAGACCCCACCCGAACCGGTGATCCGCCGCGAACTGGACCGCCTCTACGGCCGCTCCACCGCCGACTGGACCCACCTCACCACCATCACCGTGCCGGACGCGCTGCCCGCCGCCCCGCCGCCGCAGGGCCGCCTGCGCAAGCCGGTCGCGCTCGGCGGCGGCCTGTACGTGGCCGGGGACCACCGGGACAGCCCGTCCATCCAGGGCGCGCTCGCCAGCGGCTGGCGCACGGTCGGCGCCGTCATCGCCGATCTCCGGCGCGCGTAGAGCCGTTGGCCGGTGGGTTGCGCGTTGTTATCCTCGCGTAGCCCATCGTGCTGTCGCGGTAGTCTTTCCGCCCGGCCGGTGGTGGTCCGCGAAACGATCGGCGGGTTACGATCCGGCGCGGTGACGGGGCGGTAGCTCAGCCGGTTAGAGCAGGGGACTCATAATCCCTCGGTCGCGGGTTCGAACCCCGCCCGCCCCACCAGCCGTTTTCCCAGCTCAGCCATGCTGGGGACGACCCAGGCGAACCGCGTCCAGGTCCGGACCCAGGCTCACAGTCCGCACTGAGTCCGCAGCGGCACGACCCGCCGCCCGGTCGAGGCGATCCGCCACCTGGTCCAGGTCGTCCTCGAACAGGTCCGCGTACACGTCCAGCGTCATGGCCGCCGAGGCGTGCCCGAGCATCCGCTGCACCGCCTTGACGTTGGCGCCCTCAGCCACCGCGAGACTGGCCGCCGTATGCCGCAGCTCGTGCGGAGTCAGGCCCGCGAGCCCGACCGACACCGCAGCCCGATCGAAGACGCGGCGACGGAAGTTGTTGTTACGCAACACCTCGCCGGTCGGGGAGGTGAACACCAGCTCGTCACCGGAACGACCGGCGATCTGCGCGGCGATCGGCTCGACCAGGAACCGGGGGAGCGGCACCGACCGCCGCTGATGAGTCTTGGGCGTACCGAACACCGCCCGACCGTTGACCTCGGTCACCGACTCCGCCACCAGCAGCCGGCGCTTCACCAGGTCCACCCGCCGCACGCGCAGCGCGGCCAGCTCGCCCCACCGCAACCCGGTGTAGGCCAGCACCCGGATGATCAGCCCGTGAGGCTCTGCCGCTGCCGCCAGCTCGCCCACCTGGCCGTGCGACAGGAACACCTTCTCAGCCCTGCCGATCCGTGGCAGCCGCACACCTGACGCGACGTTGCGAGTCAGCCGACCATCCCGAACGGCGAGGGCCAGCAGCAGCGAGAACACCCGGTGCGCTTGCCGAACGGTGGACGGCGCAAGACCGGCCTGCGTCATCCGGCGCACCCACTCACCAACGTCGGCGTGCGTGACTGCCGAAAGCGCGACGCGTTCCCACACCGGAAGCACCTGCCGGCGCAGAAGACTGCCGTACCGCTGGCGAGTCGACGGCTTGAGCTGCACCTGATTGGCGAACCACCGGGCAGCCCAGTCACCAACCGTGACCCGCGACAGAGCCGGATCCACCCACTCACCGCGGGCAAGTGCCGTCTTCATCGAGGCATGCCACCTGTCGGCGTCGACCTTGCGGTCAAAGTGCCGAGCGTGCTCCCTGCCGGCGGCATCCCGGTACCGAGCACGCCACTTGCCGTTCGGCCGCTTGACCACGCTCACCGCTCTGCCGCCTCATCGAGCCAGGCCCGCACGTCGACCGGGTCATAGCGCAGATGACGGCCCACCTTCCGGGCACGCGGCCCCAGACGCCGATACCGCCACTGGTACAGCGTGCTCACCGGCACGCCCAGGAACGTCGACACGTCCTCAGCCGTCCACAACGGCTCGATGGTCCCGGTCTTCATACTGCTCCTCCCTGAGCGGTGGCGGTTGCCGAAACGTCGGGCGGGTCGGCGGCGGCGCGTCTGGCGGCGTCGAGCTGGGCGCGCCATTGGATGCGCTCGGAGATGGCCCGCAGGACCCGGTGGCCGATCGGTGGGACGTCGGGGTCGGTGGGCTTGGCGAGTTCCCAGGCGTGGCGTTGCTCGCCGCCGGCCGGGGCGGTGTCGGCGTCGGTGGTGATGCCGAGGAGGGCTTTGACCCAGTCGCGGCGGTCGGCCCGGTGGTCGGTGAGGGTTTTGCCGGACCACTGGCGGGAGATCAGGACGCGGCGCCCGCCGATGCCGAGGGTGTCGCGCTTGTGGACCTTGTTCTTGCAGTTGCCGGGCTTCAACCCGGGTCGGGCCTTCTTGGGCTGGATGCCGTAGAGCAGCCAGTTGGCGCACCGCTCCGAACACGGCGTGTGCCGCAGTTCCTGCCAGAGCCGTTCCAGGTGGGCGCGTTGCCGGCCGGTGGTGGCCTCGTGGCAGTCGGCGGCCTGCTTGGTGAGGTACTTGGTGATGTAGCCGACGCACCGATCCGCGTCCTTGGTCCCGGCGAGCACACCCTTGGCGTCGACCTGGCTACCGAAGCGGACGACGTGCACCGGTTGGGCGTCGGGGTCGGCGTCGACCAGGTCCAGGGCGTCATCCCACGACGGCAGGAGTCGGCCGGTGGTCGGGTCGGTGTAGCCGGCGGCGTCGGCGTCCCATCGCGGCGCCCGCCCCGGTTCGTAGACCAGCTCGTCAACGGGCGGCCACCACACCTGGTGATACGTCGCAGCGGCGACCTGGCGCACGAGGGCGCGGGGGATCGTGCCGCGCATGGCGAAGTGCGCGTGCGGAGCGAGACGGCGTTGCGGCTCGACCGCGCCCGCGTACTGCACGTTCCAGCCGACCGCCCGGCGCAGGTTCTGCCAGAACCGGTCCAGGAGCCGGGGGAAGTGCACCGCGTCCCACGCGGCCCGCCGGTAGTCGTAGGTGTCCGGGTCGACGGGCGTGCCGTCGGAGTGGACGCGGCCGTAGGAGCCGAGGGTGAGGGTCAGGAACATCGACGGCCGGAACACCTGCCCGCCGCGACCGGAGTAGGTCCGCCCGAGCGTGCGGTTTTCCACGGGCAGCCGGGGCAGGTCCGGTGCGTCCTGGCGCCGCTTGGTCGAGCGGACCCGCCGCTTGCCGTCGCCGTCGTCGGAGTCGTCGCTGGCGTGGGGTGGGGCAGGTCGGCCGCGCATGCCCTCGGTGGTGATCTCGGCTTCCAGTTCCCCGATCGCATCGTCCAGGTCGGCGACCTGATCCCACTGCGAGGCGCGGGCGGCTTCGTCGCGGGCGAATTCCAGGTGAGCGCGGGCGACGATCAGCGCCTGTTGCGCCTCGGTCGCCGGCCGGGGGCCGGGGTCGGGTTCGTCGTCCCGGTGCCAGCCCTCGCGGATCTGCTGCTGCCGTAGCCGGCGGGCGCGGGTGGCGCAGGCGGGGCACTTGGCTTCCTGCGTGGCGCCGCACGGCAGGTCGATCACCTCGGTCTGCCCGGAGCCGAGGTCAGTGCGGCGCAGGGATACGGGGCGGGTACAGACGCCGTAGTCGGCGGCCAGATCCTTGACGACGTCGATGGAGCGGGGCATGAGCATGCGGGCGGCCCGGGAGCCCGGCCTCGGAGAATCCGCCGGGGTGGCGGGTTCGAGGCCGGGCAGCGTCGGAGTCAGCGTCATCGGCCCACCCCCAGCGTCGGGACGCCGTTGCGGCGGGCGAACGCAGATGGCGGAACCGGCGCGAGCGGACCCTGACGGATCGGCTCGACGGGAGCCGGGCGGGTCGGCTCGGCGGGGTCGGCGTCGACCAGGGCGACGGGCTCAGGCACGACCGGGACGGGAGCCGGCGGGACGGCCGGAATCGGGGCGGGGGCCGGCGGCGGGACCGGGGCAGGAGCCGGCGGCGAGACCGGCCGGGCCGGAGCCGGGGTCGATGCGGGCGCAGTGGCCGCCGCCGGGGTGGTGAGCACGAGCTTGGACAGGCCCATGAACGCCAGCGCCGGCACGGCCGACAGCAGCCAGCCGGTGGGGCCGGGCTTGGCCACGGCGAGCTGCGCGGCCAGGGACAGGAGCACGGCGGCGACGAGGAGGAACAGCGGGTAGCCGACCGGCTGACGGTTGCGGCGTCGGCGGCGGATGGTCAGCAGCGCGGCGACCGGGACGAGTTCGGAGATGACGGCGTTGGCCCAACCGAACCACGCCCCGGTCCCGGGCGGAGAGTTGTCGAGGGTCCATTCCTTGACGTGGGTGAACGACGCGGCGCCCGCGAAGCCGGCGACGGTGAGCAAGATGACGACGAGGACCAGGCCTTCAACACGGTCGGTGCGGGTCGCGGTGGGGTGAGGCTTCATGCGGCACCTCCGAGGACTTCGCCGTCGATGACCCGCAGCCGGCCGTAGGTGTGGGCCATGTCGCGGATCTCGTCATCGGTCAGGTAGGAGAAGCGGACCCGCATAGGGGTGGGGTCGCCGTCGATGACCACGAACGCCACCCCCGGCAGGCTCTGCGGGATCCGGTCGCACAGCGCGCCCCGGTCCCGCATCCCCTCACCGAGGACCAGGTCCACCTGAGCGGCTTCGGCCAGGCGCAGGCCGATGCGGGTGGGGAACAGGTCCCGGAACGGCAGCACCTCCTTACGCGGATCCTGAATCGCCGCGACCACGTGCACGCCGACCGCCCGGCCCTGCGAGAGCAGGATCGACAAGGCGGCCTTGACGCGGTCCTTCAACTGCCGGTCAGTCAGGTACGCGGTCAGGTTTGCCAGCTCGTCAATCACGACGACGATCAGCGGCTCATCCGGCGTCGGGACGTGCTGGCGGGTACGGCCGTAGAGCTTCCCGGCGCGGTCCTTTGCGACGGTGGCGGCTTCCTCGATCAGCTCGACCATGGCCGGGTAGTCCTTGCGGGCGAAGCGGGCGAACATCGGCGCACCCATCCCCAACTCCATCCCGCCCTTGGGGTCCAGGCCCCAGAGCTGCACGAGGCCCGAGGTGACGCCGTTGGCCAGGGAGCGGACCACGGACCAGATGACCGAGCCCTTCCCCGCACCCGTGGCCCCCACGACGAGGACCTGCGTGCCGAACAGGCGAAGGTCGTAACCCTCGCCGTCCTCACGCCGGCCGACCGGCAAGGCGGTGAACTCCGGCACCGCAGGCACCGGCAGCGGGCGGACGAGCTTGGCGAGGGGGTCACCGCGGAACAGGTGCAGCAGCACCACATCCGGCCGCGACCCGGGGACCGCCTTCACCTGGCGGACGCCGAAGGTATGCGCGAGGCGTTCGGCGACCTTGGCGAAGTCGTCGGGGATCTGCCCGGTGACCATCCGCACCGTCACCACATCGACGCCGCCCGTGCACTGCACCTTGCGCAGCACCGGCAGCACCGTGTGCGCGTCGAAGGAGACGGCCAGCTTCGCCGTGACCATCGCGGCGTGCCAGTTGCGCCGGTACAGCCAGCGGCGGATGCGAGCCAGGATCGGCCACCACCCGAACCGCAGCCACGACGACCGATGCCCGAAGCCCCACCCGGCGGCGACGACGGCGACCAGGACCACGACGCCGACTGGCCCAGCCCAGCCGAACCGCAGGTACAGCCAGGCGAAGAACACCACCGGGGCAGTGACGTACCAGAACCGAACGAGCACCACGGCCAAGCGGGCGAGGCCCTTCAGGGTCCACCACGACAGGGCCAGCCACAGCGGGATGCGAACGAACGGAGTCCGCACGTTGAGCGGGGCAGCGTCGATCCGCTCACCCCGGATCACGTTGACCAACGGCATACCTCAGCCCTCCCCACCAGCAGCGGCGAACAGGAAGCCCTGACCCGGCGAGCCGCCACGGCGGCGAACCACCCGGCGGACCGGACGCACCGGTCGGGCCGGCATGAGTTCGGCAAGGTCGACCGGCCCCGACTGCGGGGCGGGAACGTGGCGGGTCATGGTCGGAAGCCACCGGCCACGGCCGAGCACCGCGCGCAGGTCGACCCGGTCGGACACGTGCGGGGCGATCAGGTCCGGGTCAAGGTGGCGCAGCTTCACCACCGTCCGCGCCAGAGCAGCAGCAGCGGCGGAAATCTCGACCAGCACGGCCACCCGGACGGCGTCGGACGGGACGGTGGTGTAGACCTCGCGGACCGCCCGGATACCGGAACCGGCGAGGCGCATCACGGTACGGCGGTGGGTCGTGCGGCGGGGGGCGGGGCGCGGGTTCCCGACGATGCGGGCAGCGTCAGCTAGCGTGGGCATCAGCCCAACTCCTTCCAGGGAGAACGGGTCAGGGCGCGGGGCGGGAATCGACTTGGCGGTAGAGGCCCGCCCCGCGCGTCGAGTTCTGGTCAGGCCGCCTGCTTCGTCGCGGCGGCGGTCGGCTCGGTCATGGCGCCCGCGCGGATCGACCACGCCTGACGCGCCCGGCACTTCCCCGAGCCCTTGCACCGCTGGCTGTCGACGTACGGCGTCAGGGTCACGTCCGAGAACGTCACCGCCGGCGGATAGCCCGGGATCTTCGACGCCGGCGGAACCGGCTGCACCGGCGCGGCGATCTTCACCTTGACCTCCTTCGACCCGCCGAACTTCCCGGCCTCCGGGTCCAGGTCCAGCACCTTGACCACCCACAGCCGCTCGCCCGTGTCCTTGTCACGCGCCTGGTCATCGCCCTGGCCGCGCTTGTCGAAGTCCGTCACCGCTTCCACACCCAGGCACAGCGCACCCGCCGGGAAGACGTAATCGAACGGAACCGGAACCTTGATCGAGTTCGGGACAGCCATCTCGGCACTCCTTGGTGTCGCCGCCGGCCCTCTGCCGGTCTTGGCGGGTCCGAAGACCTATAGAGGACTGTAGGTGCTCACCGCCCGGTCATCAAGACCTCTATAGGACGATGTTGCCGAGAAGTGTGGTCGGCATCAGCGCTACCGTGGTCAAGAGGGGTAGACCTCCATAGGACCGGCCCAGGATGGGGCAGACATGACGGACGACCTTGGTGCAAAGGCACCCAAGTACTTGCAGATCGCGGCCCAGCTACGCCGGGAAGTCCGCGACGGCAAGTTCAAGCCGGACAACCGGCTTCCTGCTGAGACCGCTCTTGCAGAGCGCTTCCGAGTCAGCCCGATCACTCTCAGGAACGCCATTGGCGTGCTTCGGGCCGAAGGGCTGATCGAGTCCCGTCACGGCGTCGGCACGTTTGTGCGCGAGAGCCGCCGGCTGCACCGTCGATCCCGCGACCGCTACGGGCGGGCGCGCAAGGATCAGCGGCTGCTCACCTCGCATCTTCGGCATGAGATCGTCTTTGCCGGACGCGTCCCGGTGCCCGCGCACATCGCCGAAGTGATGGACATCGAGCCGGGCACCGAGATCGTGGTTCGCCGTCGCAACCTCTACGACCGCGAGACGGGCAAGCCCGAGGAGATCGGCGCTAGCTACATCCCGGCCGAATTTGCCGCTGGCACCTACCTAGAGGAACCCACCGTGGTCCCCAAGGGCCTGTTCCTGTGCGTGGAAGACCTCAGCGGCAAGCGCTACACGAGCGCGCGAGACCAGTGGGTGGCCCGCCTTCCTACCGCCGATGAAGCCGCGGCCCTTGCGCTCCCCATGGGTGCCCCGGTCATGCACGTCATCCACACGGCCCGAGCCGAGGACGGCAGCATCCTCGAAGTATCAGAGTCCGTATGGCCGGCCGACCGAATCATGGTCATCGACGACTACCGGGTAGAACCAACGGCCACCGAGCCCGAAGCGCCCTCGGAAGTCTGACAGGAGAAGTCGTGTCATTCGCAGACCTTGCACCCGGGCAGCACGCCGGCCACGTTCGCGACCACTGGTGGTGGCGGCCCGGTTGGCGTGTCGGGCGCCGCTTCTACGCCTTCCATGTGACCTTCGAGGACCAACCCGAGCTGTACCGCCTGGCGGACTCGTACCGGTCGGCGCTGGCCGCAGCTCCCCCCGCAACGCTGATCCCGGATCAGTGGCTACACCTCACCATGCAGGGCATCGGCTTCACCGACGAGACCAGCGAAGCGACACTGTCCGCAGTCATCGAGGAAGCGGGCAAGCAGCTCGCGCGACTGCCCGCGGTCGCCGTCGAGTTCGGGGAGATCGTTGTGGCTGACGAGGCAATCGTCATGCCCGCGTTGCCTGCCGAGCCTGTCCAAGGGCTACGAGCCGCTACCCGGACCGCCATCGGGCACGTCGTCGGTGAGGACCAGGTCCCCGAGGACCCCAGCCGATACCGGCCTCACGTAAGCGTCGCCTACCTGACTACCGATGGCCCATCCGAGCCTTACGTCCAGGCGGTGCAGTCCGTGGCTCCTGAGCCCGCCACCGTCTCGATCAGCCACGTAGATCTCATCGAGATGCACCGGGACCGACGCATGTACGAATGGCGAGTCGTCGCTCGGATTCCGCTCGGCTAGCCCGTGGCAGTCTGCGTTGCCGAATTCCGCTCTATCAGATCAAGGCGGCCCGCAAGCGGGCCGCGCCGGCCGCGCTCGGCCTGCTGGCGGCGCAAGCGCCGGCATCGGCCGGCGCGCCGGCCGTTAAGAGCCTTTGCCTCCGGCGGGGGGCCAGACGACTCCGAGATGGAGTTGCCGAACGGTTCAGGTTCGTGGGTGGTGGGATGCCATCCCGCCAGCCACCGACCCAGGCAGAGCCGAGCAGACCAGGGCCAGGGTGACAAGGTCGTTCGTCCGATAGGGCGCTCCACCTTGTCACCCTGGCCCTGGCCCGCTCCACGGTGTGTGGGTCGGCGGCAGACGGGATGGCAGATATGAGGTTGTCGGAGCGTGAGGTGCGCCTACAGGCCGGTGCCGCCGTCGGGCATCTTGTTCCTCTCCGACATGCCGGAGGCGAAGCGCTCTGCGTCGCGCCGATGCTGTTCGCTGGCGGCTCGGCGGGAAGCAGTCGAATCCACATCCGAAGAGAGCTGATTGCGCTGCCGCCGACTTAAGAGAGCGACGATTCCGCCAGCCAGCACCAAAAGCACCACGAGAGAAACCACCACCGTCGTCATACCATCGACGCTACGTCACGCGCGCCACTTTTTGCCATCACCGATGGCCGTACAGCCATCCGTACAGCCAAGCCGGCCGACCTGCCCGGTCGGAGGCCGACCAAAGGCGACATGACGAGCAGGTCAATGGCGGTCACCGATACTGGCCGACAGCGGGCTTGATCTTTGCAATGCAGGTCTGGCGAGCGCCGTTCTCGTGGCGGGGAGCAGTCCGCATCCAGTCCGCAAGAGGTCGACGGACGGTGGGGGAGTGGTGAGAGACGTCGAGAGGTGTTTCCGCTGGTAGGAGCCCACTCGGGCAGGTCACCGGGTCGCCCATCTTGATCTCATAATCCCTCGGTCGCGGGTTCGAACCCCGCCCGCCCCACCAAGCCGTTTCTCCAGCTCAGCCATGGTGCCGACGGCTCGGGTGCACTGCGTCGAGGTCATGGCCGCCTTCACATTGGCCCCTCCGCCACCGCGACACTGGCCGCCGTTGTGCCGCAGCTCGTGCGGCGTCCGGTTCGCAAGCTCGATCGACGCCGAAGCCCGGTCGAAGACCCGGCGACGGAAGTTGTTGTTACGCAACACCTCGCCCGTTGGGGATGTGAACACCAGCTCGTCACCGGGGCACATCAGTGGGCGTCGGGACGTGCGGTCTGCCGATGGGTGGTTGGTTCGGAATCCTTGGTGTCAGGGGACCGACGGTGGCCAGCGATGCCTGCGCCAGTCCTCCCACGTCGCGAATTCTTCCGGCGGGCAGTCGACGGGTTCACTGCCGTCGAGTTCCCCTTCGGTCGGGATGCTGATGAGGGCAGCCCACCTGTCGAGTTCCTCGTCGGACATGTGCCACGTCGTGTGCGGCTCTTCGGTTTGGCGTTGGTCGAGTCGTCTCCGTTGCTCGGCCGGTGGGAGTTCGAAGTAGCGCATCTCCACCGCCGCGCCGAGGTCGGCAGCTGCCTGCCGTAGCGCGGAGCGCTCATCTCGACCCCAGAGACCGAAGTCGATGACGACGTTGATGCCGAGATTGAGGGCGCGCAGCCCAATCTCGATGAGCCGTCCTTCGATCACGTCCGAGGCCGACGGCGGGTTCGCGAGGCCGTACAGGGCCTTTACCCACTCGTCCTTCGTGAGGCGAAGAGCCTGCTCCTCGACTTCTATGCGCCGCGCTTCTGTGGTCTTCCCGGTGCCTGGCAGTCCTACCGTCAGGAACAGAGTCGGTCGTGTCGTCATCGTTTCCCCATCTGAACGGTCGCGCCATCATCGCTGACGCTCGCTCATGCCGCGACCAGCGCGTAGGTGTCGCCGATCAGTTGGCGGACGGGTGTCGCGCATCAGCCGACGGAAGACAAGAGTTCTACACCGCGAACTGCCGAATTGGCCTCTTTAGGATCAAGGCGGCCTGCTGGCGGCGCAAGCGCCGGCATCGGCCTGGCCGGCCGGCCACGCTGACGGGGCCTACCAAGGGCTTGAAGGGCTGTGAGGCGGGACGATCGGCGTAGGCGTCGCTCCCAGTTGAGGTTGGGGCGATCGGCTGCCGCGCAGCGGAGCTGCTTGCCCCCGGCCTCTCGTAGGTCGCCGAATGCGGTTTGACGACGATGAGGACCAGGGCGTGAACCGTCCCCGGGTGCCCGATCCTCTACGCCACCCGCCCGGCATCAAGGGCGCTGCGCGTCGGTATGCCGATGGCCTACAGCCATCCTTGACCCCAACCGGGCACCGCAGTTTTTGGCACCTATCCGGGGGACGGGGGCAGACTGGCGGCTATCCGTCGAGGATCTGGACGGTCTGCGACGGCATCTTGATCCAGAGGGGCAGCCTTGGATGTGAACCGCGACGAATCAACGGTGACCGTCCCACTTGACCGGGCGATTGAGGTAGCTCGCTTCCTTGAGTGCCTCACCCGCTCGATTGACCGGATCGGTTCAAGGATGGCAGGCGGCCATGCAGACGCCGAGACCGTCGACCGCTTCATCGACGAGTGGCTGATCGGCCCTCAAGCGTCTCGGGCGCGAAGGGTCCTATGGGATGCCATCAGTCAGGTGATCGGTGAGGAGGCGGTGGAGGGAATCGCTGAAGCAGTGCCCAGATTCCCGGACGCCCCACCTGATGAGGTGGGACGGCTTCGACAGGAGCTGTCGGCGGGGCAGAAGGCGCTCGATGGGTAGCCGCCTCTTGCGGGACGAGAGGCTTGCGGGCAGTTCGCACCCAGTCCGCAAGAGGCCGACCGCCTCTGGGGGAGTGGTGAGAGATATCGAGAGGTGTTTCCGCTGGTGAGAGCCCCATTCAGGCAGGTCGCTGGGTCGCCCATCTTGATCTCATGATTCCTCGGTGGCGGGATCGAAACCCGCCCGCCCCACCAGCCGTTTCCCCAGCTCAACTACGATCAGGACGTCATCGCGGTGCGACGCCGGGGCGCGACCATTGCGCGGTGGGGCGGCCGTCGAGACGCCACGGGTGCCCGGCGACCCGCGGCCAGCCTTCAGGCGAGTTCTCCCAGTTCTCCTGCCGGCCGTACACCGTGAGATCCAGAGCGTGGTAGGTGGTCGTCAACGCCTCCACGCCCCGCCCGGTGGTCCAGTAGGTCTCGTAGACCTTGTCGCCGTCGCGCAGGTAGCACGCGATGAACCCGAAGTGACGACCGTCGGCCAGAGCCGGGTCGGAGTCTTTCGCCGAATACCAGGGGAACCGGTAGCCCATGAACTCCGCGAACGGGGCGCTTTCGTCGTAGGGACCCTCGCAGAAGACGGCGTAGGTGACGTCCCGAGCATGCAGGTAGTCCAGCGTCTGCATGTGACAGGTCGAGAAGGTGCACCCCTCACACTGATGCTCGTACGGATTGCCGTCGTGCCACATATGGAAGTAGGCGATGAGCATCCGGCGGCCCTCGAACACCTCCACCAGTGGGGTGTCCCCGCCCGGGCCCCGCACCGTCACCGTCGGCATCAAGGTCATCGGTAGCTGACGACGAGCGGCTGCGATCGCGTCTCCTTCGCGGGTGTGGGCCTTCTCCCGTACGAGCAGTTCGTCGCGCTTGCGCAGCCAGGTCTCCCGGTCGACGACCGGGGGCGCGGCGGCGCTGGACGCGGGGGTTGCCGTCATGGCTGTCTCCTTCGTGGAGTGGGGATCGGTCACAGGTACAGACGACCGAGTCGGCGAGTGTCATCGGTGACCGATGACGGATGCGGTCCGCGGTCGTCAGTACGGTTGTGAGCACCACTCAGCCCCGGGGAAATCACATGTCCGACTCGCCTGACGAGCAGGCGGTCTGGCTGCAGCGCGCCTTCGACGAGCACCGGCGTGAGCTGCACCTCCACTGCTACCGCCTCGTCGGGAACGTCACCGACGCGGACGACCTGGTGCAGGAGACCTTCCTGCGTGCCTGGCAGGCTCGCCACCGCTTCGAGGGTCGGGCGTCGGCGCGCACCTGGTTGTACCGGATCGCCACGAACGTCTTCCTCGACAGCCGCAAGGCGGCCGGTCACCGGACGGTGCCGTACGGTGATCCGCTGGAGTGGTCCACCGAGCTCGGTCCCTATCCCGACGCCCTGCTGGCCGACGACGCGCAGGCCGGTCTCGCCGCTCGGGAGACCGTCGAGCTGGCCGTGATCGCGGCGCTCATGTACCTGCCGCCGCGGCAGCGGGCGGCCTTCGTGCTGCGCGACGTCCACGGCTGGACGCCGCAGGAGATCGCCGTCGCGCTCGACACCGCCGTAGCGGCCGTCAACAGCCTCCTCCAGCGGGCCCGCCACACCCTCCGGGGGCGCGCTCCGTCGGACCCGAAGGAATGGCGCCGCCCGCAGCTCACCAGTGAGGACGAAGAGATCCTGCGCCGCTACGCCGACGCGAAGGACCCGGAGACGATACGGGAACTGCTCGCCGAGGACGTACGGATCACGATGCCGCCCGAGCCGCCGGTCGTCGGGATCGACGCGGCCGCGGAGTTCCTCGGCCGACCGCTCGACTGGCGTACCTTCCCCACCTCGGCCAACGGGCGCCCGGCACTGATCAACTATCTCCGCCGGCCCGGCAGCCGGCACTACGAGGCGTTGGTCGTCGACGTACTCCGGATCGAGAACGGGAAGATCGTAGAAAGCAACGCCTTCATCGGTGCCCGTCACGTCGCCGCCTTCGGCATGCCCACCACGCTCGAGGCCTAGACAAGTAAGCCTCAAGCTCAGGATTCCTACGAACTCGGCGGCGTGGTTCCGTCGCAGGGGACACCGACACCTAGTTGTACGTGCGCCGTCTGCCCCCGCGACGTGATGGTGAGCGGTAGGCAGGCCGGCCGCGCAACCCACGTGCCGCCGACGAAGGCCAGCCACTGAGGTCGGTCATCGACAGGTGCGCAGGCGCGCACGTGGGCGCTCACGGCCGGCACCACTGACGAGCCCCATCCGAGACGCGCCTTGTCCTCCCAGCCGGATGCCACCCGAAGATCGACCACTGCGCCGCCGCGTACGACCAGGCCCCATTTGGCGAACAGCCGGGCTGCCGGGTCCGGTTGCCCCGATTCCGCTACTTGAAGCACCGGCCGGGCAGGTACCGCGACGTCCTCTCCCACGAGCCGATAACCCGCCGGCGGTTCCGTGATCGTATCGACCGATTTGGTGCACGACTCCTGCCCGGCGCCCACGTCAGCTGACGGGGTCGCGCTGGGGTCGGTGCCCAGAGACGCAGTTGGCGTGGGTGGTCTGGCCCCACCCTGGCCGGTACCGCTTGAGGACGTACAGGCTGCCGGCGCCGCCATCAGGAAGATGCTGAGCGGCCACCACACCATGCGGCTGGTCCTTCTCACGCGCGTCACCTCCTGAACGGCGAGGCCATCACCGGTAAGGGCACGACTCGTGAAGCGTCACCGTACCCGAGGGCGGGTGCGTTCGATGCCGCCCATCTGAGCCTGCGGCAGCCCGACCAGCTAGACGCGGGCCAGTTCCGCGATGTGCGGACCCACCGCGGAGATGAGCTGAGGCGAGGAATGGTTGGCGGCATCACCGCCTACGCTGCCGGGATGAAGGCGGAAGCGGCGCCGGCCATGCCGACGGCGGACATCGACAGGAGACGGGCGTGAGCAGGCGAAAGGTCTTGCTTGTGGCCGTCGGCCTACTGATCGCGCTGCTGCCGTGTGCCCTGGCCTGGAGGTCACTGTGGCCGGTCCGCATCGACGCTCTGTGCGGCGTTTTCCAGTCCCGGCAGGGTGGGGTCGTCAAGATCGAGCCAGACCGTTCCTTCACGGTCTCTGCGGCCGTGTTCGGTCCGAACGACACGGTTTCCGGGAGCGGCCAGCTGCGCCCGGGTGACCTGGCAGCGGACGGCCATCTAATCCTGACGATGAAGGATGCCAAGGTAAGCCTTGAGCTGGATACGCGGCGCAGTTGGCGAGGGAATGTGAGCCTGTGGCACTGGGCCGACGACCCGGACACCGGGGAACGCGAGACCTTCGTCCAGAAGTCTGCCTGCTAGTCCGCGTCCAGTCCGCAGGGGTCCACCAGGAGTAGTGATCGATGCGAGATGCCGTAAGGCATCGGCCCAGTCCTCAGTAGAGCGCGATATTCGACCAGAAGTCGTGTTGCTGACATCCGAACCGGCCGAATGCCTGATCCTGGCATCAGTGCGCGAACGCCAGGATCTTTTTCAAGCCGGTTGAACGATCCTCGCAAGTTGCGGGTGTGCTGCCGGTCGATCCTCGACGCATTGTCGCGTCGTCTGCATTGTCCCGCTGACCTCTTTTTCCTTCCGTCCGAAGGAGTGCTGTGCCAGTTACCAGGCAATTCGCGGTGCATGGAGCGGATCCGGTCCTCATCGAGGTCAATGGCCAGGACCTGGATATTCGTGGCGAGAGCGCCGGCATCGGACCGGTGGGCCGCAGCGGTCGTACCGAACCGAGATCCTTCGAAGAGTCCCTTCGGAGCGTACGCGCGGCGGCTCTGGAGGCCATGCGCGTGTTCCGCGAGGACCTGGGGCCGAGCGAGGTCAAGCTCACCTTCGCGGTGAAGATGACGGCTGAGATGAACGCCGTCATCGCGAAGACCGCGTACGAAGGAAACCTCGGTGTCGAACTGGTCTGGCGACGGGAAGACTCCGCACCGAAATGATCACCTCCTCTGAACCCTGGCGGCTGCGGATCCGAGCCACGACGAATGATGGTGCTCCGTCGGAGGTGCTGGGAACCGCATTCGTCGTGGCGCCGGGCGTGGCCCTCACGTGCGCTCACGTGGTCGAGGGCCGGGTCCGGTGCTGGGCGGAGGCGCCGGGGGGCTGGGGCTCGGGCCAGGTCTGTTCCACCCGCTACGCGGTGCCGGGCTGGAGTCCGGGCCGGTACGACGGGACCGACGTGGCAGTCGTCGACGTGCCGGAGAGCTGGCCTGCGGCGCCGCTCGGGCCCAGTGCGCCGCCGCGGCCGGAGACGCCGCTCGACGCGCTCGGCTTTCCGGAACAGTATTCGGCGGCGGACGACCGCGGTCAGCGGACCCGGGTCCAGGTCATCGGGCCTGATGAGACCGGGAAGCTCATCCAGGTGAACGGTCTGCCCGGATTCGACGGCCAGATCCAGCGCGGATACAGCGGCGGCCCCGTTGTCGACGTCACGTCGGGCCGCGTCGTCGGCATGGTTTCGACCGCCGACATGGACAAGAGCCTGCGGATCTCGTGGATCATCCCGCTCGCCACGCTGGCTGAGGCCTGGCCGCCGTTGGCGGACCTGCTCCCGGAGCAGATCCGCGTCGACCCGGAATTCGTCGAGGCGGTCGCTGCTCTCAACAATGGGGCGTACGCGCGGGCCCTGGAGCGCTTCAACACGCTCGTGAACATGTATCCACGCGAAGTCGATGTCTACTACTACCGGGTGCTGGCCGCTCTCGGCGGCCGACGCCCCGGCGGGTACCGGTACGAGGTGATCCGGGCGATGGAGAATCTGCTGCAGATCGGCATTCAGATCGAGCCCGGCTATACGAGCAACCATTTGCGAGCCCTCTGGGCGCTGATCATCGAAGACTACTACGAAATCCGTGGCATTCCGACCGACCGTTCCAGGCTGCGCGGCCTTCAGGCGGCGCTGTCGGGCGTCCGCAGTGATCGCGCCCGCGAGATCATCAACCACGTTCCTGCTGTCGAGTGCCCGACCTGGCAGGGGCTCAGCCGAAACCAGGGGATCTGATGCATCCTGAACAACGCGCAGAGCGAGCCGGCAAGTATTTCGCGCCCGAACCGTCCACGCCGGTAGCCCAGTACGTCAAGCTGGCATTCGGTGGCGGACTCCTGCTGATGGCCCTGGTGATGTTCGCCGTCGGTGACGCGGCGATCTGTCTCGGATTCCTCTGTGGGGTCGGCGGCGCCGTGCTCGTCGTCCTGGGGCTCATCGGGCTCTTGAACTATGCGGAGGCGCGCCGGCGCGCCTATCCCCGGGCGACCGATCAGGAGATGGACGCCTGGCTGTACGGGGCCGAGGAAGCCATCGCGCAGATGGGCTACCGGCGGCTGAACATCCACCCCACCGAGCTTTCCCAGGGCAGGCAGCCCTATCTCGTCTTCTACGGAATCCCCGAGCTGTTCTCGGTTCTCCCGTTCCACTGGAACAGGGGACGGGACGGCAAACTCCGCTACTCCGCGTACAAGATCATGATCGTCTACATGTCGAACTGGCGCCTGCCGGTGTACGAGTGCGTGCTCGACATCGCCACCGGGTTCACGATCCGCGACTCCACGAAGGAGTACGCGCTCGGCAACGTGGACGGGATGGAGACGTCCGCGGACCGGGTGAGCGTCTTCAACGAGCAGTGGAAACCCGGCTCCGACGGCAACAGCGGCGGGGTCTTCTCGGGAGCCATCGGCAACGGGCCGAACATGGGTGCACAGTTCGGGCACTACACGCAGCGCCAGATCATCAAACTGCTCGTCTCCGGCCGGGTGGCTGTCGACCTCTGGCTGGGGATCGCGCCCAACGAGGCGATGGGTATCCAGGGTGTGACGGAGCCGTCCTCCGTGGACAGGATGATCTCCCAACTCCGCGAGCACTTGCGGGAACACAGCGGCGCCGCGTATCCCGACGCGCCCGCGGCGTTGAGTGGACCCGCTGTACCGTCGGGTGCGGACCCGACCGCGCTGTTGATGCCGCCGCCGTCCGAAGGCCACACGACCGAGCCGCTCCGCCAGCGTCCTCCTGGCGAGGAGAACGAACAACGCCCCGCGTGAGTCGAGCGCCTCGTCCGTCGTGCGAGTCCGGGCGGCGGACGGGGACGGCGATCAGCCCGTGCGGTTGGTGGCCATCCACGCGGTCGCGAAGTCGACCTGGGCGCGTTGGCGCATCAGCCTGGCCGTCGCGCTGCCGACCCGGCCGACCGTCGCGCCGCCGGTGGCCTCGAAGTCGGCGCCCAGCCGGTCGAAGTCGTCCTCGTCGGTGACGACGTCGGTCCACGTGGTCCACCGGCTCGTTCCGTCCGGCAGCCGTACCGCCGAACCCGTCACCGCCCGCGGCGGCGACGCCTGCCGCCATTCCGCCAGGTGCAGCGAGGTGTTGGAGCTGTGTTCGCAGCCGAGCAGCAGCACCTTGCCGCCGAGCCGGTAGACCGCGCCCAGCGGTGAGCCCTCGCCCAGCGCGTCGTCGAGGCGGTGTCCGTCCACGACATCGGCGGCGTGCGCGCCGAGCGCGGCGAACGACACCTGCGGATGGTCGCTGCGGCGGGCGCCCGGCCAGGTGCGTACCGTCTCGGCGACGGCGCCCATCCACCGGCTCGGCGTGCGCGCCGGGTCGAAGCCCGGGGTGTGCTCGCGGATGACGGGCCACCACGCCTCCGGTACGGGCGGATGCCGCCACCCGGCCGGATCCGTGTTCTCCGGCGTGTGCGTCGGCACCACGAGGGTGCCCTCCGAACCGAGCGCCTCCAGCAGCGCCAGCACCACCGCGTGGGTGCCCCCGGCGACGAACCCGAGACTCCGGTACGACGAGTGCAGCAGCAGGACGTCACCGGAGGTGACGCCGAGCGTGCGCAGGTCGTGCGCGATCGAGGCGACGGTGTGCGGTGCGGCCTGGTCCACGCGGCGCAGTGTAGGCGAGGCCCTGAGCAGGATTCTCGCCGATTCCGGGATAGCGGCGGCGTGCCCGCGCGTCTGTCACTGGTGAACGAGGAGACGAGGGCGGTGCGGTGGACGAGGACGAACGGGCGGTGCTGGCCGAGTTCGTGGCGAGCCGTGCGCCGGCGCTGATACGGGTCGCCTACCTGCTCACCGGCGGGGGATGCCGGTTCACGTAGTCGCGGGCGCGGGGGGAGCGGATCACCCTAGTACTGGTGCGGCATGCGGTGATGGCGAGCAGGTGCGCCTCCCGGTTCCACCCGGCGTGGTCGAACGCCCAGCCCGCCCAGGTCGCGTACACGTGGAAGACCTGGCTCTGACCCGCGAACCGCAACCCCGCGACGCCGATCGGCCGGTCCGGGTAGGTGTCCCGGCACACCCAGGCCGTTCCCGCGGCGTACGCCGGAAGACGCCCGCTGCCGTCACTGCCACCAGCGCACCCTAGCCGAGCGGCCACGTGACGCGTGGACCCTCGCACGTGCCGATCTGAACCCGATTGACATGTGGGGTGGTCGGCGGGGGAGAGTCGGGCATGCGCTTTCAGGTGTCCACACCGCCCGCCGTTCCCGCCGGTACGTTGGCCGCCGGCCCGCAACCGACGTTGCCCGCCGAGGGCGGCCTGGTCCTGCGCCCCTGGGCGGACGGGGACGCGCCGACCGTCCTGGCCGCGTACCAGGATCCGGAGATCCGCCGCTGGCACACCCGCCGGCCCGCGTCGCCGGAGCAGGTCCTCCAGTGGTTCGCCCACTCCCGTCGATCGTGGCAGGAGGAGACGGGCGCGAGCTGGGCGGTGACCCGGGGCGACGAGGTGGTGGGGCGCATGACGTTGGGCGGCGTCAACCTCGACGACGGCGAGGCCGCGTGCGCGTACTGGGTGGTTCCGGCCGCCCGCGGCACCGGCGTGGCCTCCGGCGCGCTGCGGGCGCTGAGCGCGTGGGCGCTCGCGGACGGCCGGCTGCACCGGCTCTGGCTGGACCACTCGACCGGCAACGTCGCGTCGTGCCGGGTGGCGGTCAAGGCCGGGTTCCGGCTGGAGGGCACCAAGCGCAGCGCGGCCGTGCACGACGACGGACGGCACGACATGCACCTGCACGCCCGCGTACGCGGGGACGACTGACCGGGTCACGACTGCGCGGCGGCCACCTCCCGGATGCGCCGCAGCGCCTCCTCCCGCTCCATCCCGGTCGCCTGGAGGATGTCGCTCGCGGCGGTCCGGACCTGCCCCACGATCACCGTGCCGGACAGCCCGGTCCCGGCCAGCTCCGCGCGCGTCGCCGCCGCCACCGCGCTCAGCGCGTGCCGGCGGGCGTCCTCCGGACCCTGGTCCGCGAGAACCTCCTCCTGTACGGCGTGCACCGCCGCGCCGAGCGCCTCCACGGCGTCCGGCAGGCTCTCCGGGATCGGCTCCCCGTCCTCGATCAGCACCACGGCCCGCCGGGCCAGCACCCGGGTGTTCCAGACCGCCTGGTCCACGTCCGGCGCGCCGAGCTGGTAATGCTGAACGGATTGCCGCCTCGGCCACCGGGCCGGGGCGAGGTCGACGGTTTCCTTCGCGCCGCCGAAGACGTCCCAGAACCGGCCCAGGTCCGTGCCGATCGCCTGCGACCGGCTCAGCGCCCGGTCGGCCAGTTCGTGGTCGCGTCGCCGTAGGGCGGTGGCGGTCGCCGCGAGCTGGTCGGCGAGCTGCCGCAACGTCGGCGCGGCCACCCGCCGCATGACCCGCAGCGGGTTGATCGGCACCAGCAGCAGCGTCACCACCAGGCCCACGCCGCCGCCGATCAGCGCGTCCACGAAGCGGGGGAACTCCAGCGTGTGCCGGGACGAGGAGAGCGCGCCGAGCAGCACCGCCGTACCGCTGGCGTTGCCCACGATCCCGCCCCGCGTACTCAATGCCAGCGCGACCAGGACGGACGCCGCGACGATCACGCCGGTCTGCCACACCCCGGCGCCGACGGCACCGATCAGCAGGTCCGACACGATGATGCCGAGCGTCACCCCGGCGAGCAGCTCGACGGTGTTGGAGAGGCGCCGTCCGAACGACGAGGTGATCACCGCGACCGCGGCCGCCGGGGCGAAGATCGGGCTCGGCATGCCGGTGACCCAGCGCGCGACGGCCCAGGCCAGCGCCGCCGCCAGCCCGGCCTGCACGGCGAGTACGGACTTGACCCGCAGCTGCTGCATCCGGTCCCGCCCGGCGGCCCGGCCGCGCTCGTTCACGCGCTCCCACGCCTCGTCGAACCGTTCCGCGTCCAGGCCGGCGCGCCGCGACGACCCCCGCCGGCCGCCGCGCCCCTCCCGCTGCCCGGTCACCGCCGGCGGCTACCCGCAAAAACCGCCGCCAATCCCGGCGTCCGCCGAGGTCAGCCGCCCGGTTCGAGGTACGCGGCCAGGTGCGCCAGCGAGGACGCGATGCCCTCCTCGTGCACCGCCTGGTCGATGCCCGGTGGTACGCCGGTGGCCGTGACCGTCACCTCGGTGCCGTCGCCGGCCGCCGCGAGGTGCCAGGTCATGGTCATGGTGCCCGCGTACGCGGGGTCGTCGGCCTGGAACACGGCGGTCTGCACGACCCGGCGCGCCGGTACGAGTTCGGCGAACCCGACGTCGACCACGTCGGTGGCGTCCGACGTCTTGCCCGGGCTGCCCGCCGGATCGAGATAGGTGAGCACCATCCGGAACCCGCCACCGGGCCGAGGATCCCACCGCTCGATCCGCCCGCGCATCCCGTCCGGCGGCAACCAAGCCTCCAGGGCCGCTCGATCCACGAGCGCCCCGTACACCGCTGCCGGCGCGGCCCCGATCGTCCTGCTGCCCCGATCGACCCTGCTCACCCCCCAACCCTAGGCGCCTCCCACCGCTCGCCGGTCCCGCCCGACGCCGATCTTGGAGTTGTGGCGGTTGACAAATGTCACCGAGTAGGGCGATTCAGGCACCACAACTCCAAGATCGGCGGGGAAGCGGGGGCGGGGCGCGCCGGGTACGCTGCCGCGAATGCCGGTACTACCGCACCCCGACGCCCCTGACGACTCGCTGCTGTTCGATGCCGACGACGTGCCGCTGGCCCGGATGCGGCTGCGGGACGACGACGGCACGCGGGTCGCGGCCGACGTCCGGGCGCTACCCGGGGCGCCGTTCACCCGGCTCGTCGCGCAGGTGCGGCGTGACCTCGCCGGGCATCGGCTGGAGACGCCGGACGAGGCGCTGGCGGCGGCGCTGGTGGCCGACGGGCTGAAGCTGAGCCGGGCCGCCACTGACATGCGGCACGACCTGACCGACGTGCCCGAGCCGGTGGCGCTGCCGGACGGCTGGTCGCTCGGCGCCCCCGGCTGGGACGACGACCTCGCCGCAGGGCTGGACGCGGCGTACGGCCCGGACCACCCGGACGGCCGCTGGCAGCCCAGCGACACCGAACAGGTGCGGGCGATGTTCGACACCGGTGAGCCGGTGCCGCCCCTGGTGCCCGCCTCGGCCCGGCTGATCGACCCGGACGGCCGCAGCGCCGGGCACGTGCTGTGCGCCGGGCCGGTGCCGTGGACCGACGACGACTGCGTCTGGATCCTCAACCTCGGTGTCGCGCCCCGGGCACAGCGGCGCGGGTTCGGGCGGGCGCTGCTCGTCCACGCGTTGCGCGGGGCGCGGGAGGCGGGGCTGCCGTCCGTCGGCCTGTCGGTGGTCGACGGCAACCCGGCCCGCAGGATGTACGACGCGGCCGGTTTCCGCGTCCTCACCCGGGTGCTCACCGTCCGGATCCCCGACGCGTAGCCCGCCGGGGAACCTTCAGGCGCCGGTGAGCAGAGGGTGGTGCTCGGACCAGAGCCAGCGCAGGTAGTCGCGTAGCCGTTCCGGGGTGGCGATCCACCCCTGGCCGGGATAGCGGAGCAGACGGCTGACCTCGCCGGCCACCAGGTCGTACCCGGCCGCGCCGGTCTCCGGCACCGGGGCGTCCGGTGCGACAGCCACTGGTAGCGGCACCATCGGGATCCGCAGGCCGGCGTCGTCGCAGGCCCGCAGCACGGTGAGATAGACCCGGACCAGGTGGTACGGCGAGACGACGAGCGCGACGCTGCCGATGCCCAGCGCCCGTACCTGCTCCACGACCCAGGTGGCCTGCCGGCCGGTGCCGGTGACCGGCTCGGCCTGGAGCACGACCCCGTCGACCCGGCGCAGACCGAGTCCGCGCAGCCGGTCCAGTGTGAGCGGGCGGTACGTCCGCTCGGCCGAGTCGGTGTTCGCCACCAGCAGGTGCCGCAGCGCCGGGCCGGTCTCCCAGGCGCGGATCGCGTCGGTGAGACGCCAGTCCTCGCCCTGGCCGGTGGCCACCACCAGCGCGTCCACCCGCTCGGCGGCGCGGTGGGGGAGCGTGAGGACCATCGTGACCGCCTCCAGCACCGCCAGGAGCCGGTCGGCGGGGACGTCCGCGAACGCCTCCGGCCCCACGAGCCGTGGCAGCGGGCGGGACACACTCGTCACGCCCGCGATCTTGCCACCATCGGTTCGCCGGCGGGTGAGAGAGTGGCATGGTGCGGGTGGGGATCCTCGGGCCGCTTGAGGTCCGCGACGGCGACCGGCCGCTCGACGTCGCCGGGGCGCGGCTGCGGGCGCTGCTGATCCGCCTCGCGCTGGACCCGGGCCGGCCGGTGAGCGTACCCGCGCTGGCCGAGGCGCTCTGGGGCGACGAGCCGCCCACCGACACCGCCAACGCGGTGCAGACGCTCGTGTCGCGGCTGCGCCGGGCGGTGCCCGGGCTCGGGGTACGCAGCAGCCCGGCGGGCTACCGGCTCGACCTGGACCCGGACGACGTGGACGCCGGGCGGTTCGAGCGGCTGACCCGGCAGGGGCGGGCGGCGCTGCGCGACGGGGACGCGGCGACGGCGCGGACGACGTTGCGCGACGCGCTCGCGCTGTGGCGGGGGCCGGCGCTGGCCGAGGTCGCCGACGCGCCGTACGCGGCGGCAGCGGTGGCGCGGCTGGCGGAACTGCGGCTCACCGCGCAGGAGGACCGGATCGAGGCGGAGCTGCGCGCCGGGCGGCCGGAACTGCTGGTCGCCGAGCTGGAGGAGCTGACCGCCGCGCATCCGCTGCGGGAGCGGCTGGCCGAACTGCACCTGCGTACGCTCGCCGCCGCCGGGCGGCCCGCCGAGGCGCTCGCCGCGTACGAGCGGATCCGGCAGCGGCTCGCCGACGAGCTGGGCGTCGACCCGTCGCCGCAGTTGCGGGCCGCGCACCTGGAGCTGCTGCGCGGCGAGGCGGCCCCGCCGCAGCCGACGGCCGTGACGCGGGGCAACCTGCGGGCCGCGCTCACCACGTTCGTCGGGCGCGACGAGGACCTGCGCCGGCTCACCGGGCTGCTCGCCGGCAACCGGCTGGTCACCCTGCTCGGGCCGGGCGGAGCCGGCAAGACGCGGCTGGCGAGCGTGGCGGCGGGCCGGCTCGCCGACGGCGTACCCGGCGGGGCGTGGCTGGTCGAGCTGGCACCGATCACCGACCCGGCGGACGTGCCCCGGGCCGTGCTCGACACGCTCGGGCGGCGGGACCGGAAGCTGGAACCGGTACGCCAGCCGGCCCGCGACACGCTCGGCCGCCTGGTGGACACGATCGCCACCGACGAGACGCTGATCGTGCTGGACAACTGCGAACACGTCGTCGAGGCCGCCGCCCGGCTCGCCGAGGACCTGCTCGGCCACTGTCCGGGGCTGCGCGTGCTGGCCACCTCCCGGGAGCCGCTCGGCATCGTCGGCGAGGTGCTGGAACCCGTACCCCCGTTGCGGCTGCCACCGGCGGACGCCACGCCGGGCGACGCGCTCGCGTACCCGTCGGTGCAGTTGCTGCGCGACCGGGCCGCCGCCGTGCGGCCCGGGTTCGCGGTGACCGGCGAGAACGTGGCGGCAGTGGTGGAGATCTGCCGGCGGCTCGACGGCCTGCCGCTGGCCATCGAACTCGCGGCGGCGCGCCTGCGGACGCTGTCGCCGCGGCAGGTCGCGGCCGGTCTGGACGACCGGTTCCGGCTGCTGACCGGCGGCAGCCGCACCGCGCTGCCCCGGCACCGCACGCTGCGGGCGGTGGTGGACTGGAGCTGGGGGCTGCTCACCGACGACGAGCGGCAGCTCGCCGAACGGCTCGCGGTCTTCCCGGCGTCGGTCACCGCCGACTCGGCGGCCGGCGTCGCCGGCCCGGCCGCCGTCGCGCTGCTCGACGCGCTCGTGGACAAGTCGCTGCTCCAGGTGGTCGGCGACGGGCGGTTCCGGATGCTGGAGACCATCCGGGAGTACGGGCTGGAACGGCTCGCCGCCGCCGGGGCGTCGGCCGGGGCGCGCGCCGCGCACGCGGCGTACTTCCGGGAGCTGGTCCGGACCGCGGAGCCGCACCTGCGCACGGCCGGTCAGCTGCCGTGGCTGCGGCTGCTGGAGGCGGAACGGGAGAACATCGTCGGCGCGCTGCACTACGCCTGCGACGCCGGTGACGCCGACACCGCGCTGCGCATCGGCGCGGGGCTGGCGTTGCCGCTGGTGATCTGGGGCGACGGCGGCATCGGCGGTGACGTGCTGGCCCGCGCGCTGGCGCTGCCCGGCCCGGCCCCGGCGGAGGAGCGGGCGGTGGTGCTCGCCATCCGCATCGGTTCGGAGCTGGCAGGCGGCGAGCGGGGGCCGACGCCGGAGCAGATCGCCGAGCTGACCACGACCCTGCGGGCGGTGGAGGGGACCAAGCATCCGATCGTGGGGCTGCTCGCGCCGATGCTGTCGATCTTCGACGACGACACGGCGGCCGGGATCGCGGCGATCGACCGGGCGCGCGGGCATCCCGACCCGTGGACCGACGGCACGCTGCTGGGGGTACGCGGCAAGTTCAAGGAGAACGACGGCGACGCCGACGGCATGCTGCGTGACCTGACCGACGCCGCCGCGGAGCTGCGCGCGGTCGGCGAGCGGATGAGCCTGTCGCACGTGCTCAGCGAGTACGCCGACGCGCTCACCAAACGCGGCGACTTCGAGGCGGCGACCGCGGCGCTGGAGGAGTCGGTGCGGCTGGCCCGGGAACTCAACCCGGCCTCCGAGCCCGGCTTCCAGCTGATCTGGCTCGCCGCCATCCGGGCCCGCTCCGGCGACGTGGCCGGCGCCAAGGCCGAACTGCGCCGGTTCGTGACCGACCGGGACGGCCGGGACGGCGCGTTCGGGCTGATGATGCTCGGCAGCATCGCCCGCTCCGAGGGGTCGCTGGACGAGGCGCAGGAGTGCCTCGCCGAGGCGACGCGCCGCCAGGACGAGACGCCGTTGGCCGCCCCGCAGTTCCGTGCCCTGCTGCTGACCGAGACGGGCCATCTGGCGCTGGCCCGCGGTGACCTGCCGGGTGCGCGTCGCTGTCTCGACGATGCGACCACGCGCAGCCTCGCCGCCCGGGACATGCCGGTGGTCGCGATCGTCACTGTCGGCTGGGTGGCGTTGGCGGTGGCCGATGGCCGGTACGAGCGCGCGGCCGAACTGCTCGGCGTCTCCGACTCGCTGCGCGGGCGGCCGGACCGCTCCAATCCCGACGCGCAGCGGCTCGCCGAGCGGCTGCGCGCCGAGCTGGGCGAGGAGAGCTACGCCGCCGCGTACGCCCGGGGTAACGGCCGCAGCCGGGCCGACGCCCTCGCGTTCGTGGGCGGCGACCCGGCTGGATGAGGCGCCCTCAGGCGCGGCGGCGGTAGGCGCGGACGGCGAGCGGCGCGAACACCGCGATGATCGCCACGGTCCAGAGCAGCGACCGGGTCACCGGCCCGGCCACCGGGCCGCCGATCATCAGACCCCGGGCCGCCTCCATCACGTCGGCCACCGGGTTGACCCCGACCCACCACTGCAACCAGCCGGGCAGCGTGTCCGTCGGCACCATCATGTTGGTGCCGAAGGTCAGCGGGAACAGCAGCAGGAACGCCGTGCCCTGCACCGCGCCCGGGCTGCGCATCAGCACCCCGAGCAGCACGCCGATCCAGCTGACCGCGAACGCGAACGCGATGGTCAGCAGGCAGGCGGCGAGCGCGGACAGCGGGTCGGTGCCGATCCGGAAGCCGAGCGCGTAGCCGAACCCCAGCAGCACCGCGATGGAGACCACGAACCGGACCAGGTCGCCGACCACCGAGCCGACGAGCGGCGCGGACCGGGCGATCGGCAGGCTGCGGAACCTGTCGAAGACGCCCTTCTCGACGTCGGTGTTGAGGCTGACGCCGGTGGCGATGGACGCGAACAGCACGGTCTGCACCATGATCGCGGGCAGCAGGAACTGCAGGTACTCGTGCTGCGAGCCGGCGACCGCGCCGCCGAGCAGGTAGACGAAGATCAGCACGAAGACGACCGGCTGGAGCGTGACGTCGAGCAGTTGTTCCGGGGTCCGGATCGTCTTGACCAGGCTGCGGCCGGCCAGCGCGAGACTGTGCCGGACCAGCCCGAACGGACGGGCGGAGGCGCGGGGCGTGCCGGTCCGGGGCGGCGGCGTCGCCGTACGGGTCGTCGTGGTCATGCCGCCACCTCCGCCTGCTCCTCGGCGCCGTGGCCGGTCAACGTGAAGAACACCTCGTCGAGGCTGGGCAGCCGCAGCGCCAGCTCGACCACTCCGATGCCGGCGTCGTCGAGCCGGCGGACCACAGCGGTGAACGGGGTGTCGTCGTCCACCGGCACGGTGAGCACGCCCGGCCGGGGCAGCTCGGGATCGGTCCCGGTGGCGGCGCGCAGGATCTCGGCGACCGCGCCGATCCGGCCCGGATCGGTCGGCCGGACCACGATCGTCTGGCTGCCGGCGATCCGCTTCAGCTCGCCCGGCGTGCCGTGCGCGATCACCCGGCCGTGGTCGATCACCGAGATCTCGTCGGCGAGCGCGTCGGCCTCGTCCAGGTACTGCGTGGTCAGCAGCACCGTCGACCCGTCGTCGACGAGCGAGCGGACCACGCCCCACATCTCCTCCCGCTTCGCCGGGTCCAGCCCGGTCGTCGGCTCGTCCAGGTAGATCACCTCCGGCCGGCCGACCAGGCTCGCGGCCAGGTCCAGGCGGCGGCGCATACCCCCGGAGTACGTCTTGGCCGGGCGTCCGGCCGCGTCGGTCAGGCCGAACCAGGCGAGCAGCTCCGCCGCCCGCGCCCGCGCCTCGTGGCGGCTCAGGTCGAGCAGCCGGCCGATCAGCACCAGGTTCTGGGTGCCGGTCAGGTCCTCGTCCACCGAGGCGTACTGGCCGGTCAGCCCGATCAGCCGCCGTACCCGGGCGGCGTCGGTGACCACGTCGTAGCCGCCGACAGTCGCGCGCCCCCCGTCCGGGCGCAACAGCGTGGCGAGGATCCGTACCGCAGTGGTCTTGCCGGCGCCGTTGGGCCCCAACACCCCCAGCACGGTCCCCCGGCGTGCGGCGAGGTCGATCCCGGCCAGCGCGGTGGTCGTACCGAACCGCTTGACCAGGCCCTCCGCTTCGAATGCGTAACTCATGACGCCGACGATGGCCGGGGCCGCTGGCACCGGGCGCACACGCCGCGCACACCGCCGTGTGCGCGGCGGCGAAATCGAGTACGCGTGCTCATTCGCCAGCCCCGCCGGCCGGGCAGGATCGAAGGCGTGACGACGAGACGTACGCTGCTCGGCGGTCTGTTCCTGGCGCTGGCCACGGCCGGCGCCTGGGTGGCCTGGCTGAGCTGGGAGTCCGGCTGGACCGTGGACCCGCAGACCGGCGACATGAGCGGGCCGTACGCGGTCTGGCAGGTCGCCGCCGCGGTGCTGACCCTGGGCGCGCTGGCCGCCGTCGCCGGCTGGTGGCTGAACATCTGGCTGGTGGCGACCGTGATGACAGTGGCGTTCACCGTTCCGTGGGCGGTGCACGCCGCCTCGACCGACGACACCGGCCTGTGGGCGGTCGGGGCGGCGCTGGTGGCGATCGGCACCACCATCGGAACGACGCTTGTCGGCGGCGCCGCCGGGTGGCTGCGCCGCCGGACCGGGTGACCGCAGTCGTCAGTCGCGGTTCAGGCGTTCGGCGTACGCGTCGCGCAGGTCCGCCCAGCCGAAGTCCTTCGCCTCCGCGCCCCGGATCGGGCCGACCGGGTCGTCGTCGAGCAGATGCGCGGCGACGTCGAGGCAGATGTGCCAGCCGGCGGCAGTCATCGGGGCGAGGTCGGGACCGCCGACCCGGTGCCGCAGCGTGAGCGTGGTGCCGTCGCCGTTGGCGGCCAGCTCCCAGCGCAGCAGGTCGTCGCCCCAGGTGTACTCCAGCAGGTGCGGCCGGTCGGCGCGCAGCACCCGGGCCGGCGCCGGGTAGCTCTGGTCGCCGTCGACGGCGCTGAGTACGGCGTCGCCGGGGCGGCCCAGGTCACGGTCGGCCAGGAACGGCGCCCACTCGGCGAGCCGATCCGGGTCGGTGAGCGCGGCCCACACGGTTTCCGGCGGGTGCCGCAGGTCGCGGACGAAGACCAGTTCGCTTTCGGGTGTCAGCCTCACCCGGGCGAGTGGGCCGGGGCGGAACGTGGCGCGGTCCATCTGTCACTCCTGACTGTCGAGATGGCGTTCCAGGGCGTCGAGATGCGTGGTCCACATCGACCGGTAGGGCTCGAGCCAGTCGTCGACTGCTCGTAGCGGCGCGGTGTCGACCCGGTAGATCCGCCGCTGCGCGGCAGTACGGCAGGTGACCAGGCCGGCGTCGCGGAGCACGCGCAGATGCTTGGAGACGGCCGGCTGGCTCATGCCCAGCGCGTCCACCAGCTCGCCGACGCTGCTCTCGGTCCGGCGCAGCCGGTCCAGGATGCGGCGCCGGGAGGGCTCGGCCAGCACGGCGAAAGCGTCGACTGTCACGCCTTCAATATGCCTCATCGGTTATATGCTCGGCAAGGAATGGCAGGTCGCGCTGCCCCGCCCCGGCCGGCTCCATATGCTCGGGGCATGGAACTGCGGATCTTCACCGAACCCCAGCAGGGCGCCACGTACGACCAGCTCCTCGCCGTGGCCCGGCGCGCGGAGGAGACCGGCTTCGCCGCGTTCTTCCGCTCCGACCACTACCTGAAGATGGGCTCGGTGAGCGGTGACCCCGGCCCGACCGACGCCTGGACCACGCTCGCCGGGCTGGCCCGCGACACCACCCGGATCCGGCTCGGCACGCTGATGACCGCCGCCACGTTCCGGCTCCCCGGCCCGCTGGCGATCACGGTGGCGCAGGTCGACCAGATGAGCGGCGGCCGGGTCGAGCTGGGCATCGGCACCGGCTGGTACGCCGAGGAGCACACCGCGTACGGCATCCCGTTCCCGCCGCTGGGGGAGCGGTTCGACCGGCTGGAGGAGCAGCTCGCGGTGATCACCGGGCTCTGGTCCACCCCGGCGGGCTCCACGTTCGACTTCCCCGGCACGTACTACCCGGTCAGCGACTCGCCGGCGCTGCCCAAGCCGGTGCAGAGCCCCCGCCCGCCGATCCTGCTCGGCGGCATGGGACCGAAGCGCACGCCCCGCCTGGCCGCCCGGTACGCCGACGAGTTCAACCTGCCGTTCGTCTCGGTCGAGGACACCGTCACGCAGTTCCAGCGGGTACGCGACGCCTGCGCCGAGATCGACCGCGATCCGTCCACGATGGCTTGGTCCAACGCGCTCGTGCTGTGCTGCGGCCGCAACGAGGCCGAGGTGAAGCGGCGCGCCGAGGCGATCGGTCGTGACCCGGACGAGTTGCGCGCCAACGGCGCCGCCGGCACGCCCGCCGAGGTGGTCGAGACGCTCGGCCGGTACGCCGAGGCGGGCAGCTCCCGGGCCTACCTCCAGGTGCTGGACCTGACCGACCTGGACCACCTGGAGCTGGTAGCCGCCGAGGTGATGCCCCACATCTGACCGGGGTTGGCGTCCCCCGCCCCGCCTCCCGCCTCCCGCCTCCCGTCGAGATCTTGGTACGGAACGGCCCCTATAGGGGCCGTTCCGTACCAAGATCTCCAGCGGTCCCACCTTGCGGAACAACAATCTCGCGTTACGGGAGGCACTCCCGCGCCGCCCCCCACAAACCCCGCGATCTTGCGGTTGCGGCCCTTCCGGTGCCGGATTTACGGCTCTTGTCGGGGCGGCAACCGCATGATCAACGGCGGTGTGGACGCCAGAACTCCAAGATCGTCGCCGAGTCGCGTGGGCGGCGGGCGGGTCAGCTTGTTGTGGCGCGGCGGACCGTGTCGAGGCGGCCGTCGCGGTCGCTGTCCAGGTACGTCACGTCGGGTACGCCGTCGCCGTCCAGGTCGATCTGCACCACGTCGGCCACACCGTCGCCGTCCAGATCCGTGACCACCTCGACGGAACCGTCCAGGTGCCGGGTCACGATCGACCGGCCCGCCCCCTGGCGCGGCGGCGGCCCCGGGTGGGGCACCGGCGCGGGCTCGGGCTCCGGCGTGGGCCCCGGAACCGGGGCGGTCGCGGCGGGCGTCACCCCCACACCGGCGGGTCCCACACCGGCGGGCGGCATCTCCGCAGCGTCGGGGTCCACGCCGGTCGGGTCGATCTCCTCCTCCGACGGGTACACGTCGCCGCGGAGGCTCGGGTCGCGGTAGCTGCTCATCCCGCCAGGATTCCCGCCGAGTGGCCGGGGCAACCCTGCCGGCGCATGATGGCGGATGATGCAGCGCATGACGGACACGAACTGGGCCGGAAACGTCAGCTGGTCGGCGCGTACCCGATCGCGGCCGACCTCGACCGACGAACTGCGGCGGCTGGTCGCGGAGGCCGACCTGGTCCGGGCCGTCGGCACCGGCCACTCGTTCAACCGGCTCGGCGACACCACCGGCACCCAGATCGCGCTGGACGGCCTGCCACCCGCCGTCGCGCTCGACCCCGACCGCGGCGCCGTCACCGTCGCGGCGGGCGTCCGCTACGGCGACCTGGCCACCGCGCTCCAGGCCCAGGGGTACGCGCTGGCGAACCTCGCGTCGCTGCCGCACATCTCGGTGGCCGGCTCGGTCGCCACCGCCACCCACGGCTCCGGCGCGCGGAACCGCAACCTGGCCGCCGCCGTCGCCGCGCTGGAACTCGTCACCGCCGACGGCGACCTGATCACCGTCGACCGGGCCGACCCGCGGTTCGCCGGGCTGGTGGTCAACCTGGGCGCGCTGGGCGTGGTCACCCGGCTCACGCTCGACGTGGTGCCCACGTACGAGATCCGGCAGCACGTCCGTCTGGGCCTGCCCCGCGCCGCGCTGGACGAGGCGCTCGACGCCGCGTACAGCGTCAGCGTCTTCACCTCGTGGCGCTCGGAGCGCTTCGACCAGGTGTGGGTGAAGCAGTACGCCGACGAGGCCCCGCCGCCCGCCGACTGGCTGGACACGGTGGCCGCCGACTCGCCCCGGCACCCGGTGCCCGGCATGTCGCCGGAGCACTGCACCGCTCAGCTCGGCGAGCCGGGGCCGTGGCACGAGCGGCTGCCGCACTTCCGGCTCGGCTTCACCCCCAGCAGCGGCGAGGAGCTGCAGTCGGAGTGGCACGTGGCCCGGGCCGACGCGTCGGCGGCGCTCGCCGCGCTCGACCCGGTCGCCGACCGCATCGCCGCCGTGCTCCAGATCTGCGAGCTGCGTACGGTCGCCGCCGACGAGCTGTGGCTGAGCCCGAACTTCCGGCGCGACTCGCTGGCGCTGCACTTCACCTGGATCGGCGATCCGGTCGCTGTCGCGCCGGTGCTAACCGAGGTGGAGGAGCGGCTCGCCCCGTTCGCGCCGCGCCCGCACTGGGGCAAGCTGTTCGAGCGCGATCCCGCCGCCGCGTACCCCCGGCACGCCGACTTCGCCGCGCTGCTGCGCGAGTTCGACCCGAAGGGGAAGTTCCGCACCGCCGAGATGGACCGCTACTTCCCCCGGGACTGACTCAGCGTCCGGCCGGCATCTGCTGGCGCAGGCTGCCGCGCTGCACCGCGCGGCTGATGTCGCTGGGCGAGACGATGCCGACAAGCTGGTTGTCGACCACCACGAGAGCGCGGCCGTCGGTGCACTCGTTGAGCCGGGGCAGCAGGTCGGTGAGCTGCTCGTCCGGGCGGGCGAGCACCAGCTCGTCGGCCCGGCAGGACACCTCGGCCAGCGTGGTCGACGCACGGCGGTCGGCCGCGATGCCGCGTACCCGATCGAGCGTGACCAGACCGACCGGCCTGCCGTCGACGGTCAGTGGGAGCGCGGAGTGCCGGTACGCGAAAAGGTAGTGGTCGACGAAGTCGGCCACTGTGAGGTCGCCGGACGCGGTCTGCGGCTGCGGCGTCATCACGTCGCCGACCCGGATGCCGCGCAGCGCGTCGCCCATCCGGGCGGCGCGTTCCTCCTGGCCGGCGGCGCCGAGCAGGAACCAGCCGATCAGCGCCAGCCACAACCCGCCGAACCCGGCGCCGGTGAAGAACCGCCACAGCCCCAGCCCGATCAGCACGACGCCGAGCACCCAGCCCGCGCGGGCCGCCACCACCGACGCCTTGGTTCGGTCGCCGGTGAACTTCCACACCGCCGCGCGCAGCAGCCGCCCGCCGTCCAGCGGGGCGGCCGGCAGCACGTTGAAGATCGCCAGCAGTACGTTGATGCCCGCCAGCCAGGCCAGCGCGCCGAGCAGCAGCCCGTGCCCGCCCGCGGCGGCCACCGCCACCGCGATCGCCGCGAAGAACACGCCGATGATCAGGCTGACCAGCGGCCCGACCCCGGCGATCCGCAGCTCGGCGCCCGGGTCCTTCGCCTCGCCCTTCAGCTCGGCGACACCGCCGAACAGCCAGAGCGTGATGCCCTCGACCTCGATGCCGTTGCGCTTGGCGACCACCGCGTGCGCCACCTCGTGGGCGAGCAGGCCGAGGAAGAAGACCACGGCGGCGGCCAGGCCGGCCGCGACGTAGGCGACGGGGGAGTGACCGGGGTACGAGGCGGGGAACAGGCTCGCCGACAGCGCCCACGCGATCAGCACGAAGATGACCAGGACACTCCAGTTGACGCCGACCGGTACGCCGGCGATCCGACCCAGACGGAAACTCGCCCTCATGTTTCCGTCATACCCGGCGCACCCACCCGCACACCAGAACCTGCCGCACGGCGTGCCGGTTCTGCGGTGGGTGCAGAGCCAGGAGGATCGGGGTGCCAGGTGGCGGCGCGTTCGATTGATCAACTTTGATGGGAGAACTAGCCTTGCGTAGATGAGGAGTGTTCGCGGCGTAGCCGTCTGGGCGTTGTTGGTCTTCTTGGGAGGGCTTGCGCTGCTGCTCTCCCCGCCCCTGATCGACTACGCCTTCGATCCGAGTACCGACTGGGAGCGCTTGGCGAATATCGGCCAAGCCTACGGCTCGGTCTCCATGCTTCTGTCCGCGCTGGCTCTCGTGGGTGTGGTCGCCACCACCATCAGTCAAAACAGGCAGGACCGCATCGCATTGGAATACGCGCAACGTGACCAGCACGCCTTGTTGCTCAAGATGGCCATAGATGATGCCGTGCTGATGGAGTGCTGGGGGTCGCTGACCCAGGACCCTGCCCCTGAACGGCGGAGGCAGCGGGCCTACATCAATCTGATCCTCAACTTCTGGGCCACGACCTGGCAACTGGGCGGGATGCCTGAGAGCCAGTTGCGAGGACTGCTGGCGGCTGACATCTTCGCCACCGAGATCGGCTTGAGGTTCTGGGAGCAGGCGCGGCTTACGCGGAAGGTCGTGCACGCGGGGGCGCAGCCAGCAGCGTTCGACCGGATTGTAGAGGACGAGTACCTGCGCGCCCTGGCGAAGCTACGAAGCACGGAGGCTTCGGGCGTTGGATCGTAGGGTCAGGGTGCGCAGGCGATGCCTGCCGCGTTCAGTTCCGGAACGTCTCGTGCTTGACGCCCGCGACGAAGGTCGACCAGGCTGCCGGGTCGAAGGCGAGGATAGGACCTCGCGGGTCCTTGCTGTCGCGTAGCCCGACCACGCCGGGCAGGTTGTCGGCGACCTCGACGCAGTTTCCGGAGCCGTTGCTGCGGGTGCTCTTGCGCCAGGTCACCGCCGCCTGGTTGGCCTCTTCCACCCGCGCCGTCCTCTCATAGCTCGTCGATCGCCCCCAGGATCAGGTCGTGCGACTCGCGGGCGCCGGCCGCCGTGGCGACCAGGTGCTCGAAGACGCGGCTGTACTCCCTGACCTGTTGGCCTTCGAGGTAGAGGCTACCCGCGCGGGTCTCGACGTAGACGACCCCCGGATCGGCCGGCTCGGGGAAGGTCAGCACGCTGAAGGCACTGCCCATCGACCCGTACTCGCCCGCGCCGAAGGTCAGGATCTGAATGGTGCGGCCAGGTCGGTCGGCCTCCTCGGCCAGTCGCCGCAACTGCGCCGCGAACAGCTCCGCGCCGCCGACCGGCCGCCGTAGTGCGGCTTCGTCCAGCACCACCCAGAGCTTCGGCGGAGTCTCGGTGTCCTGTCGCCGCATGCGCAACTCCACCCGCCGGTCCACCTCGTCGGTCGGGGCGTCCGGGTGCTCGGCGCGGATGATCGCGCGGGCGTAGTCGGCGGTCTGGAGTAGACCCGGAATCAGTTGTGGCTCGAACGCGCGGATCTCGGACGCCTCGGCCTCCAGCCCGACGTAGACCTCGAACCAGTCCGGCAGCACGTCGTCGTACGCCTGCCACCAGCCGCGCTTGCGGGCATCGCGGGCGACCTGGACGAGCGCGTCCACCTCGTCGCCTTCCACCCCGTACAGCTCAAGAAGTCCACGGGCGACCGGCGGCATGACGGACACCTGGGCGTTCTCGATGCGGCTGATCGCCGACTTCGAGATCCCCACCTCCTTGGCGGCCTGGTCGGCGGTCATGCCGGTCTGCTCACGGAGGCGACGGAGGGCAGCGGCCAGGCGTCGACGTCGGACGGTCGGGCTTCCAGTCATGCCGGTCAGTGTGGCGGAAGCGGACGAGCTTCGCAATGACATCATCCCGAATCGGGAGTTGCGCAAAGGGTGCGGTCCACTGCACGATGAGTGAGTGGCCGGATCGGCTGGGTCATCGGGTGTCGACCTGGGCCACGCGTTGTGCCCTGCTGACGTACTGCTGGTCGAAGGCTGCGGTGGCAGGTGCCGGGGTGGGTCCGCCGGTGCGCGGCGGGCCGGTGGGCCCGCCCTTCCACGGTTCGATCTCGACGGTGAGGGGCAGGTCCTGTCATGCGCGTCTTCCTCCGGCGTGTCCGGCGTCGCCGGCGGTCGGTCCTCGGATCGACCTGCTACCGCTCGTCCACCTACCAGCCCCTGCGTCCGTGGCAGGTCCGTGAGCGGAGCTTCCGGACGACCCAGCTGGGCCGGCGCGGGCTCGATCCGCAGGAGGTGCGGGAGTTCCTCGACCGCGTCGCCGGTGACCTGGCCACTGTTTACGACGCGCTGGCGCAGAGCCGCCGGGAGACCGACCGGATCAAGAACGCGCTGCGTCGCTGGCAGTCGGAGCAGGCCCGGGCCCGCAACGAACGGGGGTACGACAGGTGACCGAGCGCTGGGTGATCCACCTGCCGGTCGTCGTCAACGACCTGCTTTCCGCTCAGCGGCTGGCCCGGGTGGTGGCGCACTGGTCGCACGTCCTGCCGCAGACCGAGCCCGGCGGCACCACGGTCTCGGCGGAGGACGACCAGAACGTCCGCCACTGGGTGTTCTGCGACCTGTTGCTATCCGGCGGGCAGCGGTGTCTGCTCCGGCCCGGACACGACGGTGAGTGCTCCCGGCGGTTCCGGCCGCGATGAGCACCCGCTCGACCGGCACCGCGTGCCGCACCGAAAGCGGAGTATGCATGAGCTATGGTGAGAGTATGACGCGGCGCATCACGATCAGCCTGCCCGACGACGTGGCCGAGTACGTCGAGCGGTCGCAGGGCACGACGTCCGGCTTCATCGCCGACGTGCTCCGGCGGAAGATGCGAGCGGACGGTCTGCGTGCCCGATGGGCTGAGCACGGCTATGTGGTGACCGACGAGGACGTCGAGCGGGCTCGCCGGAGGCTGGCACAACAGCCGCCGATCACCGACGAGCAACACGATCGGAACATGGAGTGGCTACGCCAGTTCGGGGACGGTGACGGGGCGGCTGCCGCGTGAACGGGCTCGTCCTGGACACGTCCGCACTGCTCGCGTACGCCGCTGGGGACAGCGTCGAGCCGGGTGCGCTGCTGACCCTCGCGCAGGAGGATCCCGAGCAGGAGGTGTGGATCCCGGCGCTGTGCCTGGGGCAGGCGCAGCTTCAGGTAGCGGGTACTCCGGCCGCCGATCTGCTGGACCTGCTCCTCGACACGGACCGGGACATCCGGATCGCGGTATACGACGGTCCGACCAGCCGGCGGGTGGCCCGGATCGCGGCGAGCCGCAAGGTGCCGCTCGACGTGGCCCACGCGATCGCCACCGCCGTGCTCTACCGGTGCTACCTGGTCACACGGGACGTCGGGACGGTAGCGGCGGCGGCCCCGCCCGACCTCGAGGTCCTCGACATCTCCGACTCCTGGGAATGAGGACCGTAGTCGGTCAGTCGGCCTTTCCGGCCGGGACGACCCACGTCGTCGGCTGGCCGGTGATCGCGGTGATCAGGTCGAAGTCACCGTCGTAGTGCAGAACGGTCACGCCATGCCGTTCGGCCGTCGCGGCGATCAGCAGATCGGCCATCGAAAGCGCGCGGTGGTTGCCCTTGTGCAGCGCCTGCACCTGGACGTCGATCGCACGATCCCAGATGTCGTCCGGCATGGCGAGCCAGTCGAAGCCGCGAAGCAGCCATCGAGCGCGCTGCGCGTCCTTGGCCGAGCGGGCGCTGTGCACCACCTCGATCTCGACCGCCCCGCAGACCGCCAGCAGACCGCGCTCGGACAACTCGTCCAGGACGGGTGCCACGGCGGGCTTCGGCCACCTGGCGAGCGCCGACTTGTCGAGAAGGTAGCGCTCCCGCGTCATGCCGCTTCGGGCTTCGACGCCTGCTGCGGGTCGGTGAGGTCCGGCAGGCCGCCGCTCTTGAGCCAGTCGGCGAACTCCCGGCGCTTCTCCCGGTTGACCACTTCCTGCAGCGCGGCGTTGACGGTGGCCTTCTTGGTGCCGGTACCGAGGATCTCGGCGGCCTCGGCCAGGAGGTCGTCGTCGACGTCAAGGATGGTCCGGGACACGTGCGCCTCCTCGTCCGAGCACTCGAACGAGGTGATGATATCAATTTTCGCTGATCTTGATATCTTCGTCGGTCAACGCCGTCGAGGGGCCTCGGCGACCACTGTCGGGGAATACTCGTTCGCCGCCTCGACCGCCCACTCCAGCGCGTAGTCCGCCTCCTCCTCCCAGCCCGGTTCGCCGCCGACGAAGTGCGACCGGCCGGGGAACTCCCGGTAGCCGGTGAGCGCCGTCGAACTCCGGTAGAGGTTGGCGATCGAGCTGGCCAAGGACGCGGGCACCACGTGGTCCTCGCCGCCCGCGGTGATCAGCAGCGGGGCGCGGTCGCTGCGCTTCTTGTCGATCTCGGTGGCGGAGTTCGGGTCCAGGTTGGCGAACGCGGCCTCGAACAGCACGTGCCCGGCGCCCGGTACGGCGTACCGCTCCCAGGCGGCGTCGGACTCCTGCTGGCTGATGGTGTTGCCGAAGGCGTACCGGAAGTCCTCCGGGGTGAACGGCACGGCGCGGTGCCGGTTGGCCGGGTTGTGCAGGATCGAATACCCGGAGCGAAGCGTGCTGGGCGGCAGCTTGAGCACACCCCGTACCGGCGCGGGGTGCACGGCGACCACCGCGGCGCCGAGGCGGCGGTCCGCCAGCAACTGGGCGATCAGGCCGCCGAACGAGTGGCCCATGATGATCGGCGGGCGCGGCAGGCCCTTGACGATCGCCGCGTAGTGGTCGGTGATGTCGGCGATGCGCTGCGCGGCGATCGGGGCCGGGTCGGCCCGCAGCTCCTGCACCTCGCGGTCCATCCCGGGCCAGGCGGGCGTGAGCACCTGGAAGCCGCGCGCTGAGTACCGCTGCGCCCAGTGCTCCCAGCTCCGCGAGGTCATCCAGAGCCCGTGGATGAGCACGATCGTGTCGACCCGTCCCGTCGGTGCGCTCATGTCCGCCTCCCCGTTTCGCCGCTGGACGGCCCGCGCGTACCCGGACTGGGCGCCGGCAATCCTGCCTGACCGGCCGGACAGGAATTGACGGCTGACCCGGATGATCAGCGTCCTGAGTCGACTGTCAGGATGACGACATGACGGTCAGACTTGCCGACAGGGTCGCCCTGGTGACGGGCGGGAGCCGGGGTATCGGCGCCGCCGTCGCGCGCCGGCTGGCCGAGGACGGCATCCACGTCGCGTTCACCTACCGCACCGCGCAGGACAGCGCGAAGTCCGTGGTGGCCGAGATCGAGGCGTACGGGCGGACCGGCCTGGCGATCAACGCGGACAGCGCCGACGCGACGGCCGTGATCGGCGCAGTGGACCGGACCGTCGCCGAGTTGGGGCGGCTGGACATCCTGGTCAACAACGCCGGGGTGTTCGCGGGTGGGCCGATCGAGTCGGTCAGCCTCGACGCCCTGGACCGGGCGATCGCGGTGAACGTGCGCGGGGTCTACCTCGCCACCCAGGCGGCGGTACGCCACATGGGCGCGGGTGGGCGGATCGTCAACATTGGCAGCAGCTTCGCCAGCCGCGTCCCGGCACCGGGGGTGAGCGCGTACGCGATGACCAAGAGCGCCGTGAACGGGCTGACCCGGGCGCTCGCCCGCGAACTCGGTCCGCGTGGGATCACCGTCAACCTGATCCTGCCCGGCTCGACCGACACCGACATGAACCCGGCGGACAGCGCGGGCGCGGACGGGCAGCGGTCGCACATCGCCCTCGGCCGGTACGCGACCCCGGACGACGTGGCGGCGACTGTCAGTCACCTGGTAGGCCCCGGCGGACGGCACGTCACCGGCGCGTCGATCGCGATCGACGGCGGCGCGACGGCCTGAGCGGCCCCAGAGCTTCCGGCGTCGGCGGCGTGACCGCCTGACAAATGTCACGGCCGGAAGGTGACTGCCGCTCCGGGGAACCGGACACCGCACGCCGGAGCATCGGGACATGACCGATTCCGCACCGGCCGTGGACCTGGCCGGACTCACCAAGACCTTCGGCCCGGTGACCGCCGTCGACGGGCTCGACCTGCGGATCGCCGCCGGTGAGGTGGTGGCGTTCCTCGGCCCCAACGGCGCCGGCAAGACCACCACAGTCGACATGCTGCTCGGGCTGGCCCGCCCGGACGCCGGCACGGTCCGCCTCTTCGGCGGCGAGCCGGCCGACGCCGTCCGGCACGGCCGGATCGCCGCCGTGATGCAGACCGGTGGCCTGCTCAAGGACCTCACCGTCGCCGAGACGGTACGGATGACCGCGCACTTCTACGGCCACACCCGGCCGGTGGCGGAGGTGCTGGAGCGCGCCGGCATCGCCGGGATCGCCGACCGCGCGGTGGGCAAGTGCTCGGGCGGGCAGCAGCAGCGCCTGCGGTTCGCGCTCGCGCTGCTGCCCGACCCGGACCTGATGGTGCTGGACGAGCCGACCACCGGCATGGACGTCGAGGGCCGGCGCGACTTCTGGCAGGCGATCCGGGCCGACGCCCGCTCCGGCCGGACCGTCCTGTTCGCCACCCACTACCTGGACGAGGCCGACGCGTACGCGGACCGGATCGTGCTGATCCGCCAGGGCCGCGTGGTCGCCGACGGCACCACCGCCGAGATCAAGAACCTTGCCGCCGGGCGGGTGGTGCGGGCGACGCTGCCCGGCGCCGACCAGGCCGCGCTCGCCGCGCTGCCGGGCGTCCGCTCGGTCGAGGTACGCGGCGACGCGGTCCTCGTGCACACCGGGGACTCCGATGTGGTCGCCCGGCACCTGCTGACCCGCACGGACGCCCGGGACCTGGAGATCACCTCACGCAACCTCGAGGACGCCTTCCTCACCCTGACCGCCTGAACCGGGGAGCCTCGCCATGACCGCCACGACCTCGTCCACCACCGCCCGCGCCGTCGACCGCCGGCCGCCCATGCTCGGCGGGTTCTGCGCGCCGGTGCTCGCCATCGAGATACGCCGGGTGCTGCGCAACCGCCGTACGCTGCTGTTCATCCTCGTCATGCCGGCCGTGTTCTTCCTGCTGTTCGGGCTGCCCACGCGCGGGGAGAAGCTGGACAACGGGCTGCCGGTCACCGGCTGGATCATGATCAGCCTGGCCGTGTACGCGGCGATGGTCGCCACCACCAGCGCCGGCGCGGCCGTCGCCACCGAACGCGCGCTGGGCTGGAGCCGGCAACTGCGGCTCACTCCGCTGCGCCCCGCCGCGTACGTGGCGACGAAGGTGGCCACCGCGATGGTGCTCGGCCTGCTCGGCGTACTCGTGGAGTTCGCCGTCGGCGCGGCCTCCGGAGTGCGGCTGCCGGCCCACGTCTGGGTCGAGTCCGGCCTGACCGCCTGGGTCGGCGCGCTCGTGTTCGCCGCGTTCGGGCTGTTCGTCGGCTACCTCGCCCCGGCCGAGAACGTCATGCAGTTCATGGGCCCGGCGCTGGCCATCCTGGCCATGCTGGGCGGCCTGTTCGTCCCGCTGGAGCTGCTGCCCGACGTGATGCAGCAGATCGCCAAGTTCACCCCGGTGTACGGGGTCGGTCAGCTCGCCCGCGCGCCGCTGACCGGCACCGGGGTGGACTGGGCGGCGGTGGCGAACGTGACCGCCTGGACCGTGTTCTTCGGCCTCGGCGCGGCCCGGCTGTTCCGCCGGGACACCACCCGTGTCTGAGCGGGGTCTAGCGTGGTCGGCGTGACGTCGCCGCCCGGTCCGGCCCGGCCGGTGAACCGCCACTGGCGGTTCACCGGCTGGCTGCTGGCGGCGGTCTGGCTGTTCTTCCTCAACATCCCGCTCGGCACCGCACTGCACCAGCCCCAACTGTGGCGGCGGCTGGTCGGGATCGGCGCGCTCGTCGCGTTCGCCGTGGCGTACGTGCTGATCTTCGAATGGGCCCGGGGCCGACGGCAGCGCCATCGGCCGGTGCCGCCCGGCCGGGCCCGGCTGCTGATCGCCGTGCTGCTCGCGCTCGGGCTGGCCGGGATCCCCGGCACCGGCGGCGACTGGCTGACCACACTGGTCTTCGTCGGGGCAGCCGCGGTGTTCCTGCTGCCGTCGGCAGAGGCGCTGGTCGTGGTGGTGCTGGCCGCGGCGGCGCCGCCGGTGACCGCGCGTCTGGTGCCCGGCTGGGAGCACGAGAGCACGCTCGTCTTCGCGGTGCTGCTCGCCTCGTTCGCGATGTTCGGGGTGAGCCGGCTGGCCCAGCGCAACGGCGAACTCCAGGCCGCGCAGCAGGAGATCCGCCGGCTGGCGGTGGCCGAGGAACGCGCCCGCGCCGCCCGGGACCTGCACGACATCCTCGGGCACTCGCTCACCGTGGTGGCGGTCAAGGCCGAACTGGCCGGCCGGCTGCTGGAGCTGGACCCGGCCCGCGCCGCCACCGAGGTCGCCGACATCGAGCGGCTGGCCCGGGAGGCGCTGGCGGACGTGCGGAGCACCGTCGGGGCGTACCGCGGGGTGGATCTGGCCTCCGAACTGGCCGGCGCGCGGTCGGCGCTGACCGCCGCGGGCGTCGTCGCGGAGCTGCCGGAGTCGGTGCCGCCGCTGCCGGCGGACCGCGACGAGCTGTTCGGCTGGGCGGTCCGCGAGGGGGTGACGAACGTGGTGCGGCACAGCGGCGCCCGCCACTGCCTCATCCGGGTGGAACCGTCGGCGGTGGAGGTACGCGACGACGGCCGGGGCCCGGCGGACCAGCATGGCCCGGCCGGGCACGGGCTGGCCGGGCTGCGGGAGCGGGCCCGGCGGCTGGACGCGACGGTGACGGTGACGGTGGCGCGGCCGGACGACGGGCGTGGCTTCCTGCTCCGGGTGACGGTGCCCGCAGCGGATCCGGACGGAGGGACGCGCCCGTGACCGAGCCGATCAGGCTGCTGCTCGCCGACGACCAGGCGCTGGTCCGGGGCGCGCTCGCAGCGCTGCTGTCGCTGGAGCCGGACCTGACTGTGGTGGCCGAGGTGAGCCGCGGCGACGAGGTGGTGCCGGAGGCGCTGCGCGCCGGCCCGGACGTGGCGCTGCTCGACGTGGAGATGCCGGGCCTGGACGGGGTGGCCGCGACCGCCGCGCTGCGGGCCGCGCTGCCGTCCTGCCGGGTGCTCGTGGTGACCACGTTCGGGCGGCCCGGCTACCTGCGCCGGGCGATGGAGGCGGGCGCGAACGGCTTCGTGGTCAAGGACACCCCGGCCCGGCAGCTCGCCGACGCGGTCCGCCGGGTGCACGCCGGGCTGCGGGTGGTCGACCCGGCGCTCGCCGCCGAGACGCTCGCCACCGGGCCGAGCCCGCTCACCGAGCGGGAGACCGAGGTGCTGCGTACGGCGCGCGGCGGCGGCACGGTGGCGGAGCTGGCGGCGACGTTGCACCTGTCCGAGGGGACCGTACGCAATCATCTTTCCGCAGCCATCGGCAAGACCGGCGCCCGCAACCGGGCCGACGCGGTGCGGGTGGCCGAGGCCAACGGCTGGCTGCTGGGCTGAGCCCGGTCAGGGCAGGCGGTCCACCACGACGAAGGCGGTGCCCGGCTCGACCTCGGTCAGCAGCAGGCGCTGGGCGCTGCGGGTCAGCCGGATGCAGCCGTTCGTGACGTTCTTGCCGAGCGTGTCGTCGTTGTACCAGCTGTGCAGTCCGATGTGGGCGCCGCGCAGCCCGGTCGGCACCGCACCCGGGTCGTCCGGGATCGCGCCGAGGGCGAATATGTCGACGCCGCCGTAGACGGCCTCCGGAGGCGGGGTGCGGCCCAGCACGAACGTGCGGCCCAGTGGCGTGAGCTGCCCGGACATGCCGAGGCTGACCGGCCAGGTGCGCATCGCGCGCCCGTCCCGGCTCCAGGTGAGGCGGTGGGTGCGCCGTTCCACCACGATCTGGTCGCGCAGCGCCACCGTGGTCCAGCCGCCCGAGGGCAGCCAGGCGATGGTGCGGTTGGCCGACGGGAGCAGCACGGCGGTCCAGCCGGAGCGGCGTTCGACGATCGGCACGGTGAGCCGTACGCCGTTGATGGTCGGCGCGAGGAAGGCCAGCGGACGGCCGCCCGGCGCGTCGTACGCGGCCACGTTGCGGTTCGGGCGCAGCCCTTCGCCGAGCTGGCGGGTGTCGGCCGGATCCGGGTCGGGCGGGAAGCCGCGCGGCGCCGGGTCGTAGGTGATCACCGGCAGGTCGTCCGGCGGGCGCGCGGCGGGCGGCACCGACTCGTACGGCGACGGGCTCGGCGCGGCGGTCGTGCTCGTGGGCGCGGCGACGACCGGCGTTGACGGGCGCGCGGGCGTGACGGTGAGCGCGCGGCCGACCAGCAGCGCGGTGACGAGCAGCAGCGGTACGGCGAGCGCGGCGATCAGCCAACCGGGAGGTCGGCGCGCGGCAAACCGGTCGAACAGCACGAAACTGACTGTAACCGACCGGAAGCCCCCGTACCCGGTACTACGGGTACGGGGGCTTCGCGGCCCGGGTGGCTCAGCTGAGCTTCGCGCCGATGTGGATGGCGATCGCGTCGTGCGCGGGGACGTTCGCGGCGAACCAGCCGGACGAGTCCACCGTGATCACCGGACCGCTGCACGAGCCGTTGCTGAACGTGCCGTGGACGACGTCGCAGTAGCGGCCGGCCGGCAACCCGGTGTAGTACGAGCGGCCGTTCACCGCGCTGCCCTCGTCGTTGATCGTCAGGTAGCCCTTGCCGGTACGGCTGAACGCGATGTGCTGGTAGCCGTTGTCGTACCAGTTGGAGACCCCGGCGCCCTCGGTGGCGTTGCGGAAGCCGACCATGTTGGCGATGACCGGCCAGCGGTGCTCGCACTCCCAGCCCGAGTAGCAGGTGACGTTGGTGATCCGGTTGCTGCCGTCGGCGGGCGGGCCCTGGTCCCGGCCGCTGTAGGTGAAGCTCGACATCACCGCCGGGGTGCCGTACGGCCAGGCCAGCATGAACGCGTTGGCCAGCGCGTACGTGCCGCGGTCGCGGTAGGTGAGCACGCCGCCCTCGCGCTGGGTGTCGTGGTTGTCGGTGAAGACCACCGCCTTCGCGCTCGACAGGTAGCCCCAGGACTCACCGAAGGTCTTCAGGTACGCCAGCCGCTCGTTGTTGAACATCCGGGCCAGGTCCTTGCCGTACCGGAACTCGTGCACGTCACCGTTGCCGGTGTACTCGGTCGGCTGGATCGGCTCGCCCGCGCCGTAGATGACCTCCTGCACCAGGTACGCGCTGCGGTTCAGCTTGGCCTTGATCGCGGCGATGTCGGCGGCCGGCATGTGCTTGCTGCCGTCCAGGCGGAACCCGTCGACGCCGAGGGAGAGCAGGTCGTTGAGGTACGCGGCGAGCCGGCCGCGCACGTACTCCGACTCGGTCTTGAGGTCGGCGAGGTTGACCAGCTCGCAGTTCTGCACCTCGTACCGGTCGTTGTAGTTGGCGATGTCGTTGTTGCCGTTGCGCCCGCAGTAGTGGAAGTCCTGCGCCGAGTAGATGCCGGGATAGTTGTAGTGGCCGTACGACGAGCCGGCCCAGCCGGTGCCGCCGTTCTCCTGCCCGGACATGTGGTTGACCACGGCGTCGACGATCACCTTCACGCCCGCCGCGTGGCACGTGTTCACCATGGACTGGAACTGCGCGCGGGTGCCCTTGCGGGACTCGATCCGGTAGCTGACCGGCTGGTACGACACCCACCACGGGCTGCTGTTGACGTGCTCCTGGGGCGGGGACACCTGCACGTAGCCGTAGCCCTTCGGGCCCAGCGTGCTGGTGCACTCGGCGGCCACCGACGTCCAGTTCCACTCGAAGAGCTGGACGATGACCTTCTTGGCGCCCGGGGTGGCGGCGGTGGCCGGGGGAGCCGCCGCCGTGATCGGGACGAGCAGGCTGGCGGCCAGGCCCAGGGCGAGCGCCGCGGCGCGGAATCGGCGTCGATGCATCAGGACTCCTGCGGGGGTGCGGGGGATGCGGGGGAGTGGAGCCTGTCTCAGTGCTGGCTTCTTGCAGCCCGCGCTGAAATTTTGCGGCAAGGTTACGAGAATGTTGCAAGGACTGTCAACGTATGGGCATTCGTCGTTGCGTCAGGCGCTACACGCGCGTCCGGACCGGACGGTTCGAAAAACCGGCCGAGAAATTCGCCACCGGAGGTGATCCGTCCGCGCCGTCGCTCCGTACCTGAGTGGGGAGCAGGGTCGGCCGGTGGGGGCGCCGCCGCGAGACGATCGAGGAGCAGATGGCCCGGGCACAGCAGAACGAGAAGACGACGACCGTCCGGACCACCACCAGCAGCCGTGGTGCCCGGACCATGTCGAAGTCCGCGATCGCGGCGCTGACCGCTTCCGCACTCGGCCTCGCGTGGGCCGGAGTGGAGCTGGCCGGCGCCGGCGGGCTCATGTACTCGTACGGATTCTTCTTCACCGAGTTCTTCGCCGGGGTGGTCGCCCTGGTCGCGCTCAGCATCACCGTCATGCTGGGCCTGCTCGCCACCGACCGCCTCGTGCTGCTCATCCGGCACCGCGTGCTGCTCCAGTCCGCGCACCGCGCCACCGGCGTGCTCGGCGTGGCCGGACTGGTCTTCCACGTCATCACCAAGGTGGCCATCGGCCGGGCCGGCCCCACCGACGCGGTGGTGCCGTTCATCGGCGGCGCCGGCCTCTACGTCGGACTGGGCACCGTCGCCGCGCTGCTGATGGTGGGCGTGCTCTGGACCGGAATCGTCCGGGTCCGGTTCGCCGGCGTCGGTCCCAAGTGGTTCTGGCGGGCGCTGCACTCGATGGCCTACGTGTCCTGGCCGTTCGCGCTGGTGCACGGCCTCAACGCCGGCCGGCCCGCGGCGACCTGGGTGCTGCTCAGCTACCTCGCCTGCGTGCTGGCCGTGGTGCTGGCGCTGATGGTGCGGCTCTCCGTCCACCTGGGCAAGCGCAGCCGGGAACAGCACCAGGCCGCCGCGCTCAACAAGGCCATGGCCGGCAAGGCCGAGGAGCGGACCGGCGTGTTCGCCGTGCTCACCCGCAAGAAGGACAGCGCCAAGGAGGACAGCGGCACCGGCCGGGGGCGCTGGGCCGAGGCCACCGCCACCTGGACCGCGCCGGCCGGCACCGCCCGGCGGCGCGACCCCGAGCGGTTCGCCGTACCCGTGGTGCCGGAACCCGGCTCGCTGCGCGAACCGGTCCGTGCGGCCGCCCGCCGCCGCGACGAGGAGCGGGTCGCCACCCGGGTACGCGAGGAGGAGCGCGAGCCGGTCCTCTTCGACCGGGACGAGGAACTGGTGCCGGCACGCCGGTCCGACAGTGAACGCTCCCGCCGTCGTCGCCGGTCCGAGGAGGAGCCGGCGGGCCGCCGGTCCCGCACCGACGAGGAGCGGGTGAGCCGCCGGTCCCGGACCGACGAGGAACGGGTCGGTCGCCGCTCCCGGGCCGACGAGGACGTCGCCGCCCGCTACTCGGCCCCGCCGGAGAGCGGTGGCCGCCACTCCGCGCCCCCGGACACCGGTGGCCGCCACTCCGCCCCGCCGGACAGCAGCCGGTACGCCACCCCGGCCGAGGTGGTCCGCTACTCCGCGCCGCCGCGTGCCGGCAGCGAGCCGGAGGAGCCGTGGGACAGCCCGCGCCGCTGGGAGACCCGCCCGGTCTCCGGTGAGCCGATCTCGGCCGGGCCGATCTCCGGCAGCCCGATGTCGGCGCAGCCGCTCAGCGGATCCGGCCGGCGCTACCGGGACGAGGAGGACGTGCCGGAGGAGCCGGACTACTGGCGCCCGCCGGCCCGCTACGACGCCGACGAGGCGTTCGTGGACGACACCCCGACGCTCGTCGACCTCGCCTCCCGTCGCGCCATGCGGGCCGGCAAGGACAGCCGGTCCGGCCGGCGCAAGCGGGCCGACGCGGACGCGGTCGACGGGGCGTACTGGGCCGGGCTGCGGGGTGAGGCCCGGTGACGCGGCAGACCACGGTCCCACCGGTCGCCTGCGTCGGCGAGCCCCGCCTGACCGCCGGGTTCGCCGAGTTCGGCCGGCTCGACCTGCTCGCCCACGAGGAGGTGCACGGCCCGATCGGCCCGATGGAACCGGCGGCGCTGCTGCGGCTCGCCGAAGCCATCGACCTCAAGGGCAAGGGCGGCGCGGGCTTCCCGTTCGCCCGCAAGCTGCGCGCGGTGCTGGAGTCCTGCGAGCGGCAGGACCTCTCCGCCGTGGTCGTCGTCAACGCCACCGAGGGGGAACCGGCGAGCTGGAAGGACAAGGTGCTGCTCACCCGCGCCCCGCACCTGATCCTGGACGGCGCCGCGCTGGCCGCGTTCGCGCTGGACGCGGAGGAGATCGTCATCGGCGTCGCCGACGACGACGTGGGCCGGCCCTCGCTGGCCGAGGCGCTGAAGGAACGCCGGATGCCGGTGCCCACCACGATCGTCACGGTGCCGCACCGGTTCATCTCCGGCGAGGGCGGCGCGCTCGTCAACGGCATCAACGGCCTGCCGCACATCCCGCCCGGCACCAAGAAGCGCTCCAGCGACTCCGGCGTCGGCGGGCTGCCCACCCTGCTGTCGAACGCCGAGACGTACTCCCAGCTCGCCGTCGCCGCCCGGATCGGCCCGTACGAGTACGCCGCGCTCGGCACCGACGACGAGCCCGGCACCGTGCTGCTCACCGTCACCGGGTCGGCGAAGCGGCCCGCCGTGGTGGAGTGCGCCGCGGGCACCCCGCTGCGCGAGATCCTCGACCTGTGCGAGGTGCCGCCCGGCCCCGGCATCCTGATGGGCGGCTACCACGGCAAGTGGATCACCGCGGCGGCGGCGGACCGGGCCGAGGTGTCCCGCAAGGGGCTCACCGCCGTCGGCGGCACGCTCGGCGCCGGCATCATCGTGCCGCTCGGCGCCGACACCTGCCCGCTCGGCGAGGCCGCCCAGGTCGTGCGGTACCTGGCCGGTGAGTCCGCCGGGCAGTGCGGCCCGTGCAAGATGGGCCTGCCCGACCTGGCCCGCTCGGTCGACCTCGCGGTCTCCGGCAGCGCCCCGGTCGAGCTGGTCCGCGCCGCGGCCGGGGACGTCAAGGGACGCGGCGCGTGCAGCCACCCGGACGGCACCGCCCGGTTCGCGCTGTCCGCCATGGAGGTGTTCGCCGACGACCTGCGGCTGCACGCCACCGGCGAGGGCTGCGGCAAGCGGGTCAAGGGCATGATGGGCCTGCCCGGCGCGCCCGACGCCAACCCGCAGAAGCTCACGCTCGACTGGTCCCGCTGCGACGGCCACGGGCTCTGCGCGCACGTGGTGCCGGACTTCATCCGGCTCGACGGCAACGGCTACCCGGCGTTCCCGCCCACCCCGGTGCCGACGTGGCTGCGCGAAGGCGCGCTCAAGGCGGTAAAGGTCTGTCCCGAACTCGCGCTTCGCCTGGTCCGGGCCGAGTAGAACCCAGGAGCCGCCGATGCGTACCGCCGTTCGTGTGACCGCCGCCGTCGTACTCGCAGCCACGCTCGCCACCGGCTGCGCGGCCGGACCCGAGGCCGGGGCGGTGCCACCCGCGGCCCCCGCCGCCGCGCCCCCGGACGTCGCGTCCCCCGCCGCGACGCCGGGCGGGCCGACGTCCGCGCCACCGGCCGCGGTGCCGGCCACGCTGACGTTCACCGGCAAGACCCTCGACGGTACGGCGTTCTCCGCCGCCGACCTGGCCGGGCGGCCGGTGCTGCTCTGGTTCTGGGCGCCCTGGTGCGCCACCTGCGCCAGCCAGGCGTGGACGGTCGCCGAGATCGCCCCCGCCTACCGGGACACGGTCCCGATCGTCGGCGTCGCCGGGCTCGGCGAGCAGAAGGCGATGAAGGACTTCGTCACCGAGTTCGACCTGGGCGGCACGACCCAGATCGACGACCGCAACGGCGCGCTGTGGCGCCGTTTCAAGGTGACCGAGCAGAGCACGTTCGTCGTCCTGGACCGGACCGGCCGGGTCGTCCACCAGGGATTCCTGGACGGTGAGGCGCTCACCCGGCAGGTCGAGACGCTGGCCCGGGGATGACCGGCGCGCTGCTGCTCGCCCTGACCGCCGGCATGCTCGGCGCGGTCAACCCGTGCGGCTTCGCGATGCTGCCCGCGTACCTGTCACTGCTCGTCGCCGGGCCCGACGGCGGGCGCGGCGCGGTCGGCCGCGCGCTCACCGCGACGGCCGCGCTCACCCTCGGGTACGTGCTGGTGTTCGGCGCGTTCGGGCTGGCCGTGGCACCGGCCGCCGACTGGTTGCGCCCTCGGCTGCCGTGGCTGACGGTGACGCTCGGCGTGCTGCTGGCGCTGGCCGGGTGCTGGCTGCTCGCCGGCAAGCGGCTGCCCGCCCCGGGCCCGCTGCGCGTCGCGCCCCGGCTCACCCGCACCTGGCCGTCCATGGTGCTGTTCGGCGCGGCGTACGCGCTCACGTCGCTGAGCTGCGCGATAGCGCCGTTCCTGGCGATCGTGGTGACCAGCATGCGGGCCGGGTCGCCGCTGCGCGGGCTGGCGCTGTTCGGCGCGTACGCGGTGGGCATGGCGCTCGTGGTCGGGGTGGCCGCGCTCGCCGTGGCGCTGCTGCGCGGCCGGGTCGTGGCGCGACTACGCGGCGCGGGCGCCTGGGCGCCGCGTCTGAGCGGCCTGGTGCTCGTGGTCGCGGGCGGCTACGTCGCCTGGTACGGCTGGTACGAGGTGCGCCTCGCCCAGGGCCGGTACGACGCCTTCACCGACCCGGTGATCCGCGCCGCCGCCCAGCTCCAGCAGACCCTGGTGAAGGCCGTCGACACTCTGGGCCCCGCGGTCCTCGCGGCCCTGCTCCTGGCCGCCGTGCTCCTCACCCGCCGCCGCCCCCTTTCCCGCGATCTTGCGGTTGGGGCCCGGGCGGAAGGGGTGAAGCGGACTTCTCGCGGGCCGGAAGTGCAAGATCGCGGGGAAGGGGCGGGGACGGCGGCGGCGGGGGAGCGGGTCAGCGCGGGGTGAGGCGGTCGGTGCCGAGCTTGTCGCGCAGGACCTCCGGGACCACCACCGAGCCGTCGGGCTGCTGGTGCTGCTCCAGGATGGCCGGGAACAGGCGGCTGGTGGCCAGCGCCGAGCCGTTGAGCGTGTGCACGAAACGGGTCTGCTTCGCGCCCGGCTCGCGGTAGCGGATCGCCGCCCGGCGCGCCTGGTAGTCACCGGCCCAGGAGACCGACGACACCTCCTTGTACTTGCCGGTGCTCGGCATCCACACCTCGACGTCGAGCGTCTTCTTCATCGAGGCGCTGGCGTCACCGGCGGCCAGCAGGCTGGTCTGGAAGTGCAGACCCAGCTTGCCGACCAGGCCCTCGACGTGCCCGACCATCGCCTCCAGCGCCGCGCCCGCCTGCTCCGGCAGCGTGAACTGGAAGATCTCCACCTTGTTGAACTGGTGGCCGCGCACCGTGCCGCGCTCGTCGGAGTGCGAACCGGCCGCCTCGCGCCGGTAGCACGGCGTGTACGCGAACGCCTTCAGCGGCAGCTTCGGCGTCTCCAGGATCTCGTCCTGGTACGCGCCGAGGATCGCCGTCTCCGCCGTGGGCAGCAGGAACTGGCCGCGCGAGGACGACTGCTTGTCGATGTGGTAGACGTCGTCGTGGAACTTGGGAAACTGCCCGGCCGCGTAACCGGCGCTGTCCAGCAGCAGGTGCGGCGGGAGCAGGAACTCGTAGCCGGCCTGGATGTTCTGCTCGATCAGCCAGTTCACCAGCGCCCACTCCAGCCGGGCGCCCAGACCGGTGTACATCCAGAAGCCCGAGCCGCCGAGCTTCACGCCCCGCTCGTGGTCGACCAGGCCGAGCGCGCGGCTCAGCTCCACGTGGTCGCGTACCTTCTCGATGGCCGGCGCCTCACCGAACGTCCGCACCACCCGGTTGGCCTCCTTGCCCCCGGCGACCACGTCGTCGGCGGGCAGGTTCGGCAGCTCGCTCATCACCGCGCGGAGCCGGGACTGCACCTCGTCGAGCTGGGACTCCAGCTCCGCGAGCTGCTTGCGCTCGGCCTCCGGGGCGACCGGCTGCGGCGTGCCGCCGGACCGTTTCGCCTCCGCGTACGCCCGCGCCTCGGCCTTGCGGCGCTGCCGCTCGGCGTCGATCTCCGTGATCAGGGCGCGTCGTTCCTGGTCGAGCCGCTGGATGTCGTCCAGCGTCCGGGTGACCTCGGCGGGATCCAGACGCTTCGCCAGCGCGGTCGCCACCGCCTCGCGATCCTTCCGGATCAACTCCATGTCGAGCATGCTGCTCGTACGCCTCCGTCCAGGCAGTCAGGTGGGACCTCCAGATGCTACCGTCGCGCCCCCGTCGCCCCGGCCCGGCCCGCACAGCCCGCCGCCACGGGGCCCGTTTCGGTGACGGCGCGTGACGGTGGTGTTGTCGGAGGGGTGTACTCACAGTCCGTGACGGTGTGCTGGTGCCCGCTCCGACCCGCGTCCGCTGGTCGGCGTGCTGACCTGGTCAATCTGACGGATTCGCCTTCGGGCGGGTGTGCCCCTTCGGCGACTTTGCTCTGCAGCCACCGACGCGGCGTTCGACGCAGCGTCAGCGTCGCGCGGATGGCTGCAGAGCAAAGTCCGCGAAGGGCAAACATCCCGGGGGAGCGTTCGCATCACGCACAGTCACTGACGTCTTCCGCCGGGGCCTGGCGGAGGCCGGGTGGCGGAGGCCGGGTGGCGGAGGCCGGGTGGCGGAGGCCCGGGAGCGCTGAGCGTCAGAGGCGTACCGGCATCAGGACCGAGAAGGCGTGCGCGTCGTCGGTCCGTCGCACGGCGAGCGGGGCGATCGGGCCGTCCAGCTCCAGCACGAGCTGGCCGTCGCCGGACCCCAGCGCGTCCAGCAGGTACTCCCGGTTGAGCCCAACCCGAAGCGCGTCAGCGCCGGCCGCGCCGGCCGGGTCGACAAGGCGCAGCTCGCCGCGGCCGTCCAGACCGAGCGCCACCACCTCGTGCTCGACGCCCTCGTGCGCGCGGTGGCAGACCGGGACGCCGTCGGCGGTGAGCGCCGCGCGCAGCGCCGCGCCGTCGACCGGGATCCGGTACGCGGGTACGTCACCGAGCTGCGCGCGCAGCAGCCGGCGGTAGTCCGGGAAGTCGTACGGCAGCGGTACGGCGGTCAGCGGCCGGCCCGCCACCGTGACGGTCACCCGGCCGGGGGCGACGACGACCTCGGCGACGTCCGAGCCGTCGAGGCCCGACACCGAGCCGGCAGCGTCCAGCAGCGCCCGCAGCTCGTCGACGGCGGCCACCGGCAGCAGCACGCTCACCGGCGGGCCGTCGACGGTGCCGGCGACCCGGGCCACGGCGAGCCGGTGCCGGTCGGTGGCGACCAGGTGCACCCCGTCGAGGGCGACCTCCAGCAGCACGCCGGACAGGACCGGCAGCTCGGGGTCGGCGCCGACGGCGAAGCGTACGGCGTCCACGGCGGCGGCCAGGTCGGTGCGGGCCAGCGCGAGGCGGGTGGTCACTGTGGGCTCCTCCGGGTCGATCAGGCAACGGATCCGGGAGAGCTCACGACGCGCGTCGGCCAGGCCGTCCTCCAGACGGCGCAGGTGCGCGTCCAGCAGCCGGTGCACCTCGGCCGGCCGGTGCCGGTTCCGCAGCGCCTCGGCGATGCCGGCCAGCGGCATCCCGACCCGGCGCAGCCCGGCCACCAGCCGGGCCGGGTCCACCTGCTCCTCGGTGTACCAGCGGTAGCCGGTCACCGGGTCCACCCGGGCCGGGGCCAGCACCCCGGAACGGTCGTAGAACCGCAGCGCGCTGACCGTCAGGCCACTGGCCCGGGCCAGCTCGCCGATGCTGCGAAGCTCGCTCTCCACGGCCGTCATCCTGTGACCTCAAGCGGGTCGAGGGTCAACCTCACGCCGACAGCGTGCGGAACGTGATGCCCGCGCGTACCAGCCGGTCCAGCAGCGCGTCGCCCATCGCCGCGACCGGCGTGACCTGCCCGGCGGTCTCCGGCAGGTCGTCGAAGGCCAGGCAGAGCGCCGACTCGGCGAGCATCTTGGCCGTCTCGTCGTAGCCCGGGTCGCCGCCGGCCACCTCGGTCACCACCCGGCGGTCGCCACCGGTGCCCACGAACCGCACCCGGAACCACGACTTGGCCCGCTGCTCGGCCGTCGGGCCCTGCCCGGAGGCGAGCCGCCCGAGCAGCCAGCGCCGCGTCGGCGCCACCTTCACCAGCCCCATCACACCGGCCAGCCCGACACCTGCGACGAGCACCGTAGGCAGCCGCTTCAGCGCGGCGAAGTGCCGGTAGCGGAAGTCCGGGCCGTACTCCGGGCGGGCCGCCGCGGACCGGCGGACCACCTGCGGGTCGATGGTGGGCAGGGGCACCGCCCACTGGCCGAACTCGCGTACCCGGCCGACCTTGCCCGGCACCGCGCGGACCCGGCGCCCGTCGGGCTTCGGCTCCATCGCCCGCCGCGCCCGCGCCGCGCGGCTCGTCTCACCGGTACGGGAGAACGCGGTGAGCGCCGAGTGGTACGTGCCGGCGGAGAACCGGCCACCGGCCCGCACGTACCCGTCCACGGCGATCGGCCCGTCTGCGGGCAGTTGCTTGACCGTGTACCAGACGCCCAGGTCGTGCGGGATCGAGTCGAAGCCGCAGGCGTGCACCAGGCGGGCCCCGGTGCGTACCGCCTCGGCGTGGTGCCGCACGTACATCCGGTCCACGAACTCCGGCTCACCGGTGATGTCGAGGTAGTCGGTGCCGGCCGCGGCGCACGCGGCCACAAGCGGCTCGCCGTGGTGCACGTACGGCCCGACGGTGCTGGCCACCACCCGGGCGCACTCCGCCACCGCGCGCAGCGACGCCGGGTCGGTCACGTCGGCGGTGAGCAGCGGCAGCTCGGCCAGGGCCGGGTCGATCGCGGCGAGCCGCTCCCGCACCGCGGCCAGCTTGTCCGGGTTACGCCCGGCCAGCGCCCAGCGCAGCCGCTCCGGCGCGTGCCGGGCCAGGTACTCGGCGGTCAGCCCGCCGGTGAAGCCGGTGGCGCCGAACAGGACGAGGTCGTACCGACGGTCTGCGCGCATCCGCCGAGTGTGCCATCCACGGCGCTCACCTTCACGGCGTGAAGACCACCCGGACGCAGCCGTCGGCCCGGTCGCGGAACAACGCGTACCCGTCGGCGCCGCGCTCCAGCGGCATCCGGTGCGTGGCCAGATGCTCGGTGACCAGCTCGTCGCGGGCCATCCGGGCCAGCAGCTCCGGGATCGCCGTCGCGCCCCGCCGCCGGGCCGCGCGGACGGCGAGGCCCTTGTCCGCGAGCGCGCCGAGCGGGAACCGGTCCACCACCCCGGGCCGGGCGTCGAGCACCACCACGACGCCGCCCTTGCGGCACGCGTGCACCGCCTCGCGCAGCGCCGCCCCGCCGTCCGCCTCGGTCAGCGGCCACCGGTTCGGCTCGGCCGGCACCCCGGAGGCGTCGACGCAGACGTCCGGGCCCCGGCCGCCGCTGCGCTCCCGCAGCTCGGCGAGCACGTCCACGTACCTGTGGTTGAGCGCCTCCACCCCGGCGTGCCGGGCGACCATGCTCATCCGGTCGTCCCGGTCGTCGACCACGATCACCCGGTCCGCGCCCCGGGCCACCGCCGCCCCGGCGGTGAGCTGGCCGACCGCGCCCGCGCCCCACACCGCCACCACGTCGCCCGGGGCGACCTCGCCCAGCTCCGCGCCGTACCAGCCGGCCGGCGCGGCGTCGGCGGCGAACACCGCGCGGTCGTCGCTCACCGACTCCGGTACGGCGAACGCGCCCACGTCCGCGTACGGCACGCGGACGAACTCGGCGTGGCCACCGGCGAACCCGCCCAGCCGGGCCGGCCGGCCGAAACCGCCCGCTGACGGCTGGCCCCACTCCGGCTCGGCCGTCACGCCGCTCGTGCCGTTGTCGCAGCAGGCGAGCAGCCCCTGCCGGCAGAACCAGCACGCCCCGCAGGCCACCGCGGCGCCCACCACCACCCGGTCGGCGACCCGGTGCCGGCGTACCTCCGTACCGACCTCGACCACCTCGCCGAGGAACTCCCGTCCGAGCACCTCCCCGGCGGACGCCTCGGGCACCCGCCCGTCCAGGAGCGGCAGGTCCGCGCCGCAGGTGATGCTGCGCCGCACCCGCACGATCATGTCCTGGGCGTTGCGCAGCTCCGGGTCCGGGACGTGGCGCACCTCCACCGCGTCGGCCCCGGCCCAGCACAGCGCCCTCATCGCACCGGTCCCGGCCGCTCCAGCGGCGAACGGTCCGCCCGCAGCACCTCGCCGGTCTCCAGGAGCTGCTTGGTCTGCCGCAGCACGTGGCGTAGGTACCGGCCCGGGTCGTCACCGACCAGGTGCGCGGCGAACCCCGGCAACGTGCACTCCCCGCCCAGCGGACGGATCGCCAGCTCCGTGCCGCGACCGCCCGGCGCGGGGCGGGCCCACACCTCGACCGCCCCGTCGAGACGGCGCAGCGGCTCGGGCCACCGTCCGGCCGGGAGCACCCGCTCGGGCTCGGCGGCCACCGTCACCTTCTGCCAGCGCCCCGGCCGTGGATCCGTTGCGGCCCGCTGCGGCAGGCGATCGGCCAGCCTCCGCGCCCCGCCGGCCGCCAGCGCCAGCGCGCCCGCCGCCAGCCGTCTGATCCGCGCCACCTGACCTCCCGAGGTCCCGGCCTCGGGCGGCCGGCGCTGCCCGGCCGGCCGCCCGCGTGCCTCCAGGGTGGGCGAGGGGCGGGTGAGCCGGGGTCGCCCCGAAGGGGTGAACCGGCCCGGTTCGGGTAACCGCTGCCCGCGTCGACAGGGGGAGGGATGCATGCCGGAGGAGGCCGACCAGGTCCGGTTCGTGGCCGCGCCGCACGACACCAGCGAGATCACCGGTACGTCCGATCTGCGTACCGCCGGCATCGATTCGCCCGACCTGGCCGGTGGTCCGCTGCCGGGCGGCCCGCCGCTGCTGGCGTCCCGGTTGACGCCGCCGCCGCCACCCGAGCCGGGTCTGCTGCGGCCCCGGCTGGTGGAGCGGGTGGAGCGGGGCGCGAGCGGGCCGGTGACGCTCCTGCTCGCGCCGGCCGGCTGGGGCAAGACGGCCGTGTTGTCCACCTGGGCGCGGGCGGAGCGGGACGGCCCGGCGCCGGCCTGGGTGACGGTGGGTGAGGGCGACACGGCACGGCGGCTCTGGGGCTACCTGGCGGCGGCCCTGCGGACGGCCGCGGTCGACGACCCGGACGAGGGACCACCGCCACCGGTGCCGGACGGCCCGCCCCGGCCGGAGCAACTGGAGTCGCTGGCCGCCGCGCTGGCCGGACGGGAACGGCCGGTGCTGCTGGTCCTCGACGACCTGCACCGGGTCACCGACCCGGCGGCGCTGTCCGGGCTGGAGTTCCTGCTCCAGCACACCGACGGGCGGCTGCGGCTGGTGGCCGGCGCGCGGCGCGAGCCGCCGCTGGCGCTGCACCGCTGGCGGCTGGCCGGCGAACTGACGCTGATCGGCCCGGACGAGCTGGCGTTCACCACCGACGAGGTCGCCGACCTGCTGGTCGCGCACGGTGTGCCGGTGCCCGCCCCGGCGGTGCCCCGGCTGGCCGAGCGCACCGCCGGCTGGCCGGCCGGGCTGCGCTTCGCCGCGCTCGCGCTGGCCGACGGGACCGACCCGGCCCGCGCGGTGGACCGGTTCGCCGGTGACCAGCCGGACGTCGCCGCGTACCTGCGGGACGAGGTGCTCGCGCCGCTGGGCCCGGCGACCCGCGACGTCCTGCGCCGCGTGGCGGTGGCCGTCGCGGTCCGCGCCGACCTGGCCGCCGCGCTGACCGGGCGGGCCGACGCCGGGCAGGTGCTCGCCGAGGCGGCCCGGGACGGCGGCTTCCTCCTCCAGGACGGCGGCAACCCGCAGTGGTACCGGCCGCATCCGCTCCTGGCCGACGTGCTGCGGGACGAACTGGGCCGGCTGCCCGCCGACGAGGTGCGCGAGCTGCACCGGCGGGCGGCGGACTGGTACGCCGCCCATGACCGGCCGGCCGAGGCGGTACGGCACGCGCTGACCGCCGGTGAGTGGACCGCCGCCGCCGAGCTGCTGGTCAGCCGCTGGCCCGAGCTGACCCCGGACGAGCCGACCGCCGCGCCGGCCCCGCCGGAGCCGCCGGCGCACCAGGTCCGCCGGGATCCCGAGCTGGCGCTGGCCGCCGCCGCCGAGCGGGCGTACGCCGGTGATCCGGCCGCCGCCGACGGGCAGCTGCGGCGGGCGCTGGCCCACGCCGACGACCTGCCCGCGCCGCGCCGCGACCGGTTCCGCCGGCTGGCCGCCGCCGTGGAGCTGAGCCTGGCCCGGCTCGGCGGGAACCACCAGGGGGTACGCGAGGCCGCCGACCGCCTGCTCGCCACCGCTTCCGGCCTGGCAGCCGACGCGGGAGCCGACCCGCGTGCCGGGGCGGCCGAGCGCGACGACGTACGCGCGGTGGCGGGCGCCGCGCACGGACTGGTCGCGCTGGCCGAGGGGGAACTGCCGGCAGCCCGTACCCGGTTCGCCGAGGCGCGGGAGGCGGCGCGCCGGGCCGGGCGGCCGCGGACCGAGCTGCTCTGCGTCAGCCGGTCGGCGGCGCTGGAGGCGGCCCGGGGCGCGTTGCGGGCGGCCGAGGAACTCGCCGGGGAGGCGCTGGCGATGCCGGCCTGCCAGGGCTGGTCGGCGCGGGCGGACTGCGGCTACGCGTACCTGGCGCTGGCGCTCGTGGCCTGGCACCGGGACCGGCCCGCGGAGGCCGTGGCCCACCTGGCGCTGGCCGGTCCGGCCACCGCGGAGCCGGGGGGAGCGGCGCTGGCCGCGCTCTGCCGGGCCGGGCTGCTGGCCGACGGCGACGACCCGGCGGGCGCGCTGCGCACACTCGCCGGCGCGCGGGCGGTCGCGCCCGGCACGGAGCTGGGCGGGTGGCTGGCCGCCGAGGAGGCGCAGGTACGCGCGGCGGCCGGTGACGCCGACGGCGCCCGGGCGCTGCTCGACGCCACCGGCGACGGGCCGGCGCCGGCGCTGGCGTCCGCCCGGTTGCTGCTGCGCGCCGGTGACGCCCGCGCGGCCGAGCGGACGCTGCCCGACTGGGCCGGGCCCGGCGCGGCGGACTGGCCGCTGCCGGTGCGGCTGGGCGCCGGGCTGCTCGACGCGGTGCTGGCCGGGGCGTCCGGGGACGCCCGGCGGGCCGGGCGGGCGCTGGAGGAGGTGCTGGCGCTCGCCGAGCCGGACGGCTACCGGCGCGTCTTCACCCGGACCGACCCGGGGGTACGGGACCTGCTGGCCGCGCACCTGGACTCCGGAACCGCGTACTGGGCCACGGTGAGCGAACTGGTCCGGGGCGCGGACGCGCAGCCGGTCACCGGGCCGGCGGACGGCGCGGCGCGCGGGCTGGACGAGCCGCTCACCGAGCGGGAGCTGACCATCCTGCGGTACCTGCAGAGCATCCTGTCCAACGTGGAGATCGCCGCCGAGCTGTCGCTGTCGGTGAACACCGTCAAGACGCACGTGCGCAACATCTACCGCAAGCTCGACGCGACCCGCCGGCGGGACGCCGTCCGGCGGGCGCGCGAGCTGCGGTTGATCTGACTCAGGCGTCGGCCGCGGCGTCCACCGCTGTCAGCAGTTCGGCCAGGTCGTAGCCGCCGTCGTGGCGGACGCCGTTGACGAACAGCGTCGGGGTGCCGTTGACGCCGCTGCGGATGCCGCCGACGAAGTCCTGCCGCACCCGGTCGGCGTACTCCTGGCGGCCGACCTCCGCGGCGATCTCGTCCGGCGACAGTCCGATCTGCTCGACGCCGAGCGACAGGTGCACCGGGTCGAGCTGGTCCTGGTGCTGGAAGAGCCAGTCGTACATCTCCCAGAACCGGCCCCGGGCGGCGGCCGCCTCGGCGGTCTCCGCCGCGCTCTCCGCGTACGGGTGGATGTTGGCGATCGGGAAGTGCCGGTACGCCAGCCGCACCACGTCGGCCCGCTGGCGCAGCACCTCGGTCAGGTTCGGGTACGCGGCGCCGCAGAACCGGCACTGGAAGTCGCCGTACTCGACGATCGTGACCGGCGCGTCCGCCGGCCCGCGGACGTGGTCGTGTTCGGTCACCGGGGTCCGCAGCCGCGCGGTGGTGACCTGAAGTGGCGTGGTCATCGGGCGCTCACCCGCCGATCCGCGTCCAGCCGCTCCAGCGCGTCGAGGATGCCGTCCACGCCCGGGTTCACCTCGGGCGGCGACAGGTGGCTCCAGGCCACCCGGCCGTCCGGGTCGATCACCACGAGCGCCCGGTCGGACTGCCCACGCGGCGCGTACGCGCCGTACCGGCGCGACACCTCGCCTTTGGGCTCGAAGTCGGCGAGCAGCGGGAACCGGATGCCCTGGCTCTCGGCGAACGCCCGGTGCGAGTCGACGCTGTCCACCGAGATGCCCAGCAGCACCGCGTCGTACCGCTCCAGTTCGGGCAGGGCCGCCTGGTAGAGGGCCATCTGCTCGCCGCAGACCGGTGACCAGTCGGCGGGGTAGAAGGCCAGCACCACCGGACGGCCCCGGAACTGCCCGGGACCCACCTGTCGCCCGTCCGGCGCCGCCGGCAGCGTGAACCCGGGGGCGGCCCGCCCGGGTGTGATCAGCCCGTTCGGATCACTCATGCCTCCCACCATGGCGGGCGCCCGGGTGAGGCGGGCTCACCCGGGCGGGGTGGTTCGGCTCAGCGCACGACCAGGTGGTTGTGCACCTCCCGGATGCCGGGGGCGTTCCACACCACCCGCTCGATCTCCGCGCGCTCGCCGGGCGAGTGGACCTGCCCGCCCAGCACGACGGTGTCGCCGTGCACCCGGACGTCGACGCTCTCGGCCTCGGTGGCGGCGTTGCGCGCGAGCGCGTCCACGATCCGTTCGGCCAGGTCGTGGCCGTCGGCGCGGACCGCCGGGCGCACGGCGATCCCGTTGCTCACCCCGCGTACGCCGGTGAGCCGGGCGACCGACCGTTCGGCGGCCCGCCGCTGGTACTCCCACTCGACGTCGCCGTGCAGCGTGACCCAGCCGTCGGAGACCGTCACCTGCAGCGTCTCGACCGGCACGAACGCGTCCCATTCCAGCGCCCGTACGGCCGCGACGGCGATCTCCGGGTCCTCCCGGCCGGCCGCGGTGGCGATCTGGACGGCGAGGTCGTTGGCGACCGCGCGGACCCGGGCGGCCCGGTGCGCGGCCCGCTCGGCAGCCCACTTCTTGGCGTAGCTGTCCACCCGGCCGGTCAGCGTCACCACGCCCTCGGTGACGGTTACGCCGATCTCGTCCGGGCCGACCCGGGGCTCCCAGGTCAGTTCGTCGAGCACCGCGGACTGGATGTCCCGGTCGGTGCGCGTGATCGTGTCGGTGGCCATCCGGCTCTCCCTCCGTCGATGGCGGCGCGGGCACGCGGTCCCGCACCCGCGATCCTGCGCGTTTCCCGGGTGACCGGCCCTCACCCGGTCCGGGTGGGGGAGAGCACCACGCGGCACGGTGGCCGCCCCCGGGAGTGCCGGGAGCGGCCACCGTGCCGGTCGGGTGGGGTTCAGCCGTCCAGGCCGGCCGGGGAGTTCGGGCGGTCCACGTCCACGAACTCGATCTCGTCCGCGGCGCGGTCGCGGCTGCCCGCGGCGCGCGCGGCGGTGCCGGCGGCCCAGCCGATCGCCGCGCCCGCGAGCGCCGCCGCGATCAGCAGCGTCCAGGGCAGGGCGGGCCGGCGTCCGGCCAGCGCGTCGAAGGCGAGCGTGGCCCGCCGGCGCGCCTCCTCGGCGGCGGAGCCGACCAGGTCGGTGGCGTCGTCGGCGAAGCCGGAGGAGTTGCGGCGGGCGCTGCGGGTGGCGTCGCGCACGCTGTCACCGGCGGAGCCGGCCGCGGAGAGCAGGTGCTGCCACGCCTGGTCGGCGACCCGCTCGGCCTTGCCCCGGCGGTCCAGCAGGTTGGATCCGAACATCGTTCTACCTCCTCGGGTGCCGAAGGCCGGCGGCCACTTCGGACTCCGGTGTCCATCCGGCGCGTTCACTGTCTCGGGGCAGTGCCCCACCGGCGCACGCGGCAAACCCTCGCGGTGGTGCCCGGCTCGTGAGCAGCGAACGGGACGAACCACCCGAACGCGCCGGGACCGGTGCCGACGGGACGTGCGCGCGCCCGCTACCCTGGTCGGCGGATCGACGGGTCCGACCGGCCGTACGGCTGGCCGCGGCCCGCGTCGAAGGGGAAACTGGAACCCGGAGGTCCGGATTGGGAGCGCCCAGGTGTGCCCAGTTCGCGAATTGCTCATCCCGGGGGGTGGCGACCGGGCCGTTGGAGGAATACTCTCGGTCGCGGCCCGCGTACTGATGAGGCGCCCGTCAAGGGCGAGTGGAGGTGCTCGCGTGAGCCTGTCGATCGTGAAGTCGGTGCGGCCGGGTGGTGTCGTCCAGATCGCGCCCCGTGGGGAGATCGACGTCGACACCGCGTACGAGGTGCGGGAAGCGATCGCCGAGGTGCTCGCGAAGGGCCGTCCCTCGCGCATCGAGCTGAACATGCGGCTCGTCACGTTCATCGACTCGGTCGGCATCAGCGCCATGGTGGCCGGCTTCCAGACCTGCGAGGTCAGCGGCGTCAAGCTCGTGGTGACCGAGCCGAGCCGGTTCGTGCACCGGCAGCTCTGGGTGACCGGCCTGCTCGGCCTCTTCGGCGCTCCCGAGCCGTGGTTCGCCGACGACACCCCCGAGGTGCTGCCCGGCGCCTGAGCGCCGTTCGCACCCCCTGCGGCCAGGGGACCTTCTACCCGTTGCCAGCCCGGCGTCGGTACGGGACGATCGTCGCGACGTACGACGGCGAGGGGGCCCGCTTGCAGAGCAGCGACAGCTTCAGCTACACCGTGCAGGCCCGGTGCAGCCGGGCCGACGCGGTGGCACTGCTGGGTGACCTGAGTCGCCAGGGCGAGCTGCATCCGCTGATCGTCCGGGTCCGGCAGCTGCCGGCCCGGCCGGGCGCGCTGGCCAGCTACGCGATCACCGACCGGCTGCAACTGGGCCCGCTGCACTTCCCGGTCACGTACCAGGCGGACGTGCTGGTCGCGAGCGAGGACGAGGTGGTCACTGTCGCCCGGCAGCAGCCGGCGACGACGGTGCGCAACCACACCCGGCTACGCGACGAGCCCGACGGCACCGTGCGCATCGACGTGGAGATCACGCTCACCGCGCCGGCGCCGCTGTTCGGGTACGCGTTCCGCCAGGCCCGGGCGGCTCACCTGAGCCTGGCGGCCCGTCTCGGCGCGACGCTGGAGGGCCGGCCCGATCCGGCCGGCCCCCCGGGAGCGCGCTAGTACACCGACAGGTGCACGTGGTTGGTGTGGTCGCTGGACGGGTCTCCGTTGCCGCCGCTGTACGACTTCCACCCGCTGCTGGGCAGCCAGATCTGCTTGAACCAGATCACGTAGAGCACGGCGAGCGGGTCGGCGTTGCGCACGAAGTACGCGGCCAGGTTGTTGCCGTACGTCCGGTCACCGCCGCTGGCCACGCCGCCGAAGCCGTTCTTCTGGGCGGCGAAGTCGCAGGCCCGCCCCTTCGGGTGCTCGCCCGAGCCGCTGGGCCGGTGGCACGAGACGTACCTGGTGAAACCGGCCGCCTTGGCCTGCTGCAGCGCGTGCAGCGTCCGCGGGGTGATGCAGCCGTTGGCCGGGGTCGGGTCGTTGACGCTGCACGACTCCGACGGCCACGAGCCGTCCGAGTTGCGTGGCGCGGGCTTCGCGTTCTTGCTTGAGGTGCCCTGGACGCTGCCGCCGCCGCTGCTGTTGTTGCGGGCGGAACGTTCATTGGCCACTTCGAGCGCGCGCTCGGCCTGCTCCTTGCGCTTGCCCATCACCTCGACCTGCTTGCGTTGCTCGCGGATCTCGGTGTCGAGCGCGGCCCGGGTGCGGGTGGCCTCGTCCCGGGTGGTGATCAGCTCGCGCACCGTGCGGTCCTCGTGCGCGGCGACCTGTTCCAGCGTGGCGGCCCGGTCCATGAAGCCCGCCGGGCTGCTGCTGTCGAGCAGCGCGGCGGCGGTGCCGAGCCGGCCGGCGCGGTACGCCACCCCGGCGATCTCACCGACCTTGGCGTCACGTACGGCCAGCTCGGCGCCGACCTTCGCGAGCTGGTCGTTGAGCTGCTTCTGGCGGTTAACCGACCGGTTCAGCGCGGCCTTCGCCTCCAGCCAGCCCTTGCTGGCCGCGTCGAGTTGGGCGCGCAGCTCGGGCGTGCCGCCCTCGTCGTCGCCGGGCGCGGCGGCGAGCAGGGCGGTCCGGGGCGCCGCCGAGGCGGGGGAGGCCGGAACGGTCGCGACGCCGACAGTCAGCGTCGCGACGAGCAGGGCCGCCAACCGGGCGGCCGTCCGTCGTACAGGTGCCACTGGGGGCATTCACATGTCCTTCCGTCAACCGCCGACCGGGTTAGCTGACGGGTTCGGGACGGAAGATCCCTACCGCTGACGCGGATGCACCCCACGTACGTGGTTCCCCGGCTCGCCCCTTCGGGCGATTAGGCGACGGCCACCCCACCTGCGCCGGTGACGCCGGTGGCTGCGGCCGCGACCGAGCCTACCGGCGCGGCCCGGGCGTGGCTCCGTTGCGCAGTGCCGCATGGTGGGGCAAAACCGACATAAGTGTACAGCAGTCACGGTGATTTAAGTCTGCCCTAATCACCACTCGGTCTTTCCGCACACTCCGGCTGACGCTCCGGGTTCGACCTGCAACGTGGCGTGATCGATGGAGAAGTCCTCGTGCAGCGCCGTCCGCGCGGCGGCCAGCACCCCGGCCGGGTCCACACCCGGGTCGGTGGTCAGGTGCGCCGAGGCCACCTCCATGCCCGAGGTGAGCGTCCAGACGTGCAGGTCGTGCACCTCGGCCACGCCGGGGACCGCGGCCAGCCGGTCGTGCACGGCGGTCACCTGGAGGTGCTCCGGCGCCGCCTGCACCAGGATGCGCACCGCGGCCCGGCCGAGCCGCCAGGTGCGCGGCAGGATGAACAGGCCGATCCCGACGGCGACCAGTGGGTCCGCCCACCACCAGTCGGTCACCGCGATGACCAGCGCGGCGGCGATCACGCCGAGCGAGCCGAGCAGGTCGCCGAGCACCTCCAGGTACGCGCCGCGCAGGTTGATGCTCTCCTTCGCCCCGGCGCGCAGCAGCGCGAAGGCGACGATGTTGGCGAGCAGGCCGAGCACCGCCACCACGAGCATCGGGCCGGCCAGCACCTCCGGCGGCTCGCCGAAGCGGCGTACCGCCTCGATCAGGACGTAGACCGCGACGGCGCCGAGCAGCACGGCGTTGGCGAGGGCGGCGAGCACCTCCAGCCGGTAGAGGCCGAACGTGCGCTGCGGGTCGGTGCCGGCGCGCCGGGTGGCGGTGATCGCCGCGAGGGCCATGCCGATGCCGAGCACGTCGGTGAACATGTGCCCGGCGTCGGAGAGCAGGGCGAGCGAGCCGGTGGTGAAGGCGGCCACCGCCTCGACCACCATCAGGACGGCGAGCAGCGCGAACGCGGCCCAGAGCCGGCCTGCGTGGCGGTGTGCCGCGTTGGCCACCGCGCTGCTGTGGTCATGACCTGCGCCCACGCCAACACCCTCCCTGCCGCGTACCGGCCGGGCCCAATGTATGCTCACATCGCTATGTATGCAAGTGAACTGTGGGTGGCGCGGGCGTGGCCCCTCACCCCACCGGGTCGAGCGTGGTGAGGCGCTGGGTCGCCCGGGACAGCGCCACGTAGAGCGTGCGCACGCCCGAGCCCGGATCGGCCCGGATCTCGCTCGGCGCCACCAGCACCACGCCGTCGTACTCCATGCCCTTGGCCTGGAGGCTGGTCACCACCTGGAGCCGGCCCGCGCCGAGCGCGCCCAGCCAGCCGGCCACCTCGTCCCGGCGCGGCACCGGCGTGATCACGCCGACGGTGCCCTCCACCTGGCCGAGCAGCGCCTCGGCCGCCTCGACGGTGGCCGCCGGCAGCTCGGCGGCGGGCACCGTGCGTTCCACCGGCGGAACGCCGGTGGACCGGACCGCGTCGGGCAGCGGCAGATCCGGGTAGAGCCGGCGGATCTCCGCCGCCGCCACCGCGAAGATCTCCGCCGAGTTGCGGTAGTTGGTGGTCAGCTCGTAGCGGTGCCGCTTGCGCCGGCCCAGCGCCTGGTCCCGGGCCCGGTCCAGCTCCTGCGGGTCGCCGGTCCAGGCGGTCTGCGCCGGGTCGCCGACCACCGTCCAGGACGCCAGCCGCCCGCGCCGGCCGATCATCCGCCACTGCATCGGCGAGACGTCCTGCGACTCGTCCACCACCACGTGCGCGTAGTCGCGGTAGTCGGCCGGACGCTCCCGGGCCGCCGCGCGGGCGGCGCGCTGCCGATCGGCGTACGTGCTCAGCTCGCGCACGCCACCGGCGAGCTGGTACGGGTCGCGCTTGGGCCGGGCCCGCTGCACCGGCTTGCCCAGCAGCGCGTCCAGCTCGTCCAGCAGCGCGATGTCCGCCACCGTCAGCCCGTCGGTCGCGAGCGTGCGGTACGCCTGCCCGAGCAACCGGATCTCGGCCGAGGAGAGGATCCCCCCGGCGTAGCGGCGCAGCCGGTCCGGGCGGGCCAGCCAGTCCAGCACGTGCCGGGGGTGCAGCCGGGGCCACCACGCCTTGAGGAACTCGCGGAACTCCGGCCGCTCGATGATCTCGTCCTCGAACGCGGGCTGCTCCGGCAGCCGTCCCACCCGCAGCGTGCGGGCCTGCGCGTAGAGCGCGGCGAGCACCGCGTCGAACGCCGCCCGGCGTACCTCGTTGCGGCGCGCGCCCCGGGCCAGCGTCCGGTCCCGGATCGCGTCCAGCGCGGGGCGCTCCAGGCGCAGCAGCTCACCCCGGTACAGCAGGCGCAGCTCGGCGGGGGAGTCCGGCACCGCGTCGCGGACCGCGCGTTCCAGCACCCGGCGCATCCGCAGCGAGCCCTTCACCGCCGCCACGTCCGGCGGGTCGGTCCGCGACGCGGACAGGCCGGGGAAGAGCGAGCCGAGCGAGTGCAGCGTGGCGGTCTCCTCGCCCAGTGAGGGCAGCACCGAGGCGATGTACTCGACGAACACGCCGGACGGGCCGACCACCAGGATGCCGCCGCCGGCGTACCGGGCCCGGTCGGAGTAGAGCAGGTACGCGGCCCGGTGCAACGCCACCGCCGTCTTGCCGGTCCCCGGGCCGCCGGAGACGATCGTGACGCCGTTGCCGGGGGAGCGGATCGCCTCGTCCTGCTCGCGCTGGATGGTGGCGACGATGTCGCGCATGCCCCGGCCGGTGGCCCGGGACAACGTGGCCAGCAGCGCTCCGTCACCGACCACCGCCATGTCCGGCGGCGCGGCCTCCGGGTCCAGCAGGTCGTCCTCGATCCGGGTGACCTTCTCCGAGGCCGACTGGATCGTGCGCCGGCGTACCACGCCGCGCGGCTCGGCGGGCGTGGCCTGGTAGAACGCGGCGGCGGCGGGCGCCCGCCAGTCCACCACCAGCGTCTCCGCGTCCACGCCCCGCACGCCGAGGCGGCCGACGTGCAGCACCTGCCCGGTACGCAGGTCCAGCCGCCCGAACACCAGCCCCTCGTGCTCGGCGTCCAGCACGTGCCGGCGCTGGGCGGCGTGGAAGACCATCGCATCCCGCTCGACCAGCGCGCCGAAGTTGCCGACCCGGGCCAGCCGGTAGCCCTCCCGCTCGGCGTCGGCCGCCGACCGGCGCAGTTCGGCCAGCCGGGCGTACACCCGGTCGAGGTGGCGCTGCTCGGCGGCGATCTCCCGGTCCAGCGTGGTCTGGTCGGTCAACGCGGATGCTCCTGTGGTCGGACGGCACGACGGGCTGAATGAGGGTACGGGCCCTCGGCAACCGCAGCGCCGGGGCATGCCGTCCGCGTGGCGTACGTCAGTGCCGTTCCGGAGCGGGAGACGCTCAGAGGCGGGCCGCCGGACGGCCGGTCAGCACCCGGTCCAGCACCCCGGCCACGGCGTCGTTCACCTGGTCCGGGCGCTCCATCATCAGCATGTGACCGGCGCCCGGGCAGACGGTCAGCTCCGTGGTGGGCAGCGCCGCCGCGATCGACTCGGCGCACGGCGGCGGGGTGAGCCGGTCCCGGTCCCCGACCAGCGCGGCGGCCGGCAGCCCGCCCAGCGCGGCGAGCGTCTCCAGCCGGTGCTGCGCCCCGATCGAGGCGCGGAACCCGCCGATCGAGCGCAGCGTGGCCCGGGCCACCGCCGAGGTGACCAGCCGGATGTCCGCGGGGTCGCAGCGGTCGCCGAACAGCATCCAGCGGATGCTCGGGCGCAGCGCGCGCAGCAGGGCGTGCGGTGGCCGCCAGCCGCCGCACCGGGCCAGCACCCCGGCGCCGGTGGTCTCGGCGAGCCGGATCAACCTCGTGATGCGGGGGGACAGGCCGTAGACGGTGTGCGTGTGCCCCTCGGCGGTGGTCGAGACGAAGACCAGCCCGGCGGTACGCGCCGCGAACCGGTCGGCGTGGCGGTGGGCGTACTCCATCACCGTCATTCCGCCCATCGAGTGCCCGACCAGCACGATCGGCCCGGACGGGGCGATCTCGTCGACCACGGTGGCGAGGTCGTCGCCGAGCTGGGCGAGCGTGGCGTCGCGCAGCGCCAGGCAGCTCGACCGGCCGTGGCCGCGCGCGTCGTAGGTGACCAGGCGGACCCGGTCGCCGAACCGTTCCCGCAGCTCGGCGACCTGACGGTGCCAGCTGCGGCCGTCGAGCGTCCAGCCGTGCAGCATCAGCACGGTGACCTCGGCGTCGACCGGCCCGGTGACCGTCACGTGCAGGCGTACGCCGTCCGGAAGCCGCAGTTCCATGTCGCCACCCCCGAGCCCGTCCGGTTTGCGTCCACCGGGTGTCCCGGCGGTGACACCGGCGTTACCCGTCATGACACCACGGCAACCGGGGCGGGGAGAAGATTCGCGTCCGGCCTATGGACGAGCCGGACGCACATCCACCGGCGATCCGCCACCGGTGAGGTGACGCTGCTGCCGCAGGAGCAGACGCGAAACCGCCCGCCGGGGTGATCCCGGCGGGCGGTCGCGGTGGTGCGGGTGAAGGGTGCTCAGCCCTCGAAGACGCCGGCCTCGACCAGGCGCTTCTCGGTGGCCTCCCAGCCGTGGTCCGGGTGGGCGGCGGCGAGGCCGTTGATCTCAGCCCGGATCTTGGCGGCGTGGCCGGCGGCGGCCAGCACCCGGATCTCCTCGACGAAGGCCTCGGAGTCGGTGCGCAGGTGCGCGGTCTTGCCGTTGGTCAGGTTGCGCACGTAGGCGTGCTTGCCGCCGTTGAGCGGGATCAGGTACTTGAACTCGCCCAGCACGCTGAGGGCGCCACCCTGGCCAGCCTGGCCGGCCCGGACTGACGCGCGCGCGGTCTTAGAGGTGTTGCTCGCCACGGAGGTACTCCTTGCAGACGTACGGTGGGGACGGAAAGCCGTCCGGGGGCTGTGCGAGTGACGCCCGGGTTGAGCGCCTGCCCGCGAAGATGTACGGCGGCACACAGAACCGCCCAGAGAACTGTACACGACCGCGACACCTGGCTGGTCGTCGCGGCGTCAGAGGGCACAACCGACTCCACCTCCCGGGTATTTCCCGCCGGCTGGGACCGGCGAATTTTCCGATTCGCTGGCGCACCACCAGTCACACGGGTCATCATGTGTGTCCAGGTACCACTCGGTAGGACGAGGTCGTAGGGGAAGACGCACCTCGGCTCACCGGGAGGTCACCGTGCCAACGCGTGGCGTCGTATACGTCCACTCGACCCCGCTCGCCGTGTGCTCGCACGTCGAGTGGGCGATCGCGCGCGTCCTCGCCGCGCCGGTCAACCTGCACTGGACGGCGCAGCCCGCCGATCCGGGCGCTCGTCGCGCCGAGTGCGGCTGGACCGGCAGCCCGGGGACCGGCGCGGAGCTGGCCGCTGCCCTCCGGCAGTGGCCCATGATCCGTTTCGAGGTCACCGAGGAACCCAGTCCCGGCGTCGACGGCGAGCGTTTCATGTACGTACCGGGCCGGGGCCTGTTCCGGGCCGCCGTCGGCGCGGCCGGTGACATCCAGCTCGGCGAGGACCGGCTGCGCAGCCTGATGGCCGCCGCGCGCAGCCCGGAGGCGCTCGCCCACGCGCTGGACAAGGCGCTGGGCACCGCCTGGGACGCCGAACTGGAGCCCTACCGTTACGCCGGCGACGGCGCCCCGGTGACGCTGCTCACCCGGGTCGGGTGACGGCGGCCGAGTTGCCCCGATACGGTGGGCCGCGTGTCGATTTCCCCGCGGCGCTCCGCCGTCGCGCTCGCCGCACTGACCGCGCTTCTCGTCTCCGGGTGCTCGGACGGGCCGGACCGGCCCCGTCCCACCCCGACGAGTCCGGCGCCGTCGTCGGCCGCGCCCGCGCCGAGCGAGTCGCCGGCCGCTGACCCGGCCGCCCGCGCCGCCGCGCTGGTCGGCACGCTGAGCGACGAGGACCTGGTCGGGCAGGTGCTGATGCCGTACGCCTACGGCAGCTCGGCCACCGAGGTCTCGGCCGGCTCGGCGGCCGGCAACCGCGCGCTGGCCGGCGTCGACACCCCCGCCGAGATGGTGGCGAAGTACCGGCTCGGCGGCGTCATCCTGGTCGGCTTCAGCGCCGACGACCCCACCTCCGGCAACCAGGCCACCACGAACGTCGACAACCCGAAGCAGGTCCGGGCGCTCACCGACGGGCTGCGCGCCGCCGCCGGCAAGCTGCCCGCCGGCGCCGCGCCGTTCCTGATCGGCACCGACCAGGAGTACGGCGTGGTCACCCGGATCACCGACGGCGTGACGCTGCTGCCCAGCCCGCTCGCGGCCGGCGCCGCCGGGAACCCGGCGCTGACCGAGGCCGCCTGGCGGGCCGCCGGGGCCGAGCTGGCCGCGATGGGCATCAACCTCGACTTCGCCCCGGTCGCCGACGTCCTCGTCACCCGCAGCACGGTGATCGGCTCCCGGTCCTTCGGCGCGGACCCGGCGACCGCGTCCCCCCAGGTGGCCGGCGCGGTACGCGGCCTGCAGGCCGAGGGCGTCGGCGCGGCGGTCAAGCACTTCCCCGGGCACGGCCTGAGCGCCGAGGACTCGCACACCGAGCTGCCCGTGATCAAGCAGTCCCGCGCCGACCTGGACCGGATCGCGTTCCCGCCGTTCCGGGCCGGGATCGGCGCCGGGGCCATGGCGGTGATGTCGGCCCACCTGGACGTCAAGGCGGTCGACCCGGGCACCCCCGCCACGTTCTCCCGCAAGCTGCTCACCGACGTGCTGCGCGGCCAGCTCGGCTTCCAGGGCGTGGTGATCACCGACGGGATGAACATGGCCCCGGCCAAGAAGTGGTCACCCGGTGAGGCGGCCGTGCGCGCGCTCAACGCCGGCAACGACCTCATCCTGATGACGCCGAACGTCACCCAGGCGTACGACGGGCTGCGCGCCGCGCTCAAGGACGGCTCGCTGCCCCGCGCCCGCCTGGTCGAGGCGGTCACCCGGGTGCTCACCATGAAGTTCCGGCTGGCCGGGCGGGACACGCCCGCGCTGTCCACGCTCGACGGCGCCGACCACCGCAAGGCCGCCGACGACCTGGCCACCGCCGCGGTGACTGTGCTGCGCGGCAAGTGCGGCGGCGCGGTGACCGGACCGGTCAGCGTGACCTCCTCCGGTGGCCGGGAGCGCACCCGCAAGCTGCTGACCGAGGCGCTCACCGCGGCCGGCGTCAAGGTGGTGCCCTCCGGCGGCACGGTGGTGCACCTGGTCGGGTACGGCGACGGCGCGAAGGACCTGCGCGCCGACGCCGCCGTGACGGTGGCGATGGACACGCCGTACGTGCTGTCCGGGGCGAAGTCCCCGACGCTGATGGCGACCTACTCGTCCACCCGGGCCTCGATGAACGGCCTGGCCGCGGTGCTCGCCGGCAAGGCCCGCCCGGGCGGCCGCTCCCCGGTGCCGGTCTCCGGCCTGCCCGCCACCGCCTGCCGCACCTGACCGCCGCCGCCGGTAACTCGGGTGCGGCCCGGGGCGGCCGGCTGGCAGGGTGGCGCCCATGGGAGAGGCAGCACAGGGATTCCGGTACGTCCAGCGCGCCGACGGCACGGTGGTGATCACGCATCACGGCCGGGTCGCGGGCACGCTTCGCGGCGGCCGGGCGGCGCAGTTCCTGGCCGAGGTCGACGACGATCCGCAGCTGGCCATGGCCCGGTGGACCGGCAACTACCGGCGGGGCAACGAGCGCACCGCCCGCCTACACCCCCGCAACCGCTGAGGTGTAAGGAAGGGCCCCCTGTTAACGCCTGCGGTAGAGGAAGGGCCCCTTGTTAACAGCAGCAGTCGCTGTTAAGAAGGGGCCCTTCCTTACGTCAGGGGCGGGTGAAGACCAGCGCCACGTTGTGTCCGCCGAAGCCGAACGCGTTGTTCAGCGCCGCCGGGATCTCCATGTGCCGCGCCTTGTGCGCGGCGACGTCCAGGGTGAGGCCCTCGTCCGGGTCGTCCAGGTTGATCGTCGGCGGGATCACGCCGTCCCGGATGGCCAGGATGGTGGCGATCGACTCCAGCGCGCCGGCCGCGCCGAGCAGGTGCCCGGTCATCGACTTGGTGGCGGTGAGCACCGGGTGGTCGCCGACCGCCTGGCGCAGCGCGCCGATCTCCAGCATGTCCCCGACCGGGGTCGAGGTGGCGTGTGCGTTGACGTGCACGATGTCGGTACGGGCCACGTCCGCGTCGGCGACCGCCCGGGCGATGGCCCGGATCGCGCCCTCGCCCTCGGCGTGCGGCTGCACGATGTCGTACGCGTCCGAGGTGATCCCCGCGCCGGCCAGGCGCGCGTACACCCGGGCGCCCCGGGCGGCGGCGTGGTCGGCGCGCTCCAGGATCACCACGCCCGCGCCCTCACCGAGGACGAAGCCGTCGCGACCGGAGTCCCACGGCCGGGAGGCCCGCTCCGGCTCGTCGTTGCGGGTCGACATGGCCCGCATCGAGCTGAAGCCGGCGATCGGCAGCGGGTGGATGACCGCCTCGGTGCCGCCGGCCACCACCACGTCGGCCCGGCCGGCGCGGATGATGTCCAGACCCAGCGCGATCGCCTCCGCGCCGGTCGCGCAGGCGCTGGCCACGGTGTGCACGCCGGCCTTGGCGCCCAGCTCCAGCCCGACCCAGGCGGCCGGACCGTTCGGCATCAGCATCGGGATGGTGTGCGGGGAGACCCGCCGGGGGCCCGACTTCTCCAGGATGTCGTCCTGGGCGAGCAGGGTGGTGGCGCCGCCGATGCCCGAGCCGACGCTGACCGCCAGGCGCTCCGGGTCCGGCCCGGCCTCGGCCAGCCCGGCGTCGGCCCACGCCTGCCGGGCGGCGATGATGGCGATGGCCTCCGAGCGGTCCAGCCGGCGCAGCTTCACCCGGTCCAGCACCTCGGACGGGTCCACCGCCAGCTGGGCGGCGATCCGGACGGGCAGGTCCGCCGCCCACTCCTGGGTGAGCGCACTCACCCCGGAGCGGCCGGCGAGCATGGCGTCCCAGGTCGACGCGACGTCCCCGCCGAGCGGGGTCGTCGCGCCGAGCCCGGTGACGACGACGTCGGGACGACTCATGATCAGGACTGCGCCTCGATGTAGCTGACCGCGTCACCGACCGTCTTGAGGTTCTGCACCTCGTTGTCCGGGATCTTGACGCCGAACTTCTCCTCGGCCGCCACCACGACCTCCACCATGGAGAGCGAGTCGACGTCGAGGTCGTCGGTGAAGGACTTCCCCTCGGCCACCTCGTCCGGGTTCACCCCGGCAACCTCTTCGAGGATCTCGGCGAGGCCGGCGGTGATCTCGTCACGGGTCATTACGGTTGGTTCCTCTCATCGGGGGTTACCGGTGACCGGCGTCGCCGGTCACGCGCCTCGGCGCGTTCGCGCCCGAGGGGGTCTCAGGGGCAGCGCACGACCTGACCGGCGTAGGTCAGGCCGCCGCCGAAGCCGAACAGCAGGACCGGGGCGCCCGAGGGCACCTCGCGCCGCTCGACCAGCTTCGACAGGGCCAGCGGGATGCTCGCCGCCGACGTGTTGCCGGACTCGACGATGTCCTTGGCGATGATCGCGTCCGGAATGTTCAGCCGCTTCGCGATGCCGTCGATGATCCGGCCGTTGGCCTGGTGCGGCACGAACGCGGCGAGCTCCGACGGGGCCACGCCGGCCCGCTCGCAGGCCTGCAGCGCGAGCGGGGCCAGCGCGGTGGTGGCCCAGCGGAACACCGACTGCCCCTCCTGCGCGATGTACGGCTGCCAGCCCTCGATGCGTACCGCGTCGCTCTTCTCCGGCGCGGAGCCCCAGACCACCGGCCCGATCCCGGCCGGCTCGTCGTCGGCGGTCGCGGTCACCACGGCCGCCCCGGCGCCGTCGGCGAAGATGATGCAGGTCGAGCGGTCGGTCCAGTCGGTGAAGTCGGAGAGCTTCTCGGCGCCGACGACGATCGCGTTGCGCGCCGCGCCGGCCCGGATCGCGTGGTCCACGGTGCCCAGCCCGTACGCGAAGCCGGAGCAGGCGGTGTTGAGGTCGTACGCGGCGGGCGCGGTGACGCCGAGCTTCGCCGCGACCCGGCAGGCCACGTTGGGACTGCGGTCCACCGACGAGCAGGTGGCCACCACGACCATGTCGATGTCGGCGGCGGTGAGGCCGGAGTTGGCGAGCGCCTTGCCGGCGGCGGCGGTGGCCATGTCGGCGACCGTCTCGTCGCCCGCGATCCGCCGGGTGGCGATGCCGACCCGGTCCCGGATCCATTCGTCGCTGGTGTCCACCATCTGCGCGATCTCGTCGTTCGTGACGACGCGGGAGGGCTGGTAGTGCCCCATCGCGACGATCCGGCTGCCGGCCATTTAGTGCGTTCCTCCGATGCGGACGAGGGGCTGGCCCGGGGCGACCGGGTCGTCGTGGTGCGCGAGCCACTCGGTGAGCAGCCCGTTGTCGTGTGCGGTCACCTCGACCGGCCCCTGCGCTCCGGTGACGTGGCCGAGGACCTGGCCGGCGCGTACCTCGGCGCCCACCGTCGCCTCGGCCGCCCGGGCGAGGCGGCCGGCGGCGGGGGAGACGACCATCCGGAACCACGGCGCGTACGGGCGGGCGGGACCGGCGTGCCGGGCGACCAGCCGCCGCGCGGCGGGCAGGTCGGCGGGGGTGTTCAGGGTGACGATCTCGGGCGCGCCCTCGCCCTTGAGTTCCCGCTTGACCAGTCCGGCGAGGGTGCCGGCGGGCGGCAGCTCGATCACGCCGGTGACCCCGAGGTCGGCCAGCGTACGCATGCACAGGTCCCAGCGGACCGGGGCGGTGACCTGCCGGACCAGCCGCTGCAGCGTCTCCGGGCCGTGCCCGACCGGCGCGCCGTCGAGGTTGGACAGCAGGATCCGGGCCGGGGCGGAGGCGGTGACACCGGCGGCGACGGCGGCCAGCGCGGCCTCGGCCGGCGCCATGTACGGCGTGTGGAACGCTCCGGCCACCTGGAGCCGGATGATCCGGGTGCGGGCCGGCGGTTCGGCGGCGAGCTTGTCCAGCCCGTCGATCGCGCCGGCGGCCACGATCTGACCGGCGCCGTTGCGGTTGGCCGGGTGCAGCCCGTGGGACTGGAGCGCGGCGAGCACCTCGTCCGGGTCACCGCCGAGCACCGCGGCCATCCCGGTCGGTTCCAGCGCGCAGGCCGCGGCCATCTCGTGTCCGCGTACGCCGGCGAGCGTCACGGCGGCCTCGGCCGGCAGTACCCCGGCCAGGGCGGCGGCGCCCAGCTCACCCACGCTGTGCCCGGCGACCAGCGCGACGTCGTGCATCGGCAGGTGCTCGGCGGCGAGCAGCGCGGCGGCGACCAGCAGCGGCTGGGTACGGGCGGTGTCCTTGATCTCGTCCGCGTCCGCCCGGGTGCCCAAATGGATCAGGTCCACCCCGGCCAGGGCCGACCACCAGCGCAGGCGCGCCTCGACACCGTCGAGGTCGAGCCACGGAGCGAGGAAGCCGGGCTTCTGCGAACCCTGTCCCGGAGAGAGTACGGCGAGCACGTGTACGACTCTGACGGATACTCGCGGGTCGCGCTGTAACGCACGGCACGAAACCGCACTAGAACCTTTGGAGGAAACCTACAAAAATCGGTGGGCGGTCATCGCCGGTCGGAGACCCCCGGTACCACCGGGTCGAGCCTACCCACAGTCAGCGCCACCTGCAGCGCGAAGGCGTCGCGCGGGGCCAGCGGCGAGAAGGCGGTCACCTCGGCGATCCGCTTCAGGCGGTAGCGCACGGTGTTCGGGTGCACGAAGAGCGCCCGGGCGGCGCTCTCCAGCGTGCCACCGGCGGCGAAGAACGCGTCCAGCGTCTCCAGCAGCTCGCCGCCGGAGCGGGCCAGTGCCGCGTACACGTCGTGGCGCAACCGGCGGCGGGCCTCGGTGTCGCCGGCCAGCGCCCGTTCCGGCAGCAACTCGTCCGCGGCGACCGGGCACGGCGCGGTCGGCCAGGCCGGCGCGGCCCGGAAGCCGGCCAGCGCGGCCCGCGCCGACTCGGTGGCCTCGTCCAGGCTGGGCACCGCCGGGCCGACCACCACCGGCCCCTCACCGAAGGCGGTACGCAGCTTCTCCGTGGCCGCCACCGGGTCGGCCGCCCCGCCCAGCACGATGACCAGCCGGTCGCCGTGCACGCCGCCGATCACCTCGACGCCGATCCGCCGGGCCTGCCGGTAGACGGTGTGCAGCACGGCGGCCACCTCGCCGCCGGGGGACCGGCCGACCGCCACCGCGACCGGTGGGGCGTCCGTCCAGCCGAGCGCGGCGGCCCGGCTGGCCAGCACGTCCGGGGAGTCGCCGCGCAGCAACGCGTCGACCAGGAGCGCCTGCAACCGGGCGTCCCAGGAGCCGCGGCTCTCGGCGGCCCGGGCGTAGACCCGCGCGGCGGCGAACGCGATCTCCCGGGAGAAGCGCAGCACCGCCTCCCGCAGCGACTGCTCCTCGCCCGGCACGGCCAGCTCCGACACCTGCTCCTCGACCACGTCGATGGTCACCTTGATCAGCGCCACGGTCTGCTGGAGGCTGATCGAGCGGGCCAGCGCCTGCGGCGCGGCGGCGAAGACCTCGTCCGACACCTCCTGGGTGCGGTCGGTGGCGCCGCCACCCTGGCGCAGCCACTGCACCAGTGACCGCACGCCGGCCTGGGCCACGAGCATGACCCAGGAGCGCTGGTCGGCGGGCAGGTCGCGGAACCAGGGCAGTGTCTCGTCCATCCGGGCCACGCTGGCGGTGGCCAGGCCGCCCGCCGCCCGTTCGATACGGCGCAGCGTCGCCGACGTCTCCGTGCCGCCCGGTTCGCTCACCGCACCAGCCTGACATGCGCTGAGCAGCGGTTCCACTCCGAGGTGGCGGCTTCGCCGTGGCGTGACGATCTCCACCGGTACGCGCTGGCGATCTTGTCCGGGTGGGCCAGTACGGTGTCAGGGCGCGCCCGGGCTGTTCCGGCGGGCGCGCGAGGGCGACGGTGAGGAGGCCGGGATGGCGCAGGGGGAGGCCGAGCACGGTTGCGCCCAGGGCGAGCCGTGCCGGCGTGGCCACGACCAGCCGGTCACGGCCACGCACCCGCGTCGGCCGTGCCTGCACCACCAGGGCGAGCAGGCCGTCGGCCGGGCCGCGGAGCGCGCCGAGGACGAGCCGGCGGTGCCCCGTCAGCGGGCCGTCGAGCCGGCGCATCTCGCGGACGAGGCGTCGCCGGAGCAGGGTTGTCGCAGCGATCTGGCGGGCTGGGCGGGCGCCCACCGCCACGGCGCGGTACGCCCGCGCAACCGTACGGTCCGCCGCGAGCGCCCGCCGCGTCGCTGGTGCTGACGCGGAGCCGGGCGGGTTGACGCCGACGCGGTGTCGGGCCGGGCTCAGCGGGTGCGGCGGCGCACCAGCAGCGCGATGCCGGCGAGCCCGGCGGTGATGACCAGCACGACGCCCACGTTGAGCAGCAGCAGCCGCTGGAGTTCGCCGAGGGCGGTGTCGAGTTCGCCCACCGGGTCGAGCGCCTCCTCCGGCAGTACCCGCTCGCCGCCGCCGATGCCACCGGCGAGCGTGTCGAACTGCGCCGGCAACGGCACGCCTACCGAGCGCAGCGTCTCCGGCATGTTGAGCCGCCCGAGGAACCAGCCCGCGCGGAGGTTGCTCCTGTCCGGCTGCTTCGCCGGCCGGTAGACCCGCGGGCCGCCCTTGGCCAGGGGAAAGAGGTCGTAGGTGCGCTGCGGACCGGCGGCGACGTGCACCACCACCGTGTACTTCGGACCGAGGTCCGCGGCGGCCGGGCCGCGCAGCTGGCCGGTCGCGCCCAGCCACTTGACCTGGTCGATCACCAGGTGGACGTCGGCCGACCGGCTGTCGGTGCGCAGCCGCAGCGGCTCGTCGAGCTTGTCGCCGGTGATGTCGACGCCGGTCGGGGCGGGCGCGGGCGTCGGTTTCGGGGCGGCGTGGGCCGCCGTCGCGCCGGTCAGAGCCAGTGTGCACGCGAGGGCCGCCATCGTCCCGGTCACGGCGATCAGCAGCCGTCTCACCTTCCGGATCATCGCCGCCTCCTCGCCCCGTTCGATGGCTGGCTTCCGCTGCAGTCACACTGGACCGGTGTCCACCACAAAGACTCCGCAGAACGGCGCTCGGTTGCAGCAGGTGGAAGAGTATTTGGAACTATTTGCGAGCTGAGACCGACCAACGAGCGGTCGATGATCATCGGCCGGATCTTACCCGGACGGAGGGAACCATGGGGGGCAGGGTCGCCCGTACGGCGCGCACCTGGCTGGTGGTGCTCGGGGTGGTGGCGGCGTTCGCGCTGCTGCCGGCCGCGCCGGCCGCCGCGCACAACTCGCTGACCGGCAGCGATCCGCGCGACGGGGCCCGGCTGGCCGCCGCGCCGGAGCGGATCGAGCTGCGGTTCCTGGCCACGCCGAAGGAAGCCACGACCGAGGTCACCGTCACCGGGCCGGACAACGTGGCCGCTGCCGGCGGCGCGCCGACCTTCTCCGGCAAGCGGGTGACCGTGCCGTTCCGGCCGGGCGCGGCCGGGCTCTACATCGTCACCTACCGGCTGGCCTCCGACGACGGCCATCCGATCAAGGGGGAGATCCGGTTCACCCTGACCACCGGCACCCCCGCCGAGGCGCCGTCGGCGAGCGCGCCGCCCACGAGTGCCGCGCCCGCCGCGCCTACCAGCGCGGCGCCGAGCCCGACCCCGGCCGCCGCCGAGGCGGACGACGGCGGGGGTACGGGCTGGCTGTGGGCGGCCGGCGCGGTGGTGGTGCTGGCCGCGCTGGGCGGCGGGCTGCTACTGCGCCGCCGGGCCGCCCGCCGCTGACGCCGGCCGGTCAGCGGGAGCCGGCTCGCGGGGAATACTCCGCGTGACGCGGCCGGCGCAACGATCGCCGAAAACGCATATGCCTCTGAGTCATAATCATGACTCAGAGGCATATCGCTCGACAGGGTCACCTTCTCCCGGCCACGACACGCCCGGGCCGTCGGCGGGCCTGCCGCTCAGACCAGGCGTACGCGGGCGGCGCGCAGCCGGGTCAGCGTACGGTCGCGGCCGAGCACCTCCAGCGACTCGAACAGCGGCAGCCCGACGGTGCGGCCGGTGACCGCGACCCGTACCGGCGCCTGCGCCTTGCCCAGCTTCAGCCCGCGCTCCGCGCCGACCGCCTCCAGCGTGGCCTTGAGCGACTCCGCGTCCCAGGACTCCAGCGCCTCGAACGCGACGATCGCCGCGTCCAGCAGGTCGGCCGCGCCCTCCTTCATCGCCTTCGCCCACGCCGCCTCGTCGATCAGCGGGTCGGCCAGGAAGAGGAAGTCGACGTTCGGCACGATCTCGCTGAGCACCGCGATCCGGGTCTGCGCCAGCGGAGCCACCGCCGCGAACGCGGCCGGGTCGAACTCCTCGGGCTGCCACGGCGGCGGGGCGATGGTGTCGGTGCCGGTGAGCCACGGCTGGCAGGCGGCGACGAAGTCCTCCACCGGCAGCGCCCGGATGTAGTCGCCGTTGAACGCGCGCAGCTTCTTCTCGTCGAAGAACGCCGGGGACGGGTTGACCTCGTCCAGCCGGAACTCCTCCTCGATCACCGACCAGGGCACGATCTCCCGGTCGCCCGACGGCGCCCAGCCCAGCAGCATCAGGTAGTTGCGCATCGCGTCGGCGAGGTAGCCCTCGTCCCGGTACGCCTCCAGCGCGACCTTGTCCCGCCGCTTGGACAGCTTCTGCCGCTTCTCGTTCACCACCACCGGCACGTGCGCCCAGATCGGCGGCTTGACCCCGAGCGCGTCCCACAGCAGCTGCTGCTTCGGGGTGTTCGGCAGGTGCTCCTCGGCCCGGATCACGTGGGTGATCCCCATCGACATGTCGTCCACGACGTTGGCCAGCAGGAACACCGGGGAGCCGTCGCCGCGGGCGATGACGAAGTCCTCGATCAGCTTGTTCTCGAACGTCGGCTCGCCGCGCACCAGGTCGACCACCACGGTCTCGCCCTCGTCCGGCGTACGGAAGCGCAGCGCCCGGCCCTCGCCCGGCCCCAGGCCGCGGTCGCGGCAGAAGCCGTCGTAGCCGCGCTGCTGCGGCCCGGTACGCGCCTGCACGTCCTCGCGGGTGCAGTCGCAGTAGTAGGCCCGGCCGCCCTCGTACAGCCGCTGCGCGGCGGCCCGGTGCTCACCGGCGTACGAGGACTGGAAGTACGGACCCTCGTAGCTGCCCCGCGCGATGCCGATCCACTCCAGCGCGGACAGGATGCCCTCGGTCCACTCGGGCTTGTTGCGGGCCGCGTCGGTGTCCTCGATGCGCAGCACGAACACCCCGCCCTGCTGCTTGGCGAAGATCCAGTTCTGCAGCGCCGAGCGGGCGCCGCCGACGTGGAACATACCGGTCGGGGAGGGGGCGAAGCGTACACGTACCGTCACGTCCCCCAGCCTACGGCGGGCCGCCACCGAGAAAGGAAGGGCCCCTTCTTAACGCCTCCGGAGGTGAAGGGGCCCCTTCTTAACAAGCGCGGCAGCCGGCGGGCGTCACGGCACGGAGCGGATCTTCACGACCAGCGCGCTGCCCAGCACGGTGACCGCCGCGGTGACCGCGTACAGCGTCGGGTAGCCGCCGAGGTGCACCACGATCGGCGCGGACAGCGCCGGGCCGAGCACCTGCGGCGCCGAGTTGGCAATGTTGATCACGCCGAGGTCCTTGGCCCGGTCGGTGGCGGCGGGCAGCACCTGCGTGATCAGCGCGGCGTCCACCGACAGGTAGACGCCGTACCCGGCGCCGAGCAGCAGCGCCGCGACGATCGCCATCGGCCAGGTGGGTGCCACCGCCAGTAGCGTCGCCGCCACCGCCATGATCAGCCCGGAGGCGATCACGAAGACCTTGCGCCGGCCGGAGCGGTCGGACATGCGCCCGGCGGTCACGGCGGTCAGCATCATGCCGACCGTGTAGAGCAGGATCAGGATCAGCAGCGAGCCCTCGGGGTCGGCCACCCGTACCCCGTCGGTGAGGAAGTAGAGCAGGTAGAGCGTGCCGAGCGCGTTGCCGGTCTGCACCAGGAACCTGGTGAACCACGCCCAGGCGAAGTCGGGGTGGCGGCGCGGGCTGATCCACATCGAGGAGAACAGCGAGCGCAGCCGCAGCGGCGAGCGGTGCTCCCGGGGCAGGTGGTCGTCCTGGGTCAGCAGCGCGAACGGCAGCGACAGCAGCAGCACGGCGAGCGCGATCGCGGCGTACCCGGCGGCGTTGCCGGTCACCACGGCCGTCACCAGCACCGCGCCCAGCACCAGGCCCAGCGCCTGCGGGATGCCCACCCAGCCGGACACGCCGCCACGCTGCGCCACCGGCACCCGATCGGGGATCGCCGCGGTGAGGCTGGCCAGCATCGCGTTGAAGCAGACCTGCGCGGCCACCCAGGCCACCGCCACCCCGGCGATCGTGTTCTGCCGGGCCAGCAGCACCAGGGCGAGCGCGCCGATCACCGCGCCGAACGCGGTCCAGACGTGCCGGCGGCCGAAGTGGCGGTTGGCCAGCCGCAGCGAGGTGCGGTCGGACAGCGCGCCGGCGAGCGGGTTCGCCAGCACCGCGGCGAGCGCGCCGATGCCGGTGACCACCGCCAGCATCGCCTCCTTGTCGGCCGGCGCGATCCGTTCCACCTGCTGCGGCAACAGCACCTGGATCGGGGTGAAGAACGCCATCCAGACGCCCAGGTTGGCCGCGAAGATCAGCGCGATCCAGCTCCGCCGTACCGGCACCGTCGGTTCGGCGAGCGCCGCCGGCAGCGAGGCCGGCGTCGGGTTCACAGTGGTCACCGCCGGACCAGGTCCCGGAACCAGGCGTACGACGACTTCGGCGTCCGCCGCTGCGTGTCGAAGTCGACGTGCACCAGGCCGAACCGCTTGGTGAAGCCCTCGGCCCACTCCCAGTTGTCCAGCAGCGACCAGACGAAGTACCCGGTCACCGGCACGCCCTCGGCCATCGCCCCGCGCACCGCGCGGACGTGCCCGTCCAGGTACGCGATCCGCTCCGGGTCGTGCACCCGGCCGTCGGCGTCCGGCGCGTCGTCGTACGCGCAGCCGCTCTCGGTGATCTGGATCGGCGGCAGCGCGTCGCCGTACCGCCGGTGCAGTTGGAGCAGCAGGTCGCGCAGGCCGTCCGGGGCCACCGGCCAGTCGAACGCGGTACGCGGGTAGCCCTCCAGCGGCACGATGTCGAACGGCAGCGGCGAGCCCGCCTCGGGCGCCCGGATGGCGGTCGGGTTGTAGTAGTTGACCCCCAGCACGTCGATCGGCGCGGCCAGCACGTCCAGGTCGCCGTCCCGGATCACCGCCGGGTCGAGGCCGGGAGCGTCCGGGTAGCCGCGCCCGAGCAGCGGATCGGTGAACAGGAGGTTGTGCAGCGCGTCGTACGCCGCGGCGGCGGCCCGGTCCGCGTCGGTGTCGCCGGCGACCCGCACCGGGGAGTAGTTGTTGGCGATCGCCACCGGGGACGTGGTGCGGGCGCGCAGCGCGGAGACCGCGAGACCGTGCCCGAGAAGCTGGTGGTGGGCCACCGGGAAGGCGTCGAACAGCAGCATCCGGCCGGGGGCGTGCACGCCCATGCCGTAGCCCATGCTCATGTGGATGAACGGCTCGTTGAGCGTGATCCAGAGCTTCACCCGGTCGCCGAGCCGGGCGGCGGCCAGGTCGGCGTACTCGGCGAAGCGCGCGGCGGTGTCCCGGTTCAGCCAGCCGCCGGCGTCCTCCAGCGGCTGCGGCAGGTCCCAGTGGAACAGCGTGGCGACCGGGTCCACCCCGGCGGCGAGCAGGCCGTCCACCAGCCGGTCGTAGAAGTCCAGCCCGGCGGCATTGGCCGGGCCCGTGCCGTCCGGCTGGATCCGGGGCCAGGCGAGCGAGAACCGGTACGCGGACACCCCCAGCCCGGCCAGCAGCGCGGTGTCCTCGGCGTACCTGTGGAAGTGGTCGCAGGCCCGGTCGCCGGTGCTGGCGTCGGCGACCCGGCCCGGCTCGTGCGCGAACGTGTCCCAGATGGATGGACCGCGACCGTCGGCAGTGGTCGCGCCCTCGATCTGGTACGCGGAGGTGGAGACCCCCCAGCGGAAGCCGGCGGGGAACTCGGGCATCGGCGCGGTCGTCAAGGCACCCCTCCAAGACATGAAGCGTGCTCGCGACTCTAGGGCTCGGCGGACCGCCGCGCCATAGGCCGAGATGACTGGGTGGCGCAAGGGAGTTCGGCGTGTCTTTTCCGAACCCGTCCGCTTAAGTCCGATTTACACATAGAGTGCCAAATATCGCGGATGTGATTTAAGTGGGGGAAAGATACTCATGATCCTCGTGGAACGAAGCGCGCACGTGGCGGCGCCGGTGGATGTGGTCTGGGACGTGGTGCAGCGCGCCGAGCAGCTGCCGGCCTGGCTGGCGGGAGTCCGCGCGGCCGAGGTCCTGTCCGGGGAGGGATTCGGGCGGCGGCAGCTGGTCCAGGCCGGACGCGGCGCCGCGCACGAGGCCGAGGTGATCGCCTTCCAGGAGCCGACCCTGATCGGCTGGCGCGAACGCGCGAAGGGTGCCGGCGCCCGAGCCGAGGCGCGCACCGAGATCTACGTCCAGCTGACCCCGGACGAGGAGGCCGGCGGCACCGTCGTACGGCTGATCGTCGTGCGGTGGCCCGCCGGACCCGTCAAGGCGGCCCTGCTCCGGCTCGGCCTGCGCCGGGTCGGCGCCGACCTGGAGGACTCGCTGGCCCGGCTGACCGACCTGGCCGCCGTCGGCTGACCGAGCCCAGTCCCGGCGTCGCCCGCGATGGTGACGGCCCGGCGTTCCCGCCAGGGACGCCGGGCCGTCGTTCTACCCGAGGTGTGAAGAAGGGGCCCCTCCTCTACCGGAGGCGTTAAGAAGGGGCCCTTCCTTTCAGCTGTCGCCGCCGGTCTCGCCGACCGGGGCGGCGTTGACGTCGTCCAGCGCGTACTTGCGGGCCGCGTCGGCCGGCACGTGCGCCGGCACCACACCGCGCAGCGCGAGCTGGCGCAGCGTGGCCACCGCCACCGACTCGGCGTCCACGTGGAAGTGGCGGCGCAGCGCGTGCCGGGTGTCCGACATGCCGAACCCGTCGGTGCCGAGCGAGGTGTAGTCGCCGGGTACCCAGCGGGCGATCAGGTCCGGTACCGCGCGCATCCAGTCGCTGACCGCGACCTTCGGCCCGTCGGCGTCGGCCAGCTTCCGCGCGATGTACGGCACCCGCGGCTCCTCGCCCGGGTTGAGCAGGTTGTGCTCCTCGCACTGGACCGCGTCGCGGCGCAGCTCGGTCCAGGACGTCACCGACCACACGTCGGCGGCCACGCCCCAGTCCTCGGCGAGCAGCTGCTGGGCCTTGAGCGCCCACTGCATGCCGGTGCCGGACGCGAGGATGTTCGCCTTCGGCGCGTCGTCGCCGACCTGCGGCGCGGGGGAGTAGCGGTGGATGCCCTTGACGATGCCCTCGACGTCCACGCCCTCCGGCTCGGCCGGCTGGAAGATCGGCTCGTTGTAGACGGTGAGGTAGTAGAAGATGTTCTCCTGCGCCTCGCCGTACATCCGGTGCAGGCCGTTCTCCACGATGTGCGCCAGCTCGAAGGCGAACGCCGCGTCGTAGGAGACCACCGCCGGGTTGGTGGCGGCGAGCAGCAGCGAGTGGCCGTCCTCGTGCTGCAGGCCCTCACCGTTGAGCGTGGTCCGGCCGGCGGTCGCGCCGAGCACGAAGCCCCGCGCCATCTGGTCCGCCGCCGCCCAGAACCCGTCGCCGGTGCGCTGGAAGCCGAACATCGAGTAGAAGATGTACAGCGGGATCATCGGCTCGCCGTGCGTCGCGTACGCCGTGCCGGCGGCGGTGAACGAGGCCACCGAGCCGGCCTCGTTGATCCCCTCGTGCAGGATCTGGCCGGTGGTCGACTCCTTGTAGGACAGGAACAGGTCCCGGTCGACGGCGGTGTAACGCTGGCCGTGCGGCGAGTAGATCTTCTGCGTCGGGAACAGCGAGTCCATACCGAACGTACGGGCCTCGTCCGGGATGATCGGCACCCAGCGCTTGCCGAACTCCTTGTCCTTCATGATGTCCTTGAGCAGGCGGACGAACGCCATCGTGGTGGCGACCTTCTGCTTGCCCGACCCGCGCTTGACGTCGGAGAACCGCTCGCTGCCCGGGATGGCCAGCGTCTTGCGGGCGGTGCTGCGGGTGGGCAGGTAGCCGCCGAGCTGCTGACGCCGGTCCTTCAGGTAGGTGATCTCGTCCGACTTCTCGCCCGGCGTGTAGTACGGCGGGAGGTACGGGTTCTCCTCCAGCTGCTTGTCCGGGATGTCCAGGTAGAGGCGGTCGCGGAAGAGCTTCAGGTCCTCCAGCGTCAGCTTCTTCATCTGGTGCGTGGCGTTGCGGCCCTCGAAGTGCGAGCCGAGCGTCCAGCCCTTGATCGTCTTGGCGAGGATCACCGTCGGCTGGCCGGTGTGCTCCATCGCCGCCTTGTAGGCCGCGTAGAGCTTGCGGTAGTCGTGGCCACCCCGCTTGAGGTTCCAGATCTCGTCGTCGGACAGGTGCTCGACCATCTTGCGGGTCCGCGGGTCGCGGCCGAAGAAGTGCTCCCGCACGTACGCCCCGGACTCCGCCTTGTAGGTCTGGTAGTCACCGTCGGGCGTGGTGTTCATCAGGTTGACCAGCGCGCCGTCGGTGTCCGCGGCGAGCAGCGGGTCCCACTCCCGGCCCCAGACGACCTTGATGACGTTCCAGCCGGCGCCCCGGAAGAACGCCTCCAGCTCCTGCATGATCTTGCCGTTGCCGCGGACCGGTCCGTCCAGGCGCTGCAGGTTGCAGTTGATCACGAAGGTGAGGTTGTCCAGCTCCTCGCGGGCGGCCACGCCGATCGCGCCGAGCGACTCGACCTCGTCCATCTCGCCGTCGCCGAGGAACGCCCAGACGTGCTGCTGGGAGGTGTCCTTGATGCCCCGGTGCTGCAGGTAGCGGTTGAACCGCGCCTGGTAGATGGCGTTCAGCGGCCCGAGACCCATGGAGACGGTCGGGAACTCCCAGAAGTCCGGCATCAGCCGCGGGTGCGGGTACGACGGCAGCCCGCCACCGGGGTGCGACAGCTCCTGCCGGAACCCGTCGAGCTGGTTCTCGCTGAGCCGGCCCTCCAGGAACGCCCGCGCGTACATGCCGGGGGAGGCGTGGCCCTGGTAGAAGATCTGGTCGCCGCCGCCCGGGTGGTTCTTGCCCCGGAAGAAGTGGTTGAAGCCCACCTCGTAGAGCGACGCGGAGCTGGCGAACGTGGAGATGTGGCCACCGACGCCGATCTCCGGGCGCTGCGCCCGGTGCACCAGCATCGCGGCGTTCCACCTGATGTACGCCCGCAGCCGCCGCTCGACGTGCTCGTCACCCGGGAACCACGGTTCGCGCTCCGGCGGGATCGTGTTGATGTAGTCGGTGGTGGTCAGGGACGGCACCCCGACCTGCCGCTCGCGGGCCCGCTCCAGCAGGCGCAGCATGACGTACCGGGCTCGCTTTGTCCCGCGCTCGTCGATGACACCGTCGAGCGACTCGACCCATTCGCTGGTCTCTTCAGGGTCGATGTCCGGAAGCTGGCTCGGCAGACCAGCGGTGATCACCGGGCGCTTGCGTTCCGTAGCCACAGGCGTTCCCTCGGTTTCGTGTGGGATAGGTCTCTAGCGCCATCCTGCCCCCTGGTGGCGCGTGCCGTCACCTCTCCCACCCTCAGACGCGACGCTGAACACAGGTACCCATCAGTAACTTTGCGCGATCACCGGATGCGCTATCGGCGGGCGGGGCGAGGAACCGGGCGCTGCGGCAGAATGCGCCGTATGCGCAGTGAGGTGATCACCGTCCGGACCGGCTCCCGGCCGACCGTCCGGGACATCACGAGCGAGGCCGAACGGTTCGTGTCCGGCGCCGGCGACGGCCTGCTGCACGTCTTCGTCCCGCACGCCACCGCCGGGCTGGCGATCATCGAGACCGGCGCCGGATCCGACGACGACCTGCTGCGGGCCCTGGACGACCTGCTTCCCACCGACGACAGGTGGCGGCACCGGCACGGCTCGCCCGGGCACGGACGCGACCACGTGCTGCCGGCGTTCGTGCCGCCGTACGCGACGCTGCCGGTGCTCGACGGGCGGATCCAGCTCGGCACCTGGCAGTCGATCTGCCTGGTCGACACCAACGGCGACAACCCCGACCGCCAGGTGCGCTTCTCGTTCCTGCCCGGCTGAACGGCGGCGCAGATAGTGGAGTACGTCAATTGTTGACTGGTCACGTACAATCGACTGATGGCGCACTCCACTGTCTCCGCTGAGCAGCCCGGTCCGGGTGACCGGCCGGGCCTGGCCGGGGACACCGTGCGCCGGATCCTGCACGTCGCCGCCGCGCTGCGCCACCACCAGGACGAGGCGTTCGCCGACCTGGGGCTCACTCCGGCGGCCGCCCGCGCGCTGCACCAACTGGACCCGGACCGCCCGCTGCCGGCCCGTGACCTCGCCGAGCAGCTCGGCTGCGACAGGTCGAACGTCACCGGCCTGGCCGACCGGCTGGAGCGGGCCGGGCTGGTGGAACGACGCACCGACCCGGCCGACCGGCGGCAGAAGGCGCTCGTGGTCACCGAGCGCGGCCGGGAGGTCCGCGAGCGGGTCGCCCACGTCATGTCCGACCCCCGGCTGCTCGACGACCTGAGCACCGCCGAACTGGCCGCGCTACGTGAACTCGTCTTCAAGGTCTCCGACGGCGGCTGTCCGGAGGAGTGCGGCGAGGTCTGAGCCACGCCGGGCGGAACGTGTCCGACTGGGCGCGGCGGGCCCGAGTCGGTAATGCTGTCCGACGTGACCACCCCGCACGATCTCGACGACCGGCTCCGGGCCGAACTGGCCGCGCTCGGGGCGCCCGAGAAGCGGCGCGACCTGGGCGAGCGACTGCCCGACGGCGGGCCGCTGTCCGGGGCGCAGGCGCTGGCCCTGTTCGACGCGCAACTGACCAGCCGGCTGCTCGACCTGGCCGGGCAGTGGCTGCACGGCTTCGGTGAGGGGTACCACACCATCGAGTCGGCGGGGCACGAGGGCAACGCCGCCGTGGCCGCCGCGCTGCGGCCGACCGACCCCGCGCTGCTGCACCACCGCTCCGGGGCGTTCTACTGCCTGCGCGCCGCCCAGGCCGCCGGCGCCTTCCCCACCGCCCCGCCGCCGCCCGTCCCGCCGACACCCGCCCCGGAGGCCGATCCCGACGCCGCCGTGGACGCCTCGCCCGATGCTGGTCCCGGCACCGCCGCCGGCTCGCCCAGGGCTGCTCCGCCGGCTGCCGCCGGCTCGCCCGGCAGCGCCGTTGACGGCTCGCCCGCCGCCGACGGCTCGCCCGGCACCGCTGCCCGCGCCGAGGTTCACGGCTCGTCCGGTGCCGTCCCCGGCACCTCGAGCGGTGTCTCGCCCGACGAGCCGGCCGCATCCTCCGCGCAGCGGGCCACCCCCGCCTCGTCGGCTGTCGCCCCCGCCTCGTCGGCTGTCGCCCCCGCACCGTCTGCTGTCATCCCGGCCCCGTCGGCCACCCCGGCCCCGGCGGCCGCCCCGGCCCTGCCGGCCGCCGTGCACGAATCGCACGACCTGCCCGCCCAGCGCGGCACCGGCCAGGATGCGCACATCAATCCCACCTCCCAGGAGCAACGTTCCACCTTCCGGGAACCGGAGAGATCTTGGAACGAAAGTGCCCCTATAGGGGCCGTTTCGTACCAAGATCTCGAACGGCCGGGGGCGGCGGGTGAGGCGGGCAGCCTTCCGGCGGGAGCGCCCGCGATCGTGGTGGACGCGGACGGTGACGCGACTGTCGGCGTACCCGATCTGCCACAGCCCGCGCCCGACGACGCGTTCGCGGCGGCGGCGCGCGACGTGCTGCGCGGCATTGTCGCGTCCGTGGAGGAACCGGCCGCCGGCGGCCGGCAGAAGCTCTTCGGCCGCGCCGACCTCGCGGTCGTGCCGACCGCCGCGAACGCCGGCTCGCACCTGCCCCGCGCGGTCGGCCTGGGGCTGGCGCTGGAGCGGCTGCGCCGGGGCGCCCGGCCCGCGGACGGCGAGCCGGAAGCGGCGGCCTGGCCCGCGGACTCCGTGGTGGTCTGCTCCTTCGGCGACGCCTCGGTCAACCACGCCACCGTCACCGCCGCGCTCAACACCGCCGGCTGGTACGACCACACCGGCCTGCGTATCCCGGTGTTGTTCGTCTGCGAGGACAGCGGTGGCTCCGCCGACGGGTGGGTGGCGACGACGCTGCGGTCCCGGCCCGGCATCCGCTACTTCGCGGCCGACGGCACGGACGTGGCCGAGAGCTACCGGGTGGCGGCGGAGGCGGCGGCCTGGGTGCGCCGGCACCGCCGGCCCGCCGTGCTGCACCTGGGCGCGGTCCGGCTGATGGGCCAGGGTGACGCGGCCCGCGACCCGCTGCTGGCCACCGCGCGGCTGCTGGTCACCTCCGGGTACGCCGGGGGCGAGGAGCTGCTCAGCCGGTACGACGAGCGGGGCTGGCAGCTGCGCCGCATCGCCGAGGAGGCGCTGGACGAGCCGAAACTGGCGTCCGCTGTCGACGTCGTGCGGGAGCTGGCGCCGCGGCGGCCGGTCCGGGTGGCCCGGGCGGTGGCCGAGGCGGCGGAGCGGGCGGCCGGGCCGGGCGCCGGGGCGCGGGCGGAGGCGTTCGGCGGCAAACCGCCGGAGCTGACCGGGCGGCTGACGCTGGCGCAGAGCATCAACGCGGCGCTCGCCGACGGCATGCTCGACCACCCTCGGATGGCGGTGTTCGGCCGGGACGTGGCCGCCGGCGGCGGGGCGCACGGGGTGACCGAGGGGCTGCGGGACCGGTTCGGGGCGGCCCGGGTGTTCGACACGCCACGGGACGAGACCTCGATCCTCGGGCTCGGGCTGGGTGCCGGCCTGGCCGGGATGCTGCCGGTGCCGGAGATCCGGTACCTGGCGTATCTGCACAGCGCCGAGGATCAGCTGCGCGGCGAGGCGGCCACCATGCGGTTCTTCTCCCGGGGCGCGTTCCGCAACCCGATGGTGGTGCGGGTGGCCGCCCTGGCGGGTGAGGACGGGCTCGGCGGCCACGCGCGCAACGACAACTCGGTGGCGGTGCTGCGGGACGTGCCGGGGCTCGTGGTCGCCGTGCCGGCGCGGCCGGACGACGCCGCGCCGATGCTGCGTACGTGCCTGGCCGCGGCCCGGGTGGACGGCAGCGTCTGCGTCTTCCTGGAGCCGGCCGCGCTCTATGACGCCCGTGACCTCTACGCCGACGGCGACGGCGAGTGGACGGCCGAGTACGCCGAGCCGGGCGCCTGGGCGGACCGGCACGTGCCGATCGGGCGGGCCCGCGTCTACGGGATCGGCTCGGCCGAGGACCTCACCATCATCACCTTCGGTAGCGGGGTGCGGATGTCGCTGCGCGCGGCGGCCACCCTCGCCGCGGAGGGCGTGGGCAGCCGGGTGGTGGATCTGCGCTGGCTGGCCCCGCTGCCGATGGCCGACATCATCCGGGAGGCCTCGGCGACCGGCCGGGTGCTGGTGGTGGACGAGACGCGACGCTCCGGCGGGGTGGGCGAGGGCGTGGTGTCCGCGCTCGTCGACACCGGGTACGTCGGCGCCGCGCGCCGTGTGGCCGGACTTGACTCGTTTGTACCATTAGGTCCGGCCGCTCGTCAGGTTCTGGTCTCCGAGGAAGCCATCACCCAGGGTGCCCGTACGCTGCTGGCACGGTAAATTCCGTTCCACCCGGTGCGCCACTTGCGCGGCGAGCCGCAACTGTGTGGACTGGGCCCGACGGTGTCACCCGACGCCACGAGCAGGGATAGATGAGGAGGCACGCGACAGTGAGCGCGACCGCTGGCCAGGCCGACGGGGTACGCAGCCTGGCGGACCGGTTCGGTATCGAGCCGGGCATGGTCGTCATGGAGATGGGCTACGACGACGACGTCGACACCGATCTCCGGGACGCCCTGACCGACCGCTGTGGGGAACTCGTCGACGAGGACACCGACGAGGTGGTCGACGCGGTTCTGGTCTGGCACCGCGACGGCGACGGTGACCTCTTCGAGCTCCTCGTGGACGCCCTCGGGCCGCTCGCCGACAACGGCGTGGTCTGGCTCCTGACCCCGAAGGCCGGCCGCGACGGCCACGTCGAGCCGAGCGAGGTCGCGGAGAGCGCGCAGACCGCCGGCCTCCAGCAGACCTCCACCATCAACGCCGGCCGCGACTGGAGCGGAGCCCGCCTGGTCATGCGGCGCGGCTCCAAGAGCAAGAAGTAGGAGCGCACATGCCCGTCGAGGTTGGCGCCGAAGCGCCCGACTTCCTGCTCAAGGACCAGAACAACCAGGAGGTACGGCTCGCCGACTTCCGTGGCCGCAAGACCGTGCTGCTCGTCTTCTACCCGCTCGCGTTCACCGGCGTCTGCCAGGGCGAGCTGTCCGAGGTGCGGGACAACCTCGACGAGTACGCCAACGACGACGTCCAGGTGCTGACCGTCAGCGTCGACTCCGTGTACGCCCACAAGATCTGGGCCGAGCAGGAGGGCTTCCAGTTCCCGCTGCTCGCCGACTTCTGGCCGCACGGCGCGGTCGCCCAGGCGTACGGCGTCTTCAACGACGTCGCGGGCATCGCCAACCGGGGCACCTTCGTCATCGACAAGGCCGGCGTGGTCCGCTTCGCGGAGATGAACATGCCCGGCGAGGCGCGCGATCAGCAGGGCTGGCGCAAGGCGCTGGCCGAGGCCGCCGCTGCCTGAGTCCCACACCCAGGTACGTCGTTCGACCGGGCCGGAGGCGGGCAGGTAAGCTGGCCGCTCCGGCCCGCCGTACGGGCGTTCCGGGCGCGTAGCTCAGTGGGAGAGCACTCGCCTTACAAGCGAGGGGTCGCAGGTTCGAAACCTGCCGCGCCCACCTTTCACATCAGCGGGAACCGTCCCGAGAAGATCACTCCTCGGGGCGGTGACTCGACGGGCTCCACGTGTTAGATCCGTTGCCATTGATGCCGGGACCAGGGCGGCTGGGGTCCGGGAGAATGAGCCTGTGGCCTCTGACCAGGAAGCGCTTCCGCGCCTGCGGGAATGCCCTACCGGGCCGGCGCTGCATTCCGCTGCCAGGCCACACCTCGCAGGACCGCTACCTCCCCCGAGCGGTTGCCGCAGACGTAACCCTCGCCTGCACTGCTCCTCGGAGGTGAGACGTGGCTACCGTGGACCCGGGTTTGCGGCCAGAGATGGTGCAACGAGAAGGCCGGGAAGCTTTCGAGCGGCTTCGCACGTACTCCATAATCGCTGTTCAGGCGGGTGTGGCCGCTGGATTGTCCTGGTTCATCGCCAGCGACGTGCTGCACAATCCACAGGCGTTGTTCGCCCCCGCCGCCTCGATCGGCACGGTCGCAGCAGCCCTCGGCAATCGGATCAGGCGAGCGGCGGAACTCATCGCCGGGGTGATCCTCGGGGTGGCGGCCGGGCAGTTGATCATCTTCGCCATCGGGACGGGGCCGATACAGATCGCCGTGATCGTGGCATTCGCGATCTCGTCGGTAGCCGTGATTCGCGGGGGCGGCGCCGTGATGGTGCACGCAGGAAGCACCGCGGTGCTGCTGGGGACGCTGACTGCGCAGCAATCCCACCTGGCTGTGGCGCGGACGGTCAACGCGTTGATCGGGGGCGCGACGGCCATCGCCGTGGCGTTGCTGATCCTGCCGGCCAACCCTGTGCGCGTCGTGCACCGCTCTGCCGGTCCGTCGCTGGATGTTTTCGCCCGTGCTCTCACGGCTGTCGCCGAGGCGTTGGATCGGCGTGAGGTTCAACAGGCCGACGACGCCTTGCAGCGCCTGATCGCGGTAGAGCAGGAAAGAGACAAGACGATCGAGATGGTCGCCGCGGCGGGGGAGATCGCGCTTCTCTCACCCTGGCGGTGGCGACGATTGGGCATCCTGCGCCGGTATCAGCGCGCCTCCGAGCACCTCCAATCCGCCTACTCCAACAGCCGCGAATTGGCGCACTGGGTCGTATCGGCGGTACGGCTGCGTGAACCCGTACCCGCCGGCCTCTCAGCGTCGATCGAGCACCTCGGCCAAGCGGTGCGGCTGCTGCATCGCGATTTCGTCGCCGGCCGAGAGCCCGACCTTGCACGCGCGCGGGCGCAACAGGCCATCGAGGAGGTCAACCAGGCCTGCGCCGAAGAGATCGGATTCTGCGAGATGGTCCTCATTTCCCGGCTGCGCCTTGCCATCAGCGACGTGCTTCAAGCGTCCGGACTGCCAAAGGCAGAGGCAAATCAGCAGGCGGGGTTGGCCGCCGACTCGAGCTGATTCAACAACAGGTGTTCTTGCCGCGTTGCGGAAGCCGCAGCCGCGACTAGCGGCGGACGACACGGGAGAGCAAGCGACAGCTCGCAGCTCCGAACCGGCCGCACCCGCCGCTCACGCCAGCCAAACCGCCGGTGCGGTGACGGCACGAGTAGCCCGTTGACGACCTGCAATGAGGTCAGGCGCTCCAGCCACCGACGCCACCGCTGCCGGTGTTGCCGCCGTCCGTCCGGTTCCGATGGTCGTCGAGCCTGCGGCGGGCCTCGGCGGATGCCTGGAGGTCACGCACTTGGCCGCCGTCGACTGGTGTCTTCCGGCTATGGCGCCACAGTGCGACCGCAGCGACGGCCGCCGCGATGATGATCAGAACGATGAGCCAGCGCACTTCGACCTCCCTGGGTGAGATGCCTGCCCCCACTGTGAGGCAGCCGGTCAAGGCTGGTTCCAGGGCGCCTCGACAACGAATGAGCCGCCGGAGATCAGGCTCGGAGCCGTACCCTCCGGGGCTGTGGAACTGGACGATGCATCGTGGGGCAGGGCACTGGTCCTCGTTCGGGAACTGCGCGACCCCGCCATTCCTGACGTCGAGGGGTTCGGGGCGACCGACCTGCGCCCTGTTGACCTTCATGCGAGGATCTGAGGTGTGATTCTCCACCGAAGGGGCAGTGCCTCGTAGGCAGCCGCAGCCCCGATCACTTCGCCGCCGCGTGCGCATCACGCGAAGCCCGTGGGCCCGTTATCGGGATGTTCCTGGACTCTCCGGTCCCGCGAACGCTGCCATCCGTCTGGTGGAAGGGCGGCGGTGGCTCCCGGGCACGGTGGCCGCCGCCATCAGGATCTGGGGCGCGCATGCGTACGGCAGCCGGCATCGGTGGAAGCCGTGGGAAGCGGAGTTCGCCTGTTCCTGCTGTGGCGAAGCCTGGGCACGACTGCGCTTGGAAGAGGCAATCGTCTCGCTGCCAAGCCATGCCGGGCGAGAGCTTCAGGTAGTTGTCGACCGCCTGGACGACGCATTGTTGAGGCGTACCCATCACGATCCTCAAACGCCCGGTCACGACCCCTGGTGGCTGCGCCGCTGTTGATCAAGCGGAAACGCTCTTACTACGTCGTTTTCGTCGGGTGGAACCGCCGGTAGATGGCAGGTAAGAACAGCAGAATCAGGACGACGATCGCTGCTCCCACGAGTAACGGTGGCCCCAGCGAGTCAGCGAGGCGGATCCCGCTCGGTGCCGAGGTGTGCTGAGGCGCGTTCGGGTTGTCAGGGCTTCCGGCGAACGAGCCCCGATTTGCGATGAACGCCTGGCCGCAGCAGAGGGCCATTGGAATGGTCAGGATGCAGGTCATCGTATGTGCCCACGCTCTGCCTCGCACGAGACCCACCAGCGACAGGAGCAGGCCGGCCATAGCGAGACCGGACAGGACCACCGTCAGCCGGCCGACGACCTCGGCCCCCAGGTCGGCAAGCCCGTTCCGGTTCGCTGCCTCCTCCGGCGACACGTGGTACACGACGTCCCAGTGCGTGAGGTCATAGAGGACTGTTACGGCGTTGAGCGTCAACCCGAGCACCAGTAGGCCGACCGCGACGGCCGGTGCGAACAGCGGCCATCGAGACGTCGACCCTCGCCGGCGGTTGGCCCTCTTGATGATCACTCGGCGGACCATACACAAGCTGATCTGGCGTCAGGGGCACATCGCTCTTGGGGTGACAGCAACGCCGATAGCAAGAGGCCCGGCGAGCGGCGGATGGCTGGAGATCAGGCTTGGAGCCGTACCCTTCGGGCTGCGGATCCTGCGCTGCCCGGACGTCATCACCCTGATGTTCTTCAACCAGCCCGAGTTGACGGACGAGGAGGTGATAGATGGTCGTGCAGGAACGACCGCGCCGCCTCCTTCATGGCCGCCACCGCCTCCTCCGTCTGATCCGGCGCTGCGCCGCAATCGGCGTACAGGTACAGAAAGCGGTAGCCCACCTCGCGCAGCTCCTCAGAGGGAAAGTAGGCCGACTGCCAGTAGATCTCGTGCGCCAGGTCCTCGGGATCGCCCTCTCCGGCGATGATGCTCGCCGCTGCCGCACGCATGAGGTGCAGCCGGGCGCCGCTCTCGTCCGGGACCGGCGAGCCGAGTTCCTCCATCGCCTGCCGGAACAGGTCGACGGCTTCCCGGGACTGGCCCTTCGACAGACCGGCGAGCTCACGCAGGCTCGGCGAGTCGACACCACGGGCCAGAGCGTGCGCGGCCGCCATCGCCAGGTCGTCGCCGACCGGCTCGTCCATCGCCAGCCGGACGGCAAGGTCACGCAGTCGCTCCATCCCCGAGAGGCTAGGCGGTACGCGGGCCGGTATCCGCCCATGGGGACGCGATTGCGCGACGGGTCAGCGAATGCCCGCGTCGTGGAGCCGCCGGGTGGCACCCGGATCGATGGTGGTCCGCACGAGCGAACCGGGCGCGTCTGAGGATCCGGTACTGAACGCGGTCACCACCAGCACGACGACCAGCACCGGCATCAACAGCGTCCGGACCAGCATGGCCCAGCACGCCTTGAGGCCGATCCGGCCGCCGTCCCGGGCTCGTACGAGTTGGGTGCCGGTGAGCAGCGCGCCGAGCGCCCGGCCGTTGCCGTAGCAGAGGCCGTAGAGCAGCGGCACCACCACGAGCAACGAGAGGCTCGCCCCGGCGGCGAGGTTGTCGGACAGGGTGACCGCGCGGTCCACCAGAGACAGGGCGACGACGCCCGCCCCGACACCGAACAGGAACACCGTGAAGTCGACGAGCCAGGCCATGATCTGTGCCCCGGTGCCGGCCCGGACGTACAGGCCGCCGTTGCCGAACGTCGCGATCCGCTTCGCCTTCCGGGGGCCGAGTACGTGCTCCGCGTGCGCCTGGGCGGCTTCCAGTCGGGTCAGTGGCCGGCCCGTGGCGCGGACTGTCACAGCGCTCTCCTGTTGTGTCGTGGGCACCGGGCGTTCCGCTGGATCCGGACGCCGTGCCGTCTCGTACCCCAAGTGCAGAGTAGTCGGCGCCAGAACAAGGCCACGGCGCTATGTCGCTGAGGTGTTGTACCGGTCCAGCGTCGCCTTGGAGGTCGAGGCGTCGCGGAAGACGAGCTCCCACGGGCCGGTGTTCACATCCATGTCTTTGCCGAACCCGACCCACTTACCGGCCATCCGTCGCCCCGTCGGCTCGGCCAGAAGCTGGATCGCCCCGTGATAGCGGGCACCTCGGTAGTAGCCGGCCGGGTCGGTCTGCTCCACCCAGGTGCCGGTGACAACGGCCCCGTCCACGGTCAGGTCCAGCGACAGAGATGAGGACGCCGACCCGGGCAGGCTGCGCGCGGTCAGCCTGTCGCCGTGCTGGAGCAGGACGACGAAGTGCTGTCCGGCGAAGGACTCCTCCCGTCCGCTGGAGTAGTACTGGTAGCGGCTGAGCCACACGCCCTCGTACGACCTGTGCGCCGTGCTGGGCTTGGCAGCCGGCGTCGGCGTGGCCAGGTTCGATACGGGTGAGGTCAGGTCGTGGCCACCCTGTTGGTCGTCGGCCACGTGCCCACCGGGCACCGCGGCGAAGCCGAGCAGTGAGATCGGCAGGCCGGTGACGACCTCCAGCGCGCGGGCGTAGACGGGGCGCGGCGCGGCGATCGCACCGGACTCCCATCGCTGGACGAGTCGCTTGTTGGCGTCGTTGGGCTCGCCGACGCGGTGGCCCGCGGCCTGGAGCGCGCGGGCGAAGTCGTCCTGGCTCATGCGCATCCCGGTACGGACGCCGCGGAGAACCGTGTTGGGGGCGGTCATGCTCGCCACGATAATGCTATGTCGCCTCAATGTCGCCACCTATGTGGCCGGATTGTCGGTCCTTGTGTCGTCGCGATCGGTGACGCCGGGGCGTCACTGTAGACAGGCGGCGGACGAGGGTGTCGCCGCGTTCCCTGGCGGAGGTGGAGATGCCGAGCACTGGCGACCGACCATCGACCGCACTGGCCCGGTACGAGATCGCGTTGCTCCTGCGGCGGCTCGTCGGTCGGTACCTTCCGTCGTCGGCGGTGTCCGGCATCGGTGAGCGCATCCAGGCGGTGGAGCAGGAGATCGCCCGAGGGCGATTGCTGGACCAGGCGCTGGGCGGGCAATGGTCCCCGGCAGACGATGCCTCGCGGGAGCGCCGCGTCTCGTACGACGCTTACCTGTCCGCCGCCGCGTTGACGTTCGCCCGGCGGCATCGGCCGGTGTGGTGCTGGCGGCGGTGGAGACGGGTTTGCCGGTGCGGAGCCGAGCTGCCCTGTCATTCGCGGCATCGGATTCCGATCAATCGCGGTCACTGGCCACAGGCGAGCGACGAGTGATCGCCGGGCCGGAGGAGACGATCCTCGCGGTACACGTGCGGGGACTCGACGGCATGTGTGCCGGGTGCCGGGCGTGGTGGTCGCTGCTCACGCCGTACCCGTGCTGGCAGGCGGAATGGGCGACCAGTCGGCAGGCGCGGGCGATCACCGCACGGTTCTTGGAGGGTGTGCGGTGACCACCCACGGCCCGGTCATGCCGGTCTGGAGTTGCGGCGGCTGCGACCTGCCGTGGCCGTGCCCCACTCGCAGGCGGGAGCTGCGGGCGGAGTACGCCGGCGCGCCGGTGTCGCTGGCTCTGTATCTCGGCGCCTACCTCGTCCAAGCCTCCGAGGACATGCCCTGGGCACCTGCCGGCGCGCTGCACCGCCGCTTCGTCGGGTGGACCCGGGAGGCCGGTCCGCAGGGGCGGTGACTACTCAGAGTCGCCGCTCCCGCAGCCGACGCCGGAACCGCATCCATTCGGCCGGCACGACGAGGCAGCCCGCCACCGCAGGTGGCACGGTCACCAGGAAGTCCGGCCACCGCCAGATCGGCGCGTCCGCTTCCCGCAGGTGGGTGGGGTGTCGGGGGTCGTACCGGACCGCTATCACGTCGCCCGCGGCCGGCCGGTGCACCGGGTTCTCCAGGATCGCCGTCGCGCCCACCGGCCCCGACAGGTAGACGACGTTCAGGGACTTGCCGCGCCCTTCGTAGTTGGCGCGCACCACCTGCGCGTCGCCGATCCGGCCCCTGGTCTCCAACGCGCGGTTCTCCCACACCTGCCAGCCGACGAAGGTCAGGAACAGCGCGGTGAACAGGGAGGTGACGAGCAGCCAGAGACCGGCTGTCAGCACGGTCGCGCCCTCGCCCCGTAGCAGGCCGAGGACGACCTCCTCGTAGCGCGAGGGGCGGCCGTCGGGGCCGGCGCCCGCTCCGTCGACAGCCATCCCGCCGCTCCTTCGCCGACTGCCCCGGACATCCACGGTAGCCAGCGAGTCCAGCCCGGTGAGGAATAGGTGACGAGAAGTCGATATGACTGAGAGGCATATTCATGACTCTCAGTCATATCGCTCGGGAGTGTCAGTCTTCCGGCCGGGCATCACCCTCCGTGACGGAACGACCTGGCACCGCCGGGGCGGTGAGCGGCAGCGTGGGCCACGCCGCGAGGTCGTGGAGCATCTGCCGGTCGTGGGTGGCGACGACCACCGCCGCCCGGGCCGTCAGCAGGGCAGCGGTGAGGTCGTCGACCAGCGGCGCCGACAGGTGGTTGGTGGGTTCGTCGAGGATCAGCAGGTCGGGACGTTCGGCCAGGCGCAGCGCCAGGTTCAGCCGCCGTTGCTGTCCGTGCGACATCCGGCCGACGGGGGTACGCCGGGCCTCGGCGTCGAGCAGGTTCGTCGCGCTCAGCGGCAGGGCCGTGCCGGAGCCGACGCGCCCGGCGGAGCGGAGCCGGCCCACGTGCTGCTCGTACAGGTCGTGCGCGAGCAGCGCCGGTGGCCAGTCGGGCACCTCCTGACCGAGGTACGCGACGCGCGCGCCGGACAGGCGTCCGTCCTGCCAGGCGGCGTCGTCACCGGCGCAGGCGGGCGGAGGCCTCGGCGTCGAGCAGGTCGTTCACCGCCAGCGCCGAGTTGATCAGGGCGAGGTGGCTGAACGCCTGCGGATAGTTGCCGATCTGCTCACCGGTGGCGGCGATCTCCTCGGCGTAGAGGCCGAGGTGGTTGCTGAAGGTGAACATCTTCTCCAGGGTGAGCCGGGCGTCGTCCAGCCGGCCGGAGCGGGCCAGCGCCTCCACGTACCAGAACGTGCACATGTTGAACGTGCCCTCGTGGCCGGGGAGCCCGTCGGGGGAGTGGACCGGGTCGTACCGGTGGACCAGGCTGTCCGAGACCAGGTCCCGCTCGATCGACTCGAGGGTGGACAGCCACAGCGGGTCGGTGGGCGTGACGAAGCCGACCGCCGGCATGTAGAGGAGGGCGGCGTCGAGCACGTTCTCGTCGTACGCCTGCACGAAGCTGCCGCGTTCCCGGTGGAAACCGCGGGCCATGACCTGGTTGTAGATCCGGTTGCGTTGTTCGGTCCAGCAGCTCATGTCCCCGGGGCGGCCGGTACGGGTGGCCAGCCGGATGGCGCGGTCCAGCGCCACCCACGACATCACCCGGCCGAACGTGTAGTTGCGGGGGTGGTGGCGGCTCTCCCAGATGCCGGCGTCGCGCTGGTCCCAGTTGTGGCAGAGCCAGTCGATCAGCCGCACGGTGCTCTTCCACACCTGGTGCGACACCCGGATGCCCTGCTCGTCGGCGAGGTGCATGGCGTAGAGCGCCTCGCCGTGGATGTCGAGCTGGATCTGGTCGGCGGCGCCGTTGCCGATCCGCACCGGACGGGAGCCGCGGTAGCCCTCCAGATGGTCGAGCACCTCCTCGTGCAGGTCCGAGGACCCGTCCACCCGGTACATGATCTTCAGTGGGTCCTGGTGGTCGCCGGCCTCGCGGATGCGTTCGTCCAGCCAGTCCATGTACCGGCTGACCTCCTCGGTGAACCCGAGGCCGAGCAGCGCGTGCACGGAGAACGAGGTGTCGCGTACCCAGGTGTAGCGGTAGTCCCAGTTGCGGGAGCCGCCGACCAGCTCGGGCAGCGCGGCGGTCGGCGCGGCGATCATCGCGCCGGTCGGCGCGTACGTCATGAGCTTGAGCGTGATGGCCGAGCGCTCGACCATCTCCCGCCAGCGCCCGGTGTAGCGGGAGCGCTCGACCCAGCGCCGCCAGTAGTCCCGGGTCCACTCGAACATGCCCTGGACCTCTTCCGGCGGGATGATCCTGGGCTCGTCGCTGCCGGTCTCCAGGACCACCCCGCCGGTGTCGCCCTCCTGCAACGTGCCGTAGGCGATCAGGTCGCCGTCCTCCATGCGGATCTCGCCGGTCTTGGCCCAGAGCTGCCGCACCGGATCGATCGGGTTGAAGGCGAGCGTCGCCGACCGGCTCCGGAACAGGTAGCCGTTGCGGTGCCGCTCCAGCTCGTGGCTCTCCCGGGCGAAGTCGAAGCGTGGCCGGCACTCGACCCGGAAGCGCATGGTGCCCCGCACCATGTTGACCATGCGGACGATGCGGTGCGAGTCGGTGACCCGCTCGCCGGTGACGGGCATGAAGTCCATCACCTCGGCGACGCCGTCCGCGCTGATGAACCGGGTGATCAGGATCGGTGTGCCGGGCAGGTAGAGCTGCTTCGTGACGTACCGGACGTCGTGCGGGGCGATCTGGAAGAAGCCGCCCTTGTCCTTGTCCAGCAACGCGCAGAAGACGCTGGGCGAGTCGAAGCGCGGCGCGCAGAACCAGTCGATCGTCCCGTCACAGGTCACCAGCGCCGCGGTCTGGAGGTCGCCGATGAGCCCGTGATCCTCGATCGCTGGATAGCTCTTCACGTCGCCCCCCAGGTTCCGACTGCCCTCTCCGACTCAACCTAGGGGAAGAATTGTCAGGTTAGAGGGGATTCGTGGTCACCCACCCTCGCGCGTCACGCCGCGCCTCGACCGCCCGGCGGGTCTCCTCGTTCACCAGTTCCGCGTTGATCATCGCCGCGGTCCGGGCACCAGCCGCGGCAGCGGCCCCGACCTGCGCCGACAGGTCGGTCACGTTGCCCGCGACCCACACCCCGGGCACCTCGGTACGCCCCGACTCGTCGGCCGGCAGGTACTCGCCCATCCCGCTGGGGTGCGGTTGCGGGCGCAGGCCCAGTCCGGCCAGGAACCCGGTGCGCGCGACCATCCGGGGCGCGACGGTCAGCACCTCCCGGTCGACGGTGCGGCCGTCGCGCAGGCGTACCCCGGTCACCCGGTCCCCGGCCGTCTCGACGGCCGCGACCTCGCCCTCGACCACCGGCACGCCGCGGGCGGCGAGCTGCTCGGCCTGCTCGTCGGTCAGCGGCGGCGCGGTGTGCCGCAGGTAGACCACGTCGTCGCTCCACTGCCGGAACAGCAGCGTCTGGTGCACCGACATCGGGCCGCTGCCGATCACCCCGATCGGCCGGTCCCGCACCTCCCAGCCGTGGCAGTACGGGCAGTGCACCAGGTCCCGGCCCCAGCGCTCGCGCAGGCCCGGCACCTCGGGCAGCTCGTCGACCAGGCCGGTGGCGACGAGCACATGACCGGCGCGTACCCGCCGGCCGTCGGCGAGCGTCACCTCGAAGCCGTCGCCGTCGCGGCGTACCGCCTCGACCCGGCCCTCGGCCAGGTGCCCGCCGTAGCCGCGGACCTCGTCCCGGCCGCGCGCCAGCAGTTCGGCCGGCGGTACGCCGTCGTGGCCCAGCAGCGCGTGCACGCCGTCGGCGGGCGCGTTGCGCGGTTCGCCGCCGTCCACCACGAGCACCGACCGGCGTGCCCGGGCCAGCATCAGCGCGCCGCTCAGCCCGGCCGCGCCGCCGCCGATCACCAGTACCTCGTAGTCCTCACGTAGCTCGGTCATCGTGACCACCTCCGCGACCAGACTGCGGCGGGGAAGCGCAGAACCGCAAACTCTCTTGCTGATGTGGCAAACTGGGGGCATGGACGTCGACCTCGACCAGGCCCTCGACGCGGTCGGTCCCCGGCTGCGCGCGCTGCGGCGTGAGCGGGAGACCACGCTCACCGATCTCTCCGCCGCCACCGGCATCTCGGTGAGCACGCTGTCCCGGCTGGAGTCCGGCGGCCGCAAGCCCACCCTCGAACTGCTGCTCCCGCTCGCCCGCGCGCACGGCGTGACGCTGGACGAGCTGGTCGGCGCGCCGCCCACCGGCGACCCGCGCGTCCACCTGCGGCCGGTCGCCGCGTTCGGGATGACCATGCTGCCGCTCACCCGCCGCGCCGGCGGCATCCAGGCGTACAAGCTGATCATCCCGGCCGGCGGCCGGTCCGAGCCCGAGCCGAAGACCCACGAGGGGTACGAGTGGGTCTACGTGCTCAACGGGCGGCTGCGGCTCGTGCTCGGCGAGCACGACCTGGTGATGGTCCCCGGTGAGGCGGCCGAGTTCGACACCCGCGTACCGCACTGGTTCGGGCGTGCCGACAGCGAGGGGGTGGAGTTCCTCAGCCTCTTCGGCAGCCAGGGCGAACGCGCCCACCTGCGGGCCCGCCCCCGCGCGTCGAGCTGAGCGGCGACCGCAAACACGCCCGCGGCGGCATCGGCGGCGCGACGATCGGCGGGTGAGCTATGCGGACGTCGGCGGACTGCGGATCTGGTACGAGGAGCACGGGGCCGGCAAACCGCTGGTCCTGCTGCACGGCGAGTACGGCTCGACGGAGACGTTCGCGCCGATCCGCCCGGCGCTGGCCACGCGCCGGCGGCTGATCGCCGTCGACCTGCAGGGCCACGGCCGCACCGCCGACGTGGACCGGCCGCTGCGGTACGAGTCGATGGCCGACGACGTCGCCGGGCTGCTGCGGCACCTCGGCCTGCCCCGGGCCGACGTGCTCGGCTACTCCCTCGGCGGCGGGGTGGCCCTGCGTACCGCGATCCAGCACCCCGACCTGGTCCGGCGCCTGGTGCTGGTCTCCACGCCGTTCCGGCGGCGCGGCTGGTACCCGGAGACGCTCGCCGCGATGTCCGCCCACGACGAGCGCGTCGCACAACGGATGCGCGGCACCCCGCTCCACGAGCGGTACGCGCGGGTGGCGCCCCGCCCGCAGGACTGGCAGGCGCTCTGGGCCCGCGGCGGCGAGCTGCTGCGGCGGGACTACGACTGGTCCGCCGAGGTGGCCGCGCTGCCGATGCCGGTGCTGCTGGTCTTCGCCGACGCGGACGAGATCCCGGTGAGCCACGCGGCGGAGTTCTTCGGCCTGCTCGGCGGCGGCCACCGGGACGCGGGCGGCGACGGAACCGGCCGCCCCGCGTCCCGGCTGGCGGTGCTGCCCGGGCTGACCCACTACGACGTGCTGACCTCGCCCGCGCTGCCGGCGGCGGTGCTGCCGTTCCTCACCCATCCGGCGCGCGCCCCGGGCTGACTCAGCCCACCAGCGCCGGGGTGTCCGCGCCCGCCGTCGTGCGCGGGCGCAGCAGCGCGTACGCGAGCCCGACGGCGACCACGAGCAGCCCGGCGCCGATCGCGAACGCCAGATGGAACCCGCTGGTCAGCGCGGCGGCCCGGTCGTCGCCGAGCGCGACCCGGTCCGCGGTACGGGCGGCGGCCAGCGTGGACAGCACCGCTACGCCGAACGCCATGCCGAGCTGCTGGGTGGTGTTGAACAGCCCGGAGGCGAGACCGGCGTCGTCGGGGCGGGCGGCGGACATGCCGAGCGCGGTCAGCGCCGGCAGCACCAGCCCGAACCCGCCGGCGAGCAACATCACCGGGAGCACGTCGGGCAGGTAGCGGCCGTCCACCGGTACGCGGGCCAGCAGCACGAACATGGCCACCAGCAGGACGAGCCCGGCCAGCAGCACCGCCCGCTCGCCGAACCGGGCGTTGAGCCGGGCCGAGACGCCCAGCGACACCGCGCCGATGACGACTGCCGCCGGGAGCAGGGCCAGCCCGGTGCCTGTGGCGTCGTAGCCGAGCACCTGCTGGAGGTAGAGCGTGACGAGCACCTGGAACGCGAACGTCGACGCCACGGTGAGGATCTGGACCACGTTCGCCACCACCACGCCGCGCGAGCGCAGGATCCGCAGCGGCATGAGCGGGCGGCGTGCGGTCGCCTGCCGGACGACGAACCCGGCGACCAGCGCGACGGCGAGCGCGCCGAGGCCGAGCGTGCGCGCCGACGTCGCCCCGTACCGCTCGATCGTGACCACCGTGTAGATGCCGAGCACCAGTCCGGCGGTGACCAGCAGCGCGCCCGCCACGTCGGCCCCGGCGGCCAGGCCCAGGCCCCGGTCGGCGGGCAGCGTACGGACCGCGAGCGCGATCGTGGCCAGGCCGATCGGCAGGTTGATCAGGAAGATCCAGTGCCAGCCCAGCGCGTCGGTGAGCAGGCCGCCGGCGACCTGGCCGATGGCCGCCCCGGCCGCGCCGGTGAAGGCGAACACGGCGATCGCCCGGCCCCGCTCGGCGGCGTCGGGAAAGAGCGTGACCAGGATGCCGAGGCTCACCGCGACCGCCGCCGCGCTGCCGACACCCTGGAGGAAACGGGCCGCGACGAGCGTGGCGCTGTTCGCCGCGAGCCCGGCCAGCACCGAGGCGGCGGTGAACAGCGCGGTGCCGCCGAGGAACATCGCCCGCCGTCCGACCAGGTCGCCCAGGCGGCCGGCGAGCAGGAGCAGGCTGCCGAACGCGATCAGGTACGCGTTCACCACCCAGCTCAGGCCGGCCGGGGAGAAGCGCAGGTCGCGCTGGATGGCCGGCATCGCCACGGTGACGATGCTGCCGTCGAGGATGGTCATCAGGGCGCTGGTGGCGAGTACGCCGAGCGCGACCTGACGCGAGCGGGGAGCGGACATGGAGTCCTCCTGTCGAGAGGTGCGACAGGAAAGACCGTAACGGATAGTCCCGTTGCAGACAATCTATTGAGGGACTATTGGCGGGCTCGGCGGGCCGGCTTCGGGCTCTGCACCGGCGTGGCCAAATGGCCGGCGGCCAGGCGCTCCAGCGCGCGCAGGAAGACCGCCCGCTCGTCCTCCGGCAGGCTCGCCAGCGCCTCGGCGTGCACCCGGTCGACGATCTCCTGGCTGCGCGCGGCCATCCGGGCGCCCTCCTCGGTGACCGCGATGATCCGGGCCCGCCGGTCGGTACGCGACGGACGCCGCTCGGCCAGCCCGGCCTGCTCCAGAGCGTCCACCGTCACCACCATCGTCGTCTTGTCCATGTCGCCCATCTCGGCGAGCTGGATCTGCGTACGCTCCTCGGGCAGCGCGTGCGCGAGCACGCAGTGCATCCGCGCGGTCAGCCCGATCTCGGCCAGGGCCGCCGCCACCCGGGTGCGCAGCACATGACTGGTGTGGTCGAGCAGGTACGACAGGTCCGGGGTGCTCATCCGCCCAGCGTACCGATGGGTTCGTGGCGGATGATCCGGCGCGGACCCGGTCGGACCGCGGATACGATCTTGTGAGATGTCGTCGGCAGGAGAGGTTCGGTGCGGTGAGCGACGTGCACGGCAGGCAAGTGATGGTGGGTTACGACGGGTCTCCGGCCGCGAGCGCCGCCATCGAGGCGGGCGCGTTGCTGTTCCCCGGCGCGCACGCGTGGATCGGGCATCTGTGGACGCCTCCGTTCGCCAGCGAGGAACTGCGCAAGCGGCTCTGGACCGGCAAGCGCAACATCAACGCGTTCGTGGAGGCGATCGAGCGCGAGGGCGGCCGGGAAGCCGACCGGCTCACCTCCGTCGGCGTGATGCTGGCCCGCGCGGCCGGCTGGGACGCCGAGCCGCTCGTGTGCCGCAGCTACGGCGGTGAGGGGCTCCGGCTCGCCGAGCTGGCCGACGAGAAGCAGACCGACGTGCTGCTGCTCGGCTCGCGCGGTCTGGGCGGCGCCCGGGCCGTGCTCGGCAGCGTCTCGGACATGGCCGTGCACTACAGCCCGCGGCCCGTCCTGGTGGTGCCGCACCCGCTGCTCACCGACGAGCACGACGCGCTCGCCGCCGGCCCGGTGGTGGTCGGCTGGGACGCCTCCGCCGGCGCCGAGGCGGCGCTCGACTCCACCCGGCGCCTCTTCCCCGAGCGGGACGTCGTCGTGGTCGCCGTCGACGGCGACGAGGGCGAGACGCCCACCCCGGATACGGCCGGCGGATCGGTCACCGTCGTGCGGGTGAGCGCCGGACGCGGCGCCCCGGGGCGCGCGGTGGCCGACGCGCTCTCCGCAGTCGCCACCGAGCACAAGGCGAGCGCGGTGGTGGTCGGCTCGCGCGGACGGACGGCGATGCGCAAGATCCTGCTCGGCAGCGTGGCCATGGCCACCCTGCACCGCGCGCACCGGCCGGTGATGGTGGTGCCGCAGAGCCCGGTCCGCGAAGCGGAGTAACCCGGCGGCGCACGGGTGCCTCCCCGGCCGAGGGAGGCACCCGCTTCGTCACCGCTGCCCGCGGCGCGCCGGTCGGGCCCGCGATGGTTGAGGCAGCCGTCCCCGGAGGCGGGCGCTGGCACCCGTCGATGCGCGGCAACTATTCTCGGGTCACAAGCCAGTCGCCGTCTGACGGAGTGGTCGATGCGGAAGGGCCTGGTCGCGGACCGGCATGCGCAGGGGGACGGCCGCAGAGCCAACCTCGGCGCGCTGCTCCGGCGCGTCCACCTGACCGGCCCGGTCACCCGCGTCGAGCTGGCCGAGTGGATGGGCGTCAACCGCAGCACGGTCATGGCGCTCACCGCGGAACTGGCGTCGGCCGGTCTGGTCCGGGAGGTGGCGGCCGGCGGCAGCGGACGGGCGGGCCGACCCTCGCTTGTGGTCCGCCCGGCCTCGGACGCCTTCTACGTTCTCGCCTTCGACATCGCCGTGGACCGGCTCGTGGCCGCCCGCGTCGGGCTCGGCGGCGTGGTGTCGGCCCGTCTGGAGGCGGAACGCCCACGGGCCGGGGCCGACCTCGACTCGGTGGTCTCGGTGCTCGCCGACTTCGGGCGGGCGCTGCACCACGCCGCGCCGCCCGGATCGGTGTGCGTGGGCGTCGGCGCGTCGTACTGCGGGATGATCCGGCCCGGCGACGGCATGGTCCGCTTCGGACCGGACATGGGGTGGGTCGACCAGGCGTTCGGCGCCGAGCTGGCCGGGCGGCTGGACCTGGGCCTGCCGGTCCTGGTTGGCAACGAGGCGCACCTGGGCGCGCTGGCGGAGCACCAGCGGGGCGCCGGAGTCGGCGTGCAGAACGTCGTCTACCTGCACGGTGACGTGGGCGTCGGCGGCGGGATCATCGTCGGCGGTGAGCTGCTCGACGGCGACGGCGGGTACGCCTCCGAGGTCGGGCACATGCTCGTGAACCCGTACCAGGGGAGGCCCTGCGGCTGCGGCTCGCGCGGGTGCCTGGAGGCCGAGGTCGGTGAGCGGGCGCTGCTCGACGCCGCCGGCCGCCCGGCGGGGGAGAAGGGGCGCGAGGCGGTACGGGCCGTGGTGGCAGCCGCCGCGCGGGGCGAGCCGGCGGCCCGGGACGCGCTGCGGCACATCGGTGACTGGCTGGGCATCGGCGTGGCGAACGTGATCAATCTGTTCAATCCCGGCGTGGTGATCTTCGGGGGCACGCTCAGCGAGGTCTTTCCGGTCTGCGCCGCTCACGTCCGCAGCCGGATCGCCGCCAACGTGCTGCCCATCTCCCGCGACAAGGCCCGCCTGCGCGTGTCCGCGCTCGGCTACGACGCCACCTTGATCGGCGCCGCCGAACGGGGCTTCACCCCGTTGTTCGCCGACCCACTCGGCACCCTCACCCGCGCCTCGGCGCTTCGCTGATCTTGGAGTTGTGGCGCCTGGGATGTTGCTTTGGTGAGCCTTGTGAGGCGCCACAACTCCAAGATCGACGGCGGCACTCCGCGCGGGGCGGGTCAGGGGGTCAGGCGGTGGGTCAGCCAAGGGAGGAGAGCCTCGCCCTGTTGGCGCTGGAACGCTCGTACCGTGGGGATGCCGGGTGGGGGTGGCTGGCGGGCGCCGTCCAGGAAGAAGCCGGTGAGGCCGGCCAGCACACCCGTCAGGTCGGCCGGGTCGACATTCGCGGTCAGCGGCCGGGCGGCGAGCAGCGCGTCCGGGTCGTGTCCGCCGTACACCTGGACGTTGACGACGGTGAACAGGGTGTCCAGCCAGGCCGGCCCGCGACAGGCCCACGGCCAGTCGACCACGGTGACCGATCCGTCCGGGCCGAGCAGCAGGTTGTCCGCGCGGACGTCGACGTGGCAGAGCGTGTCGCCGGCGAGCGCGGCCAGGCCCCGGTCGGCGGCGGCGCACAGCTCGGGCAGGTGGGACCGGGCCCACGGGTCGAGGTCGGCCGGCGGGTCGGCGGCGAGGCGCCGCCAGCCGCCGAAGTCGTACGCGAGGTGTTCGGCGGCGGTGGTGGTTCCGGCGGCGGCGGGCGCCGGGGTGAGCGTCGCCGCCATCGCCTCCAGCGTGGACAGCACGGCGGCCAGCTCACCGGTACGCCACGGCGTGGCCGGGTGCCGGCCCTCGACGTCGGTGAAGACGAGCGCGATCCAGTGGCCGTCGTCGTAGCTGCCGAGCAGCCGGGGCGCGGGCGCGTCCGGGGGCAGGGCGGCGGCGATCCGGGCCTCGGCGCGGTGCAGGTGGGGACTGCGGTCGTTCTGCGCCGGGCTGACCGCCTTGACGAAGGCCCGGCCACCACCTGCGGCACGGACGCGGTCGGCGGTGCCGGGGGAGAAGCCGCCCAGCTGCGAGTGCGCCGCCACCACCCGGTCGCCGAGGACGCCCTCGACGCCGTCGCGTACGTGCCCGGGCAGTTCGTGCCAGTGCAGCCGAGTCTTCGTCACCGTCCCACGGTGCGTGCCGCCCGCCGTCCGGGCAACCGGTTAATCGTTGCGCGTGTAGTGCAGGACGACCACGCCGGCGTCGAACGGGCGCGCCGAGGTGAGCGTGAGCCGGCGCGGATCGAAGCCGCTGTCGACGAGCTTGATGCCGCTGCCGACGACCACCGGGTTGAGCTTGACCACCAGCTCGTCGATCTCGTCGAGGAGCTGACCGGCGAGCTGCCCGCCGCCGCAGAGCCAGATGTCGCGCCCGGGTTGCGTCTTCAGCTCGCGGACGAAGGCCACCGGGTCACCGGCGACGACGTTCACGTCCGGGTAGTCGGCAGGGGGCAGGGAGCGGCTGAACACGTACTGCTCCAGGTGGGCGTACGGGCTTGTCACGCCGATCTTCAGGCCGGGCTCGTAGCTGCCCCGGCCCATCAGCACTGTGTCGAAGCGGCCGGCGGGCGGGGAGTCGATGCCGAGCTGGGCGTGGGCGAACGTGGGCAGCGTCTGGGGCCACTCGGCCACCAGGTGGGGCGCCAGGTCGGGCGTCAGCGGGAGGAAGTCGAACGACCCGTCGGGCGCGGCGATGAAGCCGTCGAGGGTGCTGGCGACGAAATACACGAGCTTGCGCAAACCGGCTCCGATGTCCGAGGTGATCCACGACGGCTGTCGTGGTTCAGTGGCGAATCTACAACACCTGTCGTGGTTGTTGCTAGTGTGTTCGCGTGGCCAGGAACCCGGAACGCCGTACCCTGCTCGCCGACGCCGGTCTGCGGGTGCTCGCCGACGCCGGCGCGCGCGGGCTGACCCACCGGGCGGTCGACGCCGAGGCGGGCGTGCCCACCGGCACCACCTCGAACTACTTCCCGTCCCGCGCGGCGCTGCTGGCCGGCCTGGCCGAACGGATCTTCGACCGGATCGCGCCCGACCCGGCCGTGCTGGCCGACCTCGGCCGCCGTGCGCCGTCGCTCGCGCTGATGACCGACTACCTGCGCGACATCGTCGCGCGCACCACCCGCGAGCCGGGCCTCACCCGCGCGCTGTTCGAACTGCGGCTGGAGGCCGCCCGCCGCCCCGAGTTGCGGTCCGCGCTCGGCGGCGTGCTGCGCCGGGGGTACGCCGACGACGTCGCCCACCACCTCGCCGCCGGACTACCGGGCGGGGCGTACGAGGTGGCGCTGCTGCACTACGCCGTCGACGGGCTCCTGCTCGACCTGCTCACCACCTCGATCGACGCCGGGTTCGACACCGATCAGGTGGTCTCCGCCCTCGTCTCCCGTCTGGTCGGCGACGCCACCCGTTGAGTCTCCTCGCCGTGCGTTAACCCGGGGCGGCCAGCGGGAACGCTGGCGCGGACACCCCTGGGAAGGAGCAACGGATGAGGGAACGCACCGGACTGACCATCGGCGTGCTCGGCTCCTACGGCGGTCGCAACCTCGGCGACGAGGCGATCCTCACGGGTCTCCTGGACGATCTGCGCCGACACGAGCCGAACGCCCGGATCATCGTCTTCTCCCGCAACCCCGCGCACACCGCGCTCGCCCACCCCGAGGTCGAGGCGGTGCCGTGGGAGGGCGTCAGCCGCGTCGACTCGTCCCCGGTGCTCAACCAGCTCGACCTGCTCATCCTCGGCGGCGGCGGGATCCTCTACGACAAGGAGGCCCGGCGCTACCTGCGGGTGGTCCGGGTCGCCCAGGAACGCGGGCTGCCGCTGCTCACGTACGCGGTGGGTGTCGGCCCGCTCAGCGATACGCTCGACAGCGGCATGGTGCGCGAGACGCTCGCGCAGGCGGTCGAGGTGACCGTCCGGGACCAGGAGTCGCGGATGGTGCTGGAGGAGGCCGGTCTGATCAATCCCATCACCGTCACCGCCGACCCGGCGTTCCTGCTGGAACCGGAGGAGTTCCCCGAGCAGTGGCTGCGTGAGGAGGGCGTGCCGGCCAACTCCCGGCTGGTCGGGCTGAGCGTGCGCGAGCCGGGCCGGGCGGCCGAACGGCTCGACGTGGACGGCTACCACCGCCTGCTCGCCCAGATCGGTGACTTCCTGGTGCACCGGATCGACGCGCACGTGCTGTTCGTGCCGATGGAACGCGACGACATCCGGCACTCGCACGGCGTGCTGTCGCACATGACCGCCGCCGACCGGGGCCGGATCCTGCACGGCGACTACCGTCCGGCGCAGATCCTCGGGTTGATGCGCCACTTCGACCTCGCGGTCGGCATGCGCCTGCACTTCCTGATCTTCGCGGCCATGATGGGCACGCCGTTCCTGCCGCTGCCGTACGCCGGAAAGGTCTTCGACCTGGCCCAGCGGCTCGGCGTGCCGGCGCTGCGCGGCGTGGAACGGGAGGTCGAGGGCCCGCTGCTGGCCGAGGTGGACCGGCTGTGGGACGAGCGGGCGGCCCGGGCCGACGAGACCGCGCGCCGGGTGGCGGAGGTCTGCGAGCAGGCGCGCGGCACCTCGCAGGTGACCCGCAGCGTGCTGGACAGCATCCGGGCCCGGTCACTGACCCCGGCGGTGTGAGCCGGGTCGTCAGACCGCCGGGCCACGCCAGGCGTAGACCCACTCCCGGCCCGGCTGGGCGTCCGACTCCAGCTCGTAGATCTGCGCCTCCGCGAGCCCGTTGGACCCGAGGTGGTGATGGGTCAGCGGGGGACGGCCGTTGCTGTCCAGCTCGACGGTGACGGTCTCGCCGTCGGCCGCGCCGCCCACCAGGGGGATCTGCACCGTGGAAGCCATGCGCCCATCCTGCCCCGGCCGGCCCGCCCGCGCAGGGGATCACGCGGGGCAGCGAACCGGGCACCGTGCGTACTAGGGTCCGGGGATGGCGCACCCGACGATCGATCCGACTCTCGGTCCGGTCCTCGCCCGTACGGGCGGCGAACGGGCGATCCTCGACGCGTTCCTCGACTTCCACCGGAGCACCGTGCTGCGCAAGGTGCGCGGCCTGACCGACGCCGACGCCAGCCGGCGTCTGGTGCCCTCGCTGACCACCCTGGCCGGGCTGCTCAAGCACCTGACGGTGGTCGAGGGGAACTGGTTCCGCCGCCTGTTCGCCCCCGAGCCGGGCGACGTCTACCTCACCTCCCAGGCCGACGCCGACGCCAGCTTCGCGCTGCGCCCCGGCAACACGGTCGAGACGCTCGCCGCCGCGTACGAGGCGGCCTGCGACGAATCCCGGCGGGTCGCCGCGCGGTTCGACCTCGATCACGTGGTGCCGCACCCGCAACTCGGCGAGGTGTCGCTGCGCTGGGTGCTGGTGCACCTGATCGAGGAGACCGCCCGGCACGCCGGGCACGCCGACATCCTGCGCGAGCTGACCGACGGCGAGACCGGCGCGATCTGACGCCTCAGGCCCGGGGGAGCAGCCCGTCCGGATACTCCATCCCGTCGTGCGTACAGGCCGCGGCGGCCACCCGGGCGGCGTACCGGGCCGCGTCGAGCACGTCCGCGCCGCGCAGCCGGGCGGCGATCACCCCGGCCGCGAACGCGTCCCCGGCGCCGTTGGTGTCCACCACCGGCCCCGGCGGGGTGGCGGCGGGCACGTGTGCGGGCGGCGCGCCGGGGGTGTGCAGCGTCGCGCCGGCCGCGCCGCCGGTGACCAGCACCGTGCGCGGCGCCAGCTCGGCCGCCTCCTTTGCGGCCCGCTCGCCGAGCCGGGTGTCGCTGACGAAGACCAGGTCCGCGATCCGGGCGAACGGACGGTGGTAGTCGTTCTCGCCGTCCCAGTCGTGCAGGTCGGTGGAGACCGACGTGGCGGCGCGCAGCACCGGCAGCGAGTCCCGGGCCCAATCCATGATCGACAGGTGGACGTGGGTCGCCTCGGCCACGAGCGCGGCCAGCTCCGCGTCGGCGAACGGCGCCGGCCCCGACCACGGGCGCGGGTCGTGCAGCGACATCCGCCGCCCGGCCGGGTCGACCAGGTTCACCGAGCGGCGGGTGCCAGCCGGCGCGTCCGCGAGCGTGGACCGCACCGAGGTACGCGCCAGCGCCGCCCGCACCACGTCACCTGCCGGGTCGGCGCCCAGCACGTCGACGAGCGCCACCCGCAGGCCGAGCGCGTGCGCGGCCAGCACCACCCCGGCGCCGGTGTTGCCGATCCGCATGTCGATCGGCGGCACCAGCAGCGAGTCGGCGACGGGCGGCGGCAGCGCGGGCACCTGGACGCGGACGTCCACACCGAGCCCGCCGAGCACGAGAAGGTCGACCATGGCGCCGACGATAGCGACGCCCGGCGGCCTATCCTGACTCCCCGGGCGCCGTCTTCCGGCCCCGGCGTCGGCGAGGGGGAGCAGTGCTGGTCATCCACGGGCTGTGGCTGCCCGGTAGCGGGCTCGCCCTGTGGGCCGAGGACAGCACGCGCCCGGCGCGCGGGCCCCGCCGGCCCGGCCGCGTCCCGCGCGAGCGCCCGCACCCGTTCGCCGCCGACCACGCCACGCTCGCCGCCGCGCTCGACGGCATGCCGGGCGAGCCGGTCTCCGTCCTGCTGGACCTGCCGACCCGCGCCGGCTCGCCGGTGGACTCGCCGGAACTGATCCGGGCCACCGTCGGGGAACCGGTCCGCGGCCCGGTCACCCGCGCCGGATGGCGGGTCCCGGCCCTGGGGTACGCCCCGGACGCCGCGTACGAGCTGCTGCGCGTGCCGGCGCCGGGCCCGGTCGGGGCGAGCCTGCGTCACCTGTGCGAGCTGGCCGAATTCGCCACCGACCTGGTCGCACGCGGCCGGCTGCTGCCGGTCGCGCTCGACGCGTACCCCGGTGGTGGTGGACCCGACGGCGGGCCGGCCGCGACCGGCCGGCGTGCCTCGGCGCGGCGGTCACCGGCGGCCTCCGGCGCGAGGGCCGGGCGGCGGTTGCGGGCCGTCGGGGCGGACGACGTGGCGACCGGGTGGGCGCTCTGGCGGCCGCTGCTCACCGGCACCGACGCGGGCTGGGCGCGCGACCTGGCGACGGCGTTGCCACCGGCGGCCCGCGCCGCCCGGGAATGGGGGCCCGAGCCGTGGGGCCCGGCAGCGGCGTCGGTCGGTGCGGGCGAAGGCCCTGGCGGGGCCGCCGCCCCGGTGTCGGCGGATGTGCGGACGGACGCCGCCGGGCCCATGCCGGGCGGGCGCTCGCCGAGCGGGTCCGTCCGGGACAGCAGCCGGGCGGGCGGACCGGCGGGCGGCGCGTGGGCCGGGCGATCCGGCGACATCGGAGCCGGTGCGCTGGTCGCCGAGGCGCTGGACGCGCTGGTCGACGCCGCCGCCCGGGTGGCGCTGGCCGACACCCGGCTGCACCGGGGAATGCGCCCGGTCGGCGCGGTGCCGCGCTGGCTGGCCGCGCTGACCGGCCCGGAGCGGGCGTTCCCCGCCGAGCCGGACGCGCTGGCGACGCTGCGCGACGAACTGGACGCCTGGCAGCGCGACGCCGCGGGCGGCGCGGTACGGGCCACGTTCCGCCTGGTCGAGCCGGACGTCGACCCGGTCGCCGAGCTGGTCGAGGACGCCGTCTGGCGGGTCGAGTTCGGCCTGCACCCGGCCGACGAGCCGGGGCTCGTGGTGGACGCCGCGCACATCTGGCAGCGGCCCGTGCCGGCGCTGGCCGCCCGGGGCGTGGAGCCGCAGGAGACGCTCCTGGCCGAGCTGGGCCGGGCCAGCCGGCTGTGGCCCGAGGTGGACGCCGCGTTGCGTACCGCCGCGCCGGAAGGCATGGAACTGGACGCCGACGGCGCGCACCGGTTCCTGCGTGAGGGCGCGCCGGTGCTGCACGCGGCCGGGTTCGGGGTGCTGCTGCCGTCGTGGTGGCGGCGTTCCTCGTCCCGGCTCGGCGCGCGGCTGCGGGCGCGCAGCCGGAGCGCGCCGGGAGCGGTGGCCACCACCGCCGGGAAGCTGGGGCTGGACGCACTCGTCGACTACCGCTGGGAGCTGGCGCTCGGCGACCAGCCGCTGACCGCCGAGGAACTGGCGTCGCTGGCCGACCTGAAGTCGCCGCTGGTCCGGCTGCGCGGCCGGTGGGTCGAGCTGGACCCGCAGCGGCTGGAGGCCGGGCTGAAGCTGCTGCGCTCCTCCGGCGAGCTGACGGTGGCCGACCTGCTGCGGATGGGACTGTCCGGTGACGACAGTGCCGGTGAGCTGCCGGTGCTGGACGTGGTCGCCGACGGCGCGCTCGGCGAACTGCTCGCCGGTGAGGCGGAACGGCGGCTCACCCCGGCCGACCCGCCGCCGGGTTTCACCGGGACGCTGCGGCCGTACCAGCGGCGCGGGCTGGCCTGGCTGGCGTTCCTCCAGTCGCTCGGGCTCGGCGGCATCCTCGCCGACGACATGGGGCTGGGCAAGACCGTCCAACTGCTCGCGCTGCTCGCCGGTGACCCGCCGGAGGCCGGGCCCACGCTGCTGGTCTGCCCGATGTCGCTCGTCGGCAACTGGCAGCGGGAGGCGGCGAAGTTCGCGCCCGGCCTGCGCGTACACGTGCACCACGGCGCCGAGCGCGCCCGGGGCGAGGGCTTCGCCACCGCGGTGGGCGAGGCGGACCTGGTGCTCACCACGTACTCGGTGGCCGCCCGGGACGCGTTCGAGCTGGCCGGTGTCGACTGGCACCGGGTGGTGGTGGACGAGGCGCAGGCGATCAAGAACGCCGCCACCCGGCAGGCCGAGGCGGTCCGGTCACTGCCCGCGCGGCACCGGGTCGCGGTCACCGGTACGCCGGTGGAGAACCGGCTCGCCGACCTCTGGTCGATCATGCAGTTCGCGAATCCGGGGCTGCTCGGCCCGGCCGCGACGTTCCGCAAGCGCTTCGCCGAACCGATCGAGCGGCACGGCGACGCCGAGGTCGCCGAGCGGCTGCGCCGGATCACCGGCCCGTTCGTGCTGCGCCGCCTCAAGACCGACCCGACGATCATCACCGACCTGCCGGAGAAGCTGGAGATGGAGGTGGTCTGCAACCTCACCGCCGAGCAGGCAGCCCTCTACCAGGCCGTGGTGGACGACATGATGGCGAAGATCGAGTCCAGCGACGGCATCGAACGACGCGGGCTGGTGCTGGCCACCATGACCCGCCTCAAGCAGGTCTGCAACCACCCCGCCCAGCTGCTGCACGACGGCTCCGCGCTGGACGGCCGCTCCGGCAAGCTGGAACGCCTCGACGAGATCGTCGACGAGGTGCTCGCCGCGGAGGAGAAGGCGCTGCTGTTCACCCAGTACGCCGAGTTCGGCGGCATGCTGCGCGGGCACCTGTCGGCGCGTACCGGCCGGGAGGTGCTGCTGCTGCACGGCGGCGTCGGCAAGGCCGACCGGGACGCCATGGTGACCCGCTTCCAGTCGCCGCAGGGGCCGCCGCTGTTCGTGCTGTCGCTCAAGGCCGGCGGCACCGGTCTCACGCTGACCGCCGCCAACCACGTGGTGCACGTGGACCGGTGGTGGAACCCGGCCGTCGAGGACCAGGCCACCGACCGGGCGTTCCGCATCGGACAGCGCCGCCGCGTGCAGGTACGCAAGTTCGTCTGCGCCGGCACCGTCGAGGAGAAGGTGGCCGCGATGATCGCGGACAAGCGCAGCCTGGCCCGGTCCGTGGTGGGCAGCGGCGAGCAGTGGATCACCGAGCTGTCCACCGACACGCTGCGGGACCTGTTCACGTTGGAGTCCGGGGCGGTGGTCGAGTGAGCCCCCGCTTTGACGACTACCGGCCGCCGCTGCGGGTCGAGGGTGGCCTGCGGGCGCGCAGCACCAGAGGCGCGATCGGGCAGTCCTGGTGGTCCCGGCGGTTCGTGGAGGTGCTGGAGTCGTTCGCGCTCGGCTCCCGGCTCACCCGCGGCCGGGCGTACGCGCGCCGGGGGCAGGTGCTCCGGCTGGACGTGTCGCCCGGCAAGGTCACCGCCGAGGTGCAGGGCTCCCGGCCGCGCCCCTACCCGGTGCGGATCGGGCTGGCCGCGTACCCGGAGAAGGTGTGGCGGCGGCTGGAGTCGGAGCTGGCCGGGCAGGCGTTCTTCAGCGCCCGGCTGCTCGCCGGCGACCTGCCGGCCGAGTTGGAGGAGCTGTTCGCCGAGGCGGGCGCGCCGCTGTTCCCGGCCGAGATCGACGAGCTGGACCAGAGCTGCGGCTGCCCCGACTTCGCGGTGCCGTGCAAACACCTGGCGGCCACGTTCTACCTGCTCGCCGAGGCGTTCGACGCCGACCCGTTCCACCTGCTGCACTGGCGTGGCCGGTCCCGCGCCGAACTGCTCGACCGGCTGCGTACGCTGCGCGGCGCCGTGGCGGACGGCGGTGTGCTCGGCGCGGGCGCGGCATCGGTCCCGGGCGCCGGACCGGACCCGGCGGCGACGACGGGTGTGCCGGTCGTCGGCGCGGCGCGGGCCCTGGCCGGGCTGCCGGCGGTCGAGCCGGACGAGGAGCTGGACCGGTTCTGGCTGGCGCCGGTGGCGCTGCCGGACCGGCCGCCCACGCTCGCCACCGGCCCGGAGCTGCTGCTGCGCCAGCTCGGGTCGCCCGGTGCCGCGATCGGCGGGCCTGGCCTGGCCGAGCGGCTGCGCCGGGCGTACCGGGAGTTCGGCAGCGCCGAGGGCGCGTCGCCCACGGAGTTCGGTCGCGCCGAAGGCGCGCGTTAAGAAGGGGCCCTTCCTCTACCGGAGGCGTTAAGAAGGGGCCCTTCCTTACGCCTACAGCAATCGGCGGCGGAAACGCCACATCACGGCGGCGTTGGCGACCAGCACCACCGCGCAGATCGCCCCGGCCAGCCGTCCGACCAGTACTGTCATCGCCGGTAGCGAGGCCCACAGCACGATCGTCAGCAGCATCATGTACCGGCCCCGGCGTCCCTTTATCCGGCTGTCCAACCGGGCGAAGAACCGAGGGTCGCTCTCCCGCAGACGGCGGGTGATCTGTTCGAACCTGCGCTGATCCTCTTGGCTGAGCATGGCGGTGCCTTCCCCTCACGGCTTCAGCGGTTCGGCGGCATACCCGGATCGGAGGGCGGTCACGCGCCGCCGCTGCTGCTGTTTCGCCGGACCGGACAGGCGGAACGAGGTTCTCAGCGCAGGCTTATCCGTACCTTAAGTTTCGGTGAGGCGGTGAACGCCCCCGGCGGCGTCGCCGGGCTGCGAAACCTCGCGTTCGGGCGGTGCGTGACCGGATCGGCCCTGCTCCGGACGTCGCCGCGCACTCGCCGCCCCGCCGGGTCCTCCGCGGCGGGCCTGAGCACCGTCTTAAGTGCGCTCGCGGGCGCATCCGGCGTGCCTTGAGCGGCCGGGACGGCCTGGCTACTTTCCCGTAGGCAACTTCTCCGGCAACCGTCGCCGCCCCTGCGCCACCCGACCCCCCGGGTGGCAGGCGTGCCGGCACTCGAAGAAAACGGGATAGGTACATGGCCGACCTGAACGTGCCACCGCGTCGACCCCGGGACGACCGCGGCTGGGACGGATACCAGCACCCCCATCCGGACGGGTACCGCGACCCGCACGCCGCGCCGTACGCCGGCGCTCACCCCGCCCCCGCGCCGGGCCCGCAGTGGGTCGGACCGGACGGCTTCGCCCCCGCCGCCGGTGGCTACCCGCCGCAGGGCGGCTTCCCCCAGCAGGGCGGCTACGCCCAGCCCGCCGGCGGGTACGGCCCGCCGCCCGGCCCGGGACTGCCCACGCTGGACGACGACGGCGACGAGCCGCCGAACCGGGGTCGCCGCCGCGCGCTGGCCACCCTCGGTGGGGCCGCGGTGGTCGCCGGTGGCGCCGCCTTCGCGCTGTCTCCGCAGGTACGCGGACTGTTCACCGGTGACGCAGCGGCCGGTGACGCCACCGGCACCGTCACCACCGACGGCAACGCGGCGCGGCCGAGCGGCCAGCAGCCCAGCACCGTGCGGACCTACACCGAGCAGAACGAGAGCTACATGGGCTCCCGGGCGGGCGAGGCGCTCAAGCGCAACGCGCCCACCGGCGGCCGGCTCTACGGCAGCCCGGCCGCCGCCGCCGAGGCGACCAAGGTGACTGTGAAGACGGTGCTCGCCAAGGATCCGATCCGGCACCTCGCCACCCGCACCACGTTCGGCGCGACCCCGAAGATGCTCGCCGACATCAAGCGGCTCGGCATCGACGACTGGCTGCGCCAGCAGCTCGAACCGGAGAAGATCGCCCCGACGAAGGCCGAGCTGAAGCTGGCCGAGCTGCAGTCACTCAAGCTCAGCCCGACGCAGCTGCGCGACCAGCGCGAGCAGCTCAACGAGAAGGGCGTCGACCCGGCCCGGGAGACGGTGGACGCCACCATCGCCCGGCAGATCTGGTCGGACCGGCAGCTGTTCGAGGTGATGGTCGACTTCTGGAACGACTTCCTGCACGTCGCCGCCGACTTCGACGGCGGGGAGAACTACCGCAACGCGTTCGACCGGGACGTCATCCGCAAGCACGCGCTCGGCAGCTACCCGGAGATGCTCGTCGCCGCGAACAAGCACCCGGCGCTGCTGCTCTACCTGAACCAGGTCGACTCGCGCAAGGACGCGGTCAACGAGAACCTGGCCCGGGAGAACCTGGAGCTGTACTCCGTCGGCGTCGACGGTGGCTACACCGAGAAGGACGTACGCCAGGCCGCGCTGCTGCAGACCGGACGCGGTGTCGCCGACGGCAAGTACAAGTTCTTCGCCGAGCGGCACTACCTCGGCAAGGTGAAGATCCTCGGGTTCAGCCACGCCAACAACTCCGACGATCCGGTGGCCGCCGACAAGGTCATCGACTCGTACATCCGTTACATCGCGACGCACCCGTCGACCGCCCGGTACGTGGCGCAGAACCTCGCCACCCGGTTCGTCTCCGACACCCCGCCGAAGTCCGTGGTGGACCGGCTCGCCAAGGCGTACACCACGAACAAGGGGCAGATCCGCCCGGTGCTGGCGACGCTGTTCAGCTCCTCGGAGTTCTGGGCCGCGGTCGGCCAGAAGGTACGCCGCCCGATGGAGTACCTGGTCGCCACGTACCGGGCGCTCGGCGTCTCGCCGGACGCGGCCCCCGGCTACTCCGGCGACAATCGGCGGACCCCGTTCGCGCAGGGCCTGCGGCAGATCCAGGACAAGATGCGCGAACTCGGCCAGTACCCGATGGGCAAGCCCACCCCGGACGGCTACGCCGACGTCTACCTGGCCTGGACCTCGGCCGGCACGATGATCGACGGCTGGAACGAGGCGGGCGACCTGATCGCCGGCTACCGCAAGCAGTTCACCTTCGCCAAGCCGGAGAAGCTGGTGGCGAAGCCGCCGGCCACCGCCGGGGCGTACGTGGACGCGCTGGCCCAGCGGCTGGTGCACCAGAAGCTCAGCGCCAAGGAGAAGAAGCTCGTGCTCGCCGTGGCCGGGGTCGCCGAGAGCGCCAAGGTCGACGCCACCTTCAACGGGGCCATCGCCGCTGTCGCGCGGACGATCCTCGCGTCCCCCCAGCACCACCTCCGGTGAGGCATTCGATGGAGATGACCGTGAACCCGTACCCCCTGCACCCCGAATGCCCCGACCTGCGGCGGCTGGCCGACAACCCGGCCGAGGCGCTGCTGCGCGCGGAGGCGGACATCGTCGCGGCCGAGAGCGCGGCCGAGGCCGACCGGTACCGCCGGCTGGAGGAGATCGAGGAGGCGCAGCAGGACGGCCGGGGCGTCACCCGCCGTACCTTCGTCGCGGGCGCCGCGGCCACCGCGACCGCGCTGGCGACGGCCCAGTTCGTCACCACGTCGGCGTCGTTCGCCGCGACCAAGACCGGCACGCTGATCCACGTCTTCCTCTACGGCGGGCTGGACGGGCTGAGCCTGGTCGCCCCGGCGAGCGACCCGGTGCTCACCAAGGCCCGCCCGGACCTGCTGCTCGGCGAGGACTCGCTGGCGCTGGCCCGCGGCTTCAAGCTGACCAGCGCGTTCGCGCCGCTGGAGAAGTGGCTCAAGGCCGGTCAGCTCGGCTTCGTGCCGGCCGCGTCCGACCCGCGGCTGTCCCGCAGCCACTTCCAGGCCGCCGACGCCTGCAACCTGGGCGGCCTGCCCGGCGAGACCGGCGGCCGGGGCTGGCTGGACAGCCTGGTCGACGCGCTCGGCAAGGGCACCGCGTTCCGCAGCGTCGGCATCGGCAGCACGCTGCCGCGCTCGCTCGTCGGCGTGAACGGCGCGATCTCCCTCAACAGCGTCGGCGACCTGCGGCTCAACGGCGACGACAAGTTCCGGGCGGCCACCGAGAAGGCGATCCGCGGCCTGTTCACCGGCATCAACCACCCGGTGGAGGAGGCGGTCATCGAGGGCATGGGCGCGCTCGCCACCGCCCAGAAGCTCGCCGCGAAGCCGTACGCCGCCGCCGAGGGCGTCGAGTACCGGGGCGTCGGCAACTCGTTCAAGCAGCTCGCCCAGCTCATCAAGGGCGGCGCGAACGTGCGGGTGGCCACCGTCGGCATGGGCGGCTACGACACCCACGAGAACCAGGGCACCCGCGAGGGCGGCCAGCTCTGGCGGCGGCTCAACGAGCTGGCCGCCGCGATGGCCGCGTTCTTCACCGACCTGGGCGACCAGGCGGCGGACGTGACGATCATGGTGTCCAGCGAGTTCGGCCGCCGGGTCGCCTCGAACGGCGGCGGCACCGACCACGGCCACGGCGGTGTGGTCACCGTGCTGTCCGGCCGCAAGCTGGCCAGCTCGCTGCTCGGCACCTGGAACGGGCTGGACAAGTTGGACAGCGGCGACGTGCCGGAGTACAACAACATGTTCAACGTCTACGGATCGGTCGCGCAGGGCCGCTTCGGCCTGACAAACGCCGAGGTGGACAAGATCTTCCCCCGGCAGAAGTTCACCCCGGTCAAGATCTACGCGTGACGTACCAGGAAACCCGCGCCGCCGGCCGTCGTACCGGGCACTCCGCCCCGTACGGCGGCCGTCCGGCTGCTCCCGTACCCCCGGCTCGTCCGCGCCGCGGACCCGGCGCCCGGCGGGCGCTCGCCGCGCTCTTCTGGCTCGGTCTGGTCGCCGCGGTGGTGCCGTGGTGGCTGGACACCCCGGCCGGGTCGCTCACCGACACCGCCGACCTGCTCACCGCGGGCGGCCGGATCACCGGCCTGATCGCCGGCTACCTGCTGCTGGTCCAGGTGCTGATGATGAGCCGGCTCGGCGTGCTGGAACGCGCGCTCGGCGGCGAGCGGATCTCCCGGCTGCACCGGGACCTCGGCGCGACGCTGCTGGTGGCGGTGCTCACGCACATGTCGCTGCTGGTGGTCGGCTACTCCCGGCAGGAGCGCAACTCGGTGCTCGCCGAGGTCGGCGTGCTGCTGACCGACTACGAGGACATGATCACCGCGTTCGCCGCGGCCGGCGTGCTGGTCACCGTCGCGGTCACCGCGGTACGCGCGGTGCGCCGCCGCCTGCCGTACGAGCTGTGGCACCTGCTGCACGCGGCCAGCTACCTCACGCTGCTGCTCGGCTACGCGCACCAGTTCAGCAACGGCGCGCAGCTGCACCAGCCGGGCCTGGTGCGTACCGGCTGGATCGCCGGATACGTGCTGGTGGTGGCCGCGCTGGTGTGGGGCCGGGTGCTCGCGCCGCTGGCGTTCAACCTGCGGCACCGGCTGCGCGTCGCCGACGTCGTGGCGGAGAGCCAGGACACCGTGTCGGTCTACCTGACCGGGCAGCGGCTCAACCAGATCGACCTGCTCGGCGGGCAGTTCTTCCGCTGGCGGTTCCTCAACCCCGGCTGCTGGTGGCAGTCGCACCCGTTCTCCGTCTCCGCCGCCGGCAACGACAGGTGGCTGCGGATCACGGTGAAGGTCGTCGGCGGGTACACCGCCGAGCTGCGCGACCTGACGCCGGGCACCCGGGTCTGGGCGCAGGGCCCCTCCGGCACGTTCACGGCCGCGCACCGCACCCGGGAGCGGACGCTGCTCATCGCCGGCGGCAGCGGCATCGCCCCGCTGCGGGCCATGCTGGAGGAACTGCCGCCCGGCGCGGCGCTGATCTACCGCGCGAGCACCCCGGCCGACGTGCTGCTGCACCAGGAGCTGGACTGGCTCGCGCAGGCCCGGCAGACCTCCGTCTGGTACGTCGTCGGCCGCCGTGACGACCCCGGCCCCCGCCAGGTGATGAACCCGGAGGGGCTGCGCCGCCTGGTGCCCGACCTGACCCGGCGCGACGTCTACCTGTGCGGCCCGGGCGGCCTGGTCGACGAGGCGGTCGCCGCGCTGCGCGCGGCCGGCGTGCCCCGCCGCCAGATCCACCTGACCGCGTTCGAGCTGTAGGAAAGGCACCACCATGCGTCGCGCGCTCCTCGCGATCACCGGACTGGCCGCCGGCACCACCGCGCTCGTGGTGCTCAAGGGCGCGCCGGGCAGTGGGCAGACCCTGCCGGACGCGCCGGTGGCGCTGGCTCCGGTCGCCCCGGGCGGCTCGGCCGCGCCCGAGCCGCCGTCGCCCACCGCCGCCGCGTCCGGCAGCGCCACGCCGTCGTCGCGCGCCTCGGCGAAGCCCACCCCGAAGGCGTCCGCCGACCGCAGCCCGGCCAGCCGGGGCGGCACCCGTACCAGCACCGCACCCGCCGCGCCCCGGACCACCACCAGCGCGCCGAAGGTCACCACCCGCACGGTGACCGGGCCGTCGGTCACCTACGAGTACGGCTCCCTGCAGGTGCGGATCACGCTCAGCGGCAGCCGGGTCGTCGACGCGACGGCGATCGGACTGCCGCTGGGCGGGCAGTCCGGGCAGCGCAGCGACGACGTGCAGGCCCGCTACAGCGGCACGTCCGGTGAGGTGGTGGCCCGGCAGAGCGCCAACCTGAGCACCGTCTCCGGGGCCACGTACACCAGCACCGCGTACAAGCAGTCGTTGCAGGCCGCGCTGGACAAGGCGTGACGGTTCGTTCCGGCCTGCGCCGGGTCGAGCACGTCATGGGTACGGCGATCAGCCTGGACCTGGCCGACGACCTGCCCCCGGGGACCCTGCACGAGCTGGCCGAGGACACGTTCGGCTGGCTGCGCGAGGTGGACGCGCGGTTCAGCACGTACCGGGACGACAGCGAGGTGTGCCGGATCGACCGGGGCGAGTTGCGGCCCGCCGACGCCTCCGCCGACCTGCGCGCCGTGCTGGCGGCCTGCGCCGACCTGTGGACCGCCACCGACGGGTTCTTCGACGTGTACGCGACCGGGCGGCTCGACCCGTCCGGCTACGTCAAGGGCTGGGCGGCGCAGGTCGCCTCGGACCGGCTGGTCGCCGCCGGCGCGCCGAACCACTGCGTGAACGCGGGCGGCGACGTGCGGGTACGCGGCCACGACGCGGCCGGACAGCCGTGGCGGATCGGGGTGCGGCATCCGTTCGACGCGGCAACGACCTGTCTGGTGCTGACCGGCACCGACCTGGCGGTCGCCACCTCCGGCGTGTACGAGCGCGGGCACCACGTGCTGGACCCGCGCCGGGGCGTACCGGCGAAGGGCCTGCGCTCGGTCACGGTGGCGGGCCCGGACCTGGGCGTGGCCGACGCGTACGCGACAGCCGCGGTGGCCATGGGCCCCCAGGGCCTAGCCTGGCTCGACCGCCTACCGTCCCCCTGGCAGCACGCCGTGGTCACCGAGGACGCCCACCTGCACCACTCCCGCACCCTCCCCACCATCCCCACCCCAGCGCGGTGATCAAGGAGTTTGTGTCCGTTTAGCCCGCGCTGGAGGACACAAACTCCTTGATCAACGGCATCGGCGGGGGTGAGGGGTGAGGGGTGAGGGGTGAGGGGGGTCAGCGGAGGGGGCGGTGGAGGATGGCTGGGCGGGAACCCGTCGGGCGGGGGCGGCCGGGGCGGACGCCCAGGGGACGGGTGAAGGCCCACGGGTGCACACGGCGGCGGGGCCGCGCCGGCTCGGTGCCGCCGGTGTGGCGGGCCGCGTCGTCCCTGGACATCCTCAAACCCCCGCTCCGGCGCGCACGCGCCCTCGCCAGGTTCAACGATTCCGGTGCCGGGGAGGTCGCTGTCGGCCACCCGTCCGGGGCGGACGGGTGGGTCAGCGGCCGCGCCGGGGCAACGGGAGGTGGCCGGGGAACAGGTCCGCGCCGAGCGTCACGCCGGCCGCGTGTAACGCGGCGATCAGCGCGTTCTGCACCAGGTACGAGTCGGGCAGTTGCCAGCGGGCCTGCTCCGGGGCGACCGCCCAGCGCACCGTCCCCTCGGGCAGCCGGGTCGGCGGGGCCGGGATCCACGAGCCGGGCCCGTGCCGCACCACGTGGAAACAGTGCTCCAGTTCCGGGCGCAGCGGGTCGCCGGGGCGGACCAGGAACATCCAGCGGCCGGTCGGGGTGACCAGCGCCGGGCCGCGTACGCCGGGCCCGGCGGGATGGGTGGCGACCGCGTCCAGCACCTGCCGGCCCAGGTGGGCGGCGACCTCGAGGACGTCGAACGCGCGGCCGGTGGGCAGCAGGACGCCGTGCGGGCGGCTGCGCCACCAGGTGGCCACCCGGGCCGGGTCGGTGCTGGCGGCGTGCTCCCAGTCCTCCAGGGCGGGGTGGCAGCCCACCGTGGGGCAGCCGGCCCGGCCGCAGACGAAGCGGCTGTTGGCCAGGCAGGCGCCGGGCGTGACCGGCCAGCCGTGCAGCGCGTACCGCACCGCGACGCGGCGCAGGCGGACCCGTTCCAGCGGGGACAGATGAGCGACGCGCGGCCGGACATTCCTCCACATGTCTGACATCCCTCTCGTCCCGCGAAACCGTCCACATGCCACACGTCGAAAGCCGTCACTGCCGAAACTCACGCTCGTTGTGGTGACTAACGGTCGGTGCAACTTGCACGAAAACTACGAGAACTGGCTGGTCGGTGGACGCACAACCTGTGCGATCGGGGCAAGCCTGGGGGACGTGGGGGGACCGGCCGGCGCCGTGAGGGGGAGGGAGCAGGGATGGACGAACTACCCATAGGCCGGCGGGTGGCGTACTGGCGGAGCCGGCGCAAGATGTCCCAGCAGGTCTTCGCCGACCGGCTCGGCAAGTCCAAGAGCTGGGTGGACAAGGTGGAGCGTGGCGTCCGCCGGCTGGACAAGTTCTCCGTCCTCTACGAGATCGCCGACATCCTCCAGATCGACGTGCAACTGCTGCACGGCAAGGACCCGGAGCGGCGCACCGACGCGCTCAACTGCATCGACCAGGTCGAGGTGGAGGAGATCCGCACCGCCCTGGAGCGGTACGACTCGATGAGCGCCTACTTCGACGCGGCACCCTTCCCGCCGCCGCTGGCCGACATGCGCAAGGCCGTCAACCACGCCTGGCTGACCTACCAGTACGGCCGGTACGGCATGCTCACCCGCGCGCTGCCGAAGCTGCTGCGCGACGCCCAGGCGGCGGACGCCGGGTACGCCGCCGACGAGCAGGTACGCGAGGCCGCCCACCTGCTCGGGCAGGTCTACCAGATCGCCTCCTCGGTGCTGCGCAAGCTCGGCGAGTGCGACCTCGCCTGGCTGGCCGCCGACCGGTCGATGGCGGTGGCCCAGCGCGCAGACGACCCGCTGCTCGCCGGGATCGCCACCACGAGGGTCTGCAACGCGCTGGTCGCGATGGGCCGTCCCCGCCCCGCGCTGGAGCTCAACGTGCGCATCGCCGGCCGGCTCGCGCCCGGTGGCGACAACGACGTCCGGCCCGAACGGCTCTCCGTCTACGGCATGCTGCTGCTGCAGGGCGCGATGGCGGCCGCCCGGATCGGCGACTCGGCGACGGTGGACGACCTGCTCGCCGGTGCCGACGAGGCGGCCAAGCTGCTCGGCGGCGACCACAACCACTACTGGACCTCCTTCGGCCCGACCAACCTGGAGCTGCACCGCGCCGCCGCGGCCGTCGAGCTGGGTGACGGCGGCCGGGCGGTGGAGACGCACCTGCGGCTGTCCGAGCCCGCGTTCAACGCGCTGCTGCCGGAGCGGCGCGCGCACCACCTGCTCGACCTGGCCCGGGGCTACTCGCAGATCGGCGACGTGGCGAGCGCGGGGGACATGTTGCTGCGCGGCGACCGGCTCGCGCCGTCCGAGATCCGGTGCCGGCCGATAGCGCACGAATTGATGTCCGAGATTCTCCGTCGCACACGTGGTGCGCCGCCTCCGCCGATCGCGGAGTTGGCTGAGCACATGGGAGTCGGAGTATGAGCGGTCCGGAGACCGCGAGCGAGCACCGGCGGGTGCTCTACGTCATCGCCTGCGGTTCGCCGCTGGCCCGTCACGTCGGCCGGCTGGTCGACCTCGCCCAGCGGGAGGAGTGGACGGTCTGCGTGGTCACCACGCCCGACGGCGCGAAGTTCGTCGACCGGGCGGCCCTGGCCCGGCAGACCGGCCACCCGGTCCGTACGCACTACAAGAACCCGGGTGACCTGGACGTGCTGCCACCGGCGGACGCCATGCTGGTGTGCCCGGCGACGGTCAACACGATCAACAAGTGGGCGGTCGGCATCACCGACACCCTCGCGCTCGGCCTGCTGGTCGAGGCGCAGGGGATGGGGGTGCCGATCGCTGCCGTCCCGTACACGAACGAGGCGATGGCCGGGCACCCGGCGTTCCGGGCCAGCCTCGACCGGCTGGCCGGGTGGGGCGTCCGGGTGGTCTTCGGGGACCACGTCGTACGCCTGCATCCGCCCGGCACGGGGGAGCGGCGCGCAGACGCCTTCCCCTGGGACGCCGGCCTGGCCGCCCTGCGCGGCGCGGACCGGCCGGTCGCCCCGGTCGGCTGACGGTGTGAGCGTGGCTCCCGGCGCGCCCGGGAGCCACGCCCGACGGCGGTCGGCGTGTAGCGGCCCGGACGCCGGTAAGCTGGCCGCCCGTGAGCACAACCGTCGCCGACGTGGTGGCCGCCCTGGACCGCCGTTACCCGCCCGCCTGGGCCGAGGAGTGGGACCGGGTCGGCCTGGTGGTGGGTGAGCCCGACCACCCGGTACGCCGGATCGCCTGCGTGGTGGACGTGGTCCCGGAAACCGTGGACGAGGCCCTCGAAGCCGGCGCGGACATGATCGTCGCGCACCACCCGCTGCTGCTGCGGGGCGTCTCCTCGGTGGCCGCCACCACGTACAAGGGCCGGATCGTGCACCGGTTGATCAAGGCGGACGTCGCGCTGTACGTGGCGCACACGAACGCCGACGTGGCCGATCCCGGCGTGTCCGACGCGCTCGCCGCCCGGTTCGGGCTGACCGGGCTGCGCCCGTTGCACCCGCCCCGCCCCGGCTCGCCCGCCGCCGGGCCCGGCCGGGGCATCGGCCGCATCGGCGAGCTGCCCAGCCCGATGACGCTCGCCGAGCTGACCCGGCTGGCCGCCGCCGTGCTCCCGGTCACCGCCTGGGGAGTTCGCGCCGCCGGGGATCCCGGGCGTATGGTTCGTACCCTCGCCGTCAGCGGCGGCTCGGGGGACGGCTTCCTCGCCGAGGCGACCGCGGCCGGGGTGGACGCGTTCCTCACCGCGGACCTGCGTCACCACCCGGCCGGGGAACACCTCGCCGCGGGCGGCCCGGCGCTACTGGACGCCGCCCACTGGGCGACGGAGCGACCCTGGCTGGACGACCTGGCCGCCCACCTGGCCGGCGCGCTGGGCGTCGAGACCGTGGTGTCCGACCTGGACACCGACCCGTGGACCGTGCACGCCGCCGCGCCCCGGCCGGACGACAAGGAGCCCCGACGTGAAGGCTGACCCGAAGGTGCAGCGCCGCCTGCTCGACCTCCAGGCGATCGACACCGCGCTGGCGCAGCTCGCGCACCGCCGCCGCAGCCTGCCGGAACGCGCCGAGCTGGAGGCCCTGGCGCGTGAGCTGTCCGCGCTGGAGGACGAGCGGGTCCGCGCCCAGGTGGCGGTCGACGACCTGGACCGGGACATCGCCCGGATCGAGAAGGACGTCGACCAGGTGCGGGCGCGCAAGAGCAAGGACGAGGCCCGGCTGGCCTCGGGCAGCGGCCCGGCCCGCGAGCTGGAGGCCCTCCAGCACGAGCTGGTCTCGCTGAACCGCCGGCAGAGCGACCTGGAGGACGCCGAGCTGGAGCTGATGGAGCAGCGGGAGACCGCGCAGGGCGTGCTCGACGGCATCGAGAGCCGGCTCGCCGAGGCCCGCGAGCGCCGCGCCGCGACCGAGCAGCGCCGCGACGAGGCCCTGGCCGAGATCGCCAAGGAGGAGGAGTTCAAGCGCACCGCCCGCCAGCCGCTCGCCGGTGACCTCCCGGCGGACCTGGTCGGCCTCTACGACAAGATCCGTGAGGACACCGGGCTGGGCGCCGCGCTGCTGACCGGGGGCCGCTGCGGCGGCTGCCGGCTGGACCTGTCCGGCGCCGACCTGGCTCGTATCCGCAAGGCCGACCCGGACGACGTGGTCCGCTGCGAGGACTGCCGGCGGATCATGGTCCGGACCAACGAGTCGGGGCTGTAGCCGCCGTGGCGGTGCGCGCGGTAGTGATCGAGGCCGACGGCGGTTCCCGGGGCAACCCGGGCCCGGCCGGTTACGGCGCCGTGGTCCGGGACCCGGAGACCGGCGAGGTGCTGGCCGAGCGGTCCGAGTCGATCGGCACCGCCACGAACAACGTGGCCGAGTACCGGGGCCTGATCGCCGGGCTGGAGGCCGCCGCCGAACTGGGCGCGGCCGAGGTCGAGGCGCGGATGGACTCCAAGCTGGTGGTCGAGCAGATGTGCGGCCGCTGGCAGATCAAGCACCCCGGGCTGCGCCCGCTCGCCGCCCAGGCCGCCGGGCTGGTCGGCCGGTTCACCGCCGTACGCTTCACCTGGATCCCCCGGGAGCGCAACCGGCACGCCGACGCGCTCGCCAACGCGGCCATGGACGCCGCCGCGTCCGGCGCCGCGCCGGAGGCGAAGGCCGAGGCGCGGGAGGCGGCGCTCGTCCGGGCCACCGGCACCGACCCGGCCACCACGCCCGCCTCCTGGGAGCCGCGCCCGACCGAGGAGGCCACCCGGCTGATCCTGGTCCGGCACGGCGAGACCGAGCGCACCGTGCGCAAGCACTACTCCGGCCGGGGCGACGTGCCGCTGACCGAGCGGGGCCGGGCCCAGGCCCGGGCCACCGCAGCCCGGGTGGCCGCCCTGGCGCCGTCCGTCGCGGCGGTGGTCAGTTCCCCGCTGTCGAGGTGTACGGCCACCGCCGAGGCGATCGCCGCGCAGGTTGGCAACCCGCCGGTACGCACCGACGACGACCTGATCGAGTGCGACTTCGGCGTCTGGGAGGGGCACACGTTCGCCGAGGTACGCGAGCGCTGGGCGGCGGAACTGGACGCCTGGCTCGCCTCCACCCGGGTCGCCCCGCCGAAGGGCGAGTCGTTCGTGACCGTCGCCGAGCGGACCGGGCGGGCCGTCGACCGGCTGCGGTCGGCGTACCCGGGGGAGACGGTGGTGGTGGTCTCCCACGTCTCGCCGATCAAGCTGGTGCTGCGCGACGCGCTCGCCGCCGGCGACGCGTTCCTGCACCGGCTCTACCTGGACACGGCGGGCATCTCGGTGCTGGACCTGTACCCGGACGGCGGCGTCGCGGTCCGCTCGGTGAACGACACCTCGCACCTCACGGACGTCTGACGGCCGTTCGGCGCATGCCGGCGGCCGTTTGGCGCATCGACATCACCCGATCGGACGTGACCCTCGTCACAGGGTCGTAGCCTCCGGCCGTCACATGGCCCGCTACGAATGCCCGGAGGGGTGTCACATGTCCGAACCGGAACCGGAGGCGCTCGACACGGCGCGATCCAGGGCGAAGGACAAGAGTCCCTGGAACTGGTTGCTCTTCATCCCGATCGTGGTGCCGCTGATCCCGGCGCTGTTCAACGCCGACTCACCCCGGCTGTTCGGGTTCCCGCGGTTCTACTGGCTGCAACTGGCCTGGATCCTGCTGGGCGTCGGCACCACCACGCTGGTCTACCAGATGACCAAGAAGCGGGGTGACCACTGATGTGGCGGGACCACCTCACCGAGATCATCGTCTTCACGCTTCTGTTCCTGCTGGTCAGCGCCATGGGTTTCGTGGCGGCCCGGTGGCGCAGACCGACCGACATGGCCCACCTCGACGAATGGGGGCTGGGCGGGCGCAGCTTCGGCGGCTGGATCACCTGGTTCCTGGTCGGCGGTGACCTCTACACCGCGTACACGTTCGTCGCCGTCCCGGCGCTGATCTTCGGGGCCGGCGCGGCCGGCTTCTTCGCGGTGCCCTACACGATCGTCATCTACCCGCTGGTGTTCCTGGTGCTGTGCCGGCTCTGGTCGGTCTCACACCGGCACGGCTTCGTCACCCCCGCCGACTTCGTCCGCAACCGGTTCGGCTCGCCGATCCTGGCGCTGCTGGTCGCGATCACCGGCATCGTCGCCACCATGCCGTACATCGCGCTGCAACTGGTCGGCATCGAGGCGGTGCTCAAGACCATGGGCGTGACCGGGGACAGCGCGCTGGCCCGGCACCTGCCGATCATCATCGCGTTCGCGATCCTGGCCGCGTACACGTACCAGTCGGGGCTGCGCGCGCCGGCGCTGATCGCGTTCGTCAAGGACTCGCTGATCTACATCGTGATCCTGGTCGCGGTGATCTGGCTGCCGTACAAGCTCGGCGGCTGGGGCGCCATCTTCGACGCCGCCGACGCGAAGTTCCAGGCGTCACCAGCGCCCGGCGACGGCATCCTGCTCAACCAGAACAACCAGATCCAGTACGTGACGCTGGCGTTCGGCTCGGCGCTGGCGCTGTTCCTCTACCCGCACAGCATCACCGGTGTCCTGGCCAGCCGGAACCGCGACGTGATCAAGCGGAACATGTCCGCGCTGCCCGCGTACAGCCTGCTGCTGGGGTTGATCGCGCTGCTCGGCTACATGGCCATCGCGGCGAACGTGAAGCCGCTGCCGGGCGCGAAGGAGGGCACCACCGACGGCAACACCGTCGTGCCGCTGCTGTTCGACCAGCAGTTCCCGGACTGGTTCGCCGGCGTGGCGTACGCCGCCATCGGCATCGGCGCGCTGGTCCCCGCGGCGATCATGTCGATCGCGGCGGCGAATCTGTTCACCCGCAACATCTACAAGGAATACCTGAAGCGGGACGCCACCCCGGCGCAGGAGGCGAACGTCTCGAAGATCACCTCGCTGGTGGTGAAGGTCGGCGCGGTGGCCTGCATCGTCTTCCTCGACCCGCAGTTCTCCATCGACCTGCAGCTCATCGGCGGCGTGATCATTCTGCAGACGCTGCCGGCGGTGGCGCTGGGCCTCTACACCCGCTGGTTCCACAGGGGCGCGCTGATCGCGGGCTGGGCCGCCGGCATGGGCCTGGGCATGTGGATGCTCTACCAGATCGGCAACCCGGCGACCGGCAAGAAGCACTTCGCCGGGTCGGCGTTCCCGCTGGAGAAGTTCGGCTTCGACACGCCGAAGACCATCTACGTGGGCATCGTGGCGGTGCTGGTGAACCTGGTGGTGGCCGCGCTGCTCACGCTGGTGCTGCGCGCCGCGAAGGTGGCCGACGGCCCCGACCACACCACGGCGGACGACTACTTCGCCGACGAGGATGACCCGCGCGTGACGCCCTCCGCCGACGCCGCCCGCGAGCCCGTGGCATGAAAGGAAGGGCCCCTTATTAACGCCTCGTGCATTGAAAGGGGCCCTTCCTAACACCCTCAGCGGCGGCGGGTGCGCGCGTCGAGCGCCTCGTTGAGGCGGTGCAACATGTCCGCGAGCGTCTCCCGGTCCGCCTCGGGCCAGGCGGCGAGGATGTCGCCGTACAGCCGGGTGCGGGCCGCCCGGACGGCGGCCATCCGCTGGAGCCCGGCCGCCGTCGCGGAGATCACCGTGCCGCGCCCGTCGGCCGGGTCGGGGGTACGCGAGATCAGGCCGTCGCGCTGGAGCGCGGAGACCTGCCGGGTGACTGTGGAGCCGTCCAGGCTCAGCCGTGCGGCGAGCGCCGAGACGTTCTGCGGGCCGGCCGCGTCCAGGTGGCGCAGGATCACGTACGCGGCGCGGTCGAGCAGCCGGTGCTCCATCGTGCCGGTGCCCCGGCGGGTGGCCTCGCCGAGCCGCATCAGCAACGCGACCTCGGTTTCGATCCGGCCGAGGGTGACTTCGGTGCCGTGGACGTCCTCGCTCATAGCTGTATGATACAAGAAAATTACCTGTACGATACAGCTATCTGGGAGGTTGCGGAGTGGATCGCCGATCCGAGCCCAACCGCAGTGCCATCTACGCCACCACGCTCGTCGCGTTCCTCGCCATTGCCGGCATCGCCGTCGTCGACCCGATCCTGCCCGCCATCGGCGAGGCGATCGGCGTCACCGCCTGGCAGGTCGAGCTGCTCTTCACCGCGTACATCGCGGTCATGGCCGTCGGCATGATCCCGGCGACGCTGGCCAGCGGGCGGTTCGGTTTCAAGCCGGTGCTCGTCACCGGCGTCTCCGTCGTCGGCCTCGCCGCGATCCTCGCCTCGTTCAGCAACGACATCGTGCAGCTCTCAGTGCTGCGCGGCGTCTGGGGCCTGGGCAATGCGATGTTCTTCGCCACCGCCATGGTGGTGCTGGTCAATCTCGCGAACGACAGGGAATGGGTGGTCGGCCTGTTCGAGACCGCCCTCGGGCTCGGCTTCGCCGTCGGCCCGCTCATCGGCGGCCTGCTCGGCGAGGTGAGCTGGCGGCTGCCGTTCTTCGTCTGCGGCGTGTTCATGGTGCTCGCGCTCGGCGTCGCCGCCCGCAAGCTGCGCGAACCCGCCCACAAGCAACAGCCGGTACGCCTCGGCCAGATCTTCGCCACCTACCGCAAACCCGCGTTCGTGACGCTCTGCGTGGTCACCGCCGCGTACAACTTCGTCTTCTTCGTCGTACTCGGCTACACGCCGCTGTTCCTGCGCCTCGACGTCATCCCGCTCGGCCTGGCGTTCACCGGCTGGGGCCTCGGCCTCGCCGCCGGCATCCTGCTGATCGGGCACCGGCTGGCCCACCGCATCGGCGCGGTGCAGACCGTCGGCGTCGCCCTGCTCGGCCTGCTGGTCTGCATGGTCGCGTTCGCCACCTCCACCGGCACCGCCATGTCGCTCGTCGTACTCGTCGTCGCCGGCCTGTTCATGGGCCTCGCCAACGCCAACCTGACCGACCTGGCACTCGGGCTCGGCTCCGCCGACCGGCGCGCCGCCACCGGCGCGTTCAACCTGGTGCGCTGGGGCGCCGCCGCACCCGCGCCGATCATCTCCGGCAAGCTGGCCGAACACGGCCTGGCGCTGCCGTTCTGGGTCGGCTTCGCGGTGCTCGCCGCCGGCGTGCTGGTCTACCTCGCGTTCGGTCACCTGATGGCGGCCGGCTACGGCGAACGGGTCATCTGGAACCGGGCCGCCCGCCGTGCCGAGCACGCCCCGGAGGAGCCGGTGGGGGAGGCGTACTGACGCTCCGGTCTTGCCCCGGGCGGCGTCAGGTCAACGCGCGCCACAGCAGGTAGCACCCGATGGCCGTGCCGAACACCACGATCACCGTCTTCAACACCACCTGCGGAAGCCGGCGGGCCAGCCGCGCGCCCGCGTACCCACCGAACAGCGTGGCCGGCGCGACCACCGCGACCGCCGCCCAGTTCACCGGGCCGAACAGGGCGAACACCACCAGCGTGGTCAACCCCACCACGGCCGAGAGCAGGTTCTTCACCGCCGACACCCGGGCCAGCGTCGCGTCCAGCACCAGCGCCAGCCCGGCCACCAGCATCACCCCGAGGGCCGCGCCGAAGTAGCCTCCGTACACGGTGCCGAGCGCGACCATGGTCTGCACCGTGACGGTACGGCGGCGCGCGCCCAGCCGTTCCGGATGGCCGACCAGCCGGCGCAGCGGACCCTGGAACGCGAGTACGGCGGTAGCGCCGAGCACCAGGAACGGCACCACCAGCTCGAACGCCCGAGCCGGGGTGGCCAGCAGCAGCGCGCACCCGGCGATCGTGCCGAGCACGGCGGTCGGCAGCAGCGACCACAGCTGCCGCCCGCGCGGCAGGTCCATCCGGCTGCCCGCCACGCTTGCCACGTACCCGGGAAAGACCGACACCGAGTTGGAGACGTTCGCCGCCACCGGCGGCAGACCGGTGGCGATCATCGCCGGGAACGTGATCAGCGAGCCACCTCCGGCCACCGCGTTGACTGTGCCCGCGGCGAGACCGGCGGCGAGCAGGAGCGCGGCGTCGGAGAGATCCATGGTCCCCCGAGGCTAGTCGGTCGGGCGGGCGAACGCGCATCGCGCCGGTTCGGGGAGGTGGCTGTATCGAGAGCCGGTTGATGCCGGCACCTCCCCGAGGTGGTGGGCGGGAAATGGGCGCGGCGGGTGCGTCGTTAGGATGAGAGCGCGACGGACGAGTCGACCGGGCGGTCGCGTCGACGGGCTCCGGCCCGTCGCCGAGGAACGTCCGGACTCCACAGGGCAGGGTGGTTGCTAACGGCAACCCGGGGTGACCCGCGGGACAGTGCCACAGAAAACAGACCGCCGGCCCGTAACGGGACGGTAAGGGTGAAACGGTGGGGTAAGAGCCCACCAGCACCCCGGGTGACCGGGGTGGCTCGGTAAACCCCACCCGGAGCAAGGCCAAGAAAGGGCCGTCACCGCAAGATGACGACCCGCGCAGACGCTTGAGGGCTGCCCGCCCGATGTCTGCGGGTAGGCCGCTGGAGCCTGCCGGCAACGGCAGGCCGAGATGGATGGCCGCCGCCGGTGCGCCTACGGGCGTACCGGGCACAGAATCCGGCGTACAGGTCGACTCGTCCGTCGCCCACCAGGTGAGCCGCCCGCTCTTGGTCGGCGTTCGACGCCCCTGTGACGGCCCCGACGGCCCAACGACGGCCCAACCACGGCCCAGGAGGGTGGCGGCACTGCCCGCTATCGTCCTCGCATGTTCGTCGAGATCATCGGAGATCAGCCACTACCTGACGCAGTCGACCGGGACGACGTGGAAGACCTCCTGGAGCAGGCCATCGGCGACGAGGGCAGCGTCACGGGTGCCGGCACAGGCGACGGGCGTTGGCACCTGGACGTCGAAGTGGACACCGCCGGACGGCAGGCACAGCTACTCGTGCGGCGGCTCGCACAAGCACTCGTCGACGCTGAGCTCGGCTGGGTGCGCGTCCGACCTGAGGCAGAAGACACGGGATTGCCTGCCTCGGCACTCGTCTGAGCCGTACCGTCGCCGAAGCGCGACGCACGACCTCTTCCTCCCGAAAGACTTTGTCATCCCACCAGCTGGTTGAGTCGCGCACGAGCTATTCGGGTAGCGAGCCCTGGCCCGGCAAGGAGTATGACGAGCATGCCGGCCCCGATCAGCGGGAACGGGGCGAGTGTTTGCACACTGCTGGTCACGTAGCCATCCCTGGTCGCGACGAACTGTGGGTCAGTCTCCGACACATAGATGGTGACGCTTTCGCCTCGCGAGTAGCCGGGCCCATTACCCCAGGCGCTCTCCAAGGGAACGCTCCAGGTTCGGCCACGAGCCACGTACGTGGCATGATCGCCGAACTTGAACCCCTCCATCACTGCTTGGACCGGTTCGCCGGTCGCCACGAGTTGGCGGATGCGAACTTCAGTACGGCGCGGCTGAAGGATTCCCCCGGCGACAGACAGGCACCGACCAGATAGCACAGAACGATGCGCAGCCAGGACCGAGCTATCCAATCGAACAGCGGCACAGGACTGTGAGGCTGGTGTGAAGAGACCTAGGCTGACGTCCATGTCGCGGAGCATGCAGTGATCGACCTGGACGAGCACAATCACCAGTCGGCGGAGTCGGGTACCGCCGTCCACGACCGTCTCGTGGTCAGACAGAAGATGACCCTGCGGCTCGTCGCCGTTTTCGTGGTCGGCGTTGTGCTTGGCGGCTTCGGTGTCAGCCAACTGCGGGACTCGCGTGATCAGCGGGAGCGGAACGCCGTGGTCGCATTCGTGGCCTTCCCTCAATCGGCCGACTCTGGAAGCGCGGCCTCCGCGGGACCCGTCCGACTGTCCGGGTATTTGGCGTTGGCCAACGCCGGCCCCGGGCCGATCACCGTTCGTCGGGTTCACGCAAAGAGGCCGGGCGTCGTGATACACAGCATCGGATCGCCCCGGTTGTTACCGCCTGGCAGCACCGGTCAGCTCGCGGTCGAGCTGTGGTTCGATTGCTCGGTCGCACGCCTCCAGCGAGAGCCGCTGCCGCTAGGGTTATCGGTCGAGACCGAAGACAAGCAAGGCAGAGAGGTCAGCCACCCCGTCGCTCTCGTAGGAAGCGACTGGGAGCGCGAGGCTCTGAGCAAGTGTTCACGCAGAGGCACGATGGGCTGACGCGTAACGAACCAAGGCCAAGCGCTGAAGCGGATCTCTGCGCGGCTGCCCCTCGTGCCCGCTGCGCACTCCGCTACTGCCCCTCACCGCCCCTGAAGTTCTCGCCTACAGTGCCGGCTGTGGATCTCGCTGACTGCGTGGGGCGTGTGCTCGAACTGCGGACGCTCGACCTCGCAACGCAACCTCCACCCAGTCCCGGGCCCGCTGCTCTACCCGTGGTGGGATACGACTTCCTGGCTCTGTATCTGAGTGTCACCGAAGAGTTCGACGACAACGTGCAGGTTCTTGAGGTCCTGGAGCGCTTCGAACAGGACTGCGCCTCTCTCGAAGAGGCGTTGAGCCGGCTGTGGGGACCAGCCGAGAGCGTGGACCTACGGCCGTACATGGATCTCATGGTGCGGGGAGAGAGCGTTCCGGAACTTCCCGGGTTCCTTCTCGGCGTCATGTCGGATGTGGCTGTGTGGCGCTTTGCCGATCGGAGCATCTGTGTCGGCGTCGGGGTGTCGGACACCCACGGCCCGGTGGTCCTGGTAGCCGCAGCGGGCGAGCTGTAGCGGGTGCGTGCTTCGGGGCGTTTGTGCTGGTAGTAGTTCCGGTTCCGCCCATCGGGATCCGTGCTCAGCGAGGATATTCGTGGGGTGGGGGATCTCTTCTGAGCAGCGCGAGCGAGATCACGATCACGGCGAGACCCAGGCCTGCCAGCACGGTCGGCGCCTGCAGGAGAAGATCCTCCGTCGCGTACCCGTCAGGCGTGGCAGCCCTGGTCGGATCCGTCCGGTCGACGCGTACATCGAGTACGTCCCCGACGTGGAACTCACTCTCGTCGATTTCGCTGGAGAACCGCTTCCGGTGCCGTACGCCGTCGAACGTGTAGTCCACGGTCAGCCTCGTGGCGGCGAACGATCGGCTGATCTTGAACCGTTCGACGTGAACCACCTGGCCGGTCGTCTCGGCGCCGGCGAGTACCCGCTCGTCGATCGCCGTGCTCAGCCGATCGTGGAGCAGCATCCCGCCGCCGACCAGAAGGGTGCCCAGGACAACCGCCAGGACCAACTTGAGTTCCCGTCGGCCGAACGGGCTCGCCATTGCCGGTCCTCCCAGCATCCTCGGGATGAGTGCGTTGTAGCACGTCCTCGCTCGTCGCCAGCCGCCATGGCCGCCGGCGCTGCAACCCGTGCCACTCTGCGATGATCAGGTGTGACCTCCTACGTGTCCCACACCACCGTGGACTGTGCCGACGCCTATGCCCTGTCCCGCTGGTGGGCATCGGTTCTGGACTACCGCGAGGACCCGGACGACCCGAACGAGCCGGGCCATGAGGAGTGCATGATCTACTCGCGGGACGGGCGGCACCGCCTGCTGTTCATCGAGGTGCCGGACGCGAAGCAGGTCAAGAACCGCATCCACCTCGACCTGCGCCCGGTCGAGGGGATGCGCGACGAGGAACTGGCCCGGCTGACCGGGCTGGGTGCGGCGGTGGTGGCCGACCGGCGGGAGACCGACGGCACCGGCTGGGTGGTGCTCGCCGACCCGGAGGGCAACGAGTTCTGCATCCTCCGCAGCGACGCCGAGGTGGCCGCCACCCGCCCGTGACAGCGATCGAGCCCAGGTGCTCGACCTGGCTCCCACCGATCTTGGAGTTGTGGCGCCCACAACGCCCCGTTTCGCGAAGTTCGGCAGGCACCACAACTCCAAGATCGACGGGGAGAGCGAGAGGTGGGGGGACGGGGAGGGCGGGGAGAGCGGGCAAGGGCGGGGGGAAAGCCGGCGGGTTGCTTGTGGCACGCTGCGGTGGTGATCGAGCTTGCGGACATCCAGGCGGCCGCCGACCGGATCGCCGACGTCGTGGTGCACACCCCGACCCTGCCCAGCCCGGGACTGACCGAGCTGCTCGGCGTACCTGTGACCGCCAAGCTGGAGCTGCTGCAACGTACCGGCTCGTTCAAGGCCCGGGGCGCGGCGGCCAAGCTGCTCGCGCTCGACGACGCCGAGCGGGCGGCCGGGGTGGTGGCGGTCAGCGGCGGCAACCACGGCATCGCGGTCGCGGTGATGGCCGGCGCGCTCGGGGTGGCGGCGACAGTGGTGATGCCGCGCAACGCGCCCGCCCGCGCGGTCGAGGTTGCCCGCGGGGCCGGGGCGGACGTGCGGCTGACCGAGGACATGGCCGGCGCGTTCGCGCTGATGAACCGGCTGCGGGACGAGGGTGTGACGCTGCTGCACCCGTTCGACGACCCGATCGTGCTGGCCGGGCAGGGCACTGTCGGGCTGGAGCTGGCCGAGGATGCCGGTGAGCTGACCGACGTGCTGGTCAGCATCGGCGGGGGCGCGCTGATCTCGGGCGTGGCGGCGGCGCTGCGGGCGCGCCGGCCGGGGGTACGCGTCTGGGGCGTGGAGACCGAGGGCGCGCAGGCGATGTCGCAGGCAATCGCGAAGGGTGGCCCGGTCGAGGTGCCGTTGTCGTCGATCGTCACGACGCTCAGCGCGCCCAGCGTCTCGCAGCTCACCTACGATCACGTGACCGCGCTGGTCAGCGACGTCCTCGTGGTCTCCGACGCCGAGGCGGTGCGGGGCACGCTGGAGTTGGCCGAGCACGCCAAGGTGTGGGCCGAGCCGGCCGCCGGTTGTCTGCTTCCTGCCGCCCGCCGGGTGGTCGAGCGGGTGGGCGGTGACGCCCGGCTGGGCCTGGTGGTCTGCGGCGGCAACGCCACGGTGGCCGACGTGACCACGTGGGCCGGCCGCTTCGGCGTCTGACCCGCCGAGCACGGGACCGCCGCGCCGGAGCGCGCGACCGCCGCGCACAAGCTACCGAACCTGGGGTACGCCGGCCGGCTCGGTTCGGACGGGTGGGACCGAGCGGCCGGCGTACGTCAGGACGTGGTCGGACTGACCCCGTCGAGCAGCTCGGCGAGCTTGGCCGCGGTGGTCGGGGCGTGCAGGTGCAGGCGCGCCACGTTGATGCTGTCCGTACCGACCACGGCCAGCAGGGCCTGGCCGTTGATCGCGTACACGCTGAGGTAGCCGCCCGCGTTGCGGACCGTGGACTGCTGGAAGTCGCCCTGTCCGAGCCGGAGCCCGACCTGGCGGCCGAGCCCGTACGTGGTGGCGGCGAGCGCGGCCAGGTCGTCCGGGTCGGCGCCGTTCTGCAGGTTGTGCGTGACGAGCAGGCCGTCGACGCCGCCGAGGACGCACCCGTGCACGCCGGGGATCTGCAACCGCAGCGCGGACAGTTCCTGGGCGATGGCCGGGTACGGCAGGGTCGGGTTGCCGGCCAGCGAGGGCGGAAGCGCGCGTGGTGGCGGCAGGGTGCCGGTCTGGGGGCGCGTACGGCGGGGGAGGTCGTCCACCCGGCTCACAGTTCCAGGCTCTCCTCGATCGTGCGCAGTTGGTGCCGCGCCATCGCGAGGTTGGCCCGGCTCTTGCTGACCATCAGGTAGAGGAACAGGCCCTTGCCGGTGCGGTTGCTCAGCGGGCGGATCAGGTGGTACTGGCTGCCGAGCGTGATCAGGATGTCCTCGATCTCGTCGTCGAGCTTGAGCATCTCGATGGTGCGCAGCTTGGCGCGTACGACGTCGGTGTTGCCGGCGGCGGCGACGGTCAGGTCGATCTCGCCGGTGCCACCGGCGACGCCGAGGGTCATGCCACTGGTGTAGTCGACGAGCGCGGCGCCGATCGCGCCGTCGATGTTCATCGCGTTCTTCAGCGCGATGTCAAGGTTGCCCACGATTTCTCTCCCCAACTCGGGCCGCTGTCCGCTGGAAGCGCGACAGCGGATTCGTCCGTCGAGGCTCGCATATGGAGGTGCGAGGTGCACACGGACCACCGGTGATCCACCTGAGCGGGCCCTCCGGACGGGCCACCGGTCCCGCGGGAGGGACCACGCCGTCCATCGCCGATCGCCGTCCGTCTCGGCAAGACGGTGCATCCATGCTATGTAGAGTTCCGATAGAGTGCCGCTGTGCGACTGACCATCCCGGTGGCGAAGGTGCTCTCGGCGCTGCTCGCCGAACCCGAGGCGCCGCGCTACGGCCTCGACCTGATGCGGCTCACCGGCCTGCCCAGCGGGACGCTCTACCCGGTGCTGCACCGCCTCCAGGCGGCCGGCTGGCTCACCGCCGACTGGGAGGCCGTCGACCCGGTCGCCGCCGGCCGCCCGGCCCGCCGCTACTACCGCCTCACCGGCGAGGGCATCCGCTCGGCCCGGCTGGCGCTGGCCGAGCTGCGTGCCCTCGTACCCGCCGAACGTGCCGGCGCGGACCCGGCGTGGTGACCCGGCGGGTGGCGCGTACCGCCGGGGTGTTGCTGTTCGCGCCGCCGGCCTGCCTCGCGGTCCTCGTGGCCGCGGCCGCGGCGATGGCCCTGGCGCAAGGGTGGCTGGAGATGCGCGCCGCCGCGCAACTGCCGGCCTGGTCGGCGCTCACCGCGCTGCTCGGCGTGGCGCTCGCGCTCGTCGTCGCCCGGGCCGCGCGCCGGACCGTACGCGTGGGGGCGCTGCCCACCGCGCTCGGCGTGGTGCTGCCGATCGCCGCGACGGTGACCGCCACGTCGGCGCTGCTCGCCGCCCGGGGCGAGAGCCGGGTGGGGGAGAAGGTGCCCGGGGTGCTGCTCTGGCTGGCGCTGCTGGTCGCGGCGCTGTGGGTCGCCGGGGCGCTGGCACGCCGGGGCCGGGTCCGGGCCGCGTGGCTGGCCGGGCTGCTCGGCGCGCTGGTGGCGGCCGACGCGGCGGTGGTGCTCGCGGTGGTCACCTCGATCCCGGCCGGCGCGCCCGTGGCGGACGGCCTGCCGCCGGACTCGGTGGACCGGATCTCCGCGCCGCTGTGGCTGTTCACCTGCTGGACCGACTCGTCGTTCGGGCTGCCCCGGCCGACCGGCTGGGAACGGTTCCTCATCACCGACCGGGTGCTCGTCGAGCCGATGTTCTACCTGGCGTGCACGCCCTACGTCCTGGCGTACGCGATCGCGGCGGCCCGGCCGGCGGCGGCCGCCGCGCCCGTCCCGGCTCTCGCCTGAAGGGTCAGGAGTTCCAGCTCAGCGCCCGGCCCGCCCGCTCGTAGTGCCGTGCCAGCTCGGCGTCGATCCGCGCGGCCCGCTCCTCGGTGAGCGTCACGGCCGTACCAGCAGCCCGCCGCCGTCGGAGCCGCCCCGGGGCCGGAACAGGTCGGCGGCGTTGCCCAGCATGGTCAGCGCCGGCTGGGTGACCGGCCCGCGCCGTACGTCGCCGTTGACGAAATGGCCCAGCTCGTGCCCCAACAGCGCCACCCGCGCGGGCCCGTCCAGGGCGCCCCACAACGGCAGCCCGAGGCCGAGCACGCGCCGCCGGCGCAGCCCGACCGCTGTCGCGTACGCGTTGATGCCGCCGTCGACGCCGATCACGTGCGGCATCGGCGCGCCCACCGCGGACGCCACCTCGCGGACCAGGGCGTGCAGCTCCGGCGCCTCCTGCGCGGTGAGCACGTCCAGGTCGCCGTCGACCCGGCCGAAGCGCGGGCGCAGCGCCACCGCCAGCGCGATCAGCGCCACGCCGCCGACCACGGCGAGGTTCGGGAAGGGGTACGCGAACAGCAGCCACACGCCGGACACCGCGAGCCCGGCCACACCGAGCAGGAGCAGCACCGAGATGCCGGTGACGAGGAGGCCGGCGAACCCCGGCCCGGTCGACTTCAGCGACCGGGCGACCAGGGCGGCGTACTGCTGACGGGTGAGCCGCGCGGCGAGCCGGTGGGTCCGCCGGTCGACAGGCGACCAGCCGAACTCGGGCGCCTGGCGGCGCGCGTCGTAGGTGTCGAGGTTCCAGTCGCATCCGGGGCACCACGGCAACGCCCCGTCCAGCGACACCGGCGTCGTGCCGCAGCGCGGACAGGCCCCCGTGCCCGTCGTCATGGTGATCACGAGCGCCGATCCTGTCCGGTTCGCACCACTGGCGGTACCCGCCGTTCGGACGAGGACGGGCTTGCGCGGTTCCCCACCGCAACCGTCCCGACCAGGTCTAATGTGGAGAAGCGTGACTATTTGGGCCGTTCCGGTGGCGGACGGGCGGTTACCAGTGCACAGTGATCGCATGAGCGACGACGGAAGTGGTGGGCACTACTACTGGTGCACGCGACACCACCGGGTCGAGACCGATGCCGACGTGTGTCCCGCACGGCACGTTCTCGGACCGTACGCCTCAGCCGCCGACGCGGACAACGCCCTGCAGACGGTGCGGGAGCGGAACGACGCGTGGGACGCCGAGGACGCCCGTTGGGCCGGGGAGGGCCGCTAGACGGCGCGGGAGGGCCCGCGTCGAGGTGATCCGTGCTCCCGCGAGGGCGGGAGCACGTCCCCAGGAAAGGGAACCGAGATGGCCGAAGCACAGCAGGCCACCCGCCCGGCCGCGAAACGGACGACCGCGAAGAGGACCGCCGCGGGCAGGTCGACGACGGTCACCAAGGCGTCGCCGAACGCCTCGGGCGCCGGCGCCGGACGGACGCCGGCGAAGAAGGCGGTGGCGAAGAAGGCGGCCGCCAAGAAGGTCGTGTCGGCGGTCCGCGGGGCGCCGGCCACGAAGGCCACCACCAGGACGACCGCCAAGAAGACGGCCGCGAAGAAGGCTGGTACCCGGACGGCGCCGGCCGGCCGGGCCACCGCCAAGAGCGCGCCCGCCAAGAAGGCCACCGCGAAGAAGACGACGGCGAAGAAGACCACCGCGGCGAAGAAGACGACGGCCGCGAAGAAGACCACCGCCGTCCGGAAGAGCACGGCGGCGAAGTCGACTGTCACCGCGCGCAAGAGCACCACCGCGAAGAAGGCGCCGGCCCGCAGGACGACCGCGAAGAAGACGGCGGCGGCGACGAAGGCGACCGGAGCGCGGAAGGTCACCGCGGCGGCGAAGAAGACCACCGCCGCCAAGAAGACCACAGCGGCGAAGAAGGCTCCGGCGAAGAAGGCCACCGCCTCGACCCGCCCCACGGCGCGCAAGGCGGCGGCGAAGAAGGCGCCCGCGCGCAAGACCACCACCGCGCGCAAGACCACCACCACGGCGAAGAAGACCACAGCGGCCAAGAAGGCGCCCGCCCGCAAGACCACCACCGCCAAGAGCACCGCCCGGAAGGCGCCGGCCCGCCGCGCCTGACCCCCGCCGCCCTCCCGCGGGGCGCCGCACGGACACGGCGCTCGCCCCGAAGGGCGGAACGAGCGGGGCGCTGTCAGGATTGACCACGTGGTGATCCGACGCGTACTGGCGCCCCGTATCGACTTCGGCGCGCTGCGCCGCGAGCTGGGACTGCCCGAGAGCTTCCCGGCCGCGGCGCAGCGCGAGGCCGACGCGGCCGCCGCCGCGCCGCCACCGGCCGTCGCAGACCGGACCGACGTCCCGTTCGTCACCGTCGACCCGGCGACCTCGCGCGACCTCGACCAGGCCATGCACCTCGCCCGCCGTCCCGGCGGCGGCTACCGCGTCCGGTACGCGATCGCGGACGTGCTGACCCACGTACGCCTCGGCGGTGACCTGGAGGCCGAGACGTGGCGCCGGGGGCAGACGGTCTACCTGCCCGACGGCAACGTGCCGCTGCACCCGCACACGCTCAGCGAAGGAGCGGCCAGCCTGCTGCCCGACGCCGACCGGGCCGCGGTGCTCTGGACCGTCGACCTGGACGCCGACGGCGCCACCGTCGCGGTCACGCTGGAGCGGGCGCTGGTGCGCAGCCGGGCCAAGCTCGACTACGGCGGCGTGCAGCGCGACGCCGACGCCGGCCGGCTGCCCGAGCCGATCGCCCTGCTGCCCGAGATCGGGGCGCTGCTCACCGCCCGTGGCCTGAGCCGGGGCGCGATCAACCTGCCGCTGCCGGAGCAGGACGTCGAGCCCGACGGCGACGGGTGGCGGCTGGTGCTGCGCGGCCCCGGCCCGATGGAGGAGCACAACGCCCAGATCTCGCTGCTGACCGGGATGGCGGCGGCCGACATCATGCTGGCCGGGCGGATCGGGCTGCTGCGCACCATGCCCAGTCCCCGCGCGGAGGCGGTCGAGCGGCTGCGGCTGGCCGCCGGACCGCTCGGCGTGCCCTGGCCGGACGGCACCCCCGTCGGTCAGGTGCTCGACGGGCTGGACACCTCCCAGCCCCGGGTGGCCGCCTTCGTCGACCAGGCCGCCGAGCTGATGCGCGGCGCCGCGTACACCGCGTTCGACGGTGAGCTGCCCGAGCAGCCCGAGCACGGCGGGGTGGCGGCCGCGTACGCGCACGTCACGGCGCCGCTGCGGCGGCTGGCCGACCGCTACGCCACCGAGGTCTGCCTGGCGCTGCACGAGGGCCGGGAGGTGCCCGAGCAGGTCCGGGCCGCGCTGCCGAAGCTGCCCGAGGTGATGGCCACGACCGACCGGACCGCCGGCGCGGCCAGCCGCGGCGCCGTGGAACTGGCCGAGGCGGTGCTGCTCGCGCACCGGGTGGGGGAGACGTTCGAGGCGGCCGTGCTCGACGTCGACGAGCCGCGCCCGGCGGGCAACGGCCGGCCCGGCCGACCGCCCGGCGGCACGATCGCGCTGGACGAGCCGCCGGTCCGCGCCCGCTGCACCGGCGAGCTGCCGCTGGGCGAGCGCGTCCGGGTACGCCTCACCGTCGCCGACCCGGCCCAGCGCCGGGTCGCCTTCGAACGGGCCTGACCAGCGGCCATTGTCACAGCATCGGGATGCACCGCACGCCGCCCCGCTTTGCGAGGATGAGCCCATGGCTTACGACGCGACCACGCTGCCCGACGTCTCCGGGCTGACCGTCGGCATCATCGGTGGCACCGGCGACCAGGGACGAGGTCTCGCCTACCGGTTGGCCCGCGCCGGGCAGAGCGTGCTGATCGGCTCCCGCACCGCGGAGCGGGCCTCCCAGGCCGCCGCCGAGATCGCCGCCCTGCCCGGGGTGCCCGACGGCGCCATCGTCACCGGCGGCGACAACGAGGACGTGGCCCGGCGCAGCGACGTGGTGATCGTGGCGGTGCCGTGGGACGGGCACGCGGCCACCGTCGCCGCGCTCGCCGAGCCGCTGGCCGGCAAGATCGTGGTGGACTGCGTCAACCCGCTCGGCTTCGACAAGCAGGGCCCGTACGCGCTCGACGTACCAGAGGGCAGCGCGGTGCAGCAGGCCGCCGGGCTGCTGCCCGAGTCCCGGGTGTGCGCCGCGTTCAACCACGTCAGCGCGCCGCTGCTGGCCGACCCGCAGATCGACCGGATCGACCTCGACGTGCTGATCTGCACCGAGGACCGGGAGGTGGCCGGCGTGGTGGCCGCGTTGGCCGCGCGGATCCCCGGCATGCGGGGCATCTACGCCGGCCGGCTGCGCAACGCCCACCAGATCGAGGCGTTCACCGCCAACCTGATCGCGATCAACAAGCGCTACAAGGCGCACGCCGGCATCCGCGTCACCGACCTCTGAACTGCCGCGCGCCGCGCGCCGCGCGCGCGTGTTAAGAAGGGGCCCCTCCTCTACGCCAGGCGTTAAGAAGGGGCCCTTCCTTACACCCTCAGAAGGTGTGCTCGGCCGCGGGGAAATCGCCGCCGCGTACCTCGTCGGCGAACCGGCGGGTGGCGTCGGTGAGCGCGCCCGCCAGGTCGGCGTAGCGCTTCACGAAGCGGGGCGCCCGGCCGGTCCGCAGCCCGGCCATGTCCTGCCACACCAGCACCTGCCCGTCGGTGTCCGGGCCGGCCCCGATGCCGACGGTGGGGATGGCCAGCTCGGCGGTGACCCGCTTGGCGACCTCGCCCGGCACCATCTCCAGCACCACCGCGAACGCGCCCGCCTCGGCCACCGCCCGCGCGTCGGCGAGCACCTCCTCGGCCGCCTCGCCCCGGCCCTGCACCCGGTAGCCGCCGAGCGTGTGCTCGCTCTGCGGGGTGAAGCCGATGTGTGCCATCACCGGGATGCCGGCGCCGGTGATGGCCTCGATCTGGGCCGCGCAGCGCCGTCCGCCCTCCAGCTTCACCGCGTGGCAGCCGCCCTCCTTCATGAACCGCACCGCGGTGCGCAGCGCCTGCGCCGGGCCTTCCTCGTACGAGCCGAACGGCAGGTCGCCGACGATCAGCGACTGCTTCGTGGCCCGTACCACGGCGCGGACCAGCGGCAGCAGCTCCTCGGCGGTCACCGGCAGCGTGGTCTCGTAGCCGAACACGTTGTTCGCCGCCGAGTCGCCGACCAGCAGCACCGGGATGCCCGCCTGGTCGAAGATCGAGGCGGTGTACTGGTCGTACGAGGTGAGCATCGCCCAGCGCTCGCCGCGCTCCTTGGCGGCGATCAGGTCGCGGGTGCGTACCCGCCGGGTGGCCGGGCCGCCGTAGAGCGCCGTCACCTCGGCCGGGGTGGACTCCACCATGACAATCTCCTTCCTCGAGGCCGCGCACGCGGTCCCCGGGTTCCCCGCGATCGTCGCACCGGGCGACGGCCCGCGGGCAGATCGGAGTGGAGGATGTCACTCCCCCCGGCCGGGAGCGGTCAGCCGTCCTCGCGCCACCGGTTGGTGATCGGCAGCCGCCGGTCCCGCCCGAACGCCTTCATGGAGATCTTGGTGCCGGGCGCGGACTGCCGCCGCTTGTACTCGGCGGTATCCACCATCCGCAGCACCTTGTCCACCACGGCCGGGTCGTGGCCGGACTCGACCAGGCCGTCGCGGCCCAGGTCGCCGTCGACGTAGCCGATGAGGATCGGGTCGAGCACGTCGTAGTCGGGCAGCGTGTCGCTGTCGAGCTGGCCGGGGCTCAGCTCGGCCGACGGCGGCTTGCCGATCGAGTTCTCCGGGATCGGCGGCGTCTGCCCGCGCCGTGCCGCGTCGGCGTTGCGCCACTTCGCCAGCCGCCACACCAGCGTCTTCCAGACGTCCTTGACCGGGTTGTAGCCGCCCACCGAGTCGCCGTAGAGCGTCGAGTAGCCCACCGCCAGCTCGCTCTTGTTGCCGGTGGTGAGCACCAGGTGGCCCTCCTGGTTCGACAGCGCCATGAGGATCACGCCGCGTACCCGGGCCTGGAGGTTCTCCACCGCCACCCCGGACAGCGACATGTTCGCCAGGAACGTGTCCACCATCGGCTGGATCGGCTCGACCCGGTAGTCCAGGCCGGTGCGCTTGGCCAGGTCCTCCGCGTCGGTGCGGGAGTGCTCGGAGGAGTGCTGGCTGGGCATCGAGACGCCGACGACCCGCTCCGGGCCGACCGCGTCCACGGCGATGGCCGCCGCCACCGCCGAGTCGATGCCGCCGGACAGGCCGAGCACCACCGACGGGAAGCGGTTCTTGTCGACGTAGTCGCGCAGGCCCAGCACCAGCGCGTGCCACACCTCGGCCTCGTCGGCGACCGGCTCGATGATCCCGCCGTCCGCAGCCGGTCCGGGCGGCGTGGCCGGGATCGTCGCCACCTCGCCCCGGACCACCCGCATGCCGTCACTGAGCCCACCGGCCTCGCCGGGCGTCCCGGCCGCCGCCGGCAGCTCCAGGTCGTGCACCAGCAGGTGCTCGACGAACTGCGGCGCCCGGGCCAGCAGCGTGCCGTCCGCGGCGACGATCATCGAGTCGCCGTCGTAGACCAGTTCGTCCTGGCCGCCGACCATGTTCACGTACGCGATCGCGGCCCCGGCCTCGGCGGCGCGCCGGCGCACCAGCGGCAGCCGCACGTCGTCCTTGTTCAGCTCGTACGGCGAGCCGTTGATGCTCAGCACCAGCCCGACGCCGGCCTGCCGCGCCGCCGCGAAGGGCCCACCGGCCTGCCACAGGTCCTCGCAGATGGTCAGCGCCACGTCCACCCCGCCGACGCGCACCACGGTGAGCGTGTCACCGGGGACGAAGTAGCGGTCCTCGTCGAACACGCCGTAGTTGGGCAGGTGGTGCTTGAAGTAGGTGGCGACGACCTCGCCCCGGTGCAGCAGCGCCGCCGCGTTGCGGGCGCCCCTGCCCGGCTCCGCGTCGGAGCTGACCTGCGGCGGGCCGTCGGCGTCCAGGTTGCCGACCAGGACCGGCAGGTCACCGTGGCCGTCGGCGGCGAGGTCGGCGGCGAGCCGGTGCAGCGCGGCCCGGGACGCGGCCACGAACGAGCGGCGGAAGACCAGGTCCTCGACCGGGTAGCCGGTCAGCATCAGCTCGGGGAACAGGACGAGCTGGGCGCCGGAGCCGGCCGCCTGGCGGGTCCACTCGCGGACCAGGCCGGCGTTGCCGGCGAGGTCGCCTACCGTCGGGTTGACCTGGCACAGAGCGAGACGCAGGGTGGGCATGTCCTCATCTTCCCCCAGCCCTCCCGGCCGAATCCGACCGGTTGGGGCAGACAGGCGTGCCGGCCCGCGCGTCCCAGCGCGGCGGACACGGCGGGACGGCCGGCCGGGGAGGGCGTAACGTCGGCGTAACGAGCCCGGTGGAGACTGGGCGGTCAGGCCGAGCCGGCCCGGCGCCGGTGCGGACGTACGTGTAACGAGGGGTGGAAGTGGACCGTCAGCAGGAGTTCGTCCTCCGTACGCTGGAAGAGCGGGACATCCGTTTCGTCCGGCTGTGGTTCACCGATGTGCTCGGCACGCTCAAGAGCGTCTCGGTGGCCCCGGCGGAGCTGGAGGCGGCCTTCGACGAGGGCATCGGTTTCGACGGCTCCGCGATCGAGGGCTTCGCCCGGGTCTTCGAGTCGGACATGGTCGCCATGCCGGACCCGACGACGTTCCAGGTCTTCCCGTTCGAGGGCGGCGTCAGCGGCGAGAGCGCCCGGATGTTCTGCGACATCTCGCTGCCCGACGGCAGCCCGTCCTGGGCCGACCCGAGGCACGTGCTGCGCCGCATGCTCTCCCGCGCCGCGGACAAGGGCTTCACGTTCTACACCCACCCGGAGATCGAGTTCTTCCTGCTGGAGAACGGCCCGCAGGACGGCTCGGTGCCGATCCCGGTGGACACCGGCGGCTACTTCGAGCACACCACGCACGCCGTCGCGCGGGACTTCCGCCGCCAGGCGGTGCTGGCGCTGGAGCGGATCGGCATCTCGGTGGAGTACAGCCACCACGAGGTCGCCCCCGGCCAGCAGGAGATCGACCTGCGCTACGCCGACGCGCTCACCACCGCCGACAACATCATGACCTTCCGGCACGTGGTGAAGGAGGTCGCGCTCTCCACCGGCGTGCAGGCCAGCTTCATGCCGAAGCCGTTCACCGACCAGCCCGGCAACGGCATGCACACCCACCTGTCGCTGTTCGAGGGGGAGCGCAACGCGTTCCACGACGCTGGTGACCCGATGAAGCTGTCGAAGGTCGCCAAGTCGTTCATCGCCGGGCTGCTCACCCACGCGCGGGAGTACACCGCGGTGACGAACCAGTGGGTCAACTCGTACAAGCGGCTGTTCCCGCAGGCGCTGCCGGACCGGATCACCGAGAGCCCCGCGTACGTCTGCTGGGGTCACCTGAACCGGTCCGCGCTGGTGCGGGTGCCCGCGTACGGCAAGCCGAACTCGGCCCGGGTCGAGGTCCGCTCGCTGGACTCCGCGACCAACCCCTACCTGGCGTTCGCGGTGATGCTCGGCGCCGGCCTCAAGGGCATCGAGGAGGGGTACGAGCTGCCGCCGGGCGCCGAGGACGACGTCTGGTCGCTGAGCAGCGCGGAGCGCCGCGCCATGGGCTACGAGGCGCTGCCGGAGAACCTGGCCGAGGCGATCGACGTGATGGCCGGCTCCGAACTGGTCGCCGAGGTGCTCGGTGAGCACGTCTTCGACTTCTTCCTGCGCAACAAGCGGGCGGAGTGGGAGCAGTACCGCCGCGAGGTCACCCCGTACGAGCGGCAGCGCTACCTGTCTCTCTAGATCATCCTGGCGCGGTGCCGCTATCGTCTGCGGCACCGTCCCGGCACCTTCGCCGGGCGGGTGAGCCGGGGAGGCGTTGGGTGCTGGGAGACCTGCTCGACGGGGCGTGGCAGAGCATCGTGTTCGGGATCGTCGGGGTGGCGCTGATGGCCGCCGGATTCCTGCTCGTGGATGTGCTCACCCCGGGCAAGCTGCGGGAGCTGATCTGGGTACGCCGCAACGGCAACGCCGCGCTGCTGCTCGCCGCGAACCAGCTCGGCATCGCCGGCATCGTCTTCACCGCCGTGCTGACCAGCTACAGCTCGTTCACCAAGGGGCTCGCCTCCACTGTGGTCTTCGGGCTGGTCGGCCTGCTGGTGATGGCGCTGGCGTTCCTGGTGCTGGACCTGCTCACCCCGGGCCGGCTGGGCGACGTGATCGCCGCCGAGGAACCGCACCCGGCCGCCAAGGTCAGCGCCGCCACCCACTTCGGCGCCGCGCTGATCGTCTGCGCCTGCATCGCCTGAGCGGTGTCGTACCCCCGGGTTAGCGTCCGGGGGTGAACCGCACCGATCGCCTCTACGCCCTGGTCGAGGAGCTGCGGGCGGTGTCGCCGCGCCCGCGCAGCGCGAGCTGGCTGGCCCGCCGCTTCGAGGTCAGCACCCGCACCGTCGAGCGGGACATCTCCGCGTTGCAGGGCGCGGGCGTGCCGATCTGGGCCGAGCCGGGCCGCACCGGCGGCTACGTCGTCGACCGGGCGCGCACGCTCCCGCCGGTCAACCTGACGGCGGCCGAGGCGGTGGCGATGGCCGTCGCGCTGCACCGGCTCGGCGGCTCCCCGTTCGCCGCGGCGGCCGGCGCCGCGCTGCGCAAGCTGGTCGCGGTGATGCCGCCGGCCGCGGTGGCCGAGGCGCACCGGCTCGCCGGCCGGGTGCACCTGGTGGGCGACGGGCCGGGCACGCCCGTCCCGGCCGTCGTCGCCGACGCGGTCGCCGCCGGGCGGGTGCTGCGCCTGCGGTACGCCGACCGCGACGGCGCCGACTCGGCACGCGACGTGGAGCCGCTGGCCTACCTGGGCAACTCGGTGCACTGGTATCTGGTCGCCTGGTGCCGGCTGCGCGACGGTGTGCGGTGCTTCCGCACCGACCGGATCCGCTCGGTGCGTCCGCTCGCCGAGCCGGTGACCCGGGAGTGGCGTGCTGACGACCTCGACGTGCCGGTCGACCGGGTGCGCCCGCTCACGCTGGTCTGATCCCTGTGGAAACACCGACAGGACGCTGTCGTGTCCCGGTACCACGCTGATTCCTGACGACGCCGGCCGACCGCCGGCGCGAACCTCAGGAGGAAGCATGTCCAGCACGCCCGTGACCTGGTTCGAGATCAGCTCCGACCGCCCGGACGAGGCGCAGCGGTTCTACGCCGACCTGTTCGGCTGGAGTTTCGAGGAGCAGGGCGGCCCGGCCGGGTCGTACCGGCAGACGACCGCCGGCGGTGAGCGGGGGATCGGCGGCGCGATCCGGGGCACCGACGCCGGCAACTACGCGATCTTCTACGCCGAGGTGGCGGACGTCGCGGAGATCTGCCGCCGGGCCGAGGCGACCGGCGGCGTCGTGGTGACGGGGCCGGTTACCACGCCGGCCGGTCTGGTTCGGGCTCTGTTGCGCGACCCGTCGGGCAACCTGCTCGGCGTCTTCACCCCGCCGGCCGGCGGCTGACCCCGGTCCGTCCACCCGTGGCGGCCGGCCACCGTGGAGCGACGGCGGGCGAGAGACCGGTCGATGTCGGGTCCGGTGATCGCCGGAGAGGATCTTGGATGCGCCCCCTACCTCGGGTTATGTTCAAGATCCTCCGAGTCGGACGGCCAACACCGGCCGGCTCGCACAGTCAGGAGAAGCGTATGACCAACGACGGCCACCCCTCTTCCCCCGCCACGGACATCACCGGATCCACTGTGAACCGACGCCGCATGCTGACCATCGCTCTCGGTGGCGCCGCCACCGTGGCCCTGCCCGCGCCGGCCTGGGCGGCCGACGACAAGCGCCCCGGATCGAGCCGGAAGCCGGCGCTCACGTCGGACGATCGCAAGATCATCGCCCAGGTCTCGGCCGAGCGGGCGCTGGCGCACCTGCGCGTCCTCAGCGAGGAGATCGGGCCGCGTATCGGCGGGACCGCCTCGGAGCGGCGTGCCGCCGACTACATCGCCAAGCAGCTCGACCGCCTCGGCTACCAGGTTCGGCTGGAGCCGTTCGCGGTGGCGGACAAGTTCCTCGCCCAGCTCGCCTCGCCGGCCGGGCTGCCCACCGACCTGAACTGGCAGGCCGGCGCCTCCCCGCAGGCCGCGCTGGACACCACAGTCCAGGGTGACGTGGTGGACGTGGGCGCGGGTGCTGAAGAGAACTACCCGGCGAGCGTCACCGGCCAGATCGTGCTCGTCGACTACGTGGCCGCCCGGCGCGAGCAGTTGGTCGCCACCGCTGTGGCGCGCGGCGCGGCCGCCGTGGTGTTCCTCGCCGCCGACGGGGTGCCGCCCCGGCGCAGCAGCGCGTTCTCGCCGACCCTGCCGGGCTCGGCGGGCACGCCGGTACCGATCCCGGTGGTCGGCGTCGCGCAGGTGCAGAAGGAGCGGCTGCGTGCCCTGCTCGCGGCCGGGCGGCTCACGCTCACGATCTCCACCGTCGCGCACCGCAACCTGACGTCCCACAACGTCATCGCGGAGCGGGTCGGGCGGTCCGGCGCGAACGGGCCGGTCGTCATGGTCAGCGCCCACTACGACACTGTCATCGGCGCCCCCGGCGCCAACGACGACGGTTCCGGCACGGTGCTCTGCCTCGAACTGGCCCGGGTGATGAAGGCGATCCCGGTCGACGCCACCCTGCGGTTCGCGCTGTGGGGCTCGGAGGAGCAGGGCCTGCTCGGCTCGCGTCACCACGTCCGGCAGCTCCCGCAGGCCGAGCGGGACCGCTTCCTGGCGGTGTACCAGAACGACATGGTCGCCACGAGCTGGGACCCGGCCACCCTCTACTGGCTGCTGTCCTTCACCGGCCAGTCCAACCGGGCCACCGACGAGGTGGCCGCCGCCGGTGTACGCCTCGGCTACGACCCGCGGATGTCGCCGGTGACGCAGCGCGGCTCCAGCGACCACCAGTCCTTCCAGGAGGTCGGCATCGCCAGCGCCAACTTCTCCTGGCGGGGTGAGACGAGCCCGGCGCTGCTGGAGCCGCCGTACCACACCCCGGAGGACACCATCGCCAAGAACATCAGCCTCGAGCGACTCCAGGTCTCCCTCGAACTGATCGGCTGCGCCGCGTACGCGACAGCTCGCTGATTTACTGCCGTCCCCGTGCCGCCGGCCGCGGTGTCACGGGGACGGCGACCGGCGCCGCACCGGGGAGTCCCGGTGCGGCGCCTCTGTCCCGCCCGCCTGGTGTCAGGCGGTGGCCTCGCCGGCGCCGGTCACGAGGAGGGCCGGCCGGCGGGAAACGGCGTGGCCGTGCGGTCACTTGCCGTCCGGGCCGCCCTTGCCGCGCTCGCCGTGCGGGCCGCCCTTGCCGTCGTGGCCGGGGCCACCCGGGAACACGCCCGCCTCGGCGGCCTTGAGCACCGCGTCGGCCTGCTCCTGGGTGAGCTTGCCGTCGGTGACGGCCTGGTCCAGGCGCTCCTTCAGCGCGGCCTGCCGGTCCTCGGTCGACGGCCGCTCCGGCCGCTCCGGGCGGTCGCCCTGCCGCTGCTCGTGCAGCTTCTCCAGCGCCGCGGTGACCTTGTCGGTCGACACGCCCAGCTCCTTGGCGAGCGCCTCGGCGAACTCGGCCTGCCGGTCGGCGTGCTTCTGGCGGCGTTCGTCACCCTGGTCGGTGCTGCTGGCGCTCGAGGACGGCTTCGGGTTCTTGTCGTCGGCGAGCGCCACCGTCGGGGCGGCGATCCCGACGCCGAGCACGCCGGCAGCGGCCAGGCCGGCCAGCAGGTGCTTCTTCGACATCGTGCGGATCATGCGATTCTCCTGTTCGGTGGTGGTGCGATGACGTCACCGACAGTGAGCCCCGGAACTGAGGGCAACCCGTGGCGAACCTGTCAGCAGGCTGGCAATCCCGTCCGGAAGGCCCGTTTTATTCGTGTTGCCGGTGTGCCGGAGCGCCCGCGAGGCTGGGCGAAACCCGACGAAAGGCCACGCCATGACACAGCCTGCCATCCGCGAGATCCCGCTCACCGGGCCGGGCTCCGGCCCGTACTCGATCACGGTCGGGTCCGACGGCGCGCTCTGGCTGGCGCTGGCCGGCTCCGGCGGCGTCGCCCGGCTCGGCCCCGACGGTGAGGTGCGGACCTACCGCGACGACCCACCCGGCAGCCGCCCGCTGATCATCCTCGGCGGCCCCGACGGCGCACTCTGGTACACCCGGTCGGGCGACGACCGGCTCGGCCGGATCACCGTCGACGGCGAGACCGGCTCGGTGGCGCTGCCGCCCGGCTGCGGCCCGTGCGGGCTGGCGGTGGGCCCGGACGGCGCGCTCTGGTACGCCGGCATGAACGACGACACGGCCGGCCGGGTGAGCGTCGACGGGGAGGTGACGTCCGTCCCGCTGCCGGTGGAGAAGGGCTTCCCGTCGATGCTCGCGGCCGGGCCGGACGACGCGCTCTGGCTCACGCTCAACCAGGCGAACGCGATCGCCCGGATCGACCTGGACGGATCGGTGACGCTGCATCCGCTGCCCACCGAGGCGGCCGGGCCGGTCGGCATCACCCGGGGTGTCGACGGCGCGCTCTGGTTCGTCGAGATCGCCGCCGGGCAGGTCGGCCGGATCACGCCGGACGGGCGGATCGACGAGTTCCCGCTGCCGGACCGCGCGGCACGCCCGCACGCGATCGTCGCCGACCCGGCCGGCGGCTGCTGGTTCACCGAGTGGGGCGCCAACCGCATCGCCCACATCGACCCCGACGGCCACCACACCGCCCACGATCTGCCCACCCCCGCGTCCGAACCCCACGGCCTGACGGTCACCCCCGACGGCACGGTCTGGGCAGCCCTGGAGATCGGCGCGGTAGCCCACCTCACCCCGCCCGCGCCGCGTTGATCATGAGGTTGGCGGCAGTTGTGGATCTCTGAACTGCCGCTAACTTCATGATCGCCGGGCCTCGGCCTCGGCCTCGGCTTCAGCGGACGGCGGCGGTCACCGTCAGGGTGCCTGTGGTGGCGTCCAGGACCGCGGGGGTGTTCACCGGGACGGTGAGCTGGTCGGGGCCGTGGCCGACGGGCAGGCCGCCGAGCACCGGAACGCCCAGGTCGCCCAGGCGGTCGGTGAGCACGTCCACGACAGTGGTGTCCCAGCCGTCCGCGCACTCGGTGAACTGGCCCACCGCCACCCCGGCGATGCCGTCCAGCGCGCCGCAGCGGCGCAGGTGGGTGAGCATCCGGTCGATCTTGTACGGCGGCTCCTGCACCTCCTCGACCAGCAGGATCGCACCGGTCAGGTCCGGCATGTCCGGCGTGCCGATCGACGCGGTGATCAGGCACAGGTTGCCGCCGATCAGCCGGCCCTCGGCCCGGCCGGGCACCCGCACCGGGTACGTCTCCTCCGCCTCGACCGCCGCCACCGTCACCGGCTCGGCGCTGGTCAGCGCGGCGTGCAGCGACTCCGCCGAGCGGAGCGGGGTGCGCTCGTCCCGCCACGCCGCCCCCGGGCCGTGCACCCCGGCCAGGCGGGCGCCCCGCCAGAGCGCGAACTGCAACGCGGTGATGTCGGAGAACCCGGCCACCACCTTCGGGTCCCGGCGTACCGCCGCCATGTCGATCAGGTCCACCACCCGCTGCGCGCCGTAGCCGCCCCGCGTGCAGATCACCCCACGGATCTCCGGGTCGGCGAACGCCGCGTTCAGGTCCGCGGCCCGCAGCGCGTCGTCGCCGGCCAGGTAACCGCGCCGGGCGTACGCGTTCGGCGCGGGCACCGGACGCAGCCCCCAGCCGGTGAGCAGTTCGATGCCACGGGCCACCCGCTCGGGACGGGTCGGTCCGGACGGGGACACCAGCATCACCGCGTCGCCGGGACGCAGGGCCGGTGGGCGCAGGCAGTCGTCGGGCACGATCGCGAGCCTAGGGCCTGCCGGACCGTGCCCTGTCGGCCGCACCGGTTAGCCTCGACGTCGTGGCGACCGCGCTGGTGATCGAGAACGACCCGACCGACGACCTCCGCCGCCTGGGGGAGTGGCTCACCGAAGGGGGCCTGGAACTGCGCGTGCTGCGTCCGCACGCCGGTGACGCGCTCCCCGCCGACCTGGAGGGATACGCCGCGCTGGTGGTGCTCGGCGGCGACCAGCAGGCGTACCCGGGGTCCGACGGCGCCCCCGGCGCGCCCTGGTTCCCGGCGCTGGAGGGGCTGCTGCGCAAGGCGGTCCGCCAGCGGGTGCCCACGCTCGCGATCTGTCTCGGCGCGCAACTGCTCGCCACCGCGCACGCCGGCCTGGTCGAGCGCAGCCCGTCCGGGCCGGAGATCGGCCCGGCCCTGGTGGGCCGGCGCGACGCCGCCGAGGACGATCCGCTGTTCCGGTACGTGCCGCTGATGCCCGACGTGCTCCAGTGGCACGCCGACGAGATCACCGAGCTGCCGCACGGCGCGACGCTGCTGGCCGCGTCCACCCGCTACCCGCACCAGGCGTTCCGCCTCGGTGACCGGGCCTGGGGCCTGCAGTTCCACATCGAGTGCGACACCGCGATGATCGCCGAGTGGTCCCGCGACTCGGCGGTGCTGGCCGAGCTGGACTACGACCCGGAACTGGTGGTGGCCGCCTGCGACCGGGTGATGGCCGACGTCGAGGAGGCGTGGCAGCCGTTCGCGATCCGGTTCGCCGCGCTCGCGCTCGGCGAACTCGGCGACGACAACCCGCGCCGCAGCCTGCCGCTGCTCGGGGCCTGACGGTGACCCGGCCGGCCCGCGGACGCCTGGCCCGCTACGGATTCGCCGAGGGGGACGGCGCCACGCGCGCCGCCGACCTGCTCGGCCCGGACGGGCTCGACCTGTGGCGGCCCGAGACGCAGGAGCCGGCCGACGAACGCGCCGCCGAACTGCTCGCCGCGCTGTCCCGCGCCGCCGACCCGGATCTGGCGCTGCGTCAGCTGCACCGGCTGGTCGAGTCCGAGCGGCGCTCCGGCGACGAGGTGGCCGTACGCGACGCGCTGGCCGCCGACCCCGGGCTGCGCCGCCGCCTGATCGCGGTGCTCGGCGCCTCCTCCGCGCTCGGCGACCACCTGGTCGCCAACCCCGGGCAGTGGGCGGTGCTGGCCACCGAGCCGGACGGGCTCGCCCCCACCGCGGACGGTCGGCTCGACCTGAGCGTGGCCGCCCGGCTCACCACCATGACCGGCGCGGTCCCGCTGCTGCGGCAGGCGTACCGTCTCGCGCTGTTGCGGATCGCGGCGGCCGACCTGACCGGCGGGCGCGGCCTGGAGCAGACCATGGCGGCGCTGTCCGGGCTGGCCGACGCCACGCTGGCCGCCGCCTACGACATCGCCGCCGACGAGCTGCCGGAGGGCACGCCGCGTCCCCGCCTGGCCGTGGTGGCGATGGGCAAGTGCGGCGGCGACGAGCTGAACTACGTCTCCGACGTCGACGTCATCTTCGTCTCCGCCACCGACGACGACCTGCCCGCCGCGACCCAGATCGCCACCCGGCTGATCCAGATCTGCGGGCTGGTGGCCTGGCCGGTCGACGCGGCGCTGCGCCCCGAGGGCAACCGGGGCCCGCTGGTCCGCACGCTCGCCAGCCACCTCGCCTACTACAAGCGCTGGGCCCGCACCTGGGAGTTCCAGGCGCTGCTCAAGGCCCGCCCGGCCGCCGGTGACCTGGAGCTGGCCCGGGAGTGGATCGAGGCGCTCGCCCCGCTCGTCTGGACCGCCGCCGAACGGCCCGAGGCGGTCGAGGACGTCCGGTCCATGCGCCGCAAGATCCTCGACAACGTGCCGCCGAAGGAGCTGGAACGCGAGATCAAGCGCGGTCCGGGCGGGCTGCGCGACATCGAGTTCGCCGTCCAGCTGCTCCAGCTCGTACACGGCCGGGGCGACGAGTCGCTGCGGGTGCCGGGCACCGTGCCGGCGCTGCGCGCGCTCGTGGCCGGCGGCTACGTGGGCCGCGCCGACGGGGAGGCGCTGCTGCGCGGCTACCGCTTCCTGCGCGCCGTCGAGCACCGGCTCCAGCTCCAGGCCCTGCGCCGCACCCACACCGTGCCGACCGAACCGGCCGCGCTGCGCTGGCTCGCCGCCGCGCTCGGCTACGTGGCCACGCCGGGCCGCAGCGCCGTCGAGGAGTTCCGCGCCGAGTGGGTCACCCACGCCGCCGAGGTACGCCGGCTGCACGCCAAACTGCTCTACCGGCCGCTGCTGGAATCCGTGGCCCGGGTCCCGGCCGAAGGGCTGCGGCTCACGCCCGAGGCGGCCCGGCACCGGCTGGAGGTGCTCGGCTTCGCCGACCCGGCCGGCGCGCTGCGGCACCTGCAGGCGCTCACCGGCGGTGTCAGCCGTACCGCCGCGATCCAGCGCACGCTGCTGCCGGTGCTGCTCGACGAGTTCGCCGACGCCCCCGAGCCGGACCGCGGTCTGCTCAACTACCGGCAGGTGTCCGACAAGCTCGGCAGCACACCGTGGTACCTGCGCCTGCTGCGCGACTCCGGCCCGGTGGCGCGCCGCCTGGCCCGGGTGCTCTCCTCGTCCCGGTACGCGGCCGACATGCTGTCCCGCGAGCCGGAGGCGCTGCGGCTGCTCGCCGAGGACAGCGAACTGACCCCGCGCCCGCGCGAGACGCTCGTCGACGGGTTCGCCGCGGCCGCTGCCCGGCACGACGACCCGGTCGAGGCGATCCGGGCGGTCCGTGCGCTGCGCCGCCGGGAACTGGTCCGCATCGCCGCCGCCGACGTGCTCAGCCGCGCCGGCTCACTCGCGCCGCTCACCCCGCGCCCGGTCGGCGGCGGCGAGCGGCGGCCCACAGTGGTCGACGTGACGGCGGTGGGTACCGCGCTGTCCCACGTCGCCGACGCCACGCTGGCCGCCGCGCTGCGCGCCGCCCGTACCGTCCACCCCGGACCGCCCGGCCTGCGCTTCGCGGTGATCGGCATGGGCCGGCTCGGGGGGTACGAGTCCAACTACCTCTCCGACGCCGACGTGCTGTTCGTCTACGACCCGCCGCCCGGCGTGGACGAGAGCACCGCGAGCGCGGCGGCGCAGGCCATCGCCGAGGAGTTGCGCCGGCTGCTGTCCGCGCCCGCCCCCGACCCGCCGCTCGGTGTGGACGCCGACCTGCGCCCCGAGGGCCGGCAGGGCCCGCTGGTACGCAGCCTCGCCGCGTACGCCCAGTACTACGCGCGCTGGTCGCGGGTGTGGGAGGCGCAGGCGCTGCTGCGGGCCCGGTTCGTCTGCGGCGACGCCGACCTGGGCGCCGAGTTCGAGGCGATGATCGAGCCGGTGCGCTACCCGGCCGACGGGCTGACCCGCGAGCAGGTCATCGAGATCCGCCGGATCAAGGCGCGGGTGGAAACCGAGCGGCTGCCCCGGGGCGCCGACCCGGCCACCCACACCAAGCTGGGCCGGGGCGGGCTCGCCGACGTCGAGTGGGCCGTGCAGCTGCTCCAGCTCCGGTACGCCGGCCGGATCCCCGAGCTGCGCGGCACCCGTACGCTCGACGCCCTGACCGCCGCCCGCGACGCCGGCCTGCTCGACGCCACCGACGCCGCCGAGCTGGCCGCCGGCTGGACGCTCGCCGCCGAGGTGCGCGACGCGCTGATGCTGGTACGCGGCCGGGCCGGTGACCAGTTGCCCCGGCACGGGGTGGAGCTGGCCGGGGTGGTGCGGCTGCTGGGGCGCGAGGACCAGGGCGAGTTCCTCGACGAGTACCTGCGAACGGGCCGCCACTCCCGCACAGTCGTCCAGCGGATCCTCGAGTCCCCCCTCTAGCCCTCCCGTCCCACCTCCCCTGGGCGTTGATCTTGCACTTGCGGCCCCGACGAAAGGGGCATATGCGGCTCTCGATGGGCCGCAACCGCAAGATCGACGGTGATCAAGGGCGGGGGGAGGGGGTGGGTCAGCTGGTGAGGGTGTAGGTGCCGGCTCGGGGGACCGTCACCGTGGTCCACTTGCCGTCTCGGGTGACTGTGGCGTTGTGGGAGGCGGTGAGCCAGGGGGTGTGGCGGACCCGGATCGGGATCGGGCCGGGGGCGGGGGCGCGGAAGGTGATCGAGGCGCCGTCCTGGCTGATCAGCTCACCCGGCGCGCCGACCAGCGGCGTGGGGTCGGCGACCGCGTACAGCTTCCAGTGCCGGTCCGACCAGACTTCGGTCAGGTACGGCAGGCCCGTCTCCACCAGCTCCGCCTCGGATCGCCCCACCCAGGAGAACTCGGCGTCGGGCACTGCCACGTACTGCACCGCGTTGTCGGCCAGCCAGTCCCGGTAGGTGACGGGGGTCAGCGGAATGCCGGTGCCGTCCGCGCCGGGCACCGTGGTGAAGAACAGCGGATTGCGGTCGATGTCGGCCTGCCGCAGCCAGCCCCGGGCCAGCGGCACCTCGCCCATCCGGGCCGCCTCCCAGTAGTTGCGGGTCGGCGGCACCTCCACCCGTCCGGTGAGCCCGCGCCGGGCCAGTTCCGCGCGCAGCGGCGCGAAGTACGCCGGCTCGGCCGTCGGATCGTCGGCGCTGCGCAGGTCGGCGGTGACCACCGGCGGCTGCCACCAGCAGACGGCAGCGAGCAGCGCGGCCAGCCCGGCCGCACCGGCGGTCCGGGGCAACCGGGGGATGCCCAGCCTCGCCGGTGGCGTCGCCGCGGCGGCCAGCAGCGGCAGCGCGAACATCACCACCAGGCGGGTGGCGTTCAGCCCGACCGGGGTGGGCAGCAACGCCGACGCCAGCACCCCGGCCGCGGACAGCAGCGCGCCCACCCGCACCGGCCGGTACGTCACGAGCGCCGCGACCAGCAGGCTCGTCACCACGGCGTGCACGGTGTCGGTGCGGCTGATGTTCATCCAGCCACCCTCGCCGAACAGCAGCCCGGTCACGGCGAGCGGTCCGGCCGCGGGTACGGCGAGCAGCAGGCCGTCGGCGTACCGGCGGCTCAGCAGCAGCGCGACGCCGGCGAGCCCGACGAACAGCCCGGCCACCGGGCTGGCCGCGGAGGCGAGCAGCGCGGCGACAACGGCGGCGACGGCCGCCCAGACGCTCCGGCCCGCCCAGATGCCGACGGGGGAGGCCGGCGCGCCGGGGCCGGCCGGACCAGCAGCGGCACCGGCCGCACCGGCATCGGTACCGGAGGCGTCGACGGCGGCTCCACGTCGGGCGGGCACGGTGAGCGCGAGCAGCGCGGCCAGGCCGAACGCGACGCCGAGGGCGTACGTGACCCGGCCTGACACCAGGTTGCCGGCGATCGTGACCACGCCGACCAGGCTGCCGAGCAGCGGTCGGGGCACCCGGGTCCGCACCAGCAGGGCGGCGAACGCGGTGGCGGAGGCGAGCAGGGCGAGCGCGCCGGTGACGCGTACGCCGAGCAGTGCCATCAGCGGCGGCGAGACGAGGCTGTAGCCCCACGGGTGCACGCCGCCGTACCAGCGCAGGTCGACCAGGGCGGACGGGTGCGCGGCGAAGAAGTCGGCGCGGGCGACCTGGGCGGACAGGTCCGAGCCGGTGACCGGCAGCGTGAGGTGGAGCACGGCGAGGACGAGCGCGAACGCGGCGGACACCGCCACCACCCGACCGCCCCGCATGCCCACCTCCTGATCGCGAACCACCGTACTGGCAGCATGTCGGGCGTGCCTCACCACCTCTCGCGTTGGATCGGCCTGGCGGGTTCGGTGCTGCTCGCCGTGGCCGCGTTCCTCGGCGGCGCCCTGCCCGACGGCGAGTTGCGTCCCACCCCGGTCAGCATCTGGCAGGGCCCGAACGGGCCGCTGATCATCGCGTTGTGGCTGGTCGGCACCGGGCTGCTGGCGTGGGCGTGGTGGTCGCTGCGGGACCGGGTGCCGTCGTCGCGCTGGGTGCTGGTCACAGTGGCGCTGTGGCTGCTGCCGATGCTCGTCGCGCCGCCGCTGGGCAGCCGGGACGTGTACGCGTACGCCTGCCAGGGCGCCAGTTTCTCGGCCGGGATCAACCCCTACGAGCAGGGCGTGTCCGCGCTGCCCTGCCCCTGGCTGGACACCATCTCCTACATCTGGCGGGACACCCCGGCGCCGTACGGACCGCTGTTCGTGCTGCTCGCCGGCGCGGTGGTGGAGGCGACCGGGTCGCTGCTCGGCGCGGTCGCGCTGTTCCGGCTGCTCGCCGTGGCCGGGGTGGCGCTCACCGCGTGGGCGCTGCCGGTGCTGGCCCGCCGCTGCGGGGTGCCGCCGCGGCGGGCGCTGTGGCTGGCGCTGGCCAGCCCGCTGGTGCCCGTGCACCTGATATCCGGCGCGCACAACGACGCGCTGATGATCGGCCTGCTCGTGGCCGGGCTGGCAGTGGTGGCGGCCCGGCCGGGGCGGCCCTGGCCGCTGCTCGCCGGTGGGGCGCTGCTCGGACTGGCAGCCGCCGTCAAGGTCACCGCGCTGGTCGTGATGCCGTTCGCCGCGCTCGCCGCCATCGTCGGGGCGTACCGGATCAGGTCGCTGGTCCGCGACGGCGGGTGGGTGGTCGGCGGATCGCTCGTGGCGCTGGCCGGGGTGACGCTCGTCTCCGGCCTGGGGCTGGGGTTCATCAGCGGGCTGGAGCAGGGCAGCCTGGTGGTGGCCTGGACGTCGCCGCCGACAGCGGTGGGGCAGACCGTCGGCTATCTGCTGGCGCCGTTCGGGGTGCACGTCGACGCGCTGCCGGTGACCCGGGCGATCGGCATGGTCGTGCTGGTCGGGGTGCTGATCTGGCTGTGGTTCCGCTCGTTGCGTCGCGGTGAGCCGTTCTGGCACGCCGCGCTGGCGCTCACCGCCACCGTCGCGCTGTCCCCGCTGTTCCACCCCTGGTACTGGCTGTGGCCGCTGGCGGTGCTGGCCGCCACCGCGCACCGCACGCTCTGGTTCTCGATCGTCACCGTGGTGTCGTCGTTCCTGGTGCTCGCCGACGGAACCGGGCTGGCCCGGTACAGCAAGATGCCCGGTGCGCCGCTGATGACGCTGTTCGTGATCGGCGTGGTCGTCTGGTTGGTACGGTCGGCTCGCAAGGGCCGGCAGCCGGTTCCCGCGGACTGAGGAGTGTGCCGGTGAGCGAGGTCGACGGACCGGTCCGGCCGATCGCCGCCGCCGTCGCCCGCTACGCCGGTCTCGCCGGGGCGGTGCTGCTCACCGTCGCCGGGTGGCTCGGCGGCGCGCTGCCCGGCCCGCCCCCGCGCAGCACGCTCGCCGCGATCTGGGCGGCCCCGAACGGGCCGCTGACGCTCGGCGGCTGGCTGGCCGGGACGCTGCTGCTGGTCGGCGCCTGGTGGTCGCTGCGGTGGGGCGCGCCGTCCGGCCGGTGGGCGTACGTGACCGCCGGGCTCTGGTCGCTGCCGCTGCTCGCCGCGCCGCCGATCGGCAGCCGCGACGTCTACTCGTACGCCTGCCAGGGCTGGACGTGGACGCAGGGCCTCAGCCCGTACCGGGTGGGGGTCGCGGCGGCTGGCTGCCCGTGGACCGACTCGGTGTCGCCGATCTGGCGGGACACCCCGGCGCCGTACGGGCCGTTCTTCGTGCTGCTGGCCGGGCTCGCCGTTCTCGCCGGCGGCGGCCTGATCGGGACCGTCGTGGCGCTGCGGCTGATAGCGGTGGCCGGGGTGCTTCTGGCCGCGCTCTGCCTGCCCGGGCTGGCCCGCGCCGCCGGGGTGCCCACCCGCCGGGCCGCCTGGCTGGTGCTCGCCTGCCCCCTGGTCGGCGTACACCTGGTGGCCGGCGCGCACAACGACGCGCTCGCGCTCGGCCTGCTCCTGCTCGGCCTGCTGGTGCTGGTCCGCCTGCCGGGCAAGCCGCGCGCGCTGCTGGTGGCCGGGGTGCTGCTCGGCCTGGCGGTGGCGGTGAAGGCGGTCGCGGTGGTGGCGCTGCCGTTCGCGGCGCTGGCCGCCGTGCTCGGCCGCTACACCTGGCGGGCGCTGCTGCGCGACGGCGGGCAACTGGCCGCGTCGGTGCTCGGCACGCTGCTCGTCGTCTCACTCGCCACCGGCCTCGGGCTGGGCTGGATCGGCGGACTCGGCCACAGCGGCGACTCGCAGCAGTGGACCTCACCGCCCACCGCGATCGGGTTCGTCATCGACTACGCCGGCGAACTGGCCGGGCAGCGGCCCCGGGCGGTCCCGGTGGTGCGCGCCGTCGCGCTGGCGTTGCTGGCCGGGACGCTCGTCGCGCTCTGGTGGCGGGCGTGGACGACGCTGCGGCGGCTCAACGACGCCCGGCAGCGGGTGGCCCGGCTGACAGTGGCCCGGCCCCGGGTGGCGCTGCTCGGCGCGGGACTGGCGCTCGCCGCCACCGTGCTGCTCGCGCCGGTCTTCCATCCCTGGTACGCGATCTGGCCGCTGACGCTGCTCGCGGTCGCGGCGGTGCCGCTGGCCCGGGAGGTCTGGTTCGTGGCCCCCTGCGCGGTGGTCTCGCTGCTCACGCTGCCCGACGGCACCAACCTGGCCCGGTTCACCAAGGCGCCCGGCGCGGTGCTGATGACGGTGCTGGTGGGGGTCGTCGCGGTGGCCTGCGTCCGGGCGGCACTGCGCCGCCGAGCCGCGTGAAACGGCCGGGCCGGCTCCGCCATCGCGGAGCCGGCCCGGCCGGTGCTGACGAGCGTGCTCAGCAGTCGAAGTACATCGCGAACTCGTGCGGGGTCGGGCGCAGGCGCACCGGGTCGACCTCGTTGGCCCGCTTCCACTCGACCCAGGTCGAGATCAGGTCCGGCGTGAACACGCCGCCGTCGAGCAGGTAGTCGTGGTCGGCCTCGAGCGCGGTGAGCACCTCCGGCAGCGAGCCCGGGACCTGCTTGACGTCGCCCCACTCCTCCGGCGGGAGGTCGTAGAGGTCCTTGTCGATCGGCGCCGGCGGCTCGATCTTGTTCTTGATGCCGTCCAGGCCCGCCATCATCATCGCCGAGAACGCCAGGTACGGGTTGCTGGACGGGTCCGGCACCCGGAACTCGACGCGCTTGGCCTTCGGGTTGCTGCCGGTGACCGGGATGCGGGTGCACGCGGAGCGGTTGCGCTGGGAGTAGACCAGGTTGACCGGCGCCTCGAAGCCGGGGACGAGACGGCGGTACGAGTTGATGGTCGGGTTGGTGAAGGCCAGCAGCGACGGGGCGTGGTGCAGGAGGCCGCCGATGTACCAGCGGGCGGTGTCGGACAGGCCGGCGTAGCCGGTCTCGTCGTAGAACAGCGGTTCGCCGCCGCGCCAGAGGCTCTGGTGGGTGTGCATGCCGGAGCCGTTGTCGCCGAACAGCGGCTTGGGCATGAACGTGGCGGTCTTGCCCGCGGCCCAGGTCTCGTTCTTGACGATGTACTTGAACAGCTGGAGCTGGTCGGCGGCGTGCAGCAGCGTGGAGAACTTGTAGTTGATCTCCGACTGGCCGGCGGTGCCGACCTCGTGGTGCGAGCGCTCGACGGTGAAGCCGCCGTCGACGAGGCGCCGCACGATCCGGTCACGCAGGTCGGCGTAGTGGTCGACCGGGGGCACGGGGAAGTAGCCGCCCTTGTAGGCGGTCTTGTAGCCGCGGTTGCCGCCCTCTTCGATGCGGCCGCTGTTCCAGGCGCCCTCGATCGAGTCGATGTAGTAGAACGACTGGTGGGCGGAGGTTTCGTGGCGGATGGAGTCGAAGATGTAGAACTCGGCTTCGGCGCCGAAGTAGGCGGTGTCGGCGATGCCGCTGGCGGCGAGGTAGGCCTCGGCCTTCTTGGCGACGTTGCGGGGGTCGCGGGAGTAGGCCTCGCGGGTGAACGGGTCGTGGATGAAGAAGTTCAGCGCGAGGGTCTTCTGCGTGCGGAACGGGTCGATGAAGGCGGTGGCGACGTCCGGCAGCAGGAGCATGTCGGACTCGTGGATGGCCTGGAACCCGCGGATCGAGGAGCCGTCGAAGGCGAGGCCGTCGGTGAACACGCTGTCGTCGAACGACTCGACCGGCAGGTTGAAGTGCTGCATCACGCCGGGCAGGTCACAGAAACGTACGTCGACGAACTTCACGTCCTCGTTGGCGAGGTATCGCAGGAGTTCCTCGGAATTGGCGAACACACGTCCTCCTGGCAGGTCCACTCCGGTAGCTAACTACTGGCGACGCTATGGCCGGGGGGTTGCCCGGCCGTGTCTCGTCTGTTTCCGCCGTGTTACGTCGCTTGCGGAGCGTCACTCCGGCACGCTCTGGTGGCGAATGTCGGATTTTTCGTCAGGGGTTGCGGCGGCGCTACCCTGGCCGCTGTGACCGATACCGCCGCCACACCGGTGCCGCCCGCCACCGACCCCGCCTTCACCCCGCCCAGCCTCGGCCGCCGATTCGGCGCCCTGATCATCGACTGGGTGCTGTGCCTGATGGTCGCCCGGGCCTTCTCCGACCCGGTCCGCGACGGCTGGCCGCCGGTCCTGGTGCTGATCCTGGAGTACGGCTTCTTCATCGGCCTGTTCGCCCAGACCCCCGGCATGTACCTGACCCGGCTGCGCTGCGTCGCCTGGGCCGACGGCGGCCGGATCGGGCTGCTCCGCGGGCTGCTGCGCGGACTCCTGCTGGCCCTCGTCGTACCGGCCCTGCTCATGGACGAGCACAAGCGCGGCCTGCACGACCGGCTCGCCGGCTCCGTCGTCACCGACGCGCCGCGCCGCTGACCCGCACAAGAAAGGAGCCGGCCCCGCACGGGACCGGCTCCTTCTCGCGTACGCCGAAGGTCAGCGACCCCGGGTCTGCCGGAACGCGCCACGCGGCGGCCGCATGTTCTTCGGGACCGCGCCCTTGGGCATCTGCGGCCGCGCGGTCAGCGCCTTGAGCCGCTTGTCGAGGGCGTTGACGTCCTTCGGAGACAGGGCGCGGGGCAGCCGCATCAGCGTCATCCGCAGCTTGCGGACCGGCAGCTCACCCTCGCCCTGCCCGATCACGTAGTCGTGCAGCGGCGCCGTGCCGATCACCTTCGCCAGCCGGCGCTTCTCCTGGCCGAGCAGGCCACGCACACGCTGCGGGTTCCCCTCGGCCAGCAGGATCACGCCCTGGCGGCCCACCACCAGGTGCACCATGTCCATCTGCGTGGTGGAGCTGACCGCCGGGGTGACCCGCCAGTCGCCGCGCATGCTCTCCATGATCTGCGCCGCCGCGCCCGGCTGCCCCTCGGCGGCGTTCATCATCGCCTTGTTGGAGCGCAGGTTGAGCACGATCAGCACGGCCAGCAGGGCGAGCAGGATGCCGATCGGCAACCAGATCCAGCCCCAGGCGATCACCGCGACCACGGTGAGCGCGAGCGGGATCAGCACCGCCGCCGCCGTCAGCGGCGCGAACCACTTGTCCTGCTTGGCGGTGAACCGGAACACCATCCCGATCTGCTTCAGCCGCTGGCCGAACGAGACCTTCTCCTGGGGCTTTGCCATGCCGCAGAGTCTAGTGGTCGGCGCACGTCACGTTGATCCGTGGCCGCCTCTTCCGGAGCGGGCTGAGTACCTTACGGCCGCGCGGCCCCTCGTCGGCCCTCAGGTAAGGAGGCGGCGGGGGCAAAGATCAGGCGGCGTACCCATGTGCCGGGGGCACCTTCGCGCGAAAAGTGGATCTCGACAGCGACGACAGACCCACGACAGGGAGATCCGACATGTTCGGCAACGACGCGGAGTTCATCCTCAGCATCCACCGCAGCCACGCCTCCGAACTGCAGGCCGACGCGGCGCAGGACCGGCTGGCCCGGTCGCTGCCCCGACGGCACCCGCGCGGCTGGCTGAGCCGACAGCACCACGCCCGCATCACCGACGCCCGCCGGTGACCGCGCCGGCGGTCGTCGCCGGTCCGGCCGTCACGGGGGCGGCCGGGCCGGCGGCCACCGACCGCCCGATCGGCCAGGCGAGGCCGTCGGGGGGCCGTGGCATGCTCGACGGCGTGACAGTACGCGCCGCCAGCACCGTCCTCGTCGGCCGCCGGCCCGAGCTGACAGTGCTCGGCGACGCGCTGGCCCGGGCCCGCTCCGGCGACCCGACGACCGTGCTCGTCGGCGGCGAGGCCGGGGTCGGCAAGACCCGGCTGCTGGAGGAGTTCGGCACGCACGTCCACACCGCCGGGGCGCGGCTGCTGGTCGGCCAGTGCCTGGAACTGGGCGAGGCCGGCCTGCCGTTCGCCCCGTTCGCGGCCGCGCTGCGCGACGTGCTGCGCCACGACGGGCCGGCCGCCTTCGCCGGCTACGAGGCGGAGTTCGCGCGGCTGCTGCCCGAGCTGGCCCGGATGCCCGCAGGCGTCGCCGCGCCCGCCGGGCCGGCCCTCGCCGACACCCCGCGCGGCTACCTGTTCGACCTGGTCGCCGACCTGTTCCGGCGCATCGCCGAGGAACGCCCGCTGGTGCTGGTGATCGAGGACCTGCACTGGGCCGACCGCTCCACCCGCGACCTGATCGGCTTCCTGGTGCGGGCCGCCCGCGCCACCCGCCTGCTGGTGGTCTGCACGTACCGCACCGACGAGCTGCACCGCGGGCACCCGCTGCGGCCGTTCCTCGCCGAGCTGGACCGGGTCCGCGGCGTGGACCGGATCGAGCTGGGCCGCCTCGACCGCGACGGCACCGCCGCCGTGCTCGCCGACCTGCTCGGTGTCGAGCAGTTCGCCCGGACCGTGGACGACGTGCACGAACGCACCCAGGGCAACCCGTTCTTCATCGAGGAGCTGGCCGCCGCCGGTGGCCCGGTCGGCTGCGCCACCATCCCGGAGACGCTGCGCGACCTGCTGCTGGCCCGCGTCGACCGGCTGCCCGAGCCGGCCCAGCGGGTGCTGCGGATCGCCGCCGCCGGCGGCACCCGCTTCGCCCACCAGCTGCTCGCCGAGGTGGCCGGCCTGCCCGAGGCCGAACTGGAGGACGCGCTGCGCGCCGCCGTCGCCGGTCAGCTCGTGGTGGCCGACCCGGACGGCGACTACGAGTTCCGGCACGCGCTGGTCCGCGAGGCGGTGCACGACGACCTGCTGCCCGGCGAGCACGCCCGGCTGCACGCCCGGTACGCCGCCGCGATCGAGGCCCAACCCCACCTGGTCGCCGCCGGTCGCGCCCCGGCCGAGATCGCCCACCACTGGTACGCGGCGCACGACCACCCGCGCGCGCTCACCGCCGCCCGGGTCGCCGCCGAGGCAGCCGCCGAACGGTACGCGTACGCCGAGCAGAGCCGGCTGCTGGAGCGCGTCCTCGAACTGTGGGAGCAGGTGCCCGACGCCGCGGACCGGCTCGGCATGGACCACCTGCGGGTACTGGAGGACACGCTCACCGCCGCGGTCACCGCCGGTGACCTCAGCCGGGCGCTCACGCTCACCCGGGCCGCGCTGGCCGAGGTCGACTCCGACGCCGAACCGCTGCGCGCCGCCCGCCTGCTCGACCACCGGGGCCGGCTGTTCGCGCTGCTCGGCAAGAGCGACGGCGCGGCTGAGCTGCGCGAGGCGTACCGGCTGGCGGCCGGCGCCCCCGACGGCCCGGAACGGTTCGCCGTGCTGGCCGACATCGCGTCGCACCTGATGAAGGTCGACCCGCGCGAGGCCGCCACGGTGGCCGCCGAAGCCGCGGCCGGCGCGTCCGAGGTCGGCACCGACCTGGTGCTGCTGCCCACCCGGATCGCCCTGCTGCACCGCCTCGACGGCACGCCGGAGCGCGGGCTGGCCGAGCTGCGCCGGGTCGAGGCGCGGGCCCGTGCCGCCGGTGACTCGTGGGCCCTGGTCAGCGCGCTGGTCTTCCTCTCCGACGTGCTCTACGAGCTGGGCCGCTACGACGAGTCCGAGCAGGCGGCCGCGGCCGGGGTGACCGAGGCGCGCCGGGTCGGCATCAGCCGCTCGATCGGGGCGTACCTGCTGTCGAACCGGGCCGAGGCGCTGATCGCGCTGGGCCGCTGGGACGAGGCGGACGCCACCTGCGCCGAGGCGGCCCGCATCGACCCGCCGGGCGTCTCCGGGCTGCACTGGCTGCAACTGCGCGCCGGGCTGCACCTGGCCCGCGCCCACCCCGCCGCCGACGAGGTCGTCGGGCGGGCGCTGGCGTTCCTCAGCCGCCCCTACCTGTGGCCCAACCACCGGCTGCCGCTGCACGAGCTGCGCGTGGAGGCCGCGCTCGCCGCCGACGACAAGCTGGAAGCGGTACGCGCGGCGCGCGCCGCCCTGGCCGACCCGCACCTGGCCGACCTGCCGCGCGAGGGCTGGCCGGTGCTCGGCGCGGTGGCGCGTACCGCCGCGCTGACCGGTGACGCGACGCTCGCCGCCGACGTGTCCACCAGGGCCGCCGCGCTGCCCGCCCGGCATCCGGCCGAACAGGCGTACGCGGCGCACGTCACCGCCGTCCTGGCCGGGCTCGCGCCCACCGGTCCCGCCGGGGCGCTCGCGCAGTGGCGGGCGGCGGTGGCGGCGTGGCGGACGGCCGGGCAGCCGTACCCGCTGGGCCGGGCGCTGCTCGGGCTGGCCGAGGCGGCCGCCGCGGCGGGCGAGCGGGACGACGTGGCCGCCGCGGTACGGGAGACGGTCGAGGTGGCCGCCCGGCTGGGCGCCACCCCGCTGGGCGAGCAGGCGGCGACGCTGGCCCGCCGGGTCGGGCTGCGCGGCACCGGGCGACCCGGGCCGGACCTGCTGACCAGCCGGGAACGGGAGGTGCTGCGGCTGGTGGCCGAGGGGCACAGCAACAGCCGCATCGCCGAGCGGCTGTTCATCTCGCCGAAGACGGCGAGCGTGCACGTGTCCCGGATCATCGCCAAGCTGGACGTGACCAACCGGGTGGAGGCCGCCGCGCTGGCCCACCGCCTCGGTCTGCTCGACCCGCCACCGGGCCTGCGTCAGCGGCGTGGCAGGTAGATCCGCCAGCCGGCGACCGTGACGACGTCGAGCGCGCCCGGTTCGGGGCCGAGGCGCGCGTCCAGCCGGGCGGCCAGCGGCGAGCCGGCGAGCGCCACCCAGGCGGCGTCCGGGTCGGCGGCCACCTCCCGCCGGTACGCGGGCAGCCGGTCGAATCCGGGGCGCAGGTCGTCCTCGACCACGGCGCAGAGCACGTTCTCGCCGGTGGCGTAGGTGAGCCGGTTGCACGTCCAGTAGCCGCCGCGTACGTGCCGGACGCCGAGCGCGCCGAGCGTGTCCACGAGCGAGCGGTGCCGGTCGGCCTCGGCGTGCACGGCCGGGGCCGCCCGGATCACCTCCACTGTGGTCGCCGCGCCGGTTCCGAGCACACCTGCGAGCACCGCCACCGCCCCGACACCCGCCACGCGGGCCCTAGCCCCGGCCGCCCGCCCGCCGGCCGCCTTGATCGACTCCACCTCGGCGAGTGGGCGGGCGGCCTGCCACAGTGGCCAGAGCAGGGCGGGCACCGCGACCGCCAGGCACGACAGGTACCGGCTGCTCTCGATCGGCGTCCGCCCGGCCGCGTTGCTGACCGCGTAGGCGGCGAGGACCCCGGCCGCGCCGCCGAGCAGCGCCAGCCGCACCCCGGCCGACACCCGTTCCACCGAGCGTGGACCGCCCCAGGTTCGCCGCAGGGTGTGCCACGCGGTGAACGCGGCGAGCAGCAACAGCAGCGGGAACGCGAAGGCCCACCAGAGCTGCCAGGTGGCGCACCGGCCGGGCGAGCAGAAGCCCATCGCCAGCGGCGGCCCGAGCACCAGCCCGCCGTACAGCCGGTCCGCCCAGTCCGCCGACGCGCCCGTACCACCGGCCGCCAGCACGGCGGCCACCGGGTTGCGGCCGTGCCGGAGGCTGTCCACGAGCATCGGCGCCGTACCCAGCAGCAGCGCCCCGGCCAGCACCACACCGGCCCGCCCGGCCAGTTCCCGCCACCGCCACGCCACGAGCAGCGCGCCAAGCGTCAGCACGTACGGCAGGATCAGCGGGTCCACCCAGAGCAGCACCCCGGCGATCAGCCCCCAGGCCGCCCAGCGGGGCAGCCGTGCGCCCGCCCCGGTCACGCAGAGCCCGACGGTGAGCAGCGCCAGCGCCGCGCCGGCCGGGTTCAGCTCCGGATAGCCGCCACCGGCGATGAGCTGGTTCTTCACCACCCGGTCCGCGCCGAGCGCCAGCACGGCGACGACCAACAGGGCGTACCAGCGGTCACCGCCGAGCCGCCGGGTCAGCCGCCAGGACAGCAGCAGGAACAACGCGTACAACGCCAGCGTGGGCAGCCGCAGCACGAGCACCGACGGTCCGGCCAGCGCGATCAGCGGCGCGGCCAGGTACGCCTCCAGCGTGCCCATGTACGCCTGGCCGTAGAACCAAACCGGGAAGCCGTCGCCGCGGGCGATGTGCAGGGCGGCCAGCCCCATCGTCGCCTCGTCGCTGTTGGTGGGCGGCACGTCGGCGAACAGCAGCGCCAGCCGGTAGCCCACAGCGGCGAACCCGACGAGCACGGCGAGCAGCGTCGGCAACGGCAGCCGCCGGGGCGTACGGGAGCGCACGGTCTCGCGTGGCTCCTCGCGTACCCCGGCGGTCATGCCTGTGATCATGGCATCCGCCGGGCGGCCGGCGGCGGGTGACGCGGTCGACGGCCGGCCTCAGCCGGCGGCGACGACCTCCCGGCGGGCGTCGAGCGCCTGCTGGTAGAGGCGGCCCGCGCGGTACGACGAACGGACCAGCGGGCCGCTCATCACGCCCGCGAAGCCGATCTCCTCGGCCTCCTCGCGCAGCTCGACGAACTCCTCCGGCTTGACCCAGCGGGTGACCGGGTGGTGCCGGGGGGAGGGGCGCAGGTACTGCGTGATGGTGATCAGCTCGCAGCCCGCCTCGTGGAGGTCGCGCAGCGCCTGGGACACCTCGGCGCGCTCCTCGCCCATGCCCAGGATCAGGTTGCTCTTGGTGACCAGGCCGTCGGCGCGGGCCTGGCGGATCACGTCGAGCGAACGCTCGTAGCGGAACGCCGGGCGGATCCGCTTGAAGATGCGCGGCACCGTCTCCACGTTGTGCGCCAGCACCTCGGGCCGCGAGCCGAACACCTCCGCCAGCTGCTCCGGCACCGCGTTGAAGTCGGGGATCAGCAGCTCGACACCGCAGCCGGACTGCAGCGCGTGGATCTGCCGGACCGTCTCGGCGTAGAGCCAGGCACCACCGTCGGGCAGGTCGTCGCGGGCGACACCGGTGATGGTCGCGTAACGCAGACCCATCGCGGCGACCGACTCGGCGACGCGCCGCGGCTCGTCGGCGTCGAACTCGGCCGGCTTTCCGGTGTCGATCTGACAGAAGTCGCAGCGCCGGGTGCACTGGTCACCACCGATGAGGAAGGTGGCCTCCCGGTCCTCCCAGCACTCGTAGATGTTGGGGCAGCCGGCCTCCTGGCACACGGTGTGCAGCCCCTCGCGCGAGACGAGCCCGCGCAACTGGGTGTACTCCGGGCCCATCTTGGCCTTGACCTTGATCCACGGCGGCTTGCGCTCGATCGGCGTCTCGGCGTTGCGTGCCTCGATCCGCAGCATGCGCCGCCCCTCCGGGGCGACCGTCGCGGGGCGCGCGGGCTGCTCAGTCGTCGGCGCGGATTGCTCGATCGTCACAAAACCGAGCGTACGCCGGTCGGCGCCGGTCGATGAACGGCGGGCGACCGCCGTCACCCCGGAATCGCTGTGACACCGGACACGAAGGGCCAAAAATCCCGGTCACACCGCGAGGCGCCCGGTGCTAGCGTGCCGGGCAGAGCTGTGACGGAGCCGAGTAACGGACCGATCCGCCAGTCGAGAGAGCCGCCGGTTGCTGCGAGGCGGTCTGGCGCCGGGCCGTGAAGACCCTCCCGAGCTGCGGGAAGAACAGCGCCTGTGCGCCCAGTAGAGCCCGCCCGGCCGGCCCCGGTGAAAAGGCGACGAACGAGGCTCCCGCCCCGGCGGGGGCGAAGGTGTGGTGGCACCGCGAGGTTCCCGCTCGCCCACACCTCCCTGGGGATCGCGTTGCGATTGGTCAAGGAGGTAGTCGTCGTGCAACGCATCCTGTCCTCTCAACTCCCCGCCCATGTGGGCGCCACCGTGCGGCTCGCCGGCTGGGTCCACCGCCGCCGGCTGCTCAAGTCGGTGGCCTTCCTGGTCCTCCGCGACGGCGGTGGGCTCGCCCAGGTGGTGGTCACCGCGCCCGCCGTGCGCGCGCAGGTCGAGGCGCTCACCGAGGAGACGGTCGTCGAGGTGGTCGGCACGGTGGTCGCGAACCCCGCCGCGCCCGCCGGGGTCGAGGTCGTCGAGCCGACGGTACGTCCGCTCGGGCCGCCCGCCGTCCCGCCCCCGTTCGACCTGTACCGGCCGGTGCTGACGGCCGGCCTGTCCACCCAGCTCGACCACGCGCCGGTCGCGCTGCGGCACCCGAGCCGATCCGCCGCGCTGCGGATCTCGGCGGCGGCCGTGTCCGGCTTCCGGGCCACGCTCGACGGGCAGGGCTTCGTCGAGGTGCACACGCCGAAGGTGGTCGCCTCGTCCACCGAGAGCGGGGCGAACGTGTTCGCGCTGGACTGGTTCGGCCGTCCCGCCTACCTGGCCCAGTCGCCGCAGTTCTACAAGCAGCTCATGGTGGGCGTCTTCGAGCGGGTGTACGAGGTCGGGCCGGTGTTCCGCGCCGAGCCGCACGACACGGCGCGGCACCTGGCCCAGTACACGTCGCTCGACGTCGAGCTGGGGTTCGTGGCCGACCACCGGGACGTGATGGCGGTGCTGCGGGAGACCCTGGCCGGGATGGTGGCGACAGTCGCCGACCGGGCGGACGGCGCGCTGGCCACGCTCGGCGTGACGGCGCCGCAGGTGCCGGCCGAGATCCCGGCGGTGCACTTCACCGAGGCGTTGACGATCGCCGGCGCGCCGCCTTCCGAACCCGATCTGGCCCCGGCGCACGAGCGGGCGCTGGGGGAGTGGGCGCTCCGCGAGCACGGCAGCGACTTCCTCTTCGTCACCGGCTATCCGATGGCGAAGCGCCCCTTCTACACCCACCCGGACCCGGCGCGGCCCGCGTACTCGAACGGTTTCGACCTGCTGTTCCGCGGCGTGGAGCTGGTCACCGGCGGGCAGCGGCTGCACCGGCACGCCGACTACCTGGCCGCGCTGGCGGCGCGCGGCGAGCCGGTCGAGCCGTACGCCGGTTACGTGGACGCGTTCCGGCACGGCATGCCGCCGCACGGCGGGTTCGCGATCGGGCTGGAGCGGTTCGTCGCGCGGCTGACGGGCGCGGCGAACGTCCGGGAGGTGACCGCCTTCCCGCGCGACCTGCACCGCCTCGCGCCCTGACGGCTGCGCCCTCGCGCGGCTTGCTCCGTGCCGGTCCGCGGCGGCGGGCTCGCTCCTAGCCGGTCCCGGTCCCGGTTCCGACCCCGATGGCGGGCGCGGGCTCGGCATCGGGCCGGCGGTCTCGCCGCCGACCTCCGGAATCGGTTCGGATCTGCCACTGAGCGTGACGAGAGATCGCTCGGCCTAGTGGTCACTCTCGGTGAGGGTTGTTGCGGGGCGGTCGAGAGGCCCTCGGCGTCGGCGGATTGCGCTGAGCTGGGGTTATGGCGGACTGCCGTCCGGAGGGAGGGAAGGGTGTCTGCGCCCTTTGCTCTGCAGCCACGAGCGCAACGGTCGACCGGGCGTGATCGTTGCGGATCTGGCTGCAGAGCAAAGTCGGCGGGAGGTCACATGCCGCGGACGCGGCGTTGTCACTCACCGTGACCGATGGCGGGGTGGGGGCTGGGCGAGCGGCGGTTCTGGGCGGACGGCGATCCGGCCCGGTCGGCCACCGCGCCGCCGAGCGGTCGGGCCGGGCCGATCGGCCGGACCGGGCGGTCAGGCCGGGCCGAGCAGGTCCCAGAGGTTGCCGGCGATGTCGCGGAAGACCGCGACCCGGCCGTACGGCTCGGTGCGGGGCGGCCGGACGAACTCGACCCCCGCGTCGGCCATCCGGCGGTACACCGCCTCGAAGTCGTCGACCTGGAGGAAGAAACCCACCCGGCCGTGGGTCTGGTCGCCCACCGCACCGGCCTGGTGCTCACCGTCGGCGCGGGCCAGCAGCAGGCCGGTGCCACCGCCCGGCGGGCGTACGACCACCCAGCGCTTGGGCCGGCCGTCGTTCGTCAGCGAGGGCTTGTCCTCGGCCAGATCGAAGCCGAGCACCTCGGTGAAGAACGCGATCGCCGGGTCGTACTCGGCGACGACGAGCGTGACCAGGTCGAGCCGCACGGGGCTCAGACCTGCGTCAGCGTCGGCAGGTGCCGCTCGACGACCGGCAGCACGTCGGCGACGGTGATCGGCCGGCCCAGCTCGGCGGTCAGCGAGGTGACCCCGGCGTCGCGGATGCCGCAGGGCACGATCCGGTCGAAGAAGCCCAGGTCGCAGTCGCAGTTGACGGAGAAGCCGTGCAGCGTGACGCCGCGGGCCACCCGGATGCCGATGGCGGCCACCTTGCGGGCCGGGCCCCTGTCGTCCTCCGGCACCCACACGCCGGAGCGCCCCTCGACCCGGCCGGCGGCCAGCCCGAACTCGGCGCACACGTCGATCAGCAGCTGCTCGGTGCGGCGGACGTACGCGACCACGTCGACCGGGTCGGGCAGCCGGACGATCGGGTAGCCGACGAGCTGCCCCGGACCGTGCCAGGTGATCTTCCCGCCGCGGTCCACGTCCACCACCGGGGTGCCATCCATCGGGCGGTCCCACGGCTCGGTGCGCTTGCCGGCGGTGTAGACGCTGGGGTGCTCCAGCAGCAGCACCGTGTCGCCCTGCTCGCCGGCCACCACCGCCTCGTGCAGCCGGCGCTGCTCGTCCCAGGCGGCCTGGTAGTCGAGCAGGCCGGCGCGGACGGCGGTCAGCCCGGAAGTCGTCACGCTCACCCGTCCAGCCTAGTCCCGCCCCCCGGGAACCGGACCCGTGAGCCTCGTCGCCATCGGGCCGAGGTGGCGGTCAGTCCGGCACCCGCCACAGCCAGACGTCCTCCACCCGCTCCGGCTCGCCGAGCAGCGCGGTGGCGGTACGCCGCAGCGCGTCCTCGTCGACGTCGTACTTCGCGCCGTGCACCCGGTCCGGCAGCACCACCGCCCGCACGCCCCAGTGGCGCAGGTCCGCCCGGGACTCGCGGATGCTGCCGTCGGTGATGATCGGCACCAGCCCGGTCCGGCCGGCCTGGTCCATCAGTGAGTCGAAGGTGCGCGGCACCGGCCCGATCCGGCCCCGGCCCTCCGGACCGCCCGGGCCGAGGAAGAACCCGGCCGGGATGCGGAACTCACCCTGCCGGTGGGCCAGCGCGTACGCCTGCCAGCGTTGCCCGTCCGGGTAGACGTCCACGGTCAGCGGCAGCGGGGTCAGCACCCCGTCCGGCGGGACATAGCGCTGCCAGGCGCCACTGGTGATGAACGCCGGGATCGGTTCGCGGACGCTGGTCAACAGCGGCGTCGGCACCAGCGGCAGCAGCGCGGCGACGAACCCGAGCGCCCAGGCCACGCCGATGGCGCGGCGCCGGGGCGGCCGGGCCCGCAGCGCGTCGATCGCGTACGCCAGCAGCAGGCCGATCACCGGCGCGACGACAAGGGCCAGCCGCGACGGCAGCGCCGCGTTGATCACCGGCAGGTTGTCCAGCACCCCGAACGGCAGCGTCTGCTCGAAGCGGCGGCCGTTCCACTTCACCGTCGGCCCCCACGACAGCACCGCGAAGACCACCGCGGTCACCCCGAGCGCCGCGAGGGTGGCCCGGAACGCCCGGTCCGCGCGCCACCACAGTAGCGCGAAGCAGGCCAGGCCGAGCACGAGCAGTGGTACGCCGAAGAACGAGTTCTCCTCCGTCGGGTTGGGCGCCAGCGAGGTGCCCCACCCGGCCCAGCCGGCCAGCGACCGGCGCGGGTACGACCCGTACGCGGCGATGTCCTCGGAGTGGATCAGCGGGTCGAAGCCGGTGCCGTGGAACCGCTGCGGCCCGAGGAAGTGCAGCCAGAGCGGGTACGCCAGCAGCGCTCCGGCGACGAGCGCGGTGACTCCGAGTCCGGCCGCCATCCGGGGCAGCGCGGCGCGTACCTCCGGCCACCGGGCCGGGTGCAGCGCCCAGACGGCGAGGAACACGCCGAGCGCCAGCGCGGTGAAGAACAGCCCTTCGGCGGCGATCGAGAACGCGGCCGCCACCAGCAGCCCGAGCACGATCCCGCCGGTGACCGCGCGGCCGGGGCGGCGCAGCCGGAACACGCCCCAGATCAGCAGCGGCACCAGCCAGCCGGCGGTCCAGTTCAGGTGCGCGTTGGCGTGCGACACCATCGCCGGGCAGAAGGCGATGAACAGCGCCCCCACACCGGCGGCCAGCCGGCTGCGCACCAGGTACCAGCTCAGCAGCCAGTACCAGGCCACCGCGGTGGCGGCGAGGTTGAGCGTGAGGATCACCAGGAACGTCGCGGGCGGCCCGATCAGGTACGTCAGTGGCGCGAAGACCGCCGCGTACACGGTGATCGAGGTGTTCACCGCGAGGTTCACCCCGTCCGGGACGTTGATCAGCGTGGTGTAGAGCGGGTTCTCCCCGTGGGTGAGCGCGTGCCCGCCGAACGCCAGCAGCCACTCGAACAGCGCCTGGTCGCTGGAGTTGACGGTGATGGCGCGGCTGTTGGGATCACGCCACATGCCGCTGGTGACCCAGAAGGCCAGCGCCAGCGCGGCGAGCGTCACCAGCAGGTCGGCCCGCCGGTCACGGACGCGGGTCGTCGACGGCCCGGTGGCCAGGAACGGGGAGGACGGCACGCAGCGGACGTTACCAACCGGACCTGGGCAGACCGCCCGGACACGAAACTCGCCCGCACACTTCGGCGGTCGTGAATGTGTGAGCGGCGGCCATTCCGGTGTGACGAAACACGGCCGTAACGTCGCGGCAACTCGGAGGTGACTCAGTTCACATTCCACGATCGGGAGGTTCCCGTGCCCCGCTCCTCATCCCTCATCGCCCGCGTCGCCGGGGCGGCGGCCGGGGTCGTGCTGGCCGCGGCCACCGCGCTGGTCGCCGCCCTTCCCGCCCAGGCCGCCTCGCTCACCCAGGTCACCGGCTTCGGCTCCAACCCCGGAAACCTGACCATGTACGCGTACCGCCCGGACGGCCTGCCGGCCGGCGCGCCCGCCGTGGTGCTGCTGCACGGGTGCGTGCAGAACGCCTCGACCTACGTCGCCAACTCCGGCTGGCAGAAGTACGCCGACCAGTGGAAGTTCACGCTCATCGCGCCGCAGCAGCCCAGCGGCAACAACGCCAACTCCTGCTTCAACTGGTTCGAGACCGGTGACACCGCGCGCGGCCAGGGCGAGGCGCTGTCGATCAAGCAGATGGTCGACTACGCCAGGACCACCTACGGCACCGACGGCGCCCGCGTGTACGTCAGCGGCCTCTCCGCCGGCGGCGCGATGAGCGCGGCCATGCTCGCCGCCTACCCCGACGTCTTCGCCGGCGGCTCGATCATCGCCGGCATCCCGTACCGCTGCGCCACCAGCACCGTCACGGCGTTCAGCTGCATGAACCCGGGTGCGGACAAGACCCCGGCCCAGTGGGGCGACCTGGTCCGCGGCGCGTACGCCGGATACACCGGCAAGCGGCCCCGGGTGGCGATCTGGCACGGCACCAGCGACACCACTGTGGCGACCGCGAACGCCGCCGAGTCCCGGGACCAGTGGACGAACGTGCTGGGCCTGCCGACCACCCCGACCAGCACGTCCACGCTGCCGTCCGGCACGAGCCTGGAGGTCTACGGCAACGACCAGGTCCGCCTCTACCGGGTCTCCGGCATGGGCCACGGCACCCCCGTCGACCCGGGTACCGGCGCGGACCAGTGCGGCACCGCCGGGGCGTACTTCCTGGACACCATCTGTTCGACGTACCGGGACGCGCTCTTCTTCGGGCTCGGCGGTGGCGGCGCCTCGCCGAGCCCGACCCCGACGGCGACCGCGTCGCCCACGCCCACCGCGTCACCCTCGCCCACGCCATCGCCGACCGGCGCGCCGGTCTGCGTCACCGCCAGCAACTACGCGCACGTGGTGGCCGGGCGGGCCTACCAGTCCGGCGGGTACGCCTACGCGCTGGGTAGCGGGCAGCGGATGGGCCTCTACAACACCTTCTACACGAGCACGCTCAAGCAGACCGGGCCCGCGTACTGGGTGATCGGCTGCTGAACGGCCACGCCGCGCCGCCCTCGCGGGCTCACTCCGTGAGGGCGGCGCGCAGCGCGCCCGGCAGGTCCGGATGCGTCCAGGGAAAGCCGGACTTGTCGAGTACGCCCGGCAGCACCCGGGTGCTGGTGAGCGCCTCCTGCGAGAAGCCGCCGAGCACCACCTTCAGCGCCACCGCCGGGATCGGCATGATCGCGGGGCGGTGCAGCTGACGGGCGAGTTCCCGGGTGAACTCGGCGTTGGTGACCGGCGCCGGGCCGACCACGTTGACCGGGCCCGCCACGTCGTCGCGGTCGAGCAGGAACGTCGCCGCGTTCAGCCAGTCCCGCATCGAGATCCACGGCAGCCACTGCCGCCCGTTTCCCAGCTTGCCGCCGACGCCGAGCCGGAACGGCAGCAGCTGCGGCTTGAGCAGGCCGCCGTCGCGGTGCAGCGGCAGTCCGGTACGCAGCCGCACCACCCGTACGCCCGCGTCCTCGGCCGGCCGGGTCGCGGCCTCCCACACCCGGCAGACGTCGGCGAGGAACCCCTCACCGGCCGGCGCCTCCTCGGTGACCGCGCGGTCACCGGTGTTGCCGTACCAGCCGACCGCCGAGGAGTTCAGCAGCACCGCGGGCCGGTCCGCGGCGGGCAGACCGGCGATCGTGATGGCGAGCGTGGTGGTGCTGTCCACGCGGCTGGTCCGGATCAGCTTCCGGTACTCGTCGTTCCAGCGCTTGTCGCCCACCCCGGCCCCGGCCAGGTTCACCACCGCGTCCGCCTCGGCGACGCACTGCGGGTCCAGTTGCGCGGCGGACGGGTTCCACTGGCGCTCGGCGGGTGTGCGTGGTGGGCGGCGGACCAGGCGGGTGACCTGGTGGCCGTCCGCGGTGAGGCAGTCGACCAGTCGGGTGCCGAGGAAACCGGACGCGCCGGCCATGAGGATCCGCATGCTCACATCTTCGAGTACGCGGCGCTATTCGGATGCGTGGAGCGAAATCACTCACTCGTCACGCCCACCCGTCACGCGCGCTGAACGCGTTGCGTTTTTTTCGAATAGCGATACCCTTGTGGTCATGAGCAGCGCGCTGCGTGAACGTACCGTCCTTCCTCCGGACGACCCGGCTGAGCTGGCCCGGTTCGTGCACGAACTGCGGAGCGCCAGCGGTCGTGCGCGGGCCAGGCTGGTCGGGCCGGACGGGTCCGAGATCGAGATCCCCGACGAGTTGTACGGAGTGCTGCGGGACGTGGTGACGGCACTGTCCGAAGGGCTTGCGATCTCCATCGCACCGCACAACACGATGCTGACGACCCAGGAGGCGGCAGACCTGCTCAACATCTCCCGGCCCACGCTGGTCCGGTTGCTGTCCGAGGGCGAGATGCCGCACACGATGCGCGGCCGTCACCGGCGAGTCATGCTCCGGGACGTTCTCGACTACCAGGAGCGGACCCGGCAGGCACGCCGCCGGACGCTCGACCGGATGACCGCCGAAGCCGAGGAAGACGGCCTGTACGACGCGACGGCCACACCGCGCAGGACGAGATGAGCGTGACCTGAGTGGCGTTCCCGGCTTTTCTCGACACCTGCGTCCTCTACCCGGCGCATCTCTGCGACACCCTGCTGCGGCTGGCCGAGGTCGCCGCCTACCGGCCCCTCTGGTCCAGGGACGTCCTTGACGAGCTGCGACGCAACCTGATCGCACGAGGCATCGCGGAGGAGCGGGTCGACCGCCGGATCGGCCAGATGTCCGAGGCGTTCCCGGACGCCATGGTCAGCGGGTACGAGTCGCTCATCGACGGCATGTCCAACGATCCCAAGGACCGGCACGTGCTGGCTGCCGCCGTCCGGGCGAACGCGGAAGTGCTGGTCACGTTCGACGTCGGTGATTTTCCCGAGGCGTCGCTCAAGTCCTTCGACATCGTGGCGATGCACCCGGACGACTTCCTGCTCGACCAGCTGGACCTCTACCCGGGGCAGACACTGGACGTCCTGCACCGCCAGGCGGCCGCCTACCGCAGGGAGCCGACGACCGTACCGGGTCTGCTCGTACTGCTGGGACGCACCGGCCTGCCCCGGTTCGCCGCGGAGGTCCGCCGGCACCTCTGAGGCGGCCCCCCCCCGCGGCGGGACAGAGCGGTCAGGCGTCGGCCGGGGCGGTGCGCAGGTCGGCGAGCAGGCGTTCCACCTCGGCGAAGGCCGCCTCCGGCAGCGGCCCGTACGCCAGCGCTCCCAGGTTCTCCTCGGCCTGCGCGACGGTCCGGCAGCCGGGAATCGGCAGCGTGTGCGGGCTGCGGGCGAGCAGCCAGCCCAGCGCGCCCTGGGCGAGCGTGCGGCCGTCGGCGGTCAGCGCCGCACGGACCCGGGCCACCCGCTGCGCCCACTCGGCGCGCGGTACGCCGCCGGTGAACCAGTCCAGCCACTCCGGTGCCACACCGCGGACGTCGTCGCCGCCCCGGGCGGTCGGCGCGTCCTGGTACTTCGCGGTGAGCAGGCCCATCGCCAGCGGCCCTCGATTGAGGCTCGCCAGGTCGAACTCCGCGCACACCGCGAGCATGGCGGCGTTGTCCCGCAGCACCGACTGGTCGTGCTGGATCGCCGCGCAGTGCGGTCCCGCCTCGGCGAAGGCGCGCGCCGAGGCGGGGTCGTCGGTGCTCCAGCCGTACGCCCGGATCTTCCCCTCCGCGACCAGGTCCTCCAGCGTGCCGACGAGGTCCAGCGCCCGTGGCACCGGCAGACCGCCCAGGTGGAGCTGGTAGAGGTCGACGTGGTCGGTGCCGAGCCGGCGCAGCGAACCCTCCAGGCTGCGCCGCGCGTACTCGGGACTGGCGTCCTCGCCGAGCGCCTGGCGGGTCTCCTCGTCGGTGGGATAGCCGAACTTGGTCGCGATGACCGCGCGGTCCCGGCGGCCCGCCAGCGCGCGCCCGAGTACCCGCTCGCTGTGCCCGGCGCCGTAGTTGCTGGAGGTGTCGAACAGCGTCGCGCCCAGGTCGAGGGCCCGGTGGACGGTACGCACCGACTCGTCGTCGTCCACCTCGCCCCAGCCGAGCGGTTGGGTGCCGTCCCAGAGCGGGCCGCCGATCGCCCAGCAACCCATGCCGATCGCGCTGACCTCGATGCCGCTGCGGCCCAGCCGTCGTGTCGTCGTCATGCGCCCAGTGTTCACTTTCGAGTGTGCTCGAAGTCCAGCGCTTTTCCGGCCAGCCGGGGCAGCAGCGGCGCGAGCGGCGCCACCGCGTCGGCGCGTACCGCGAAATGGGTGACGCCCCAGCGGCGCTCGTGCCCGGCCACCGCCGCGACGATCTCGTCGGGCGTGCCGGCCAGCACGAACGGGGTGGCCAGCACCTCCTCCGGGGTGAGCCCGGTCTCGGCGGCCGTTGTGGCGGCGGCCGCCTCGGCGTCGTCGGTGACCGCGACGTGCTGGACCAGCGCCTCCAGCACCGGCGGCGTCTCCCGGCCGTCCGCTCCGGCCGCGACGTGCGCGAGCTGCGCCTCGATCTGGTCGGCCCGCCACCGGACGGTGTGCTGGTGGCCGTCGGCCAGGGTACGGCCGAAGCCGGTCAGACCGACCACGTCGGCGTGCTTCCCGGCCCAGCGCAGCAGCGTCGAGTTGGCCGTGCCGACGGTCAGCGGGATCCGGTCCTGCACCGGGCGCGGCCGGTGCAGGCGTGCCGCGTACGCGGTCAGCTCCTCGGTGTCCACAGTGACCTCGTCGCCGGCCAGCAGCGCCCGTACCGCCTCGGCCACTGCGACGCAGCGGCGGACCCGGGCGGCGACGTCCGGGCGCTCGCGCCCGACGGCCCGCCACTCGGCCGGGGTGTGGCCGGCGCCGAGCCCGAGCCGGGCCCGCCCGCCGGAGACCACGTCCAGCGTGGCCACGTCGGCGGCGAGCAGGATCGGTTCCCGGACGGCGGCGTTGGAGACGTACGAGCCGAGGCCCAGCGTGCTGGTCACGGCTCCGGCGGCGGCCAGCGCGACGAACGGCGACGCGCAGTCGCCCGGATGGTCGGCGGCGAACAGCGCGTCGAAACCGGCCGCCTCGACGGTGCGGGCCAGCTCGGTCCAGCTCGCCGCGTCGGTGGGATGGGCCTGTACGGAGAAGGTCGCCATCGCCTCAGCATCGGCGCGCGCCGGGCCGCGAGCCACCCCGCGCGCGCCGATTCTGCCGACGGCCGAACGTCACACGGCGTCGAGGCGGGCCAGGTCGGCGGGGGAGAGGCGCAGCGCGGCGGCGGCGACGTTCTGCTCCAGGTGCGCCGGGTCGCCGGTGCCGGGGATGGCCAGCACGTTCGGGCCGCGGGCCAGCGTCCACGCCAGCCGGACCTGGGCCGCCGTCACGCCGTGCTCCCGGGCCACCGCGAGCACCTCCGGGTGCTCCTCGCCGGTCGCGCCGGCCTCCCGACCGCTGGTGACGAGGGAGAAGAACGGCACGAACGCGGTGCCGTGCGCGGCGCAGTCACGGATCAGCTCGTCGTGCTGACGGCGGTAGCCCAGGCCGTACGAGTTCTGCACACACACCACCGGTGCGATGGCGCGCGCCTCGGTGACCTGGTGCGGGCGTACGGCGGAGACGCCGAGGTGCCGGATCAGCCCGGCGTCGCGCAGCTCGGCGAGCGCGCCGAAGTGCTCGGACAGCGGCTCCGGGCCGTGCACCCGCAGGTTCACCACGTCCAGGTGGTCGCGGCCGAGCTGGCGCAGGTTCTCCTCCACCTGCCCGCGCAGCTGGTCCGGGCGGGCCGCCGGCAGCCACTGCCCGGACGGGTCCTTGCCCGGCCCGACCTTGGTCACGATGACCAGATCCTCCGGGTACGGCCACAGCGCCCGGTTGATCAGCTCGTTGGCCGAGCGCAGCGGCGAGAAGTAGAACGCGGCCGTGTCGATGTGGTTGACGCCCAGCTCGACGGCGCGGCGCAGCACGGCGACGGCCCGGTCGCGGTCGCTCGGGCTGCCGTCGGCGTTCGCGGTCAGCCGCATCGCGCCCAGGCCCATCCGGTTGACGGTCAGGTCGCCGAGCTGCCAGGCGCCGGCCGCGCCGGCGTGGACGGTGTCGATGGTCATGTGGCCCCCGTATCCCTCAGGTGTGGCCCCGCGGCGGGGCCGACAGGTTTCACGGAGGCGGCGGGCCGCTGGTTCACTCGCCTTCGTCGCGGTCGTCGGGCCGTTCGTGCCAGCGGGCCCGCCAGGCCGCCTCGTGCGCCTCGTGGCTGGCGCGTTCCTCGAAGACCAGCTTCCGCAGGGCCCGCCGGCCCTCGTCGAAGACGATCACTTCGACGGCCACCATACCCACCGTGATGGCGGTGAGCATGCCCAGCGCGGCCAGCCCCGGCACCCGTTCCGCGACCGGGATGCTCAGGCCGAGCAGCAACGCCGTCGCGACCCGCGTCCAGCTCAGCGTGCGCAGGGTACGGAGTTGGAACAGCATGTTGCCGCAGAGATAGCAGATCACGCCGCCGAACAGCAGCGGCACGCTCGGCCCGTGCCCCGGCTCGCTGGGCGGCACGTTCGGGTCGGCGATGCCGTGCACTATCGTCTCGGCGCCGAGCGCGAACAGGATGATGCCCGCGATCATCGGCAGGAACAGGTAGGCGTACGCGTCCCGGGCCATCGCCACCCGGGGGCCGTCCTGCGCGACGTGCAACGCGATCCGGGCGGCCGGCCCGATCATGTCGTAGTGCGCCCACCAGAGCGCGGCGGTGAAGAAGATGCCGAGCACGGCCGCGGTCACGGCCGGCCAGGTGGGCGGCTGGCCGAGCAGGTTGCTGCCGACGCCGACCGAGATCACGGACTCGCCCAGCGCGATGATCAGGATCAGGTCGTACCGCTCGGTCCAGTGTTCGGCCGATGCGACGCCCCAGCCCCAGGTCCCGGCGAGGATGCCGGTGCCGTACTGGAGCAGGACGACCACCGCCCACAGCACGTCGCGGAGCACCGCCGCGGAGAACAGGTCGTCGATCCTCGGCGGCAGCAGCGCGGCGACCAGCAGCAGCGCGGTGCTGCCGATCAACTCCGGGGCGAACCGGAGGAGTTGCCGGCGCTCGTTCGGGCTGTCCCGGACCGCGTGCCGGTACAGCAGCAGGTGGATCAACCGCAGGACGGTGTAGCTGAGCGCCGCGACCATCGGCCCGGCCGCGTTGCCGGTCGGGTCCCGGAACGCCTGCGGCAGCGACAGCGCGAACGTGAACAGCGCGGCCATGCCGACTGTCATGAGCACCGGGACGAAGCCCTCGCCGAGGCGTACCCGGGTGGCGACCACGCTGTGCACCACCCACGACCACCAGAGCACGGCGAGGACCAGCAGCGCGTGCAGCAGCGCCCCGCCGGTCACCTGCAGGGCGGTGGCCCGGGTGATGATGAAGAACGAGAAGACGAAGACCAGGTCGAAGAAGATCTCGAACCGGTCGACGCGGGCGCCCGGGGCCACCGGCACCGCCGGCCCCAGGCGTCCCCGCCACCGGTTCGAGCCCACCGGCCGAGTCTGTCAGCGCAGGTCGGGCCGGGTGGCCGATTCGGTCAGCCCGTCCGGTGGCGCAGGCCGTCCATCAGCAGGTCGAGCAGGCGTCCGGCCTGGGCGCGCTGGTCCGGCTCGCCGGCCACCAGGGACACCCCGCTGAGGCTGGCGAGCACGTCGGCGGCGGCCACGTCGGCGCGTACGGCACCGGCCGCCGCGCCGGCGGCGAGGAGTTCGCCGAGCGCGGCCAGCAGCAGGTCGCGGCTCTGCGCGTACGGGTTGGCGCCGGAGGCGATGACCAGCCGCAGGGCGTCGGCCATGCCCCGCTTGGTGGCGAGGTAGTCGACGAACCGGTCCATCCACGTGCGCAGCGCCACGTCGGCGGGCCGGGTGGCGAGCAGCGTCGACGCGGCGTCGCAGAGCTTCTCCAGCTCGTTGCGGTACGCCGCCTCGATGAGCGCTTCCCGGCTGGGGAAGTGGCGGTAGAGCGTGCCGATCCCGACCCCGGCCTCCTTGGCGACGCGGTCGAGCGTTACCTCCGCGCCCGCCTGGGAAAACGCCTGCACCGCGGCGTCCAGCAGGCGCTGCCGGTTGCGCAGCGCGTCGGCGCGCAGCGGTCGGTCGGGCACGGTTCCTCCTCGGCTCGACCGGGTCGCGGGCCCGGGTCGGTGGTAACCGGAGTCTCCTCCGGTTATGCTGAGCAAGTAACGGAGGATCCTCCGCTTCTCATCGTAGCGGGCGGACATCGGTCCGCGTCGCCGTCGACAAGGATGGACCATGACAACCCCGACACCAGTCACGACCCCGTTCGACTCCGAGACCACCGCCCTGGAAGTGGTCCGCGACCTGGACCTGACCGGCCGGCGGGCCGTCGTCACCGGCGGCGCCTCCGGGATCGGCGTGGAGACCGCCCGCGCGCTCGCCTCCGCCGGAGCGGACGTCACCCTCGCCGTCCGCAACACCGAGGCCGGTCAGCGCGCCGCCGCCGAGCTCACCGGCGCCACCGGCAACGACCGGATCCTGGTCGCCCCGCTCGACCTGGACGATCTCGCGTCGGTGGCCGCGTTCGTCCGGAACTGGGACGGGCCGCTGCACATGCTCGTCAACAACGCCGGGATCATGGCCTCCCCGGAGATGCGTACCGAGCAGGGCTGGGAGATGCAGTTCGCCACGAACCACCTCGGGCACTTCGCGCTCGCCACCGGACTGCGCCCGGCGCTCGCCGCGGCCGGTGGCGCGCGGATCGTCTCGGTCAGCTCGGCCGCCCACCTGCGGTCGCCGGTGGAGTTCTCCGACATCCACTTCCGGCAGCGGCCGTACGACCCGTGGCTGGCGTACGGGCAGTCCAAGACCGCGAACGTGCTGTTCGCGGTGGAGGCGACCCGCCGCTGGGCCGACGACGGCATCTGGACCAACGCGCTGATGCCCGGCGCGATCCGGACCAACCTCCAGCGCTACATCACCGAGGAGGAGTTGGCCCGGATGCGCGCGCAGAGCGGTGGCGGTGCGGCCTCGTTCAAGACCCCGGAGCAGGGCGCGGCGACCTCGGTGCTGGTCGCCACCTCACCGCTGCTCGACGGCGTCGGCGGCCGGTACTTCGAGGACTGCCAGGAGGCCGGGCCGAACCAGCCGGGCACGCGGACCGGCTGGGCGCCGTACGCCCGGGACCCGGAGGCCGCCGAGCAGCTCTGGACGGTATCCGAGGAGCACCTGAAGGGCTGAGGCCGCTGACGACGAAGGGGGCGCACGGCATGTCGCCGCGCGCCCCCTCGCCGTCTCGGATCTACAGACCCAGCTCGGCCTCGAAGTTGCCGGCCTCCAGCCGCTCCTTCACCGCGGTGAGGAAACGGGCCGCGTCGGCGCCGTCGATCAGCCGGTGGTCGTACGACATGGCCAGGTAGACCATCGACCGGATCGCCACGACCTCGCCCAGCTCCGGGTCGTTCACCACGACCGGGCGCTTCACCACAGCGCCCGTGCCGAGCATCGCCGACTGCGGCGACGGCACGATCGGGGTGTCGAACAGGGCGCCCCGGCTGCCGGTGTTGGTGAGCGTGAACGTCGCCCCGGCCATCTCGTCCGGGGTGATCTTGTTGGCCCGGGTGCGCTCGGCCAGGTCGGCGATCCGCTTGGCGATGCCGCCCATGTTCAGGTCACCGGCGTTGTGGATGACCGGCACGAGCAGGCCGCGCTCGGTGTCCACGGCGATGCCCAGGTGCTCCGCGGCCGGGTAGGTGATCGTCCCGCCCTCCAGGTCCATGCTGGCCTGGACGATCGGGTACGTCTGGAGCGCCTCGACGGCGGCGAGCGCGAAGAACGGCAGGAACGACAGCTTCACGCCGTGCTTGGCCTGGAACGACTCCTTCGCCCGCGCCCTCAGCTTCGCGACCCGGGTGACGTCCACCTCGACCACGGTGGTCAGCTGGGCCGTCTCGTGCAGCGACTGCTGCATCCGCTTGGCGATGGTGGCCCGGATACGCGGCAGCTTCTCCGTCGTACCCCGCTTGGCGCTCGGCTGCGGCTTGGCGGCCGGCTGGGCCGGCGCCTCCGCCTTCGCGGCCGGAGCGGCGGCGGTCGGCGCGGGCTTGGCGGCCTTCGCCTTCTCCGCCGCCTCCAGCACGTCCTGCTTGCGGATGCGGCCACCCACGCCGGTGCCCTTGACCGAGCCCAGGTCCACGCCGTGCTCGGCGGCGAGCTTGCGCACCAGCGGCGTCACGTACCCGGCGGAGTCCTCGCCGTGCTCGGCCGGAACGCTCCGGCGCTGCGTGGCGGCCGGCGCGGCCGGCTGGGCCGCCGCCTCGGCCTTGGCCGGCTGCGCGGCCTGCTCCGCCTCGGCGGCCGGCTCGTTGTAGGCCGCGCCCGGCGTCGGCTCCTCGACCTTCGGCTCCGGCTTGGGCTCGGGCTTCGCCTCGGCCTTGGGCTCCGGCTTCGGCTCCGCCTTCGCGGGCGCGGCACCGGCCACCCCGACGATCGCCAGCACGGCGCCGACGTCGGCGGTCTCGTCCTCGGCGACCTTGATCTCCTGCAGCGTGCCGGCGACCGGCGACGGGATCTCGGTGTCGACCTTGTCGGTGGAGACCTCCAGCAGCGGCTCGTCCACCTCGACGGTCTCACCGACCTGCTTGAGCCAGCGGGTGACGGTGCCCTCGGTGACGCTCTCGCCCAGGGCCGGCATGGTCACCGGCGTACCCTCGCCCGACGACGCCGCCGGCTGGGCCGGCTCCTCGACGGCCGGCTGCTCGGCCTCGGCGCCCGGCTCGGCGGCGGCCTCCTCGGCCTGCTGCTCCGGCTCGGGGCCGGTGCCCTCGGCGGCGGCGGTCGGCTCGGTGGCCGGCTCGGCCTCCTGCTTCGGGGCCGCGCCCGCGTCCTCGCCCTCACCGGCGATGACCGCCAGCTCGCTGCCGACCTCGGCGGTCTCGTCCTCGCCGACCACGATCCGGCTCAGCACGCCCGCCGCGGGGGACGGGATCTCGGTGTCGACCTTGTCGGTCGACACCTCGAGCAGGGGCTCGTCGACCTCGACGGTGTCACCCTCCTGCTTGAGCCAGCGCGTGACGGTGCCCTCGGTGACGCTCTCGCCGAGCCGGGGCATGGTGACCGATACCGGCATGTTCTCCAGACTCCTTCATTCCCTGGTGGGATTCTCGCCCGTCGCCGGACGCCGCGGTTGTCGTGTCAGGCGTGCGCGTGCAGCGGCTTGCCGGCCAGGGCCAGGTGCGCCTCGCCCAGAGCCTCGTTCTGCGTCGGGTGGGCGTGCACGAGCTGCGCCACCTCGGCCGGGTACGCCTCCCAGTTGTAGATGAGCTGCGCCTCGCCGATCAGCTCACCGACCCGGGCGCCGACCATGTGCACGCCGACCACCGGGCCGTCGTCCACCCGGACCAGCTTCACGTGGCCCGCGGTCTTGAGGATCTGGCTCTTGCCGTTGCCGCCCAGGTTGTAGTTGTACGTCTTGATCTTGTCGGCGCCGTACTGCTCCTTGGCCTTCGCCTCGGTCAGGCCGACCGACGCCAGCTCCGGGTCGCAGTACGTCACGCGCGGGATGCCGGCCTCGTCGATCACGGCCGGGCTCTTCCCGGCGATCTCCTCGGCGACGAAGATGCCCTGCTGGAAGCCGCGGTGGGCGAGCTGCAGGCCGGGCACGATGTCGCCGACCGCGTAGACGTTCGGCACGCTGGTGCGCAGCCGCTCGTCGGTCAGCACGTAACCGCGGTCCATCTTGACGCCCTGCTCCTCGTAGCCGAGGCCGGCGGTGTTCGGGCCGCGGCCCACGGCGACCAGCAGCAGCTCGGCCTCGACCGTGTCGCCGCCCTGAATCGTCAGCTTCACGCCCTTGTCGGTCTTCTCGACCTTCTCGAACGGCTTGCCGACCTTGAAGTTGATCTTCCGCTTGCGGAACGCCCGCTCCAGCGCCTTCGACGACTCCTCGTCCTCGGCGGCGACCAGGCGGGGCAGCGCCTCGACGATGGTCACGTCCACGCCGAAGGACTTCCAGACGCTGGCGAACTCGACGCCGATCACGCCGCCGCCGAGCACGATCGCCGAGGACGGCACGCGGTCCAGGGTCAGGGCGTGGTCGCTGGTGATGATCCGCTCGCCGTCGACGTCCAGGCCGGGCAGGCTCTTCGCGTACGAGCCGGAGGCCAGCACGACGTTACGGCCGGTGTAGCGCTTGCCGTCCACCTCGACGACGTTCTTGCCGACCAGCTTGCCGGCGCCCGCCACGAAGGTGATCTTCTTGCTGCTGCCCACCAGGCCCTGCAGGCCCTTGTACAGGCGCGAGATCACGCCGTCCTTGTACGAGTTGACCGCCTTCATGTCGATGCCCACCAGCTCGGCCTTCACGCCGAACTGCTCGGACTCGCGGGTCTGGTCGGCGATCTCGGCGGCGTGCAGCAGCGCCTTGGTCGGGATGCACCCGTTGTGCAGGCACGTCCCGCCGAGCTTGCTCTTCTCGATGAGGGCGACGGAGAGGTCCAGCTGGGCGGCACGCAGCGCCGCCGCGTAGCCGCCGCTACCACCTCCGAGGATGACGATGTCGAAGGTCGTGTCGTTCGGCTCGCTCACATCCAACTCCCAGGTCGCGTCACTGCATCGGGGGTTACGGCGGAGTAACAGGCACACCCCACCTCGGTCATCTTGTCACCACCACGGACCGGGCGCGTACCGAGGTGCCCAACGACACGTCGGTGACACGTACCCTTGGCACCGTCCTCGATGACGGCTTGGGGGAGGAGTGGATTCGGTGGGGTTGTTCCGACGACGAAAGCGGGCCGCCCCGGCGAGCCGCGACCGTGCCGCCGACCGCGCCGATCTGGACCACTTGGAGAACTTCGTCCGGACCCGTAAGGGCGTCGAGGCGTACATCGAGCCCCGTACGACGGTCACCGAGACCACAATCATGCTGATCGCCGACGACGGCGAGTGGACCCGGCGGCGCGTGGGCGGGCCGGACGAGGCCCGCCGCTGGGCGCACCGGATCGCCATCCCGATCTACGACGTGCGGCTGATGGGCTATCCGCAGCGCATGCGCGACTACAACGAACGCCGCAAGCGTCGTCCCGAGCTGTACTGAGCTGTCTGCGCGCGGGTGTTAAAAAGGGCCCCTTCTACAACGCCAGGCGTTAAGAAGGGGCCCTTCCTTACACGTCAGCCGTTGGTGGCGACGTCCTCGACCAGGTGCACGAGCGTGCGCACCGGCACGCCGGTGCCGCCCTTGGTCCAGTAGCCGGTCGCCTCGCCCGAGTGGTAACCCGGACCGGCGATGTCGATGTGCGCCCACGCCACGTCGTCGGTGACGAATTCGCGCAGGAACACGCCGCCCTGCAGCATGTGCCCGGCCCGGTCCATCCCGGCGTTGACCTGCGAGATGTCCGCGACGTCCGACTCCATGCCCTTGCGCACGTCGTCCGGCAGCGGCATCGGCCAGGCCGGCTCACCGGTCGCGTCACCGGCCACCCGCACCCGCTCGCACAGCTCCGGGGTGCCCATCACACCGGCGATCCGCTTGCCCAGCGCGATCACCTGCCCGCCGGTCAGCGTGGAGGTCTCGAACAGGTAGTCCGCGCCGTCCGCGCAGGCCCGCGCCATCGCGTCGGCCAGCACCATCCGGCCCTCGGCGTCGGTGTTCAGCACCTCCACCTTCTTGCCGTTGAACATGCTGATCACGTCGCCCGGCCGGTAGCTGGCGCCCGACGGCATGTTCTCCGCCATCGGCAGGTAGCCGGTGACGGTGACCGACGGCTTGAGCGCCGCGATCGCCAGCATGGCCGCGCCGACCGCCGCCGCGCCGGCCATGTCCGACTTCATCTCCCACATGCCCTGCGCCGGCTTGATCGAGATGCCGCCGGTGTCGAACGTGATGCCCTTGCCGACCAGCGCGACCCGCTTGCCGTTGCCGCCGCCCTCCGGCGTCCAGGTGAGCTTCACCAGCCGCGGCGGGGCCTCGGAGCCCTGGCCGACGGCGAGGATGCCGCCGTAGCCACCGGCCTTGAGCGCCGCCTCGTCCAGCACCTCGACCTCCAGCCCCGCCTCGCGGGCGGCGGCGGAGACGGCGTCGGCGAACGCCGGGGGACGCAGCTCGTTCGGCGCGGTGTTCACCCAGTCCCGGCTGGTCCGCACCGCGCCGGCCACCGCCTGCGCCCGCGCGACCTCGGCCTGGGCGGTCGCGTCGGCCGCGTCCGGCACCGCCACCAGCACCTCGGCCACCGGCTCACGGCGGGCCGGCTGCGGCTTGGTCTTGTAGCCGGCGAACCGGTAGCCGCCCAGCAGCGCGCCCTCGGCGACCGCGCGCAGCGCGGCCGGGGCGTCGGCGTCGTCGGGCAGGGGCAGGGCCAGGGCGACGCGCGCCGCGCCGGCCAGCGCCCGTACGGCGGCGCCGGCGGCCCGGCGCAGCGACTCCGGGGCCGGAGCGGCGCCCGAGGGCTCCGGGCCGAGGCCGACGGCCACGACCAGCGGGGCGGTCACGGTGCCCAGCGTGGCCAACTTGATCACCTCGCCCGGGCCACCTGTCGCGCCGAGCAGGGCCAGCGTCTCGGTCAGCTTTCCGTCGAACGCGGCGGCGATGCTCTCCCCGCCGGTGGCCAGCAGCAGGGCGTGGGCGGGTGCGCCGCTGCCCGGCTCGGTGGTCTGGCTGTGCACGCCGATCACGATCGCGTCGACGGCGAGTTCGGCGGGGTCGGTGTCGACCAGGCTGAGGGTGGTGCGGGGCGATGTCACGAAAGCTACTCCGGGCGGGCCGGGCCGGCCGCGTCGTCGCGTACCGGCGGTGAAGGTGTCTCCGGCGGCAACCTACCCGCCGGAAGGCGTGGGTGTCCCGCCGATGCGCGCCGACGGGATCCCGCCGATGCTAACCACAGTCGTCGCGGCCGGTAAGTTGCCACCCATGACCGAGGTGACCTCCGACGCCGCCGAGACCCGGCTGCGCCGCTCCCCGCTGCACGAGCGGCACACCGCGCTCGGCGCGAAGTTCGCCCCCTTCGGGGGCTGGCAGATGCCGCTGGAGTACGCCGGTGGCGGCGTGCTCAAGGAGCACACCGCCGTCCGTGAGGGCGTCGGCGTGTTCGACGTCTCGCACCTGGGCAAGATCCGGGTCACCGGGCCGGGCGCGGCGGACTTCGTCAACGCCTGCCTCACCAACGACCTCGGCCGGATCGCTCCCGGTCAGGCGCAGTACACGCTCTGCTGCGACGACGCCACCGGCGGCGTGGTGGACGACATCATCGCCTACCTGCACGCCGACGACCACGTCTTCCTGATCCCCAACGCCGCGAACACCGCCGAGGTGGCCCGCCGGCTGCGCGCCGCCGCGCCCGCCGGTGTCACCGTCACCGACGAGCACGAGGCGTACGCGGTGCTCGCCGTCCAGGGCCCGCGCTCGGCGGACCTGCTGGGCGCGCTCGGCCTGCCCACCGGGCACGACTACATGAGCTTCTCCACCGCCACGCTCGACGGGGTGGAGCTGACCGTGTGCCGCACCGGCTACACCGGCGAGCTGGGCTACGAGCTGGTCGTGGCGTCCGAGCACGCGGTCGCCGTCTGGGACGCGCTCTTCGCCGCAGCCGGCGACGTCCGCGCCTGCGGCCTGGCCGCCCGGGACACGCTGCGCACCGAGATGGGCTACCCGCTGCACGGGCAGGACCTGTCCCCGGAGATCACCCCGGTGCAGGGCCGCTCCGGCTGGGCGGTGGGCTGGGACAAGCCGGCGTTCTGGGGCCGCGACGCGCTGCGCGCCGAGAAGGCCGCCGGACCCGCCCGTACGCTGCGCGGCCTGACCGCTGTCGACCGGGCCATCCCGCGCCCCGGCATGGCCGTGTACTCGGGCGACCGGCAGGTCGGCACCGTCACCAGCGGCACGTTCAGCCCGACGCTCAAGCACGGCGTCGCGCTGGCGCTCGTCGACACCGACCCGAAGCTGGCCGACGGCGAGGAGCTGGAGGTGGACATCCGGGGCCGCCGTGCCCGGATGCGCCTGACCCGGCCGCCGTTCGTCAAGCCCTCGGTGCGCTGAGGCCGGAGGCGGATCGGCGCTCGGCGCGCTGAGCCGCGCGGGTCAGTCCTCGCCGCGCTCCCCGGCGTCGAGGACTGCCTGCGTCCAGCCGCCCTCCAGCACGCCGGTGCCGTCCAGCACCGCCCAGTCGACCACGTCCGACGCCTCCACCACCACGGGGGAGCCGATCCGTACGTTCGGGTCGGTGTTGGCGTCGCTGGCGCTCGCGCCGACGATCCGTTCCGGGCTCTCCCACGAGGTCACCCCGGCCCAGACGTACTCGGGGCCGTCGTCGCCGGGCAGCCCGTACTTGACCACGAGCTGGCTCTCCTCGGGCAGCCGCCCGGCCAGGAACCGGGCCCGGATGTCGCCGAGCGCCTCCCGGGCGGTCTCCACCGCGCGGCTCATCGCGTCCCCGGTGCGGGTGTAGCGCACGTCCGGCTGGATGCCGTTGAACAGCGTCGCGCAGGCGGCGGCGAAGTAGCGGCCGGGCGGACCCGGATGCCCGGGCGGCGGGTTGAGGCTCAGGAACGAGTCGGCGTCCGGGTCGGTGGCCGGGTCCAGCTCCAGCCGCAGCAGCACCGGTGCGGTCGCGCCGTGCTGCTCCGGATTGCCGTACGCCACGGCGATGTCGTGCCCGGTCACCGTGGCCAGCACGGGAAGCTGCACGAACGCCGGCACCTCCTCACCGGCGAGCCCGTCGGTCCAGTCCCGCAGCAGCCGCCGGGCCGCGCCGGTCATCACCGCGCCCCACGCCCGGGTCAGGTGGTCCGGCACGCCCTGGGCCTGCAACTCCAGCAGCCCGAACCGGCGCAGCCCCTTCGTGGTGAACCACAGCCCGTCGGAGTCCGAGGAGTAGGGCACCAGCACCCAGTCGACGAGCCGGATCCGGCCCTGCTCGTCGGGCAGCGAGCGCAGCGCCGCCGCCGGGTCGAGGAACTGGAGCCCGAAGACGTCCACCACGTCCCCGCCGACCGTCTCGGCGACCGCCGCGGCCACCGCGCGGGCGGCCCACTCGTGCGCGGGCGGCCAGCCCGGCCGGTACTCGGCCTGCACCACCACCAGGTGGGTGGCGGCGGCCAGCCGGGCCAGTTGCTCCTCGGTGGCGCCGAACGCGGTGAGCAGGTCCGGCGGCAGCTCGGGGAACTCGTCGACGGTACGGGTGTCGACGGTCATCAGCGGGCTGTCGAGCATCTGCTTGGCCAGCCCGTGCACCGGCTCGGCGAGCCGCCCGGCCAGCCCTTCCACTGCGGTCTTCGGGCTCACCTTGGGCAGGCCGGTGATCGGCACCAGATAGGTCGCGTCGAGCGACTCGGGCACCGGTACCGGCAGGAAGTCGTCCGTGATGAGCATGCCGTCCCCCTCGACCGCGCCGGTGCACTCGCCCCGAACGCTACCCGCCCGGACCGGTGACGCTCAGCCGGTCAGCACCAGTCCCAGGTAGGACAGCGTGGTGACGATCTCCACGAGCGCCCCGAGCACGTCGCCGGTGATGCCGCCGAAGCGGCGTACCAGGTGCCGGAGCAGCCCGGCCGCGACGGCGAGCGCGCCGAGCACGGCGATCGGCCCCTGCCACGGACGGTCCGGCGCCGCGGGCACGGCCGCCAGCGCGACGGCGACCGCGCCGAGCGCCAGCGCGCCCCACCCGACGGTGCCGGCCACGAGCGCGCCCAGGCCCTCCGGCCGCGCGGCCGGCACGCCGCGCCGGCAGGCCAGGCCGACGGCGAGCCGCCCGGCCGCGGTGGCGGCGACCACGGCGGCGAACGCGGCGAGCGCGTCCCGCCCGGCCAGCTCCGCGAGCACCGCGCTCTGGAGCAGGAGTACGACCACCAGCGCGACCACCCCGAACGGGCCGACGTCCGGCTGCTTCATGATCTTCAGCGCGGCCGGACCACGCCGGTACGAGCCGAGCGCGTCCACGGTGTCGGCCAGCCCGTCCAGGTGCAGCCCCCGGGTGAGCAGCGCGCCCAGCCCCACCGTGACCACGGCGGCGACGAGCGGTGGCGCGAGCGCGCCGGTGAGCAGCAGCGCCCCGCCGAGTACGGCGCCGAGCAGCGCGCCGACCAGCGGGGCGAGCGCCATCGCGGTGCCGGCGGCGGCCCGGTCGACCCGGCCGGCGCGTACCGGTGCGGTGGTGAACGTGGTGAGCGCCAGCCGGATGCCGTCGGCGAGCCGCGCCTCAGTCGGCACGTCGGCCGGGGGAGACCGGCTCGTCGGACCCGATCGTGGTCGGTCCCGGCCCGGCCGGCTCCGGCTCGGCGAAGTCCGGTTCGTCGCCGGTCCGGCCGTCGCCGGTGTCGCCGTCGTCGTCGGGGCCGCCCAGCGACGGATGCGCCGGCAGCGTGGCGGCGAGCGTCAGCGCGGAGCGCAGCAGCGGCAGCGCGGCCAGCGCGGTCGCCCCCTCGCCCAGGTCGAGCCGCAGGTCCACCAGCGGGGTCAGGCCGAGCACGTCGGCGGCCAGCCGCACGCCCGGACGGCCGCCGTGGTCGGGCAGCAGGCACCAGTGCCGCGCCTGCCCGGCCAGGTCGCGGCTGACCATGGCGGCGGCGGTGCCGACCGGGCCGTCCAGCAGCACCGGCACCTTACGGGCGGTGGCGCCCAGCAGGACGCCGGTGGCCAGCGCGATGTCGCCGCCACCCAGCTCGGCCAGGATGTCCTTGGCCTCGCGGGACGAGCGGCGGGTGCGGTGCAGCGCGTCCCGTACCGCCGCGCAGCGGACCATCCAGGCGGTGTCGTCGATCTCGCCCTGCTCGGTGATCACGCGGCCGAGCACGGTGGGCGGCTCCGCGCCCGCGGTGGCCGCGAGCACCGCCGCGGCGGCGGCCTCGGCGCCCGCACCGCACGCGGCGAGCACCAGCAACTGCACCCCCGCGTCGGCGGCCTGCTCGGCGAGCCGCCAGCCGTAGCGCAGCGCCGCCTCGACCTCGTCGCCGGGCAGGGCCGGGCGGTCCTCGATCGGCGCCGACGTGGGCGCCTCGACGATCTGCAGGTCGGCGCGGTTCTCGGCGGCCAGCCGGGCCAGCGCGCCCCGGCCGGCGCGGGCCTGCCGGGCCCGGCGGGCCGACTCACCGGCCGCCGCGCCGGCCGACACGCCGCCTTCGTGGTCGCCCTGGATCAGCAGTACGCGCACCGAGTCCCACGGCCGCGGCATCGAGGTGCCCTGGGTGGCGGCCGCGAAGCCGACCACCTGCTCCAGCACGCCCAGACCGGCGCCGGGAAGGTCGAGCGTGGCGAGCCGGTCGACCGCCTGCGGACCGGTGTAGTCATCCGGCATCGGCAGTTCCATGCCCGGCTGGATCACCAGGCCGGTGGCGATCATCGGCAGCGCCATGGTGGGGGCGGCCCAGTCGCCCGTGCCGGGCTCGTCGGACGTGGCCGGGGCGGGCAGCGGGGCGGCGGCCGGGGTGAGTACCTCGGGCAGCGTCACGTCCCCGGCGCCGAGGTCGGCCGGTACGGCCTGAGCCGGCGCGGTCCGGCTCGCGGCGGCTCCGGTCGGCGCGGCCTGGTCCGGCGCGGGCCGGGGTGCCGTGGCCCAGGATGTCGCGACCTGGGGTGCCGCGTCGCGGCTCGGCCCGGCCTCGGGCGACGTGCCGGCGGGCGGCACGGTGTGCGCGGGGGCGGCCGGCTTGAGCCATGTGGTCTGACCGGCGACCACCAGCGCGACCGCGTCGCAGGCGTCGGCGACCGCGCGGTTGGCGGCGCCGAGCGCGTCAGTGAACGCCCGGCCGAGCGGCGTGGTGGGCACCAGGGACAGGCCCACCTCGGGGCTGACCAGCACCAGCCGGGCGGTGCTGGAGCGCACCGCCGCGGCCAGCTCGGCGATCGTGGCGGTGTCGTCGGCCGGCTGGTGGGCCGGGTCGAGCAGCACCGTCACCCAGCCGCCCAGGTCGTCCACGAGCAGCGTCTCGTTCGGCCCGGCGGCGGCGATCACCTCGACCAGTCGGCCCGGGTTCGCGGCCGTCTCCTCGGTGGTCCAGCTCCCCGGCCGGCGGGCGCGGTGCGTCGCGAGGCGGGCCGCCCACTCGGTGTCCTCGGGATCCCCGGCCGGGGCGGTCGCCACGTACCGGACCGTGGGCGCGTCGGCGACCAGCGACTCGGCGATCTCGGACTTGCCGGAGCGGATACCGCCGAGCACCAGGAGGGTGTGCCACCCGTCAACGGACATGCCCCGTACCTTAGATGCCGCCGCCCCGGCGGGGCAGTGAGAGGTGGCTCATCGCGGTCGGCGCTCGGGGGCCTCGAAGCGATAGTCGTTGGGATTCACGTCACCCGGCTTCGGATCCTCCTGCCAGGCTCCCTCGCCGGGGCGGGCGAGAAGCGCGTCGAGCAGCTCCTCCCGGTCCATCTCGTGGGCCGCCTCGATGCCGCCGCGTACCGCCATCGCCCGTATCTCCTCGGTGTCCATCTCCCGCAACGGCCGCATGGTGTCCTCCCTCGCTGACGACGTCCGGCGTGGATACCCCGCTGGTGACGGCCGAACCTTGCGGGCACCCGCGCGTCGGCCCGCGCCGGTCGAGGGGTGAAGCGTCGTGGGCGGGCGACTAGGCTTGCGGAGGTTTGGCGTCCTGCGGGACGACGGCGGCGAGGGGAGACGCGGCATGGCGTGGAGCTGGCGGTACGAGGGCACGAACGGCGACGCGGTCGACGGGCCGGACGAGTCGTTCACGAGCCAGGCGGACGCCGAGTCGTGGATCGGCCAGACCTGGCGGGAGCTCGCGGCATCCGGCGTCACCACCGTCGTGCTGGTCGAGGACGACCGGGTGGACTACCGGATGAGCCTGCAACCCCCGGCCGAATGACCGGCTACGACCGTCCCGGCGAGCCGCTGGTCCTCGGCGTGCCCCGGGCGGCGTTCCGGCCGAGCCCGATCTTCCTGGCCCTGGTCGCGCTCTTCGTGGCCAGCGGGGTGATGGCCTGGAACCGGTACGGCAACGTCCGGTTCGACGTGTTCCTCTTCGTGGTCTCCGGCTGGCTGGTCTCACTGTGCCTGCACGAGTACGCCCACGCCGTGGTCGCGTACCGGGCCGGTGACCGGGACATCGCCCACCGGGGCTACCTGACGCTCAACCCGCTGAAGTACACCAGCCCGCTGCTGTCGATCGTGCTGCCGGTGGTCGTGGTGCTGCTCGGCGGCATCGGCCTGCCCGGCGGCGCGGTCTGGGTGGACCGGCACGCCATCCCGGGGCGGCTGCGGCACACGCTGGTCAGCCTGGCCGGGCCGGCCACAAACGTGCTGTTCACGCTGGTGCTGGTGGCCGCGGTGGCGTGGGGCCCCGAGCTGGGCGGGCCGCTGGAGTTCTGGGCCGGTGTCGGGCTGCTCGCGTTCCTCCAGCTCACCGCCAGCGTGCTCAACCTGCTGCCGGTACCGGGCCTGGACGGCGGCAACATGCTCCAGCCCTGGCTCAGCCCCGCCTACCGGCGGATGTACGACCTGTTCGCCCCGTACGGCTTCATCCTGCTGTTCGCGCTGCTGTGGAGCCCGCAGATCAACCGGGCGTTCTTCGGCGCGGTGTTCGCCGTCGGCGACGCGCTCGGGCTGCCGCGGGAGCTGTACCAGATCGGCTACGCCCTGATCCGCTTCTGGCAGTAGCCGACCGGCCGTTCCCGGGCCGGAGCGAGCCGGCCCGGGAACGACGCGACGTCACGGACGCTGCGCCGGGCTCTCGGTCTTCGCCGGGTCCCGCTCGGTGACCGGCTCGACGATCTCGTCGATCGCCTTCAGCAGGTCGGCGTCGAGCTTCACGCCCGCCGCCTTCACGTTGTCGTGCACCTGCTCGGGCCGGGACGCGCCGACGATCGCCGAGGCGACGTTCGGGTTCTGCAGCACCCACGCGACGGCGAGCTGCGCCATCGTCAGCCCGGCCTGCTCGGCCAGCGGCTTGAGCCGCTGCACCCGGGTGAGCACGTCGTCGTTGAGGAACCGCGCGATGAAGTTCGCGCCGGACTTCTCGTCGGTGGCGCGGGAGCCGGCCGGCGGCGGCTGGCCCGGCAGGTACTTGCCGGACAACACGCCCTGCGCCATCGGCGACCAGACGATCTGACCGATGCCCAGCTCCTCGCTGGCCGGGATCACCTCGGTCTCGATGACCCGCCACAGCATCGAGTACTGCGGCTGGTTGGAGATCAGCGGGATGCGCAGCTCACGGGCGAGCGCGTGCGCCTCGCGCAGCTGCGACGCCTTCCACTCGGAGACGCCGATGTAGTGCGCCTTGCCGGAGCGTACGACGTCGGCGAAGGCCTCCATCGTCTCCTCCAGCGGCGTGCTGTAGTCGTACCGGTGGGCCTGGTAGAGGTCGACGTGGTCGGTCTGCAGGCGGCGCAGCGAGCCGTCGATCGACTCCATGATGTGCTTGCGGGACAGGCCCCTGTCGTTGCGGCCCGGCCCGGTCGGCCAGTAGACCTTGGTGAAGATCTCCAGCCCTTCCCGGCGCTCACCCTTGAGCGCGCGGCCGAGCACCGACTCGGCCCGGGTGCCGGCGTACACGTCGGCGGTGTCGAACGTGGTGATGCCGCTGTCGAGAGCGGCGCGGACGCACGCGAGCGCGGCGTCCTCCTCGACCTGTGAGCCGTGGGTGATCCAGTTGCCGTACGAGATCTCGCTGACCATCAGGCCGGAGCGGCCCAGGTGACGGAATTCCATGCTCCCGACCCTAGTCCTGCCCGGTGGCGACCGCCGTCCGGCGCTCCCCGCCGGGCGCGGGTCAGAGCACCGGGCTGGCGTCGGCGAGCAGACGGTCGATCTCCGCTACCACCGCCGCGCGGCCGGGATGCACCGGGTCGATGAGCGGGTCGCCGCGCCGGTCCAGCGCGCCCCACCGGCCCGACTCCGTGGCGACCATGAACGCCACCGGATGCACCACCACAGTCGGGTACGCCGGCGTGACCACCACCCGCCCGGCGCGGTCCACCACGCCCCGGCGGCCGGCCAGCTCGACCACGGCCAGGCCGTCGGCGGTGAACCCGTCCACCTTCCGTCCGTCGGCCAGCGGCGTGCCGAGACCGTGGTACCGGGTCGGCACCACCACCTCGCCGGTGAGGTCCACCGCGCCCCAGCCGCCGTTCTGCCGTACCGCCGCCAGTCCGTTGCGGAACGACCTGACCTCCTCGTACCCGGGCGGGATCCGCACGATGTTCATCCGGTCCACGGCCATCCAGCGGCCCTTGCCGTCCATCGACACCCAGGACAGCCCCTCGGAGAAGGCGCCCACCGCCCGGTAGCCGTTGTTCGCCTCGATCAGCGCCGCGCCGGACGTGTCGATCAGCGCCCAGCGGGACGCCTCCGGACGGCGTACCCAGGCCAGCCCTTCGTGGAACGGCTGCACCTCGGCGTACCGGTGCGCGATCACCATCTCGCCGTCGGCGTTCGCGTACCCCCAGAGCTGCTGCTCCTCGTCGAACGTCGCCACCGGGAGACGCGGCGCGCCGAGCACCTCCTCGGGCCGGCGCGGCGCCGGACCGAAACCGTCGGCGGCGGCCCGCTCCGCGACCGCGTCCAGCGCCACCTCGACGCGCGCGTTCATCGCCGCGTCCTCGCCGTGGCGCAGGTCCAGCGCCCGCTCGAAGTGCAGGCACGCCTCGGTCAGCCGTCCCTGGTCGTAGCAGCTCCGCCCGGCGTGCTCGTGCAGCAACGCGCGCAGCGGGTCCGGCAGCTCCGGCGAGTTCGTCTCGGCGAAGAGCCGGTCGGCCTCCGCGTGGTCACCCCGCCACCGCAGCGCCTCCGCGAGACGGGCCCGGGCCAACGCGGTACGCCGCAGCTCACCCGTCGTCTCCGCGTACGTGACTGCCAGCCGCGCGTCCCCGAGCGCGTCGTCCAGGTCGCCGAGGATCCGCGACGCCACCGCGCGCAGGCTCAGCAGCCGGGCCCGGCCACGGTTGTCCAGTGTGGTGTCGAGCTTGCCGGTCAGGCCGTCCCGGATCAGCCGCAACTGCGCCGGATCGGGCGCCTCCTCGCGCAGCGTACGCGGATCCAGCCGCCAGCCGACCGCGGCGAGGGCCTGCTCCGGGTCCGCCGGGGGCGGCGGCGGTCCGGCCGGTTCGGCGTCCGCTTCGGTGTCCGCTTCTTCGGTACGGGGAGTCGGCGCGTCGTCGGTCTGAGCGGTCGGCTCGTCGGCGGGCTCGGGTGGTGCGGGCTCGCGGTCGTGCTCCGGGTCGACGGTTGTGGTGTCGGTGTGAGGTGCGGGCTTGCCGCCGGCCGCGGGCTCGGCGGGGGCGCGGTCCGGGTCACCGGTCGGTGCGGTCTCGCCGTCGGAGTCCTCGCCGGGCGCGGTGGCCGGGGTGTCGGCGGCCTGTGGCTGCGGGATCGTGATGCCGGCGGGCTCGATGCCGGCGGGTGCCGATTGCGGGGTCGCGATGCTCGTGAGGTCGGCTTCGGCTCGGCTGCCCGGAGACTCCAGTGGCGAGGCGGTGATGTCGGCGCGGTCGGCGTCGGCCCGGATGCTGCCGGTCGGCTCCGGTGTGGTGGCCGGTTCCTCGACGTGACCGGCCCCGCCCGGCTCGCCGGCTGTCTGGCTCCCGCCGCCAGCCTCTGAATCCGTGGCGTCCTGCCCGGCATCCACAGTGACCGGCGGCTCGGCGTCGGTGACCGGCCGGCCGCTTCCGGTGTCGGCGGACGTGCCGGTGGCGGGCATGCGGTTGCCCGCGTTCTCCCCGCCGGAAGCGGTCCCGTCCGGTGTGTCCAGGTGTCCGGCCGCCGGGTCCGCGGTGCTCGTGGATTCGTCGGTGTCGGTGTTTGCGTTGGTGCTGATGTCGGTGGCGGCAGGGGCGCTCGGTGTGGCGTCGCTGGTTGCGGCGTCGGATGGCGTGGTGACGCCGGTAGCGGGCGGCGTCGAGCCGGTACCGGACCCGGCCTCGGCCACCTCGGGGGTACGAATCGTCGCCGGCTGGGCCCGGTCTGCCGGAGATCCTGGTACGAAATGGCCCCCAGGGGGGCCGGAATCTTCCAAGATCTCCGGCGGTTCCGGTGTCTGGGCGGGGGCGGCGGGCTGGCTGGGACGGAACCATGCCTCGGCGCCGGAGTCCGTGGCCGGGGAGGGCGGAGCGGTTGTCGCCCCCGGGCGGGGGTGCTCGGCTCGCTCCGATGGCTCGCCGGTCCGGTCGACAGCCGGGCCGGTTTCCGTCCGTCCTGTGCCGGGCGCGGGACGGGCACTGGCGTCGGCGTAGGGCCGGTCGGTGTCAGGGGCCGACGTGGACGGAGCCTCCACCTCGGACTCGCGCCGTCGACCGGCATCCACATCCGACGGCTTGGCCTCGGCGTCCGGTCCGGCCTCTGGCTCGCCGATGGCGCCGCTCTCCACGACTGGCCGGGGCGCGATCGGGGCCGGGTGCTCCACCGAGTCGGCGGGCCTGACGTCGGATTGCTGCTCGGCCGGTGTGGGTACGGGCGGCCTGCCCGCGGTCTGCTGTGCGGGCACGGAACCGGAGTAGGCAGGCGGTGCCGGGCGAGCCCTCGCGGGTTGCGCCGTGTTCACCGGGTCGGAAGAAGGCGGGCCGTGACGCTCGGCGGTCCCGTCCTGCGACGGCGTGGGCCGGGCCGCGCCCTCGCTCCGGTCCGTCGGTGCCGCGCCACCCGGCCGCTGCGCTCCAGAAGTGGGCGCTCCGGACGTGGGCGCACGGGAGACGTGCGCGTCGGAAGGAGGCGGAACGGGGGTGACCGCGCCGGAAGCGGGGCTGCCCGCGCCAGGCATGTCGGCCTGCGGCGCGGCGGGGGCGAGCGCTCCGGAAACGGGAGCGTCCGCGACGGGCACGCCGGCCTGCGGCGCAGGAGGTGCCGGACGCGGGGTGTCGCCGGTCCGAGGCGCGGCCGAGCCCTCCCCGGAACGCCCGGGCGTGGCCGGCGGCGGCACCGGATCGGGCCGTACCGGGGCGACCCGGGGACGGTCATCGGGACGGGTGTGTGCGGCCGGCTCGACAGGTGCCGTCTCCCGGCCGTCGACGACCCGGGGCGGCGGGTGACCGGCCGGCCGCACCGGCCACTGCACCGGCGGCGCCGACCTGCGCTCGTCGGGCGGTGCCGACCTGCGCTCGTCCGGCCGCACCGGCCACTGCGGGGCACGGGTCTCGGGGCGGGCGGCGGCATCCGGCTGTGGCCGACTGGGCTCGGGACGGGGCATTGCGGTGGGCGGCCGGGTGGCGTCGGACGGCGGCATCGGGTACCGCTGCGGCGCCGGCCGCTCCACGGGTGGGCGCTGCCGTTCGTCCGGCCGGCGCGTGTCCGTCTCGGGACGGGGCCGCGGCTCGATGATGGGCCACTCGCCCTGGTGCGGGCGGGACCGGTCGACCGGCGGGCGCTGACCCTGCCACCGCTGGTCGGCGCCGGGACGCGGTGCGCCGTACCGGTCGGGCTCGGTCTGCGGAGGCCCGTTCTCGGGCGCCCGGCGCTGGGTCTCCGGGTACGCGGCGGCCTCCCGGCCCGGCGCACGTCCGTCTGCCAAGGGCCGGCCGTCCACCGGCTCACGCCGCTCCGCCGGGGGACGCCGGCTCGGGTCACGCCAGCCGTCACCGTCGGTGCCGCGCCAACCGTCCCGGCCCGGCTGGCCCCACCCGGCCGCGCCCCGCTCCAGCGGCGGCACGGCGTCGTCGCGCCGATCGGCCGGGCGCCCGGCGCCGTGGTCACGCCGCCCGTCGGACGGCGGCTCCCGGCGCTCGTCCGGGAAGCGGTCGCGGCGTCCGTCGGGCATGGACTCGCGGCGCCCGGCGGGGGAGTGGTCCCGCCGCGCGTCGGACGCCGAGCCCCACCGCTGTTCCGACACGGCAGGCGGGCCCTCGACCGGGGCGCGGCGTCCGTCGGCCTGGTGCGGGCGGTCGGCCCGGCGCTCGCCATGGTGCGGGAACTCGTTCGGCTCCGGCATCCAGCCGGGCTGGGACGGCCGGCGCGGTGCGGCCTCGGGGCGTACCCAGCGTTGGTCGAGCCGCTGCTCGGGCGGCGTGGGCGGGCCGGTGCGGCGCCGATCCTCCGGCCAGGGCCGCCGCCCGTCCGCGGGGTGCCCGCGGCGGTCGTCCGGAGGGCTGCCGGCAGGGCGCTGGCCGCCGTGATCCGTGGGCCCGGCCGGGTACGCCCCGCGGGACGTGGCCGGACCGGCCGGGCCGCCACCGCGTGGACCGCCGGACCCCGGCTGCTCGGCCCCGCGCGGACCGGCGGGACCGGTCGGGTACGTGCCGCGTGGGCCGGCTGGACTGGTCGGGTACGTGCCGCGTGGGCCGGCTGGACTGGTCGGGTATGTGCCGCGTGGGCCGGCCGGACTGACGGGGTACGCGTCGCGCGGACCCGCGGGACCCACCGGGCCGGCGGGGTGCGGGCCGTGCGGACCTGCCGGGCTGACCGGGTGGAATCCGGCGGGACTGACCGGGTTCGCGCCGGCCGGGCTGACCGGATACGGATCGGTGTCGGGCGCGGGACTGACGGGGTGGAACCCGGCCGGGCTGACCGGGTGCGCGCCTGCTGGGCTGACCGGGTACGGGTCGGCGTCGGGCGCGGGGCTGACCGGGCGTACCTCGGCGCGGCCGACCACGGTACGGCGGCGCGGCGTCAGGTTCTCGATGCCGATGTCACCCGGGTAGCGCTGCCCCGGGAACTGCGGCTGCCACTCGTGGGTGGGCTCGGCGGCCCAGGCCGGTTCGGCCGGCTCGCGCCAGCTCCCCCAGCCACTCATCGGCAACCCCTCCGGCCGCTCGCGCGGGACGGCCCCGGGGCCGGCTCGCGTCGCTCGCTCACGGCGGTGTCACCTCATTGGAAATTCGCGCGCTGGGGCGCCGGACGTGCCGGTACAGTCGCCCGGTCCAGCACGTCGTGGCTGCGGAAGGAGGGTAACGGCGTGGGCTCGGTCACCGCCACTGTGGCACCACCCACCGGCGCACACGTTACCCCATGGTTTCGGACATTCGGCGCGATCGCGGCGGCCGGGTTCCGGCGGCACGCGACCTACCGTCAGGCCGCCGTGGCGGGGCTGTTCACCAACACCGTGTTCGGCTTCCTGCGCTGCTACATCTTCCTCGCCGCGACCGGCGCGGCCGGCACCGTGGCCGGCTACGACAGGGCGCAGCTCGCCACGTTCGTCTGGGCCGGCCAGGGGCTGCTGGCGGTGATCGCCATCTGGGGCTGGACCGACCTGGCGGACCGGATCCGTACCGGTGAGGTGGCTGCCGACCTGCTGCGACCGGTGCACCCGGTGACCAGCTACCTCGCCACCGACCTGGGCCGGGCCGGGTTCGCGGCGCTGGCCCGGCTGGTGCCGCCGCTGGTGATCGGCCCGTTCTTCTTCGCGGTGTACGTGCCCCGGCACTGGGCAACGGTGCCGCTGTTCCTGCTCTCCGTGCTGCTCGCGGTGGTGGTCTGCTTCGGCTGCCGCTACCTGGTGAACGCCACCGCGTACTGGCTGCAGGACGTCCGAGGGCCGATGATCCTGTGGACGCTCGGCTCGGGCGTGCTGGCCGGGCTCTACTTCCCGCTCGGGTTCCTGCCGGGTCCGCTGGAGACGGTCCTGCGGTACGCCACCCCGTTCCCCAGCATCCTGCAGGTGCCGCTGGACGTGCTGGTGGAGCGGGAGCCGATGTCCACCGGTCTCGCCCTGGTCGGGGTGCAGGCCGCCTGGGTGGTGGCGCTGCTGGCGCTGTGCCGGCTGGTGCAGCGCCGCGCCGAGCGCCGCCTGGTGGTCCAGGGTGGCTGAGCGCGACAGCGCGCCCAGGGTGGCTGAGCGCGACAGCGCGCCCAGGGTGGCTGAGCGCGACAGCGCGCCCGGGGTGGCTGAACTGCGGGCGTACCGGGCGCTGCTCGGCGCGCAGGCGCGTTCGCAGGCGGCGTACCGCACGTCGTTCGTGGTGGACCTGGTCGGCAACGTGGGCGCGACGGTGTTCGACGTGGTCACGGTCCTGGTGATCTTCGGTGTGACGCGGGAGCTGGGCGGCTTCACGCTGCGCGAGACGCTCGTCGTGGTCGGGCTGTCGGCGTGCGGCTTCGCCACCGCCGACCTGCTGGTCGGCAACATCGAACGGCTTCCCCGGTACGTGCGCACCGGCCTGTTCGACGCGGTGCTGGTCCGTCCGCTCGGCGCGCTGCCGCAGCTGCTGCTGATGGACCTGCCGCTGCGTAAGCTGTCCCGGGCCGTGTTCGGGCTCGCCGTGCTGCTGTTCGCGCTGGTCTCGGCGGGGATCGACTGGACACCGGGCCGGGTGGCGCTGGCGGTCGTCGCGCCGCTGGCCGCCGTGGTCTTCTTCGCCTCGGTCTTCGTGCTGACCGCGACGGTGTCGTTCTACTGGGTCGACTCGGGCGAGCTGGCCAACTCGGTCACCTACGGCGGGCGTGACTTCACCTCGTACCCGGTCACCGTCTACGGCGGCTGGTTCCGCGCGTTGTTCGCGTACGGGATGGGGTTCGCCTTTGTCAGTTACCACCCGGCGCTGGCGTTGCTGGGCCGCGCCGACCCGCTCGGCCTGCCGTCCTGGGCGGGCTGGGCCGCGCCGGGCGTCGCGGTGGTCGCGGCGGCGCTGGCCGGCCTGGCCTGGCGCGTCGGGGTCCGTCACTACCGGAGTACGGGGTCATGAGCGTCATCGAGATGGACGGGCTGCGTAAGGAGTTCACGGTCCGGGTCCGGGCCGGGCGGTTGCGGCGCGAGAAGCGGACGGTGACCGCCGTCGACGGGGTCGACCTGCGGGTGGAGCGCGGCGAGATGCTCGGCTACATCGGCCCGAACGGCGCCGGGAAGTCGACCACGTTGAAGATGCTCACCGGCGTGCTGACGCCGTCGTCCGGGCGGGCCCGGGTGTGCGGGCTGCGCCCGGTGGCCGACCGGACCCGGCTGGCGCTGCGCATCGGCGTGGTGTTCGGGCAGCGCTCGCAGCTGTGGTGGGACCTGCCGCTGCGGGACTCGTTCGACCTGCTGCGGCACGTCTACCGGGTGCCGGCCGGCGAGCACGCGGCCCGGCTGGCCCGCTGCCGGGACCTGCTCGACCTGGACGGGTTCCTGGACACGCCGGTCCGGCAGCTCTCGCTGGGTCAGCGGATGCGCGGTGAGCTGACCGCGGCGCTGCTGCACGGCCCGGAGGTGCTGTTCCTGGACGAGCCGACGATCGGCCTGGACGTGGTCAGCAAGCAGGCGGTGCGCGGTTTCCTGGCCGAGCTGGGCCGGGCCGGCGACACCACGCTGGTGCTCACCACGCACGACCTGGCCGACATCGAGCGGCTGTGCCGGCGGCTCGTGGTGATCGACCACGGGCGGGTGGTGCACGACGGGTCGATCGCCGAGCTGCACCGCCGGTACGGCTCGCGCCGGATGGTGGTCGCCGAGCTGGACGCGGCGCTGCCCGAGCCGCCGGTGCTGCCCGGGGCGCCGGTGCAGCGGGTGGAGGCGGACGGGCGTCGGCTGGTCTTCGCGCTGGAACGGGCGAGCGTCGCCGAGGTGGTGGCCGGGCTGGCCGGCCTGGCCACGCTGCGGGACATCTCGATCGTGGAGCCGGACATCGAGGAGGTCGTGGCGCGGCTCTACCGGGCGCCGGCCGCGGTCACGGGTGCTCCATGACGAGTACGGCGAACGTGCCGGGGGCCAGCGCCTCGTACCGGTGCGGGGTGTCGCCGGGGAAGGTGACGTAGTCGCCGGGTCCCAGCTCGACCGGGTCGGTCTCCGGGCCGACGCGCATCCGTCCGGCGGCGACCACGACGTGCTCGACGCTGCGCGGGGTGTGCGCCTCGGCGATCCGTACCGCGCCGGGTTCCAGCTCCATCACGTAGACGTCCCGCCGGGCGTGCGGCGCTCCGGCGGCGAGCAGGGTGGCGGAGAAGTCGGCGTGCTCGGAGCGGATCCGGGGGCCCTCGCCGGCCCGGACCACCCGCACGGCGGCGGCGGGTGGTTCGACCAGGCGGCTGAACGGTACGTCCAGCGCCACGCCGAGCGCCCAGAGCGTCTCCACGCTGGGGTTGCCGGAACCGGACTCCAGCTGGGACAGGGTGGACTTGGCGATGCCGGCGCGGCGGGCCAGCTCGGTGAGCGACAGGCCGGCCCGTTCGCGCTCGCGGCGTAGCGCGGCGGCGATGGTCGCGAGTGGGGGAGCGGGGTCGATCGCCATATGTTCGCTCCAACGGTCGGTTTGTTCGGTTTGACGAACAAGCGTTCTCGCGTTCAGGATAATGGACATGCGTACGGCATACCGAACGGGCGACGACCGGGTGCTCCGCGACGTCGCCGCCATCGGCGCGGCGATGCTCGCCGTGGGCGCGTCGTTCGGCGCCGTGGCGGTGGCCGCCGGCCTGCCCGCCTGGGCCACGCTCGCCATGTCCGCGGTCGTCTACGCCGGTGGCGCCCAGTTCATGGCGGTGGGGCTCGTCGTGGCCGGCAGTCCGCTCGCGGCGGTCCTCGCCGGCCTGCTTCTCAACGCCCGCCACCTGCCGTTCGGCCTGGCTCTCGGCGGCGCGCTCGGCTCGCGGCGCTGGCAGCGGCTGCTGGGCAGCCACCTGATGACCGACGAGGCGACCGCGTTCGCGCTGGCCCGCCCGGCCGGTCCGGGGCGGCGCCGGGCGTTCTGGCTCGCCGGGGTGCTGCTCTTCCTGGCCTGGAACACCGGCACCGCGCTCGGCGTGCTCGCCGGCGGCGCGGCCGGCGACCCGGCCGCGCTGGGACTCGACGCCGCGTTCCCGGCCGGGCTGGCCGCGCTGCTGCTGCCCAGCCTGCGCGACCGGGAGACCCGCCGGGTGGCGCTGACCGGCGCCGGCCTGGCCGTGCTGGCCACGCCGCTGCTGCCGGCCGGGTTGCCGGTGCTGCTCGCGCTCGCCGCGCTGGCCCTGCCGCTGCTGGCCCGCCGCCGCCCGCCCGCCGCGCCACCCCGGACCGCTGACGAGGCGGCTGATGATCGGAGCGTGCGGGCCGGGGAGGTCTCGTGCTGATCGCCGTGATCCTCGCGCTGGCCGCCGGCACCTACGGCTTCCGCGTCGCCGGGGTGCTGCTGCGGGACCGGCTGGACCTGCCCGAATGGGCCCGCCACCTGCTGCCGGTCGGCGCCGCCACGCTGCTGGCCGCGCTCGCCGCCACCGCGGCGCTGACCGAGGCCGGTGGCTTCGCCGGGTACGCCCGCCCCGTCGGGGTGCTGATCGGCCTGGTGCTCGCTTGGCGCCGGGCGCCGTTCGTGCTGGTCGTGGTCGCGGCGGCGGCCACCACAGCGGTGCTGCGCCTGCTCGGCGTGGACTGACGCCGGCCCTCGCACGAGAACGGCCCCGCACCGCCGGAGCGGGAAGGGGCCGATTTCGGAGCGGGGCCGGTCAGACCTTGTCGCCGATGTTCACCCGGGGCGCGGGAGCGCGCATCCGGCGGAACGTGATCGACCGCATGATCGCGTAGAAGTAGAGCGAGCCGAGCTTCTCGGTGCTCTTCGGGAAGCGCTCGCGCACCAGCCGCTTGATCTTCCGGGAGATCAGCACCGAGTCGATCAGCACGCCGAGCGCCAGCGCGCCCCACAGCAGGTTGGACAGCAGCCGCACGATCGGCGGCATGGCCTGGTTGGAACCGACCAGCACGATCAGCGCGCCGCCGAAGAACCAGGTGCCGACCGTACGCCGGGAGTCGACCACGTTGCGGGCCAGCAGCCGCTCGGGCCCCCGGTCACGCGGGCCGCCCTCGCGCCGGAACTCGGCGGCGGCCTCGGCGCGGGCGGCGCGGCGCTGCGCGCGGGCCTCCTCCTTGGTCAGCGGCTTGGCCGGCGCGGTCGGCCGGCGGCCGGCGACCGGGCGCTTCGGCGTGACCTGCCCGAGTTCCTTCTTGCTGGGCGTGTAGCCCCGGGGACGGGCGGCGGCGGACTCCTCGTCGGTCGTCACAGTGGTGACGGACTCCTCGACGAGGTCGGCGGACTTGCGGCGAAACAGCGACGGCACGCGGCAAGGGTAGCCAACCGGCCGCGCCCGGTGCACATCACGGGTGCACCGGGCGCGGCCGGTCGAGTGAACGGGACGCCTCAGGGACGCTCGACGTGCGCGCCGAGGTCGGCCAGCTTGGCCTCGAAGTCCTCGTAGCCGCGGTTGATCAGGTCCACGCCGTACACCCGGGAGGTGCCCTCGGCGGCGAGCGCCGCGATGAGGTGGCTGAACCCGGCCCGCAGGTCCGGGATGACCAGGTCGGCGGCGTGCAGCTTGCTCGGCCCGGCGATCACCGCGGAGTGCTTGAAGTTGCGCCGGCCGAAGCGGCACGGGGTGCCGCCGAGGCAGTCCCGGTAGACCTGGATGTTGGCGCCCATCGTGTTCAGCGCCTCGGTGTAGCCGAGCCGCTGCTCGTAGACCGTCTCGTGGACGATCGACAGGCCGCGCGCCTGGGTGAGCGCGACCACCAGCGGCTGCTGCCAGTCGGTCATGAAACCCGGGTGTACGTCGGTCTCCAGCGCCACCGCGTTCAGCTCGCCGCCCGGGTGCCAGAAGCGGATGCCGCCCTCCTGGCCGGGGCTGCCGCCGCGCGGCGGGCGCAGGTCGGTGACCTCGTACTCGCCGCCGACCGAGCGGAAGATGTTCAGGAAGGTCATCATGTCGGCCTGCTGGGCGCCCAGCACCTCGACGTGACCGCGGGTCGCCAGCGCCGCCGCCGCCCAGCTGGCCGCCTCGATCCGGTCCGGGATCGGCCGGTGGGTGTAGCCGTGCAGCTTCTTGACGCCCTGGATCTCGATCACCCGGTCGGTGTGCACCTTGATGATCGCGCCCATCTTCTGCAACACGCAGATGAGGTCGATGATCTCCGGCTCGACCGCCGCGTTGCGCAGCTCGGTGACGCCCTCGGCCATCACCGCGGTGAGCAGCACCTGCTCGGTGGCGCCCACGCTCGGGTACGGCAGCGCGAACTTCGTGCCGTGCAGCCCGTTGGGCGCGGACAGGTGCAGGCCCTCCGGCGTCTTGTCGACGGTGGCGCCGAACTCGCGCAGCGCCTGGAGGTGGAAGTCGATCGGACGCGGGCCGATGTGGCAGCCGCCCAGGTCGGGGATGAAGGCGTGGCCGAGCCGGTGCAGCAGCGGGCCGCAGAACAGGATCGGGATCCGGCTGGAACCGGCGTGCACGTTGATCTGGTCGGTGCTGGCGCTCTCGACGTTCGAGGGGTCGAAGACCAACTCGCCCTCCTCGTCGCCGTCGCTGACCTTGACGCCGTGCAGGCCGAGCAGACCGCGGACCACCTCGACGTCACGGATACGCGGCACGTCGAACAGCCGGCTGGGTGTGTCGCCGAGCAGGGCGGCGACCATCGCCTTGGACACCAGGTTCTTCGCGCCGCGGACGCGGATCCGCCCTTCCAGCGGAGTGCCTCCGTGTACGACCAGGACGTCGTCGGTCAACGCAACCTCCAGCGCGTTGGGTGCTGCCGTGTCTAGTGATGGGTGCACGAAGTTCATCGCTACCCGGAACGCGGTCATGGGAAAACGGGCCGCGTGTGTCGTCGCCCCGGCAGCATAGCCCTCCGTGACGAAAATGGAATCGGTCACATCACCAGCGAGGGCACGAACCGGGGTGTCCGGTGCGTTTACGTGCCAGTCAGGTGACCGAGGGTGATCAGGCTCCCGGAAGCGCGAGCATCTGGTCCAGCGCCGACCGGGCGTGTCGGGCGGTCTCCGGATCGACGGTGATCTGGTTGACCACGCGGCCGGCGACCAGCTCCTCCAGCGCCCACACCAGGTGCGGCAGGTCGATCCGGTTCATCGTCGAGCAGTAGCAGACCGCCCGGTCGAGGAACATGATCTGCTTGTCCGGGTGGGCCAGCGCGAGCCGGCGTACCAGGTTCAGCTCGGTGCCCACCGCCCACGCCGAGCCGGCCGGGGCCGCCTCGATCGTCCTGATGATGAACTCGGTCGAGCCGACCAGGTCGGCGGCGTTCACCACCTCGTGCCGGCACTCCGGGTGCACCAGCACGTTCACGCCCGGCACCCGCTCGCGTACGTCGTTGACGCTGTCGAGCGTGAACCGGCCGTGCACCGAGCAGTGGCCGCGCCACAGGATCATCTTCGCGTCCCGCAGCTGCTCGGCGGTCAGCCCGCCGCCCGGCTTGTGCGGGTCGTAGAGCACGCAGTCGTCGAGCGAGAAGCCCATCTCCAGCACCGCGGTGTTGCGGCCCAGGTGCTGGTCGGGCAGGAACAGCACCTTGCGGCCCTGCTCGAACGCCCAGTCCAGCGCGCGCTTGGCGTTCGACGACGTGCAGACCACGCCGCCGTTGCGGCCGACGAAGCCCTTGATGTCGGCCGAGGAGTTCATGTACGTCACCGGGACGGTCTCCGCCGCGATGCCCAGGTCGGTGAGCGTGTCCCAGGCGGCCTCGACCTGCGACAGCACCGCCATGTCGGCCATCGAGCAGCCGGCCGCGAGGTCGGGCAGGATCACCTTCTGCGCGTCCGAGGTCAGGATGTCCGCGCTCTCGGCCATGAAGTGCACGCCGCAGAAGACGATGTACTCCGCATCAGGGCGCGCCGCCGCCTCCCGGGCCAGCTTGAACGAGTCGCCCGTCACGTCGGCGAACTGGATCACCTCGTCGCGCTGGTAGTGGTGGCCCAGCACGAACACCTTCGTGCCGAGCGCGGCCTTCGCGGCGGCGGCGCGGGCCACCAGGTCGGGGTCGCTCGGCGCGGGAAGATCACCCGGACACTCCACGCCACGTTCGGTGGCGGGGTCGCTGCCGCGGCCGAGGAGCAGCAGCGCCGTGGCGGTGTTGGACGGCTCAACCCAGGTCGAAGTCACGCCCCCATGGTCCCACAGCGCGACCACCGCGCAGCCGTCCCCGATGTGGCCTGCCACACTGCTGCGCATGCGCGTGCTGCTCTGCCCGGACAAGTTCGCCGGCACGTTGTCCGCCCCCGAGGTGGCCGCCGCGGTGGCCGAGGGCTGGCGGGACGTCGCCCCCGGCGACGAACTGCTGGTCCGGCCGCTGGCCGACGGCGGACCGGGGTTCGTCGAGGTGCTCGCCGACGCGCTCGGCGGACGCCGGCTGCCGGTGCCCACGGTCGACCCGCTGGGCCGCCCGGCCACCGGTGAGATCCTGCTCACCGACGACGGCACGGCGTACCTGGAGAGCGCCCAGGCGTGCGGCCTGCACCTGCTCTCCGACGCCGAACGGGACCCGAAGGCCACCACCTCGTACGGGCTGGGGCTGCTGGTCACCGCCGCGGTCGAGGCGGGCGCGCGCACCGTGGTGGTGGGGCTGGGCGGCTCGGCCACCAACGACGGCGGCGCCGGGATGCTCGTACCGCTGGGTGTCACGCCGCTCGACGACGCCGGCCGGGCGCTGCCGTACGGCGGCGCGGCGCTCACCGCGGTGGCCGCGCTCGACGGCGAGCCGCGGCTGCGCGGCGCGACGCTCGTCGCCGCCACCGACGTGGACAACCCGCTGCTCGGGCTGCACGGCGCGAGCAGCGTCTTCGGCCCGCAGAAGGGCGCCGACCGGGCCGACGTGCTGCTGTTGGACGCCGCGCTGACCCGCTGGGCGGACGTGCTTACCGAGCGGCTGCCGGGCTGCCCGCCCGGGCTGGGCGCGCTGCCCGGCGGCGGCGCCGCGGGCGGCCTCGGCGCGGCCGTGCTGGCGCTGGGCGGCCGGTGCGAGTCGGGCATCGGGCTGGTCACCCGCGCGGTGAGGCTGGACGCCGCGCTCGACGCCGCCGACCTGGTGATCACCGGCGAGGGCTCGTTCGACCACCAGTCGCTGCGCGGCAAGGTGGTCGCCGGCGTGGCCGGCGCCGCCCGGGACCGGGGCGTGCCCTGCGTGGTGCTGGCGGGACGGGTGAGCACCGGGCGGCGGGAGGCCGCGGCGGCCGGCGTGACCGACGCGTACAGCCTGGTCGACCACTTCGGCGGCGAGGAGCGCGGGGGAGTGGACGCGGCGATGACCCGCCCGGCCGAGGGGCTGCGCGCGCTCGGCGCGCGGCTGGCCGGGCAGTGGAGCCGCTGACCGGTTCCGCTGGTCACGCCGCCGGGTGGTGACGCCGACGGCGGCGTACGATCGAAACGGACCACACCGGGAATCACTGGCGGACGTGCGGCGTTGGCCAGGACGTCCGGACCTATACCGCGCAGGGAGACTTCCACGTGACCACGCCAGCGCAGACCGAGTCGACCGAGGCCAAGGCCCCCAGCACCGTCGTCCTCACCGACGTCGCGGCGCAGAAGGTCAAGGCCCTGATCGAGCAGGAGGGCCGCGACGACCTGCGGCTCCGGGTCGCCGTGCAGCCGGGTGGCTGCTCCGGCCTGCGGTACCAGCTGTTCTTCGACGAGCGCTCGCTCGACGGTGACATCGTCACCGACTTCGACGGTGTCGAGGTCGTCGTCGACCGGATGAGCGCCCCCTACCTGACCGGCGCCACCATCGACTTCGCCGACCGGATCGACGCCCAGGGCTTCACCATCGACAACCCCAACGCGGGCAACTCCTGCGCCTGCGGCGACTCCTTCAGCTGAGTCGACGCACCGACCGCAAGCGGCGGGCCGTCCCGGTGGGGCGGCCCGCCGCTTCGTCGTACCCCCTGGGGGTGACGTCCGGATGTGCGCTGATCGACCGGTTGGTGACCGACCGCCGTCCGTCCGGTCCGGGGGCCGGTAGGCTGACCGCGCCGTGCTCCCGACCCCGAGGGTTGACATGAAGATCGCCGTGACCGGCTCGATCGCGACCGACCACCTGATGAGCTTCCCCGGCCGCTTCGCCGACCAGCTCATCGCCGACCAGCTCGACAAGGTCTCGCTCTCCTTCCTCGTCGACGAGCTGGTCCTGCGGCGCGGCGGCACCGCCGCCAACATCGCGTTCGGCATGGCCCAGCTCGGGCTGCGCCCGGTGCTGCTCGGCGCGGTCGGCGCCGACTTCGCCGACTACCGCTCCTGGCTGGAGCGCCACGGCGTCGACTGCGACTCGGTGCACGTCAGCGAGGTGGCGCACACCGCCCGCTTCGTCTGCACCACCGACACCGACATGTGCCAGATCGCCTCCTTCTACGCCGGGGCGATGAGCGAGGCCCGCAACATCGAGCTGCACCCGGTCGCGCAGCGCCTCGGCGGCCTCGACCTGGTGCTGGTCAGCGCCAACGACCCGGCCGCGATGATCCGCCACTCCGGCGAGTGCCGGGACCGGGGCTACGCCTTCGTCGCCGACCCGTCCCAGCAGCTCGCCCGGATGGACGGCGCGGACGTGCTCGGCCTGGTCGAGGGCGCCGACTACCTGATGACCAACGAGTACGAGAAGTCGCTGCTGCAGAGCAAGGCCGGGCTGACCGACGAGCAGCTGCTCGACCGGGTCAAGGTGCGGGTCACCACGCTGGGCAAGCAGGGCGTGGAGATCGCCGGCCGGGAGGTCGGCACGATCCGGGTGCCGATCGCGCGGGAGATCCAGGCGGTCGACCCGACCGGCGTCGGCGACGGCTTCCGGGCCGGGTTCTTCGCCGCGCTCGACTGGGGCGTCGGCCTGGAGCGGGCGGCCCAGGTCGGCTGCCTGCTGGCCACGCTGGTGCTGGAGAACTTCGGCGGCCAGGAGTACGAGGTCCGCCGCGACCTGTTCGTGAAGCGACTCGCCGAGTCGTACGGTGACGCGGCCGCCGAGGACGTCCGGCCGCACCTGCTGTGACCGGCGCGGCCGTCCCGTCGGGCGGGGTGGATCCGGAGGCGGTCCGCCCCGGCTCCGGCGGCCCGGTTCTGGTCGCCTTCGCCGGGCTGCCCGGCGTGGGCAAGACCACCCTCGCCGCCCGGGTCGGCGTCGCGCTGCGCGCCCCGGTCCTGCCGGTCGACCCGGTCGAGCGGGCCCTGCACCGCTACGGCCTCACCGGCGACGTGCCGGGCATGGCCGCGTACGGCGCGGTCGCCGGGCTGGCCGAGGTGCAGCTCGGCCTGGGTCTCAGCGTGGTGGTCGACGCGGTGAACCCGGTCGCCAGCGCCCGGGGCCTCTGGCACGACGTGGCCGAACGGGCCGGCGTGCCGCTGCGGGTGATCGAGGTGCACTGCGGCGACGAGGAGGAGCACCGGCGCCGGGTCGAGGCCCGCCCGCCCGAGGACGGCACCTGGGAGCTGACGCTGCGCCGCCGCGCCGAGTACGAGCCGCTGATCGGCCCCCGCCTGGTGGTCGACACCGCCGTGGCGGCCGACCCGCTGCCCGGCATCCTCGCGTACCTGAGCTGAACGTCGGGCGTTAAG